>CAWIXO010000006.1:0-253273 GCA_963840005.1 uncultured Actinomycetota bacterium | reverse complement strand
CACGACCACGGGCCCGACGCTGGCCACCCTGCTGGGCCTGGGCGTGGCGATCGACTACGGGCTGTTCCAGGTGGCTCGGCACCGGGAGGACCTCGGCGAGAGCGACGACTACGTCGGCGCGGCCGCGAGCGCCAACCGCCACTCCGGCATGGCGATCCTGGTCGCCGGCAGCACGGTGATCATCGCAATGCTCGGCCTCTACATCGCGGGATTGCCGTTCATCAGCGCCCTTGGCGTTTCAGCGGCGCTCGGCGTGGCGATGACGATGCTCGCTGCGCTGACGCTGATCCCGGCCTTCCTGGGCCTGTCCGGCGGGACCGTCCGCGCCATGCGCCGCCGCTCCGATCGAGCGACAGCGCCCGGCGCCAGCGCAGGGCCCGGCTCCGGGGCACGGGCGGGGTCCGGCTCGGACTCGGGGCCGGGGTCCGGATCCGCGTCGGCCTCCGACACCGGGGCGGTGCCGGGCTCCGGGATGGGATCCGGCTCCGGGGCAGTGCCCGCCTCCAGGTCGGGGTCCGACTCCGGGATAGGGGCCGGCTCCGGGGCGGGATCCGGGCTGACGCCGGGCGGTGGGGCAGGGGCACCGTTGGATCCGGTGACGCATCCCGCGCATGAGCACGGTGCGTTCGCGCGCTGGGGGCGGTATGTCAGCAAGCACCCGTGGCCCTGGGCGATCGCAGCCGTGGTGGTGCTTCTGGTGATCACCATTCCGCTGGTCTGGATCGACTTCGGTCAGCTCGACCCCGGCACCGACCCGACCAGCGACAGCGATCGCCGCGCGTACGACCTGATCGCCGAAGGTTTCGGTCCCGGCGCCAACGGGCCGTTGACCGTCGTGCTGACCTTCCCGGCGGGCACCGACCCGACCACGCTGTTGACCAGCACCCAGCTCACCCTCGAACAGCAGCCCGGCGTGGCCTCGGTGACCCCGCCGCTGGTCAACCCCCAGGTCACCGCCGCGATCATCAATGTCATCCCGACCACCGGGCCACGCGACCCGGCTACCAACGACCTGGTGCACCACCTGCGCGACGACGTGCTGCCGACCATCCCGGCGACCAGCTATCTGACGGGGCAGACGGCCGGGTACGACGACTTCACCGCACGCACCGTCGAGCGCCTGCCCTGGCTGATCCTCGCCGTCGTAGTCCTCTCCCTCCTGCTGCTGACCACCGCCTTCCGCTCGCTGGTGATCGGCATCCAGGCCGCGCTGATGAACCTGCTCTCGGTCGGCGCCGCGTACGGCGTGATCGTCGCCGTCTTCCAATGGGGCTGGGGGGCGTCGCTGATCGGTGTGGACATGAGCCTGTCCATCCCGGCGTACGTCCCGATGATCATGTTTGCCGTCGTCTTCGGGCTGTCGATGGACTACGAGGTCTTCCTGATGTCCCGGGTGCAGGAGGCCTACCTGCACACCAGGGACACCCGGCGCAGCGTGGCGCTCGGCATCGGCGCGACCGCCCGGGTGATCACCACCGCCGCGCTGATCATGATCGTGGTGTTCATCAGCTTCGTCGCGGACCCGGACCCGACGATCAAGATGCTCGCGGTCGGCATGGCGGCGTCGGTGCTGCTGGACGCCAGCATCGTCCGGATGATCCTGGTGCCGGCGATCCTGGCGCTGTTCGGCGACCGGGCCTGGTGGATACCGCGCTGGCTCGACCGCATCCTGCCCCGACTGGACATCGAGGGCGAACAACCGCCGAAACCCGAACTCGCGGACGCACGCCGATGAGCCCCGCCGCACGCCGGAAACCGCCGGGCCTGGGCTGGCCCGCCGTGATCGAGCCGATGCTGGCGGTGCCGGGCGAGATACCCACGAGCGCCGGCTGGGCGTACGAGTTCAAGTGGGACGGTGTCCGCACCGTCGCCTATACCGACGGGCGCGGCGGCATCCGGCTGATGTCGCGCAACGACCTCGACGTCACCGCGAGCTATCCCGAGCTGGGCGTGGTCGCCGACCTGATCGGCCGCCGCCGAGTGGTGCTTGACGGCGAGATCGTCACCTTCGACCGGCGCGGTGTCTCGTCGTTCTCGTCGCTCCAACGCCGGATGCACGTGGTCAACCCGAGCCCGGCGCTGATCGCCGCGACCCCGGTCGTATACGGCGTCTTCGACGTGCTGTTCCTCGACGAGCCCCTGACCGCACGCCCGTGGCACGAACGCCGCGCCGTGCTCGACAGCCTCGGCATCGACGAACAGCCGGTGCTGGTCGCGCCCTACTTCGACAGCGACCCCGACGCGGTCATGGCGACCGCGCGCGAACGCGGCCTGGAGGGCGTGGTCTCCAAGCGGGTCGACGGCACCTATCACCCGGGACGGCGCTCGCCCGTCTGGCGCAAGACTCCTTTCATCCAGACCACCGAGGTGGTGATCGTCGGCTGGAAGCCCGGCGGAGGCCGGCGCGCGGGGACCATCGGCTCGCTCGCCCTGGGCGCCTACGACGACCAGGACCAGCTCACCTATTGCGGCAGCGTCGGCACGGGCTTCACCGACGACATGCTGGCCGAGCTGCTCGCGCTGCTCGGCCCGCTGGAGACCGACCGCTCACCGCTGGCGCAGCAGATCCCGGCGGCGGACCGCCGCGCCGTGCACTGGGTGCGCCCGAAGGTGGTCGGCGAGGTGGTCTTCCGCTCGGTCACCCCGGACGGCCGCCTACGCCACCCCGCCTGGCGCGGCCTGCGCCCAGACCGCCGCCCGCGCGAGGCCCACCTACCGCGCCCCTGAACAGCGCCCTTCTCCGGCCCGCCTGGCGCGGCCCGCGCCCAAACGTCATGACACCCCCGGCGGGCCGGCGGAGATCCGGTCGCGGATCTGGGTCATTCGCTCCGGCGTGTGGTGGGGCATCTCCCAGCGCGATTCCAACCACCAGGTCGCCCCCGCCTCGGCCCACGGCTCGACGATGCCCGCCGCGACCCCCGGGTCATCGCTCGGTGTTTCGCCCTCGGCGATCACGTCGTATCCGGCCGGGGCACCGGACTCCGCGAGCCACCCACGCATCTGGCGCACGCCTGCGGGACCCCCATCGCCGTCGAACTCGGGGACGACCCCGTCGCAGCGCAGCGTGCGCCGCATCGACCGCGGTCGCGGCCAGCGCGCCACGACCCAGATCGGGATGCGCTCCTGCACGGGCCGGACCGCCGTCGCGAGGTCGTCGCGGGCGCACTCGTAGTCGTAGTGCGCGCCGTGGAAGCTCGTCGACCCGCCCCAGAGCGCCCGGATGAGGTCGATGCCCTCGTCGAGGCGTAGGGCCCGGCCGCGCCGGTCGACCACCTCCCCCGTGTCGGGCAGGTCGGTCGCGATCGCGCCGAGCCCGACGGTCAGCACCGCCCGCCCGGCGGATAGCTGGTCGAGGGTCGCCACCTGGCTCGCCACCTTCCACGGGCGGCGCCACGGCAGCGGGGTCAGCATGGTGCCCAAACGGACCCGGGTCGTCGCGATCGCCATCGCGGCCAGCACGGACCAGGCATCGACACCGTAGGCCGCCTCCCAGACGAACACCGCGTCCCAACCCGCGCGCTCGGCGAGGACTGCCTGCTCGACCTGCTCCCCGGCCGACCCGCCGGGCAGAATCACCCCGTACCTCATGGGGAAATGGATACCAGCGACCTCCGACAGGAAACTTGACCCTCGACCTGGTCGAGGCGCCAGGGTTCGGGATGTGGAGAGCGATATGCGGAGCATCGGCGAGACCGCCCGGGCCAGTGGGCTCAGCGTGAGCGCGCTGCGGTTCTACGACCGCGAAGGCGTGCTCGTGCCGGCGCTGGTGGACCCGGAGAACGGCTACCGCTGGTACACCGATCGGCAGATCCGCCAGGCCCGGCTCGTCGCCGGCCTGCGCCGGGTCGGCCTGCCGGTCGCCGAGATCGCCGCCGTGCTGTGCACCGACCCGGCCGCCGCGCACCGGCTGCTGGACCGGCACCTGCACCGTCTCGAGGCCGGCCTGTCCGATGCCCGCCGTGAGCTCTTCCGCGTCCACGCCCTTCTCGACACGCAGGAGATCCCCATGACCATCGTGACCCTGTCCCGCGGCATCCTGGCCGCCGCGCTCGACTCCGTTCGCTTCGCCGCCGGGTCCGACCCCGAACTGCCGATGCTGTCCGGTGTGCTGGTCGAGGCCGAGCCCGGAGCGGTGACCTTCGTGGCCACCGACCGGTTCCGGATGGCGATCCACCGGGAGTCCGCCGAGGTCGACGGCGGGCCCGCCAGAGTGATCGCCCCACTGGACTGGGTCGACCGGTTCCGCGAGCATCCCGACCGCGACGAGGCGATCACCCTGTACCTGGCGGACGACACGATCGAGGCGGCCGGTGCCGGCTGGACGATCAAGGACAAGCCCCTCGGGTACGACTACACGGACTGGCGCCGAGCGGTCGAAGCGCGCTCCGCCGGTGCCAAACCCCGCCAGGCACCGGTCGACGCGGCCGCACTGCGCGAGACCCTCACGGCGACTGACGCCCCGCGGGTGGTGCGCCACGACAACGAGCTCGTCGTGCTGGCTATCGGCTCGGGCGGCGGGATCGACGTGGTCGGCGAGGAGGAGTGGCAGGCCGACGCCGACGGACACGTCGCCGTCAACCGCGGGTTCCTCCTCGAGGCGTTGAACGCCAGCGGCGACGGCCAGCTCGTGCTCGAGCTCGACGGTCCCATCCGCCCGCTGGCCATCCGCCGGCCCGCCGACGACCGCACCTACTCCCTGCTCATGCCCGTGAAACCCTGACGGTCCGCGCCGCCGCGGCCAGCAGCGCCCCGTCAGCTAGATCGTTAGTAGTGAAGAGGGGCATTCGCCTGGGGCTGGAGGAGTTTTGCGCATCCTGGTGGTCGGTGCCGGGGCTGTTGGCGGCTATTTCGGCGCGCGGTTGGCACAAGCCGGCCGCGATGTGACATTCCTGGTGCGGCCGCACCGTGCGGACCAACTCGCCGAGCAGGGGCTCGGCATCCGTGAGGCGGACGGCGGCGTCGACCGGGTGGTCGTCGACACGGTGCTCCGGGACGGGATCGCCGGACCGTTCGACATCCTCCTGCTGGCGGTGAAGGCGTACGCCCTGCCGGACGCCGTCAACGACTTCGCGCCGGCCGTCGGCCCGCACACCACGATCATCCCGTTCCTCAACGGCCTAAGCCACATCGAAAGATTGGTCGAGGCATTCGGCGCGGGCAAGGTGTACGGCGGCGTCTGTTACGTCGCGACGACCCTCACCGACGACGGCGACATCGCGCGGCTCGGCGGCCCGCAGGAGCTGCGCTACGGCGGGCTGTCCGGCGACGGCGGTGACCGCGCGGGCCTGGTGCACGAAGCCCTTTCCGGCGCCGGCTTCGCGTCCGAGCTGTCCGGCACGATCGTGGCGGACATGTGGGAGAAGTGGGTCTTCCTCGCCTCGGTCACCACGGTGAACTGCCTCGCCCGTGGCACGGTCGGCGACGTGAACGCCGTGCCCGGCGGCCGGGAGCTGGCGACCGCGGTCGTCGACGAGGCGACCCGGGTGGCCACCGCGGCTGGCTATCCGCCCCGGCCGGAGGCCACCCGGCGGCTGCACGCCACCGTCACCGAGCCCGGCGCGTCGACGACCTCATCGGTGTTCCGCGACCTGCGCCAAAGCCGGCGGCTCGAGAACGACGCGGTGATCGGCGACCTCGTGCGCCGCGCCCGAGCGTTGGACGTCGCCACTCCGCTGTTCGACGCGGCCGACGTCACCCTCGCCGTCTACGAACGGGCGCGGTAACCCGTCAGAGGCCGCGGTTGAGCCGGTGGTAGGCCGCGGTCCAGCGCAGTTCCTGCACGAACCGCCGGACCGTCGTCTGTCCGTCGATCAGGGCCAGCTCCGTGCCGGTCATCTCGGCCAGGTCGTGCAACTCCGCGACGCCGACCGCCTGCGACAGGGCCGTGTGGTGTGGCCCGCCGGCCGTCAGCCAGGCCTCGGCCGCGGTGAGCAGGTCGGGGCGCGGGGTCCAGATCGCCCGGGCCACCGGGAGCTTGGGCAGCGGGTGGTCGGCCGGCACCACGTCGACCTCGTTGGCGACCAGGCGGAACCGCTCGCCGAGATCGGCCAGGCCGACCACGACCGCGGGGCCGGGTGCGGCGTCGAAGACCAGTCGCACCGGGTCTTCGCGGCCGCCGATCGACAGCGGGTGGATCTCGGCGCGCGGGGTCTCGCCGGCGATCGACGGGCAGACCTCCAGCATGTGCGCGCCCAGCGTACGTTCGTGCCCAGGTGTCAGGTCGTACGTGTAGTCCTCCATGAACGAGGTCCCGCCTGGCGCCATCGCCTTGAGCGTGCGCACCAGCACCGCGGTCTTCCAGTCGCCCTCGCCGCCGAAGCCGTAGCCGTCGGCCATCAGGCGCTGCACCGCGAGGCCGGGCAACTGCCGCAGCCGCCCCAGGTCTTCGAAGTTGGTGGTGAAAGCGCGGAAGCCACCGGCCGTCAGGAACGAGCGCAGCCCGAGCTCGATGCGCCCGGCGTAGCGGAGCGACTCGTGGCGCTCGCCGCCGGGCCGCAGCACGGGGTCGAGCTGGTAGAGCGAGTCGTACTCGGTCACCAGCTTGTCCACATCGGATTCCGAGCACGCGTCGACGGCATCGGCGAGTTCGGTCACCCCGTACGTGTTGACCGAGACACCGAACCGCAGCTGGGCCTCGACCTTGTCGCCTTCGGTGACCGCCACGTCGCGCATGTTGTCGCCGAACCGGGCCAGCCGCAGCGAGCGCATCTCGGCCCGGCCGAGCGCGGCCCGCGTCCAGGTGCCGATCCGGGCGGTCACCCGCGGGTCGCTGACGTGCCCGGCCACCGTCTTGCGGGGCACACCGAGCCGCGTCTGCACGTAACCGAACTCGCGGTCGCCGTGTGCGGCCTGGTTGAGGTTCATGAAGTCCATGTCGATGTCGGCCCACGGCAAGGCCACATTGGACTGGGTGTGCAGGTGCAGCAACGGCAGGTCGAGCGCGTCCAGCCCGGCGATCCACATCTTGGCCGGCGAGAACGTGTGCATCCAGGCGATCACCCCGATGACACCCTCGGTGCTGGCCGCGGCCCGGCAGCAGCGCAGGATGGCCTCGGACGAGGTGAGCACGGGCTGCCACTCCACCTGGGCCGGCACGTCAGCGGCGGCGTCCAGGGCTGCGGCGATCCGCTGCGACTGATCGGCCACCTGGCGCAGGGTGTCCGCGCCGTAGAGCTCCTGGCTGCCGGTCAGAAACCACAAACGCGGTGCGGTCATCTGCGTCACTCCCCCATCGGGTCAGGTCAAGCGGCGGGCGCGGCCACCCCTATCGACGGCGACGGGTGACGACGCGCTGGAGCACGATGAAGACGAACAGGAACAGCCCGATGAAGATCTTCGTCCACCAGGAGCTGAGGTCGCCCTGGAACGTGATGATCGTCTGGATCAGGCCGAGCACGAGTACGCCGAGCACGGTGCCGAGCAGATAGCCGGAGCCGCCGGTGAGCAGGGTGCCGCCGATCACCACCGCGGCGATCGCGTCGAGCTCCATGCCAGAGGCGTGCAACCCGTAACCGGAGAGCATGTAGAAGCTGAGCACCACGCCGCCGAGCCCCGAGCACAGGCCGCTGATCGTGTAGACCGCGATCCGGGTGCGGCCGACCCGCAGACCCATCAGCAGGGCCGACTGCGCGTTGCCGCCGACGGCGTAGACGTCGCGGCCGAACGTGGTGTACGCCAGGACGTACGCGGCGATCAGCACGACCGCGAGCGCGATCAGCACGCTGATGGTGATGAAGAAGCCGCCGAACCAGAGCTGGGCGTTGGCGACCGACTCCCAGAACGGGTTGTTGATCGGGATCGAGTCGGTGCTGATGACGTAGCAGAGGCCGCGGGCGAGGAACATCCCGGCCAGCGTGGCGATGAACGGCTGCACGTCGAAGTAATGGATCATCAGGCCCATCAGGAGCCCGATCGTCGCGCCCATCAGCAGCGCCACGGGCAGCACGATGGCGGCCGGCCAGCCGTTGTCGAGCAGCAGTGCGACGACCATCGTGGTCAGCGCCACCACCGCCCCGACCGACAGGTCGATGCCGCCGGTCAGGATCACGAACGTCATGCCGACCGCGACCACGAGCAGGAAGGCGTTGTCGACGAAGACGTTGAGCACGATCTGGGTGTCCGAGAAGCCCGGGTAGTTGATGACGCCGACGCCGTACATCAGGGCGAGCAACACCGCGGTCGCGGTGACCGGCAGATATCTGCCGCAGCGGATCCGGCGTATGCGGTCGGCAGTGGTCACCGGCGGCCGGGTCTCCAGATCGATCATGCCGCCACCTCCCTCCGGTCGGCGGAGCACGATCGACGATCGCAGAGCTGACTGCGCTGACTGCACCGCTCATGCGGTCACCTCCGCGGGCTGACGGCGGGACACCTTGGCTCGGAAGGCCGGCGACTGCACGAGGCAGAGGATCACCACGACCACCGCCTTGAAGAGCAGGGCCACCTCGGGTGGGATGCCGATGGTGTAGATCGTCGTGTCGAGGGTCTTGATCAACGACGCGCCGATCACCGTGCCGGCGATGGAGAACCGGCCGCCGAGCAGCGAGGTGCCGCCGATCACGACCGCGAGGATCGCGTCGAGCTCGATCAGCAGACCGTTGTTGTTGCCGTCGGCGCTGGACACCGTCGAGCTGACCATCAGGCCGGCGACGCCGGCACAGACCGCGCAGACCACGTACGCGATGATGATCAGCCGTCGGGACCGGATGCCAGCCAGCCGGCTCGCACCGGCGTTGCCGCCGACCGACTCGAGCAGCATTCCGAACGCGCTGCGGCGGATGACCAGCGCGACGGCGGCGACGACCGCGACGGCAATGATCACCGGCACGGGGATGGCCAGCAGGAAGCCGGTGGCGATCGTCTTGTACGGCGGCGAGTTGACGTTGACGATCTGGCCGTCGGTGATCACCTGTGCGATGCCACGTCCGGCGACCATCAGGATCAGCGTCGCGATGATCGGCTGGATGCCCACCACGGACACGAGGAAGCCGTTCCACGCGCCGAGCCCGGCGCAGAGCAGCAGCGCCAGCGCCACAGCGACCAGGACGCCGCCGACCGCGCCCTGGTCAGCGAGGCCGGCGATCTGCTGGCAGGCCATCGCACCCGAGATCGCCACGACGGCGCCGACCGACAGGTCGATGCCGCCGGTCGCGATGACCAGCGTCATGCCCAGCGCGACCAGCATCAGCGGCGCGCCCTGCCGGAGGATGTCGATCAGGCTGCCGAAGAGGTGCCCGTCACGCACCTCGATGGCGAAGAAGCCCGACGTGAAGAAGAGGTTGCTGAGCAGCAGACGCGACCAACATCGCGACCGGCCAGAAGAGGCGGTGCCGCAGGAAAGCCGTGCTCATGCCACGCCTCCGCTCGCGATCGCCGCCATGACCCGGTCGACGTCGAGGCCGTCGGTGTTGTCGAGCTCGGCGACCAGCCGGCGGTCGCGCAGCACGGCGACCTTGTGACTGAGCCGCAGGACCTCTTCGAGCTCGGCGGAGATGAACAGCACCGCCATGCCGCCGTCGGACAGCTCGACCACCAGGCGCTGGATCTCGGCCTTGGCGCCGACGTCGATGCCGCGGGTGGGCTCGTCGAGGATCATCAGCTTCGGCTCGGTGATCAGCCAGCGGGCCAGCAGCACCTTCTGCTGGTTGCCGCCGCTGAGGTGGCGTACCGGGATCTCCGGATCCGCCGGCCTGATGTCGAGCGCCTTCACGTAGCGGGCGACCAGCTCGTCCTGCCGGCCGCGGGGCACCGGGCGGGCCCAGCCGCGGTCGGCCTGCAACGCCAGGATGATGTTCTCCCGGACCGTCAGCTCTTCGACCAATCCGTCGGTACGCCGGTTCTCCGGGCAGTAGGCGATCTTGTGCCGCATCGCCGACTGCGGCCCGCGGAACGTGACCGGCACGCCGTCGACCGCGACCTGGCCCTGGTCGGCGCGGTCGGCGCCGAAGAGCAGCCGGGCGATCTCGGTGCGGCCGGAGCCCAACAGGCCGGCGAGGCCGACCACCTCTCCCTTGTGGATCGGACAGCGAGAAGGGCGCGATCGCGCCGCTGCGGCCGACCCCGTCGGCGCTGACCACCGGCGTGCCGCGTTCGAGCACGGCCACCTCACGGCGCGGCGCCTCCTCGATGTCCTCGAGGACGGCCAGCTCCTTGCCGATCATCGCCGCGACCAGGTCGAGCTGGCTCAGCTCGGCCGTGCGGTATTCACCGACCCGGCGGCCGTTGCGCAGCACGGTCATCCGGTCGGCGATCTCGTAGACCTGGTCGAGGAAGTGCGTCACGAACAGGATCGCGATGCCTTCCTCCTTGAGCCCGCGCATGACCCGGAAGAGCTGGTCGACCTCGGACGCGTCGAGGCTCGAGGTGGGCTCGTCGAGCACCAGCACCTTGGCGTCGACGTCGAGCGCGCGGGCGATGGCGACCATCTGCTGCACGGCGATCGAGTGGGTGCCGAGGTCGGAGCCGACGTCGATGGAGAGCTGCAGCCGGCCGAGCAGTTCTTCGGCCCGGCGCCGCACGGCCGACCAGTGGATCCGGCCGAACCGGGTCGGTGCGCGCCCGATCAGCACGTTCTCCGCGACGGAGAGGTTGGGGCAGAGGTTGATCTCCTGGTAGACGGTGCTGATGCCGGCCTGCTGGGCCTGGTGCGGCCCGGCGAAGGCGACCGGCTCCCCGGCGAGGGTGATGTCGCCCTGGTCGTGGTGGTAGGCGCCGGTGAGCACCTTGATCAGGGTCGACTTGCCCGCGCCGTTCTCGCCCATCAGGGCGTGCACCTCGCCCGGGAACAGCCGCAGGTCGACGCCGTCGAGCGCGACGACGCCCGGGAACCGTTTGCCGATGCCGTGCATGACGAGCACGGGCTCGCTGTCCGACATAGTCCTCTCCGGTGGCGGGAAGGGGCGGCCCCGGCGGAAGCCGGGGCCGCCGTCGACACTCAGTACTTGCGCTCGGGCAGGGCCGCCTTGGCCTGCTCCTGGGTGAACGTGGTTTCTTCGGTCAGCACCCGCTCGGGCACCGTCTCGCCGGCCACGACCTTCTTGGCCAGCTCCATCAACTGTGGACCGAGGAGCGGGCTGCACTCGACGATGAAGTTGATTTTTCCGTCGGCCAGCGCCTGCATGCCGTCCTTGACCGCGTCCACGGTCACGATCTTGATGTCGGTGCCCGGCTTCTTGCCGGCCGCCTCGATCGCCTCGATCGCGCCGAGACCCATGTCGTCGTTGTGCGCGTACAGCAGGTCGATGTCCGGGTTGGCGCGTAGGAACGCCTCCATGACCTCCTTGCCCTTGACCCGCGTGAAGTCGCCGGGCTGGGAGGCGAGCATCTTGAACTTCGGGTCGGAGCCGAGCACCGACGCGAAGCCCTCCTTGCGGTCGATGGCCGGGGCCGCGCCGGTGTTGCCCTGCAGCTCGACCATGTTGACCGGGCCGGCCGCGCTGGCGAACTCCTTCTTGACCCACTCGCCGGCCTTGTTGCCCTCAACCACGAAGTCCGAGCCGATGAACGTCTTGTAGAGCGTCTTATCGGGCGAGTCGACTGCGCGGTCGGTCAGGATCACCGGGATGCCGGCGTCCTTGGCCTCTTTGAGGACGGTGTCCCAGCCGGACTCGACCACCGGCGAGAAGGCGATGATGTCGACCTTCTGCGAGATGAAGGTCCGGATCGCCTTGATCTGGTTTTCCTGCTTCTGCTGTGCGTCGGAGAACTTGAGCTCGATCCCGGCCGCCTTGGCGGACTCCTGGACCGACTTGGTGTTGGCCGTCCGCCACCCACTTTCGGCGCCGACCTGGGAGAAGCCCATGATGATCTTGCCGTCATCCTGGCCGGCGGCAGCGCCGCCGCCGCTGTTCGAATTCTCGCCACCGCAGGCGACCAGTGTGGCGGCGACGAGCACGCCACCGAGCACTACCGCGGACACTTTCCTGAGCACGGCTTCCTCCTCACGTACGTCGATGGCTCGCGTGTTGCGAGAATGTTAGCGTTCTCATAATCAACGTCAATAGCTCCGAAGGAACGATTGTTAGCGTTCACAGCACGGGTATGATCGACAAGGCGGGTAAAGTGTCGGCCGAGGAGTTGCCATGGATCAGCCGTCTCCGCCCCGACCGGCGGTGATGATCGACGTCGCGCGACTGGCGGGCGTCTCACACCAGACCGTCTCGCGCGTGCTCAATGGACACCCGAGCGTCCGCGACGAGACCCGCGAGCGCGTGCTGACCGCCGTTCGCCAGCTCAACTACCGCCCCAACGCGTTGGCCCGCGGCCTGGCCGGCCGCCGGTCCCGGGTGCTCGGCGTGGTCAGCTTCGACACCATCCTCTATGGACCGGCGGCCACCCTGCTCGGCGTCGAGCGCGCGGCCCGCGCCGCCGGCTACGGCGTCAGCATCGTGACCCTCGAACAACTCGACCACGACGGTGTCGGCGACGCGCTGAGCGCGCTGGCCGAACAGTCGGTCGCCGGCGTGGTCATCATCGCCCCGTTCACCAACGCCGCCGCCGCACTGCGCAGCCTGCCGACCGGGATGCCGGCGGTGGTGGTCGAGGCCGGCACCAACGGTGGGCTGCCGGCCATCTCCGTCGACCAGGTGGCCGGCGCCGAGCTCGCCGTGCGCCACCTGCTGGAGCTGGGCCACGAAACGGTCTGGCACGTACGCGGTCCGCAGAACTGGCTCGAGGCACGCGATCGTGAGAACGCTTGGCGGTCCACACTGGAGTCAGCCGGTCGGCCCGTGCCACCGGTGATCGACGGCGACTGGAGTGCCCGCTCGGGCTACCAGGCCGGCCTGCGGCTGGCCGACGACCCGCGGGTGACGGCGGTGTTCTGCGCCAACGACCAGCAGGCATTGGGATTGCTGCGGGCCTTCCACGAGCGCGGTGTGCGGGTCCCGGACAAGGTCAGCATCGTCGGCTTCGACGACATCCCGGAGGCGGAGTTCATGTCGCCGCCGCTCACCACGATCCGCCAGGACTTCGACGAGGTCGGCCGGCGCTGCCTGGCGATGCTCCTCGACCTGCTCGATTCCCCGGCCGAGCCACCTACTTATCCGCGCGTGACGCCGGTGCTGGTGCCCCGCGCGAGCACGGGGATCAGGCAATCCGCCAATGGCGCCTCGTAGAGCATCCCGCTAGACCGCCAGGCGTCCCGAAAACGCCGTGGGGCCCCGACATCCCGGACACCTCCCGGTCTGCGCTAGGGCCCGCCTCACCCGCGCGGCATTGGACTATCGGCCAATGGGAATCGATCGACCAGCCCGCTAGCCTCACCCAAGATCACTCGACACGGGGAGAGCAAGATGCGGGTGGGTCGCAGCGCGACGCTTTTGGCAGTCGGCTTGTTGATGGCGGCCGGCCTTCCGGCCGGGAGCGCTGCCGCGGCCGCGGCACCGGACACGATCTTCGTGTCCAACAGCTGCCAGGACGGCGCCGACGGCACCGAGCAGCGGCCTTACTGCACCATCTCGGCCGCGACCGCGGTGACCCAACCGGGCCAGACCATCGTCGTTGGTCCGGGCACCTTCCGCCGAGTCGGTTTCTCCGCCGTCCGGCGAGCCCGGGAAGCCCATCACGATCAGGGGATACCTCGGGCCGGGTACGCGCACCACCGTGTCCGCCTCCAACGGGAAGTCGCCGTTCGTGCTGTCCGGCGCGCACGACGTCGTCCTCGACCGGATCGACATCTCCGCAATCAACGCGCCCGCGCTCGTCATCGACGGCTCGACCGACATCGCCGTCACCAACGGCTGGATCCGGTCGGTCAACGTGAACGCCGTCGACGTGCGGGGCAACTCGCGACGGGTGACGATCAGCGGCAATGCGGGTTCGGTGACACGGACCTCCTTCATGACGATCGGCGCCGGGGTCAGCGACACGTTGCTGGCCGGCAACAGCGTCAGAGCGACCCTGTGGACGCAGCGGCCCGCCGCCCTCATCACGGTTGCCGACGCACCGCGGACCACGACGACCAACAACACGATCGTCAGCGACTGCAACGTCGGTCTGGCGGTCACCGGAGCGTCGACCGGCTTCGGCCTCTACAACACGATCGTGCGGACCCGGCCGGTCGGGTCGGCCACCTGTTCCGGCACGGCGATTCCCGACCCGGCAACCGTTCCAGCGGTGACCGTCGACAGCGCGGCGACGCCGGACAGCCACGTCGACTACAACGTGATCGACTCGGTGCCAGGCGCTCCGGCGTACGCGTGGGGCGGCACCGCCTATTCCAGCCCCGCGGCGTTCCACGCGGCCACTGGACAGGGCGCTCACGACATCGGCGCCGACGCCCGGCTGGTTCTCGACGGGAACACGACCGGCTCCGGATGGAGCCTCGCCGCCGACTCGCCCGCGGTCGACTCCGCCTGGGCCGGCGCCCCCGGCCGGGCCGCCACCGACCTGCGCGGCAACGCCCGCGCCGACAAGCCCGACGCCCCGAACACCGGCGGTGGGTTCGTCGACCGCGGCGCGACCGAGCTCATGCCCACCCCGACATCGCGCGTCTCGACTGGCCGGGCGTACGGCGACAACCCGTTGGAATCGATCACGACTGTCGCGACCGAGTACCCCTGGGCCCTGGACGGGCCCGTCGGATACTTCTCGTTCTCGGCGGAGGGCCGGCCGACGACCGTCAACCGCACCGGCACGGCCCGGTTCACTTTCGACGGTCCCGGCCGCGCCTGCGTCGATGTCAGGTCCAGCCTGAACGGTTTCAGGGAGTTCTCGTCCGTCGCTCCGTTGGATGCCTGCACGATGCTCGGCGCGTCGTTCAACGCCGTCACACCGCAGCGAGTGTTGAACACCAAGGCCGGGGTCGGCGTGCCCCGCACCACGCCTCTGAAGGCGCACGAGGAGATCGAGTTGCCGTTGCCCGCCCCGGCGGCGACCAGCAACGCGGTGGTGCTGAACGTGACCGTGACCAACCCGACCTCGAACGGCTACCTGAAGGTCTACCCCACCACAGAGCCGATCGCGTCGAACATCAACTTCGCGGCGAACCAAACCGTCCCGAACCTGGTCACCGTCCCGGTAGCCAACGGCCGGGTGAAAATCAAGAACGGCAGCGCCGGCACCGTCCACGTGCTCGCCGACCTGGCCGGTTACTACGCCGCTGCCGGCTTCGGCCTGACCAGCGCCACCCCGGCCCGGGTACTCGACACCCGCTCCGCTGTCGGGGTTCCGGGCAGCATCCCGCTCGGCCCCAACGGGCGCGTCACCGTCGACCTGTCGTCCCGGATCCCGGCCGGCACCACCGCGGTCGTCCTCAACGTCGCCGTCACCAAGCCCACCGCCGGCGGCCACCTGACGGCGTTCCCGCCCGGCGGCGCGGTCCCCGCCACGTCGAACCTCAACTTCGTCACCGGCCAGACGGCCAACAACATGGTCATCGCACCGGTCGTGGACCACAAAATCGCCTTCTCCTACGGCGGCAGCGGCACCGTGCACGTCCTCGCCGACCTGAGCGGCTACTTCGCGCCCGGCATCGCCGACACGTACATGCCGGTCGAGCCGTATCGGATCCTGGACACCCGTCAGCCCGGCTCGACGCCCGTCGGACCGGGCCAGACGGTCATGGTCTACGTCGACCCGGGAGCGTGCCCGGCATTCGGGTGCCGGACGTCCGCCCTGGTGGCCAACCTGACGGTCACCGGCGCGCAGTCGCCGGGTTATCTGACCATCTTCCCGCACGACGAGCCCCGCCCGGCCGCCTCCGTCATCAACTTCAACAAGGGCGAGACCGTCGCCAACGCGATCACCATCAAGTCGGTGGCCGGCTTCTTCATGCTCTACAACAGCAGCGCCGGCACCGTCCACGTTGTCGTCGACCAGGCGGGCTACTACCTCCTGGCACCCACCGCCTGACCCTCAACGGGGGAGAACGAGTTGCGAACAAGTCATAGAACAGCGCTGCTTACGATCGGCGTGTTGGCGGCGACCGGCCTCTCGGCCGGCGCGGCCTCCGCCGCACCAGGGGACACCATCCACGTGTCGCCCACCTGCGGCACCGACGCCGACGGATCCGAGCAGCGGCCCTACTGCTCGATCTCGGCGGCTGTCGCAACGGTCCAGCCTGGGCAGACCATCCTCGTCGCGCCCGGCAGGTACAACGAAACCTTCTCACCGCCGTCCGGTGAGCCGGGCAAGCCGATCACGATCAAAGGATCCCGCGGTCCGGCCGGCCGCACCACCGTTGACACATCCGGGAACACGCCCGAGGTCACGCTCGACGGAGTCCATGACGTCGTCATCGACGGGTTCGTGATCGGCGGCGGCGGCACCAGCGCAGCCGTCATCGTTCACGACTCGACGGACGTCATCCTCACCAACGGCTGGCTCCCGGCGCTCAGGGGTCCGGGCGTGGCCATCAGCGGCGACTCGCGGCGGGTGACGGTCAGCGGCATGGTCGGGCGGGCCGGCCTCGCGCCGTTCGTCACCATCGGCGCCGGCGTCACCGACACCTTGCTGGCCGCTAACAGCGTCGAGGCGCACCGGGGCAGCCAGGGCCCGGTCGTCCCGGCGATCGCGGTGGCCGACGCGCCGCGAACCACCCTGACGAACAACACGATCGTCACCACCTGCGGCCCGGGCATCGGAGTGACGGGAGCTTCCGCCGGGTTCGGCCTCTACAACACGATCGTGCGGACCCGCTGGGTCGACGCGGCCGGCTGCACCGGCAATCCCGCTCCCGACCCGGCGAGCGCGCCGGCCGTCTCCGTCGCCGGCGCCGCTACGACGGACAGCCACATCGATTACAACGTGATCGACCCGGTGCCCGGCGGGGCGGCCTACGTCTGGGGCGGGACGACCTACCCGAGCCCGGCCGCGTTCCACGCGGCCACCGGACAGGCCGCGCACGACATCGGCGCCGACGCGAAGCTCAAAGAAGGCTTCGCACTGGACGACGTCGGGTGGACCCTCAACCTCGACTCGCCCGCGATCGACTCCGCCTGGGCCGACGCGCCCGGTCTGCCCACCATTGACCTCCACGGCAACGCACACGCCGACAAGCCCGAGACCCCCAACAGCGGTGGCGGCTTCGTCGACCGGGGCGCGACCGAGCTCATGCCGAGCCTGACATTCAGCAGCGCCATTGCCCGCGTACGCGGCGGCGGCACGTTCGAGACGGACACGAAGGCCACCGCTACGTCCCCGTGGACGGTGGACGGGCCGGTCGGAACCTTCGCCCTGCAGTCCGGGGGCAAAACCATCATCAACCGCACCGGCACCGGCCGGTTCACCTTCGCTCACGCCGGCCGGTCCTGTGTCTTCGTCACTGCCAGCCCCGACGGATTCCGCAGCTTGCCGGCTCAGCACACCGAAAGCGCTTGTGTGATGCTGGGTGCCGCGTTCACCGCGGTCACGCCGCAGCGGGTGCTCAACACCAAGGCCGCGGTCGGCGTGGCCCGCACGACTCCGCTCAACCCGCACGAGGAGATCGAGCTCGCGCTGCCCGCCCCGGCGGCGAACAGCGACGCGGTCGTGCTCAACGTGACCGTGACCAACCCGACCACCAACGGCTACCTCAAGGTCTATCCCACGACCGAGCCCATCGCGTCGAACATCAACTTCGCCGCGAACCAGACCATCCCGAACCTGGTCACCGTGCCCGTGGCCAACGGCAAGGTGAAGATCAAGAACGGCAGCGCCGGCACCGTGCACGTGCTCGCCGACCTGGCCGGGTACTACGCCAGCGAGGGTCTGGGCCTGCGGTCGAGCACTCCGGCCCGGGTCCTCGACACCCGCTCCGCGGTCGGCGTGCCAGGCACCACCCCGCTCGGCGCCAACGGCCGGGTGACCGTCGACCTCGCGTCCCGGGTCCCGGTCGGCACGACGGCGGTGCTGCTCAACGTCGCGGTCACCAAGCCGACCGCCGGCGGTTACCTGACCGCGTTCCCGCCCGGCAGCGCCGTACCCACGACGTCGAACCTCAACTTCGTCACCGGCCAGACGGCCAACAACATGGTCATCGCACCCGTCGTCGACCGGAAGATCGCCTTCTCGTACGGCGGCGGCGGCACCGTCCACGTCCTCGCCGACCTGAGCGGCTACTTCGCACCCGGCATCGCCGACACCTACCTGCCGCTCGCACCGCGGCGCACGCTGGACACACGCGAGAGCGGGGTTCCGGTTGAACCGGGCCAGGCGTACCCGGTCAGCGCCTACGACCAGGAGTGCTTCCTCACCGGTTGCCCGCGCACGGCCGTCGTCGCCAACCTGACGGTGACCGGCGCCCAGTCGCCCGGCTATCTGACCGTCTACCCGGCGGGTCAGCCACGCCCGACCGCCTCGGTCATCAACTTCGGCGTGGGCGAGACCATCGCCAACCAGATCACCGTGGGCGTGTCCGACAACGGGTTCATGGTCTACAACAGCAGCGCCAAGCGGGTGCACATCATCGTCGACCAGACCGGCTTCTACCTGGCACCGCCGCCCGCCTGACCCGCACCAACGACAGAAGGCCGGCATCCCCACGGGTGCCGGCCTTCTTCGTGTGTGTCAGGCGACGAGCTCCAGCTCCTTCACCTCGGCCGGCTTGCGGCCCCGCATGATCACGGTGGCCACCACCGCGGCCGCCAGCACCCCGATCGCGCTGATGGCGAACGTGGTGGACATCGAGGCGGTGAAGGCCTCGCGGGCCGTGTTGGCCAGGCCCGCATCTCCACTGGCGAGGGCTCCGGCGATCGAGTGCCGGGCCTCCTCCGGCGCGCCGGCCGGCATCCGGCTGGCGAAGCCGCTGGTCAGCAGCGAGCCCAGGATCGCGATGCCGAGCGCCGAGCCGGCCTGCTGGATCGTGTCGTTGAGCGCCGAACCGACACCGGCCTGCTCCGGCGGGATGGTGCCCATCAGGGCGGTGACCGCGGCCGGCATGGCCAGGCCCGCACCGAGGCCGAGCAGGCCCAGAGCGATCGCCGGGACCGTGAACCCGCTGGTGGCGGAAACCGTGGTCAGCAGCGCGAACGAGCCGGACATGACGACCATCCCGGCCAGCATCACGTAGCGCTCGCCGATCGTGGCGACCAGCTTCACGCCCAAGCCGTTGCCGGCCAGGGCCGCGACCGCCAGCGGCACGAAGGCCAGGCCGGCCTTCAGGGGTGAGTAGCCGAGGACGAACTGGAGGTACTGCGTCAGCACCAGCAGCAGGCCGCCGTTGCCGATCTGGACCAGGGACAGCGACAGCGAACCCCCGCTGAACGTGCGGTTCTTGAACAGGCCCAGCGGCACCATCGGAGCCGGCGTGATGTTCTCCCAGACCACGAAGCCGACCAGGCCGACCACCGCGACCCCCAGCGTGATGGCGGAGCGCTCGCCGAACGCGCCGTGGTGCGGCAGCTCGATGATCCACCAGACCAGCGCGGTCATGCCCGCCGCCGACAGCACCGCACCGATCGGGTCCGGCTTCTGCCACGGGCCCTTGGACTCCGGCATGAGGGCGAGCCCGGCGGCGATGGCGAGGACGACGATCGGCACGTTGATCCAGAAGATGGACTGCCACGAGAACCGGTCGACCAGCAGGCCGCCGAGCACCGGGCTGCCGACCAGGCCGAGCATCGAAACGGAACCCCACGCGGCCATCGCCTTCGGCCGTTCGGTGGCGTCGAACACGGTGATCAAAATGGACAGTGTCGAGGGCATGATCAGCGCGCCGCCGACGCCCATCGCGACCCGGATCGCGATCATCTGCCCGGGATCGGTGACGAACGTTGCGGCCAACGACGCGGCCCCGAAGAGCAGCAAGCCGATGATCATTATCTTGCGCCGGCCGAACCGGTCGCCCAGGCTGCCCGAGGTCAGCAGGAGCCCGGCGAAGACCAGGATGTAGGAGTCGAGGATCCACTGAATGTCCTGCGCGCTGGCGCCCAGGTCGGCGGTCATGTGCGGCACCGCCACGGTCAACGCCATGCTGTCGACGACCAGCACCAGGCTGCTGAGGCACAGCACCACCAGAATCCACCAGCGGTGCGGGTTGCGGTTTTCCATGAGAGGCGTCCTTCCGAGGGGCTAGCGCACGCTGTTCCCGTGCTGCGAACACTGTACGCATCAGCGCACGGCGTACGCAAGATGCAGTTGCTGTACGCTCATCGCGAACGGTGTACGCAAGGGAAGGGAGAGCCGTGGCGCCGAAGAAGAAGGTCACGTCCGTCTGGGCGAGGCAGGAAGCTGAGCCCGAGCAGCCGGCACTCAGCCGCGCGGCGATCGTGCGCGAGGCGATCGTGATGCTCGACGCGGAGGGCGCGGAGGCGTTGAGCATGCGCAAGCTCGGTGCCCAGCTCAACGCCGGCGCCACCTCGCTCTACCGGCACGTGGCGACCAAGGACGAGCTGATCGAGCTAGCCGTCGACGAGGTGTTCGGCGAAGTCACCGTGCCGCCGGCCGGCGCCGACTGGCGCGCCGCGGCAAGCGAGGCGGCCGGCTCCTTCCGCGCGACGACGTTGCGCCACCCCTGGCTGGGCTCGGTGCTCGGTCAGGCGGGCATGGCCCAGCTTGGCCCCAACCTCGGGTCGTTTAGCAACCAACTAGTTGGTTTGTTCAGCGCCGCCGGCTACCCCGAGCCGACCGGCGCGCTCGACACGCTGCTGTCCTACGTCATCGGCATGAGCACGACGGAGGCCGCGTGGTTGACCACCGTGGCCCGCTCGGGCGAGACGGAGATCGAGCTCGTCACGCGGCTCTCCGGTGGGCAGGCGGGCGACATCGACCCCGCCAAGGTCCGCGAGTCCAAGTTCGCCTACGGCCTGGCGGTCGTCCTGGACGGACTGGCCACGCGGATCAGCTGAGGGGCGGGCCCCGGATCACCAGGGCCCGCCACCCGAACCAGCTAGCTGAACGCCTTCACTTCGAGCAGCCCGACCGAGCCCGCGCCGCTCTGCAGCGCGACCCGCAGCCGGGTGGTGCTCACCTGCCCGAAGGTCACCTGGTTGTACTGGTTGAGCGCGACCGGATAGCCGCTGGGCGACGGCACGTTCACATAGGAACTGCCATTCCAGTACTGCAACGTCCACGACGCCGGCACGCGTACGCCGCCGTTGTCGTCGAAGAAGTAGACCTGTGCCGACCGCAGCGTCTGCGCCGACGACCAGGTCAGCTCCGCCCATTGCGCGCCCTGGTTGGGCCACGTGCCCCAGCGGGCGTTGACGGTGTCGTTCGACGATGGCGGGTCGATGCCGTCATTGATCGCCGCGACACTCTCCCAAGAAGAGGTGTACGACGCCGACGGCGTCGCCGACGCCGCCAGGTTGCCGCCCGGGTCAGGATCCGGATCGGGGTCGGGGTTGGTGCCGCCCCGGTTGTAGAGCTTGAGCTCGGTGAGCCCGGTCTTGGTCGAACCCGTGGTGTGCGTGAACTGGATCCGCAGCCGCGTCGTGCTGACCGCGGTGAAGTTCACCCTGTTGTAGTTGGCCTGTGGGGTTCCCGGCGACTTCACCTGGTTGCCCGCGGCCACGAAGGCGCTGCCGTTCCAGTACTGCACGGTGTACGACGACGGTGGCCGATAGCGGTTGGTCGCCCGGTCGTTGCGGAAGTAGATCCGCGCCTCGTCCACTGCCCGGCTGGTCCCGAAGTTCACCTCGTACCAGTCGGTGCTGTTCGGGCTCCCGAATGCGCCCCAGATCGGTGCGTTGGTCGGGAGGCCGTCGACGGCCGCGCCCGTCGACGTGCCGGACGCCGTGTAGGACGCCGACGTCGGCGCGCCGGCGGCCAGGTTGGTCAGCGACGAGGTGAGGTCGACGCCGGCCTTCGCGGCGATGTCGACCATCCGCGCGCTGTTCTGGTTGACGTTCTGCGGCGACTGCAGGCCCGCGAACGAGGTGCTGAAGTTGACCACGCCGGAGCCGGACGGGAACGTGACCGAACCGGTGGCGGGGTTGTAGAGGACGCGGGTGAGCCGGTCGACGGTGGCCACCCGGGAGCCGTTGAGGAAGATGGAGTAACCCTGCGGCACGCCGCTGTAGCGGGTCACGCCGTCGGCCGGGTCGTCCCAGACGACAGACAGGTTGGCGTTGCGGTAACGCAGGTTGTTGACCGCGAAGTGGGTCCACCCGATGTTGATCGGAGACAGCTCGATCTGCGCGTCGGTACGCGGTCGCAGCCCGGCGACGTCTTCGATGACCGTCCAGTTGCTGCTGCCCAGGATGTTGTGGTGGATCCAGGACCGGTACTGGATGCTGCTGCCGTTCCAGTCGGCCCAGAACTCGTTGGCGTCCGGGTAACGGGTGTCGCCGTTGGGGTACTGCGCCCAGGCGTTCCAGTAGAGCAGCTTCTTGTAGTCCTCGGCGGTCATCCAGGAGTTGGGATAGTTGCGCAGCGCCGACGAGTAGAGCCGGAACTGCACCGTCGAGTTGATGGTGGAGAAGTTGTTGCTGCCCGGCTGGCCGGCCGCCGCGGCGGCGGCCTTGTCCCGCTGGTTCGCGGTGTAGAACGGGAAGATCGGGTAGTCGGCCGGGTCGGCGAACAGCCGCAACGCCTCGCGGTACTGCGCGGTGTTGGGCATCAGACCCACGGAGTACGGGTAGTAGTTGTTGATCTCCTTCCACGGCACGAACGCGTTCGTGCTGACGTGCTTGTGCTCGAGCAGCTGCCGGGACGGGTTCCACAGCGTGTTGATGACACCGTTGCGGATCCGGTCGGCCAGCGTCTGCATCTCGGCCGCCTTGGCGGTGTTGCCGAGCATGGCGTACGCCTGCTGGGAAGCGACCGCGCCGGCCCAGACATAGGCCGTCTCGGCCCGGTCCAGGTTGCCCGACCGCCAGTGGAACGACACCGCGTCGGCGTCGTTGCCGGTCAACGCGCCCCAGTCGTACTCGATGACGCCGTTGTTGTTGTGGTCGTAGAACGCGAGCTGACCCTTGGCGTCACCCTCGGCATAGCGCGCGAAGTTCTGCAGCAGCGCCGGCTGTCCACCATGGATCTGGTAGGCCTTCCAGGCCGCCTCGGACACGTACTGCGTGTAGGAGTTCGACCAGTTCTCCGGGTCGCCCGGGTTGTCGACGAACCGGCCGTTGGCCGAATACTGCCCGATCGACAGCCACGGCCCGTAGGAATACTCGGGCGACCGCAGGTACTTCAGGTCGTCGATGTGCATGGGTTGGGTCAGCACGATCGCGTTGTTGTAGCCGGTGACGCCCTCGATCGACTGCGGGAACTGGTAGTCCTGCCCCGGGATGTCGACGTCGAGGTAGTTGTAGCGCATCAACCACCAGCGGTAGTAGATGTTCTTCTTGATGGCCGGGTCCGGCACGTCGATGTACGGCAGGTTCTGCGCCCACCACTGGTTGTAGGCACGCACATGGGTGGCGTACGCGGTCGCCGGAGTGAAGCCGCGGTAGCTGTTGTACTCGGCCAGCGACTGCGGAATCTCGTTGGCCACGAAGCCGAGTTGCACCTTGGTGGTCACGGTCTGCCCGGCGCCGACGGTCACCGAGCGGGTGAGTCCGCCGCTGCTGACCGTGAACCCGTCACCGGAGAACCTCGGGAACAGCGTGGTCAGGTTGTTCTTGACCGCACGCGTCCCGGTCAGCTCGCTGCCGCTGCCGGTGGCCGCGTACGGCGAGACGGCCCGCAACGAGAGGGTCGCCGACGCCGTGCCGGTGTTGGCGACGTCCATGTTGGTCACCAGCACGTTGTTGTGCGTGATGAACTTCGTGACGGTGATCCGGATCGAGCCGCTGGTGTGCACGCTGCGCCAGAAGCTCGGCGCCTGGAAGCGTTGGGCGGCCTGCTCGGTGAACGTGCCGGGCGACGGCGTGATCGTGTAGGCGCCCTGGCTGCTGATGTTGTCCCAGTAGGCGGCGTTGCCACCGAAGCCGATCACCGAGGGCGTGTGGGTGTTCATGTACGCGCCGCGGCCGCGGGTCATCAGCAGGGTGCCCGCCGGGTCGTTGCCCGATCGGCCGAGCAGCCGGTCCATCCAGAAGTCGGTGCCGGAGCTCTCCGCGTCGTAGCTGGCCTGCATGGTGCTGTTGGTGTTGTAGCCGACCGGCGGCTGCGGTATCGAGCCACTGCTGCCGAACGTCGGGTAGCCGATGGTCTGCGCGGCCTGCGCCGGCGCCGCGTGGGCGACGCTCAACACGCCACCGGCGAGGACGGCGACGAGACCGGCCGCCAGCTTGGGATGCCTGGTGCGTAGGGACATGGGTGCTCACCTCCAAGGTGGAGTCAGGACTGGAAGGCCTGCCATTCGAGGACGCCGGTGGACAACCCGGACCGAGAGGTGATCGACAGCCGCAACCGGGTCGTGCTGACCGTGTTGAACGTCGTCGAGTTGAACGTGTTCGCCGGCGACACCACAGGCGGACTGCCCGGGTACGGCGACGTAGGCGCTGCCGTTCCAGTACTGCACCTGGCACGAGGCGGGCAGGTCGATGCCCTGGTTGTCGTCGAACCAGTAGGTGGCCACCCGGTTGACCGACCGGGCCGACGGCCACTGGTACTCGATCCACTGCGTGCCCTGCTGCGGCCAGTTGCCGTACGCCAGGTTGCGACCGGTCCTGCCGAGCTGGCCGGCGTGCCACCGTTGTTGACCGCGGCCAGCGACTCCCACGCGGAGACGAACGAGGTCGACGCGCGTCGCGGTCGGCGCGAGGTTGGTGCCGGTGGGCGGGTTGGTCGGCGGTTGGTCGGGCCGCCCGGGTTCGGCGGCGGGCCGGTGGTGGTCTGCACGACCCGCTGGATCGTGCCGTCGGCGTTGAAGAACATCCGGTCGACGGCCACCGACCGGCGGAAGTTGCCGCCGCCGGGCGCGTTGGCGTTGTGGTAGACCATGTACCACTGGCCGTTGAACTCGACGACGCCCGCGTGGTTGGTGGTCGACGAGACCTGGCCGAGCACGATGCCGCGGTGGGTCCACGGCCCCATCGGGTTGGTCGCCGTCGCATACCGCTGGCAGGCGTAGCTGGACGTGGTCACGCAGCCGTTCGGTGTCGTTGGCCGCGTAGATCATGTAGTAGAGACCGTTGCGCTTGAACATGAACGGGGCTTCCCAGTAGTTCGTGAGCCCCTGCGGCGTGACCACCGCGCCGACGGTGTCGATCATGTTGGACGCCAGCCGGACGGCGCGCGGCGCCCAGTAGCCGCCCCAGTACATGTAGGCCTGGCCGTCGTCGTCGACGAACACCGTCGGGTCGATGTTGAGCCCCGACGAGTTGGCGGTGCTGTCGCTGATCAGCGGGCCGCCCTTGGCGTCGGTGAACGGGCCGAGCGGGCTGTCACCGACGGCGACGCCGATGTTCATCCACCCGGCGCCGTTGCCGTTGACGGAGGTGTACCAGTAGTAGCGCCCGTTGCGCGGCTCGACCTCGCTGGCCCAGGCGTCGGCGCCGGCCCACGGGAACGTGGCGATGTTGGCGCGCGCGCCGTGGTCGGTCCAGGTGGCGGCGTCCGTCGAGGAGAGCACGTGCCACTCGCGCATGACGAAGTTCTGCTGGCTGGTCGAGGCCTCGTCGCGGCCGGCGTAGATGTACATGGTGTTGCCGACGACGAGCGGAGCCGGGTCGGCGGTGTAGATGGCGGTGACGACAGGGTTGGCGGCCTGCGCGGCGACGCCGAACAGCACCCCGGCCGCCAACGTCACCACCCCACAGGCGATAGCCACACGTTTGCGCATGAACAGCTCCCTTACTGACCGGAAGAGTTGAGGGAGGCGATCTCGACTGGCCGACAGCGCGCGGCTGTAGACGCGGAAGCTGTCGACGGCCGCGTTGAGGTACGGGTCGCCGCTGTACTGCGAGCGCCCGATCCAGTTCTGGGTCGTCGTGCCGAGGCTCGAGGGCCGGGACGTGAGCGCGGAGTTGCGGGCCACCTCCGCGCCGTTGACGTAGAGGATGCCGAGGTTGCCGGTGTGCGTGACGGCGACGTGCGTCCACACCCCGGCGGGCAGCGCGGCCGGCGCGTCGATGCGCTGCTCCCCACCCGCCCCGCCCGCGGTGATGGCGTAGCGGGCGGTGCCGCTGCCACTGCGCGGCACGAGGAACATGTTGGTGCCCGTGCCGCTGCCGAAGTCGAACAGCCGGGCCCAGTTCGCGAGGGTGTCGACCCGGACCCAGGTGGCGATCGTGAACGACGTCGCGCCGGCGAGGATGCCGGACGGCAGGGTCACGTACTGGCTGGATGCCGTTGAGGTTGACGGCGTTGCCGCTGCGGCCGGTGGTCCGCCCGGCGCCGCCGGCCAGGGTCGCCGTGCGGCCGTTGCCGGTCGCGTCGGCGGCGGTGGTGCCGGACGACTCGTCGAACTGGTAGTGGGCGACGAACGCCGGCAGGGTCGGTGTCGAGGTGACGTTCCAGTAGACGGTGTAACGCGACGCCGTGCGTCTTGTAGAACGGCAGCAGCGTCACCGCTGCCGGTGCTCGCGGTCGCGGTGTACTGCAACGGCGTGCTGGTCGGCCGCCAGCGTGCTGGCGTTGAGGGTGGGCAGCGCCGGACAGGTTGGTCGAGCCGTACTGGCCGGCGAGCACGATCGGTCCGTGCTTGACCGCGCGGACGGCGGAGTTGTCCGGGGTGGGCTCGATCGCCAGCGACATCGGCAGGCTGATGTCGACCGTGTCGCCGCTGGCCCAGGTGCGGTTGATGGTCAGATAGGTGCCCGGGGTCGGGCTGCCCTGCAGCGCGCCGTTGACCCGCACCTGCGCGCCCGAGGTCCAGGCCGGGATGCGCACCCGCAGGTCGATGGCCCCGGAGCCGGTGATGGTGAGCCGGCTGGTCGACGTCTCGGGATAGGTGGTGTCCTGCCGGACGCGTGATGCCGCGCCCGGGCCAGGTCAGCGTGGACGCGATGAACAGGTTCACCCACAGCGTGTTGCCGTTGTAGAAGTAGATGCTGTCGCCGTACTTCGTGTTGGTCTCCATGCCGGTGCCGTGGCAGCAGGTGAAGTTGCTGTAGTCGTTGCTGTAGGTCTTGATGCCGCCGGCCCGCAGCGGCACGTAGTAGCAGTGGAAGCCGTGCGACGAGTTCGGGTTCTGCGCGCCGAGCAGGTGGTTGTAGAGCGCCTTCTCGTAGAAGTCCATGAGCTCGGCGGCCCGGTTCGGGAACGTGAAGAACAGCTGCCGGGTCAGCTTGAGCATGTTGTACGAGTTGCAGCACTCGCAGGTGGAGTCCGACAGCTCGCTGGCGATGCGCGTTCGGCGGCTGGAAGTACTCGCCGTTGGAGTTGCCGCCGATCGCGTACGAGTGCTGGTTGACGACGAAGTTCCAGAAGTTCGACGCGATGTCGCGGTACCGCGTGGTCCCGGTGGCGTGGTACTCGCGGATCGCGCCGAGCGCCTTGGGGATCTGCGTGTTGGCGTGGAACCCGTTGAGCTGGTCGCTGTTGTTGGCCAGCGGGTCGAAGATCTGCGCGTGGTCGAAATACTGTGCCGTCGTCAGGTGCGCGGCGTTCTCGCCGTACTGGTAGAGGTTGGACAGCGTCTCGCCGATGCCGCCGAACTCGGTGCGCAGCATCGCCTGCCGCTGGGTGAGGGTCAGCCGGCTGTTGCGGAACTGCACCCAGGCGGCCTTGCGGTTGAGCATCGGTCAGCGCCTGGGCGTTGCCGGCCAGCAGATGCATGTCGAGCAGGCCGGCCATGATCTTGTGCAGCGTGTAGTAGGGCGCCCAGACCGCCTGCCCGGTCTCGACCCGGTCGATGAAGCTCTCCGGGTACGCCGACAGGTAGCCGGTGTTGAAGCCGCGGGCGGTGGCCCGGTCCTGGCACAACCCGAGCTGGGTGACGATGTAGTCGCCCTTGGTCTTGAACGACGTGTCGCCGGTGCTGGCGTACGCCTGGGCCAGCGCCGCTGAGCACGTGGCCGATCGAGTGGCCGCGCAGCTCCGTGGTCGGCGACTCCCAGCCGCCGCACGGGGTGGCCGACGAGGACAGGCCGGCGTTGACACGGAACATGTGCAGCAGCCGGTCGGCGTCGAGGAACGTCAGGTAGGACATGGTTCGGCCGGCGTTGGCCTGGAACGGTCCTGCGAGCAGGCGGACGGCGGAGAGCGGGAAGGCATACGCCGAGACACCGGAGTCCGGGCGGGCTGCCTGCGCGGTGGTGGGTAGCGCGACGGCGGCGGTGGTGGCCACCGCCGTTGCCGCGCCGGCCTTGAGGACGGTCCGGCGCGACAGCGGGGGTCTGTGCATGCGCGGCACCTTTCGCTGGAAGTTAGTAGCCGTACCGGTTCTTCAGGTGGCGCCACCAGTCGCGCAGCATCCACCGGTCGAACTCGGTGATCGACGAAGCGCTGCCGGCGCGCATGATGAAGCCGCCGACACCGCTGGGCGTCCAGTCGTAGAAATCGTCGAGACCGTAGGTGTGGCCGATCTCGTGCAGGAGGATCGTCATGTTCTCGGTGCTGAGGTTGTTCATGAAGTACTCGCGGCCCATCCGCTGACCCCAGTCACCGCCGGCACCGCCGCCGAAGCCGTCGGTCAGCCAGAGCGAGTGGTCGTAGTGGTGCGCGGCACCACCCGGGCAGTTGGGGTACTGGCCGCTCTGGTTGAAGAACCGCCCGCACGGTGCGCCGCACTGCGGTGCGTTCTCGCGGATGTCGCCGACGTAGATGTCGACCGACGTGTCGCTCCACTGGAGCTGCGCGCGGTCCCGCACGGCCCAACCGACCACCCGAACGGGCACGTCGGTGTACGGGAAGCCGTTGTGCCCGACCATCTCGGCCATCCACTTGCGATACTGCCGGGCCACGGCGGCGTGCACCTGGTCGCGCTGCGCGGCCGTGACCGACGCCGACGAGTCCCACCGCACGCAGTAGTTGATGTAGCCCCGGTTGGCGAACAGCTGGTCCCAGCCGTAGTTGCGGAACGCGTACAGGTTGCCGTTGTTGTAGGTCTGTTCCTGGTGCGCCCAGACCTGGTTCAGCGGCGTGACCAGGTTCGCCGGTGGGTTCCATCCGCTGGTCGGCGGCGGCGTGGTAGTGGTGCCGTGCGCCTTGACCTCCAGCAGCCCGACGGAGCCGGCTCCACTTTGGAGCAGCACCCGCAGCCGCGTGGTGGACACCGCGGTGAAGGTCACCGAGTTGTAGCGGTCGACGGCGACCGGGTATCCGCTGGCACCGGCCACGTCGACGTAGGCGCTGCCGTTCCAGCTCTGCACCCGCCAGGAGGCGGGCACCCGGACGCCACCGCCGTCGTCGAAGAAGTAGACCTCGGCCGCGCGGATGGGCTGCGCGGTGGTCCAGGTGAGGTCAACCCACTGCTGGCCCTGGTTGGGCCAGGTGCCCCAGCGCGGGTTCGCGGTGTCGTTGGACCGAGGCGGATCAACGCCGTCCCGGATGGCGGCGACGCTCTCCCAGGGCGAGGTGTAGGAGGCGCTGGGCGTGGCCGTCCAGGCCAGGTTGTCGCCGGGCGCGGCCTGGGCCGGGGCACCGCCGAGGACGAGAACGAGCCCGGCCGTCACCAGGATGCTCGCTGTGCAGGCCAGGGCTTTTCGGGTGTTCATGGAGGACTCCTCTCTTTGCATTGATGAAGATCAATTTCTAAAGTCGGAGTCCGCCCATGGAGCCGCCGGCCAGTGCCGGCTGAACAGAAGCCAGGTTGTTACCCCTTGATGGCGCCCGAGGTGAAGCCTCGGACGTAGCTGCGCTGCATGAACGCGAAAAGGATCAGGCAGGGCACGGCCATGAAGACCACGCCGGCCTCGAGCGCCGCGTAGTCGATCGAGCCGTGGCTCGCCGTGCGCATGTTGACCACCGCGAGCGTGGTGGTGAACTTGTCCGTCGAGTTGAGCAGGATCAGCGGCGCGAAGAACTCGCTCCACGAGGTGAGGAACGCGAACAGACCGACCGTGATCAGGCCCGGCTTCACCGCCGGCAACATGATCCGCAGCAGTGTGCCGAAGGTCGCGCAGCCGTCCATCTGGGCGGACTCCTCGAGCTCACGCGGCACGGCCTCGAACGAGTTGCGCATCATGAAGATCGAGAACGGCAGCTGGAACATGACGAGCACGAGGCTCAGGCCGATCAGCGAGTCTTCCAGGCCGATCCAGCCGAGCAGCACGTAGAGGGCGATCAGGATCGTCGCGTACGGGACCATCAGGATCGCGAGGGTGACCAGGAAGAGCACGTCCCGGCCGGGGAACTTGAACCGGCCGAACGCGTAGCCGCCGAGCGTCGCGACGAACAGGGTGCCGCCGACGGTCAGCGCGCTGACCACCAGGCTGTTGACGACATGGTGCGGGCGGACGCCGTTGTCGGAGGTGAACAGCCGGTCGTAGTTCTCCAGCCCGAAGCCGGAGCCGGTGCGCACCGACGCCCAGCCGCTCCACAGCAGCGGGAACAGGAACAGGATCGCCAGCGCGGCGCCGGTGACCGAGTAGTCCGATGCGGGAACGATTCATCGCGCTGCCCCTCAGTTGGACCGGCGGCGCAGCACGCCGAGTTGGATGACGTTGAAGACGACCAGGACCACCAGCAGCACCACCGAGATGGCGGCGGCGGAGCCGAGGTCGAGGCGGATGAACGCCTCCCGGTAGATCACCATGACCAGCGAGGTGGTGCTGTTGTCCGGGCCGCCGCGGGTCAGGATCCAGAACTGGTCGAAGGCCAGCAGCGAACCGGTCACCATCAGCGTGAGCACCAGCGCGATCGTCGGCCGCATCAGCGGGAGGGTGATCCGGCCGGAAGGTCTGCCACCGGCTGGCGCCGTCGACCCGGGCCGCCTCGTAGATCTCCGGCGGGATGGCCTGCAGACCGGTCAGCAGGATCAGCATGTTGAACCCCGCGAACCGCCAGAGCACCAGCACGACCGCCGAGCCGAGCGCGGAGTTGGCGCTGCCGCTGGTCCACGAGACGTAGCCGTCGATCAGCCCGACGGCGCGCAGCAGGTCGCTGACCGGGCCGATCTCGTCGCTGAGCAGGCCGAGGAAGAGCAGCGAGGCGCTGGCGAAGCCGACCGCCATCGGCAGGAAGAACGCGGTGCGGAAGAAGCCGACGCCGCGCCGGCGGTGCTGCACCAGCAGGGCCAGGCCCAGCGACGACCACGAACAGCAGCACGGTGATGATGACCGTGTACTTGATGGTGAACCAGCGTCGCCGACCGGACCAGCTCGTTGTCGGCCGATCGTCGGTGAAGTTGTCGGGCGCGTTGAGCGTCGGCGGTGCCGAGCAGCGGCCAGCGGTGCAGCGACATCCAGCCGACCAGCACCAGCGGGGCCAGGAAGAACAGGGCGACCATGACCGCCGTCGGGCTGGCGTACGCGACGCCGAGCCAGGCACGACGGGTCTGGCGCCGCAGGCGGCGGCGAGCCGGCGGTGCGGCCGGCCTGCTCGGCCGCGCTGTTCCCGGCGCGGGGTGGTCACGGCGGTCATCTTCGTCCTTCTCGGTTCGGGGGTGGGGGTCCGGACGGCCGACCGGGCCCCACCACGAGCAGGGTCAGCTCTGTTGCAGTGACTTGGTGATGGCGGTGTTGCCGCTCGCTCAGCGCCTGCGCCGCATCGCCGAACAGCGCCCCGCGCACGGTCTGCAGCCACGGGCTCTGCGGGTCGTTGAAGGACGCGTTGAAGTTCGGGCGTAGGGCGTCTGGCCCTTGGCCATCAACGAGTTGATCAGCACGATCCGCGGGTCGGCCGACGAGTACTTGTTGGACGCCAGGTCGGTGCGGGTCGGCACGCCCTTGTTCTTCGCGACGACCTCGATCTGCGCCTCGTCGGACATCGTCCAGGCCAGGAAGTCCCACGCCTGCGCCGCCTTGGTGCTGGTGGCGCCGATGCCGATCGCGTCGCCGCCGACGAAGGTGGACTCGCCCCCGTCCGGACCGGGAATCGGCGCCACGCCCATCTTCACGCCCTTCTCCTCGATCAGGCCGAGCCAGACCGACGGGCCGGGCGCGATGCCGACCTTGCCGCTCTGCAGGGCACCGAGCCAGGTCGGGCCCGCCTCGTCCTTCGACGCCGGCGCGGCGACGCCCTCGTCGTAGAGCGAGCGGTAGAGCGCGAAGACGTCGGCCATCTCCTTGGAGTCGACCTTCGCGTTGTTGCCCTCGGCGTCGAGCACGTCGCCGCCGGCGGCCCAGACCGACGGCCAGAAGGTGAACTCGACGCAGCCGCCGCAGTTGCCGCCGAAGTAGGTGCCGTTGACGTCGCCGCCCAGCTTGTCGATCTTGCGGGCGTGCTCGGCGAACTCCTTGAGCGTCGTCGGCGGCTTCTCCGGGTCGAGGCCGGCCTTCGTGTAGAGGTCCTTGTTGTAGAGCATCACCGACATGTCGATGGTGTGCGGGACGGCGTAGTTCTTGCCCTCCCAGGTGCCGGCCTTCACGTGCGCCGGCGCCACCTTGTCCTTGACGTCGAGCGCGCCGAACCGGTCGGTCAGGTCGACCCACAGGCCCTGCGACGCGTACTGCGCGGCGAACACCACGTCGGAGGCGAACAGGTCCGGCAGCGCCTTGCGCGCCGGCCGCCGACGCCAGCTTGGCCGGGTACTCCTCGTTGGGGTAGGCGGTCACCTCCACCTTGTTCTTGTGGGTCGCGTTGTACGCCTCGGCGTAGGCCTTGGACACCGACTCGGTCGCGGCCCGGGTCCACAGGGTCAGCGTGGCGCCGTCGTCGGCGCGAGGCGGCGACGGTGCCGCCGCCCGGCCGCGCCGTCGTCGTCGTTGCCGCACGCGGCGGCCACGCGTCATCAGTAGCGCCGCCGCCGGTGACAGCGACGACGCGTCGTGCTCGATATCTAGCCATCCGAACTCCTTGCGGCGAGGGGCATTGGACAGGTGGGCAGCCAGACCCGCATCGTGGCGGGACCACGGCGCGCCCAGCGGTGGTAAGGCAGCAGTCGGACCACGCCGAGGCGGCGGGTCGTCGGCGGCGGTCCGCTTGCGTAGGGCCAGGCGGCATCGGTCGCGGCGGCGAGCCCGCGCCCACACCTCGACGGCCGTCCTCGTGGTCTGTCCGGCGCCCGGCGCAGGTCGACGCGAAGCTGGTCGAGATCGCCGATGGGCTCGGCCGTCGGTGACTCGGCGCAGTAGACGATCGGGCCGCGCTCGACCGCGACGCAACCGCGGACGGCGTCGATCCGCGGGTCGGGCGTCGTGAACCGCGGTGCCATCGGCAGGTGCAGCCGGATCTCGTCGCCGACGACGAACGCGCGCCGCACGGTGACGGTGCCGCCGGCTGCGGCCGGCTCGGTGACCCCGGCGACCGTCACGATCGCGCCCTCCGCCCACGCGGGAACGCGCAGCGTCAGCGGCCACGCCCCGCCGTCGGTCGCGGTGATCCGGATGGTGACGTCGCCGTCGTCGGGGTAGTCGTGGTGCGTCTCCAGTGCCACCCGCCGGCCGTCGGCGAGCGCCGTGTCGACCGTCGCGTCGGCGTACTGCATGATCCGGAGCCCCTCGTCGTCGGCGACGACGAGGTAGGTGCTCAGGGCTGGCCAGCAGCCGGGACGACGTTGGGTAGGCAGCAGGAGACCTCGAACCAGGGCGCCCGCGGGCCGCCGCCGAAGCCGAGCTGCTCCTCGTCGTCCGGCAGCGCCCTGGTCGGCGTGCGCTGGTGCAGGCTGTGCGCGTAGAAGAACGCCCGCCCGTCGTCTTCGATGGCGGTGGCGACCACGTTGTAGAGGATCCGCTCGATCACGTCGGCGTAGCGGGCCTCGCCGGTGGCCAGCAGCAGCCGCCAGGCCAGCATGACCGCAGCGACGCCGGCGCAGCTCTCCGAGTAGGCGCGGTCGGACGGGCAGCACGAAGTCGTCGCTGAACGCCTCGTCCATGTGCCGGGAGCCCATCCCGCCGGTCAGGTAGGTCCGCCGGGCCCAGCGTGCGGTCGAACTGCGCGGCGACCGTCCGGAGCAGCTCGTCGTCGCCGGTCTCGACGGCCACGTCGACCACGCCGCAGGCCAGATAGAGCGCGCGGACGGCGTGTCCACGCAGCACGGTGGCCTCGCGGACCGGGATGTCGTCGCTGAAGTAGGACGCAGCCGAACTGGTGCGGCGGCAGGCTCTGGTGGCCGCGGCGGTCGCACGAACAGCGCGGCCTGGTCGAGGTAGCGGCGCTCGCCGGTGACCCGGTACAGCTCGACCAGCGCGGGCTCGATCTCCGGGTGACCGCAGACTCCGTTGCTGCCGTCGGCGCCGAAGGTGACGCAGATGTGGTCGGCGACCCTGCTGCGCGATGTCGAGCAGCGGGCCGGGGCCGTGCACCCGGGTGTTGGCCACCGCGGCCTGCAGCAGGTGACCGGCGCAGTAGAGCTCGTGGCCCCACTGCAGGTCGCTCCACCGCGGCTGCTGGCCCGGGCGGCCGTACGCCGTGTTGAGGTAGCCGTCGTCCTCCTGCGCTCCGCCGATCAGCGCGACCAGCTCGTCGATCTCGCGGACCCGCGCCGGGTCGGGCCGGCGGCCGGTCTCCCACGACATCGCCTCGATCAGCTTGTAGACCTCGGAGTCGGCGAACTCCCGGCCCCGGTGCTCGGCGGGCCCGGTGGCCGGCGCCGATCGTGAAGTTGCCGGTCCAGCCGACCTTGTCCATCCAGGCCCGGGCGTGGTCCAGGCTGCCCTCGCTGATGACGCGCTGCCGGTCGGCCCAGAACCCCGCGGTGATCCGCGCCTCGGCCAGGCCGAGCGGGCGCAGCGCGCCGCGGGACGGGTCCACCGGCCGGCCGCCGGTGGGGTCGGAAGCTGCCACCGTTGTTACCTCCAGGTTTCGTGATGGCGCTCACTCTGGACTGCCGAAAACCTTTTCGGCAAGATGTTCGGCAGGCATGCCAAATCGGCCAGCTCGCAAACCCGCTGCGTGCTGATACGTTGCCCGCAGCAACAGAAAACGTCGGCGAAAGGTGTTTCTCATGGGCCGGCACCGCACGCAGGCCGTGACGCTGTCCGACGTCGCGCGCCGGGCCGGCGTCTCGGTCGCCACGGCATCGAAGGCGCTCAACGACCGCGCCCAGGTGGCCGCGGCCACCCGGCAACGGGTGCTGCAGGCGGCGAGCGAGCTGTCGTTCCAGCCCAACGCGCTGGCCCGCGGCCTGATCGTCCGGCCGCACCCGGACCATCGGCCTGCTCACCGACGAGCTCGGCGGCCGGTTCTCCATCCCGATCCTGCTCGGCGCCGAGAACGCGCTCGGCAACGAGCAGATGTCGGTGCTGCTCTGCGACGCCCGCGGCGACGCGATCCGCCGCCAGCACTACATCCGCACGCTGCTGGCCCGCCAGGTCGACGGCTTCATCGTGCTCGGCGACAGCAACGACATCCGGCCGTCGCTGACCCGCGACATCCCGGTGCCGGTGGTCTACGTCTACGGCGAGTCCGACCGACCCGGGCGACTTCTCGCTGCTCGCCGACGACGAGGGCGGCGCCCGCCTGGCGGTGGAGCACCTGGTCGCGCTCGGCCGCCGGCGGATCGCGCACGTCACCGGCCCGCACGGCTACCGGGCGGCCCGCGACCGGGTCAAGGGCCTGCGCGCCGTGCTCGCCGAGCACGGCCTCGCGCTGGCCGGCGGCGAACCGCTCTACGGCGAGTGGTCGCAGCGCTGGGGCCGGCACGCGGCCCGGATGCTGCTCAGCGCCGACCCCGAGATCGACGCGATCTTCTGCGGCAACGACCAGATCGCCACCGGCGTCGTCGCAGACGCTGCTCGACCTCGGCCGGCGCATCCCCGACGACGTGGCCATCGTCGGCTACGACAACTGGGAAGACTTCGCCACCGACTGCCGGCCGCCGCTGACCACTGTGGACCTCAACCTCGAGCAGCTCGGCGCGACCGCCGTCGAGCACCTGTTCGCGGCGCTCGACGGCACCCCGTCGGCCGGTGTCGTCCGACAGCCCTGCCGGTTGGTGATTCGGGAGTCCACTGTGCCCGCGACCGCGCCGCAGCCGCGGACGGCCGTCAACTAGCCGCCGGCGGTCGCCCAGGGCACGGTGACACCGACGAGGTAGGGCAGCCACCAGAGCAGCAGCCCACCGAGGGCGATCAGCAGTTCCAGCCCGCCGGCGACGTAGCCCAGCGCCGGGACGCCGCAGGCCGCGGCCAGCCCGAGGAGGATCGCCGGCAGCGCCATGATCGGCGCGTTGACGGCGACTTCGGTGCGCTGTTCGGCGCGCACGGCGCCGCGCACGTTGTTCAGCGGATACACGTCGATCAAGGTCGTGACCAGGAAGTACGCCACTGCGGTCAGGATCAGCGTCAGGGCCAGCGCGAGCATGTCCCCCTCCATTCTTACGCCGTAAGTTTCTGCTAGCCTGACTTACGCCGTAAGAATCGTCAAGGGGTGTGGTGGTGGCGGAACGCCGAGCCGGCACGAAGGCCGGACTGAGCCGCGAGCAGGTGTTCGACGCCGCACTGGACTATGTGGACACTCATGGCCTGCCCGCGCTGTCGATGCGCAAGCTGGGCGCGGCACTCGGCGTGGAGGCGATGACCCTCTACCACTACGTGCCCAACAAGGACGCGCTCCTCGACGGCCTGGTCGACCGGGTCATGGAGCTCGCGTTCGCCGGCCTCGACGAACCGGGCCCGGGATCCTGGGTGCCGTGGATGCGGCAGTTCGCACACGCGCTGCGGGCGGCGCTGCTGGACCATCCCGGCGTCCTGCCGCTGGCCGCGCACCCGCCCGGTGAACTCACCCGACGCGCTGCGGATGTCGGAGCGCTGGCTCGCCGGGATGCGCGCGGCCGGCGTACCCCTGGGCCGGGCCATGGATGTCGTCAACGTGATCGCCACGTTCACGATCGGGCACACGCTCGCCGAGGTCGGCCGCACCCCCGGGCACGAGGGTTCGGAGCCCGACCTCGACGACCGCGCCGACGAGCTCGACCCGGCCGAGTTCCCCAACCTGACCGAGATCATCGCCACCCGCGCCGGCCTGGACTTCGAAAGCCGCTTCACCGAAGCGATCGACATCCTGCTCGCCGGCTACGCCGCACTGCCTAGTAGTCGTTGACGTTGACGGTGATCCGGTGGTCGTCGGACGGCCAGTTCGGCACGTTGACGGACTCGTAGCCACCGCCGCGTTGGCCGACGGTGATCGACACCAGGCCGAGGTGGGCCGGGGCGGCCGGGATGAAGACGTCCATGCCGGTGATGAAGGTCTGCGCGAAGAACGCCGGCAGTGGTGCGGCCAGGTCGGTGCGGCGATCGCTGCCCGCGTCGAAGGCGAAGATCCCGATCACCCGCTTGACCCGGGGCGCGTTGGCCGCGTTGAGGATGTCGCGCCCGTTGACCCACAGGTTGTCGCCCGCCGCGCCCTGGTCACCCCACCACTCCTGCTGCCGTTGGATGGTCAGCGCGGTGTGCCGTTCGCCGGCCTCCACCAGTGCGCCGAGGCCCTCGCCCGGCCGGCTGGTCAGCAGCCGGACGAACGCGCTGTCGCGCAGGAACGGCTGGAAGTAGAAGTGGTGCGTCGCCGCGCCGGGCCGGACCACCGCGAACTCGTACCGCGCGGTGCTGTCGAGCGTGACCGGGCCGAACGCGCCGTCGCCGGTGAGCGCCGCGCGGTGCACCGGTCGGCCGGTCAGCCTCCGCCCGGACAGCGCACTGACCCGGTAGACCTCCAGCGTCGCGTCGGTGACGCCGGCGTTGCTCGGGAACAGCACCGCGCGCCCGGAGATCCGCGCCGCGCCGCGCGGGTCCGGCACGATCCGGCTGGTGTGTGGCGAACGGCCGCGGAAGAACCCGAACATCTCCCGGAACGACTCCTCCGAGGAGACCGTCTGGGTGTGCGACTGGTCCGGGAAGTACACGTTGGTCGCGCCGGTGATCGCCCGGGCCGGGTCGCCCTCGCCCCAGATCGCCAGCGTCGGCACCCCGCCCGGCAGCGCGGCCGCGGTGCGCCCGTCGAGGTTGACGTAGTGCGCGACCCGCTGCGCCCGGGCCGGAGAACTGCCCAGGTAGCTCTGCATGACGAAGGTGCCCAGCGAGTGCGCGACGATGTCGACCTGGTCGGCGCCGGTGCGGGCGAGCAGGCGGGCGACCCGCTCGTCCAGTCCGGTGAAGATGGCCGGCAGGATCGTCGCGACGTTGGGCGAGTCGTACTCGTGCGCCTCGATGATCTCGATCGGGTAGCCGTTGCCGGTCAGCCGCCGGGTCTGCGACTCGAACTGCGAGGCGGACCCGGCGCTGCCGTGCACGAAGATGACCGGCCGATAGTTGGTTGTTCTCTCCTCCGCGACCGCCGGTGTCGCGGTCAGGACGAGGGCGAGCGCGGTGACCAGGGAGAGCAGACCTCGGGGACGGAGAAGCACGGCACCTCCAAGATTCTTGCATTGGGAGTGCTGATATCGTCGCAGCCCGATGCCTACAGGTCCAGCCTCTTACGCGTAGCCCCAGGTCAGGGCGTGCATCGGGGTGATGCTGGCGAAGCCGAGGTCCGTGAAGCCGTGCTTCGCGAGCAGATCGTCGTACACCCGGCGGGGCAGCAGCTGGTCGTCGATCTGCGCCTCGAAGATCTGGATGCCGGACATCACCCGCCCCGGAGCGGTGCGCAGCCCGTCGTCGTCGTCCGCGAACGGGAAGTCCGAGATCACGAACACCCCACCGGGTTTGAGCGCGGCCTTGACGTTGCGCACCACCGCGTCGATGTCCCGGCACTCGTGCATGGAGATGTTGTTGATCACCACGTCGTATGGCTCGTCGACGCTCAGCTTCTCCAGTGGACTGTCCCAGACGGTGACGCCCGTGACTCCCTTTGCTTCCAGCGTCTGGCGAGCGACGTCGACCGAGTGCGCGTCACCATCCACACCGGACATGTGGCTGTTGGGATATGCCTGCGCCAGCATGACCAGGCCGTGTCCGGATCCACAGGCCGTGTCGAGGACCCGGCAGCCGTTGTCGAGTCGCTCTTTGAGCCCCGGGACGCGGGCCAGCCCGTCCGGGACGAGGCGGCGGTAGAACGGGCGGCCCGTGCCACCGACCGCGGCGATGAACTCGGGCGAGCAGCCATCCCACCACAGCCGCTCACCGCTGGCCAGGCTCGCCTCGAAGCGGTCGAACATCTCGGGCTGCTCGAGGACCTTGAACACACCACCGACGTACGCCGGGGAGGTGTCGTCGAGCAGCACGGTCTTGAGGTTCTCGGCGAGCCGATAGGTGTCGCCGTCCCGGTCACAGACGCCGGCGCCATAGGCGGCCCGGCACCACGCGAACGTGTAGAAGGGGTCGAGCTTGGCCCGCTCCGCCAGCCCGTCCGGAGTGGCCGGACCGCCTTCCGCGAGCGCCGCGATGAGCCCACTGCGCAACCCGGTCGCGACGGTGCGGTGGCCGACGTACCCGGCCAGCAGCCCCAACATGTTTCCCACTGATTCCTTGATGTCGGTCATGACCCCGATGTTCGTACCCGGACAGGGCCGTCCGTCAGTTCACGAAATGAAGCTAACCAGTTCTGTTTGTGTACTGGAGCGCCTTCTACCGTGGGTGCATGGGTACCTACTACCAGTTCTGCCCGGTGTCCAAGGCGCTGGAGGTCTTGGACGAGCGGTGGACCCTGCTGATCGTCCGCGAGCTCCTGATGGGAAGCCGCCATTTCAACGACATCCGCCGGGGCGTCCCCCGCATGTCGCCAGCGCTGCTGGTCAAACGCCTGCAACGCCTGGAACGGGTCGGGGTGATCGAGCGCTACCCGGACGGCAACAAGGTCATCTACCGCCTGACGCCGGCAGGCAAAGATCTACAACAGATAGTCGACGGCCTGGGCGACTGGTCGATGCGCTGGCTACCGGAGCTGGGCGACGAGGACCTGGACCCGCACCTGCTGTTCTGGGACATGCGCCGCCAGGTAGCCCGGGCTGACCTCCCACCGGGCCGCACGGTCGTCCATGTGCAACTCGGCGACGTAGACCCGAAATCGCAACGCTGGTGGCTGATCCTCTCGGCCGACGACGCGGACGTCTGCGACTTCGACCCCGGCCTGCCGGTAACGGTCACGGTCGAAACCACCCTGCGCTGCATGACCCACCTATGGCGCGGCGAGGTGAGCTGGCGCGAGGCCGTCCGAGCGGGCGACTTGACCGCGACGGGCTCCCGAGCGGCCACCCGCGCGATCCCCCGCTGGCTCAACGTCCGCGCGACCCCAGCCGACCCCCGTCCCCAGTTCAGCGTCGTCGGCCGCTTAGCCCCCAACCTCCACCCGGACGCGACGTCCGTTTGACATCGCGTCCGAAAGCCCGGCGTTCGAACGGACGTCAGGCCAGGCCCGCGCGGACTGCGTAGAGCGCTGCCTGGGTGCGGTCCTGCACGCCGAGTTTGGCCAGGATCGCGCTGACGTGGGCCTTTACCGTCTTCTCGGCCAGGCCCAGCGCTCGCGCGATCTCCCGGTTGGACCGGCCCCGGCCGATCTCGGTCAACACCTGGCGTTCCCTGGGAGTCAGCCGCGCTGGGTCGGCGGCCGACTCGCCCTCGCTCAGGGCCCGGGCCACCTCCGGGTGGAGCAGCATGTGTCCGAGGTGGACCGACCGGATCGCGGCCGCCAGCGCCGGCGGGTCGATGTCCTTGTAGACATAGCCCGCCGCGCCCGCGCGGACCGCCGGCAGGACGGCGGCGGGCTCCGTGAAGCTGGTGATCACCAGGACCCGGCAGGGCAGCCCCCGGGCGGTCATCTCGCGCAGCGCGGCCACCCCGTCGACACCCGGCATGCGCAGGTCGAGCAGCACCACGTCGGGCAACAGCTCCGTCGCGCGCGAGACCGCCTCCGCGCCGTCGGCGGCCTCGCCGACCACCTCGAGGTCGTCCTGCACCTCCAGGAACGACCGCAGTCCCTCCCGCACCATCGCGTGGTCGTCGACGACGAGCACCCTGATCCGGTCAGTCAACCGGCACCTCCAGCCGCACGGTGGTGCCCGCGCCGGGTTCCGACGAGACGACCAGGCGCCCGCCCACCGAGCCGGCGCGCTCCCGCATCGAGGACAGGCCCAGCGTTGCCTGGTCCGTGGGGCGCAGGCCCAGGCCGTCGTCGCGGACCTCGACGACCAGTGCCGCGTCGTCGACGAACAACCGGATCTCGACGGTACGCGCGTCCGCGTGCCGCAACGCGTTGTGCAGGGCCTCCTGCGCGACCCGGTACGCGGCGTCCTCGCGGTCCGGCGCCAGCCGCGGCACCGGCTCGGCGCGCAGCCTGACCCGTGCCGCGTGCACCCGGTCGAGCAGCCGGGCCTGCTTGCCCAGCGCGGCGTCGAGTCCCTCGTGCACGAGGTCGGCGGGCCGCATGCCGACCACGATCGCGCGCAGCTCGTCGGCGGCCTCCGCCGCGAGCCCGCGGACGGTGGCGAGCTGCGCCGCCGCCCGTGATGGATCGCGTTCGACGAGCGCGGCCGCGGCGTCGGCGGTCAGCCGCAGCCCGAACAGCTTCTGCGCCACCGAGTCGTGCAGCTCGCGGGCGATCCGGTCGCGTTCCTCGAGCACCGACAGTTCCCGGCTGCGCTCGTACAACCGGGCATTGACCAGGGCGATCGCGGCGTGACCGGCGAGGATCCGGAGCAGGTCCTCGTCGTCGCGGTCGAACTCGCCGCCGCGCTTGTTGGCCAGGTAGAGGGCGCCGAGGATCTCCTCGCCGTGCACGATCGGCATGCCGAGGAAGTCGCGGAGCTCGGGGTGGTGCTTCGGCCAGTACCCGAAGCGGGGGTGCTGCCGGATGTCGGCCAGTCGCAGCGGCGCCGGGTCGCGGAGCAGGACGGCGAGCAGGCCGTGTTGGCGCGGCAGCGGGCCGATCGCGCGCCACTGGGCGTCGCTGACCCCGTCGACCACGAACTCCGCGAAGGCGCCGGTGTCCTCGTCGGGCACGCCGAGGGCCGCGTACCGGGCGTCCAGCAGCCGGCGGGCCGAGGACACGATCGTCTGCAGCACCTCGCGCACCGACCGGCGTGCGGTCACGGCGAGCACGGCGGCGCTGAGGGCCCGCAGTTCTTCGCGCGCGTCCACCCTCGCACCGTAGCGCGGGCCGGGCCGTCCGTTATCCCGTCCGATGGTCCTAGGACCAAGGTCCCGGGACGGGGTTGTCCCTGGTCCGATGGCATCGGCCGGCGTCTTTCCTAGCGTCGTAGGCATGACAACAGCGATCATCACCGGCGCGTCCCGGGGTCTGGGGCGCGCGCTCACCGGCGGGCTGGCCCGCGCCGGCTGGAACGTCATCGTCGACGGCCGCGACGCCCAGGCCCTCGCCGCCGTCGGCTTCGGGCCGGGCGTCACCGCCGGTCGCCGGTTCGGTCACCGATCCCGTGCACCTGGTCGCGCTGGTCGAGGCGGCCGACCGCTACGGGGGCGCCGACCTGCTGGTCAACAACGCCGGCATCCTGGGGCCCTCGCCGCAGCCGCGGCTCGCCGACTACCCCATCGAGGCGTGGCGCGAGGTGTACGAGGTCAACGTGCACGCGCCGCTGGCCCTGACCCAGCTCACCCTGCCCGGCTCTGCGCAAGCGCGGTGGGGCCGTGCTCAACGTGACCTCCGACGCGGCCATCGAGGCGTACGCCGGTTGGGGCGGCTACGGGTCGGCGAAGGCGGCGCTGGAGCAGGCGAGCCGGATCCTCGCGGCCGAGGAGCCGGACGTGCGGGTGTGGTGGGCCGACCCGGGCGACCTGCGTACGCGGATGCATCAGGAGGCGTTCCCCGGCGAGGACATCAGCGACCGTCCGGAGCCGGAGTCGGTCGTGCCCTCGTTCCTCCGCCTGCTCGCCGCGCGACCGGAGTCGGGCCGGGTCCGGGTCGCGCAGTGGTGACGGCGACGGTGGCGCCGATCGACTTCGTGCTGCCGGACGAGCTGTCGGCCAACGAGCCACCCGAGGCGCGCGGCGTGCCCCGCGACGGGGTCCGGATGCTGGTCTCGACCCCGTCGGCCCAGATCGCACCGGATCTTCCGGGAACTGCCCGACGTGCTGTGCGCCGGGCGACGTGCTGGTGGTCAACACGTCGGCGACCCTGCCCGCCGCGGTGCCCACCCTCGACGGACATGTCGTGCATTTCTCCACGGCCAACCCGGACGGTACGTGGTTGGTCGAGCCGCGCGTGTCCGGCGGCGACGGCCCGACCACCGGCCCGTTGACGTCGGCGGTCGCGGGGCAGGAGCTCGTGCTGCGGGGTGGCGGATCGGTGACGCTGCTGTCGCCGTACTCCCGGGGACGGCTCTGGGTCGCAAAGCTCTCGTTCGCCGATGTCCAGAGCTATCTGCGTTCCTTCGGTTCGCCGATCCGGTACGACTATGTGCCGCGCTCCTGGCCGCTGTCCGCCTACCAGACGGTGTTCGCGACCCAGCCCGGCAGCGCCGAGATGCCCAGTGCGGCCCGCCCGTTCACCGACCGGGTGGTCACCCGCCTGGTCGCCGCCGGCGTGCAGGTGGTGCCGATCGTGCTGCACACCGGGGTGGCGTCGGCCGAGGCGCACGAGCGGCCGTACCCGGAATGGTTCTCGGTCCCGCCCACCACGGCCCGGGTGGTCGCCGCCGCCCGCCGGGTGATCGCGGTCGGCACGACCGTGGTCCGGGCGCTGGAGACCACCGGCGGGGCCGCCGGCTCGGGTTGGACCGACCTGGTGGTGACGCCGGAGCGGGGTGTGCGGGTCGTGGACGGCTTGCTGACGGGGTTCCACGAACCGCGCGCCTCGCACCTCGACCTGCTCGCCGCGGTGGCGGGTCCGGACCTCGTCGCCCGGTCGTACCGGGAGGCCCTGGCGGCCGGTTATCGCTGGCACGAGTTCGGCGACGTCAACTTGCTGCTGTCGGAGCGGGCCGCCGCAGCGGTATAGTCCCGCCGATCGAGCGGGTGCGGTGGAGGTTGACGGATGTCCCAAGGTCAGCAGTCGTATGACACGCCGACGTTCGACTACGTCGATGCGCGGCTACGAGAAGAAGCAGGTCGACCGGCACGTCGCGGAGGCCGCCGAACGGATCGCCAAGCTCAACGCGGAGCGTGAGCAGGCGCACAACCACATCCGCAGCCAGAACGCCAACCTGGAGCAGATGCACGGCGAGCTGACCGAGCTGCGGGACCGGCCGCCACGCCTGGACCGCGCGTCGTTCCGCCACCTGGGCTCGATGGTCGACGAGATCCTGGCCCTGTCGGAGAAGCAGGGCCAGGCCATCGTCGACGCGGCCGGCCAGCACGCCGCCGAGATCAAGGCCGGCGCCGAGCAGGTGGTCGAGGCGGCCCAACAGGAGGCCGAGCGTCTGCGGGCCAAGGGCCAGGAGGCCCGCGAGGCGGCCGAGCAGGACGCGAACCGCCGGCACGAGGCCAGCGTGGCCGCGATCGAGCGGGCCGAGGGCGAGGCCCGGGCGCGCATCGAGTCGGCACACGAGCAGACCCAGCAGGAGTTGGCCAACTGGCGCGCCGACGTCGAGCGCGAGGTCAACGAGTACCGCGCGGCGGCCCAGGAGGCCGAGGAGGCCCGCCAGGCCGAGGCCGAGCAGCAGGCGCAGGCCCACCAGCAGCAGCTGACCATGCTGCAGAAGGAGATCGAGGCCCGGCAGCAGGCGCTGGGCCAGCTCCGCAACGCCCAAGAGCAGGCCCAGCAGCAGCTCGGTCAGCTACGCCACGACGGTGCGGCGGTCGAGAACGACCTGCAGCAGGTCACGCACCGGCTGCAGGCCACCCGCCAGGAACTGAGCGCGGAGCTGTCCCGGCTTGACGCCGCCCGCCGGGCGGCCGAGCAGACGGAACAGCAGACGCTGGAGGCCCGGGTCCGCATGCAGCGCGAGGCCAAGCGAATGGCCGACCGGGCAGCGGCAGCGGTCATGGCCGCGGCCGCGATCAGCGAGCAGACGGGCGAGTTCAAGATGGTCGCGATCGGCCGGGACCAGGAACAGGCGCAGGAGCAGGTCGCCCAGGCCATCGAGGAAGCCATCGCCCCGCCGGAGCAGCAGCCCCAGTCGCAAGAAGCCCGCATGGACCAGGCCCGTCAGCCCCAGGCGTCGTAGGACGAACTCGCCCGAGTGACGTGCTGACAGATCACGGTCAGCACCTGGACGGGGTCGCCTTGTCGGTCTGCTCTTCTTACCTGAGTTGTGCTCGGTGAGGAGATTCCATGCTTGACGACCCGGTGACGGTCCAGCACCCGACGACGATGGGTGAGCCGGTGTCCCCGCCGGAACACACCAGCCTGGCGGTCAGCCGGGACGGACAGGCGCTGACCATCGACTTCGAAGAGCTGGCGGTGAAGGCGTCCGCGCCACTGACACGGGAGTTCTCGGTCGCCATTCCGATCGCCGGCGACACCGTGCCGGCGGCGATGGAGGTCGCGGTGAGCGGATACGCCTACGCCTTCGGGTCGAGATCTCGCCGCGCGCGCACCGAAGAGGACGGCGACGTCGCCGCGAAGCTCACTGTCCAGGTTCATGACCGGCCCGTGCCGTTCTTCTTCTACGCCAACTCGAGCGGTGAGTTCACGCATCCCGTCGCCGCCCGGCTCCGGGGTGCTCCCGAGTGCCGCATCACGCTCGCGCTCGAGGTCCGGCCGGACTCCTCCATCGCCAACTTCGAGGCGATGCTCTCCGTGACCACCATCAACGTGATGTTCCTCTGACTGGCCGGCCGAGCATCCGGGCGAACCACGGGTGAGAGTCCCGGGTCGCTGTTAGCGTCGGCTTGATGGCCGAAAAGTCGATCTCCGAGAGCCGCTACCAGGCCCACCGGCTGCGTATTCCGGTGAGCGCGCCGTTCGACGACTTCCGGCGCCGGTACGAGGCGGCGGTGCCCGCCGTGGACTTCGATGCCCTCAACGGGCTCATCGCCGCCGATGCCGACTGGTCGGAGGTCACCGCCCAGGTCGACGCCGCGGCGCCGTGGGGGTTTCTGCGCTACTGGTCGAGCGACGACGGGCCGTTGATGCGGCTCGCGCACGATCCCGGCGACTGCGTCGTGTACCTGATGGGCAACCACGTCCTCGCCGAACGGATGTACCGCCACGACCAGGCCGTGATGATGTACGCGCCGCTGCGCCCGATGATCGCCAGCCGGGACGGCGAGACCCATTTCGTCATCGAGCTGCCCAGCGCGACCTTCTACTCGTTCGGCGCGGTCGGCGCCGACGACATCGCCGAGGTCGGCTTCGAGCTCGACCGCAAGCTGGCCGCGCTCCTTTCACACCTGGGCGCACCCGTCCCGCCGATCTTGCGCCGCTAAGACGCGGAGAGGGCCGGCGGACCGACCCCCTCCGCGCGCTGGATCAGCGGGTCAGAACCGTCGCGAGCCGGCCCAGGGTGTCCTCGATGCCGGTGAAGCCTTCGCTCGGGTTGAACTCGTCCTCGCCGAAGTCGACGTCCGGGTCGTCGGCGGTGCCGCCGATGCCGTCCGGGCCGACGCCGTAGAGCAGCGGGAAGTTGCCGCCCTGGTCCATCAGGTTGAGGGTGTCGTTGAACTGGTCGACGTGCCAGTTGCCGAAGAAGTGACCGGCCTCGTGGGAGACCACGTTGCCGACCGCCTGCGAGATGAAGGCGACGCTTGTCGCTGGCCGGCGTGAGGTAGAAGTTGAGCGACGCGTCGTCGTTGGCAGGGCCGCTCAGCACGTCGAGCAGGATGAGCGCGGATTCCTGCGTGTCGAAGTTGCCCGGGTCGATCGACTGCGCGATGCCGATCGTGTTGACGCCGGACTCGGCGATGGTGCCGCCGACGATCAGCCGGCTGACGTTGACCTCACCGAACGGGTCGGCGTCGTCGCGGCTGTTGAGGACCTTGAGGCGGAACTTGTCATTCAGGCCGCTCTGCGACCAGGTCCCGCTTGAGGTTCTCGGTCACCTCGGCCACGATCCCGTTGATCAGAGCGTTCTCGTCCGCGGTGGTCAGACCCCAACGACCGAGGAAAGCGCGGAACGGGCTGAGCGTGACGACGCCCGGGCCGCCGAAGATCGCCGTGTTCAGGCGCTGGCCGTTGAAGTCGATGAAGATCGTCTGGGTGATCTTGTCGCCTTCCAGGTTCGGCCGGTACGCCTCGACGGTGATGTCGTAGTTGCCGGAGCCGCCGCTGACCGAGACGTAGTGCAAGCCGTCCTCGTCGGCGACGTGCTCGCTGACGGCGTTGCCGCCACCGGGCAGCGGGCTGTTCGGCGGGTAGATGAACGTGGCGTCCTGGTCGGACCCGTGCACCTCGCGCCCCGCGGTGTCCCACACGGTGATCCGCGCGGCCGAGCCGGTGACGGACGTGCCCAGCACGTCGCCCTTGCGCAGCTGCACGGCGTAGAAGTCGAAGTCGGACCGGGCCACGTCGAGGAGCAGGTTGTACGCGCCCTCGCTGCCGGCGCCGTCGCCGCTGGCCGGGTCGAACGGGTCGGCCGGCAGCACGTTGTAGCCGGTCACGGCGAGGTAGTAGTCGCCGCCCTCGGTGAACGTGTAGCGCAGGAGGCTGTCGAGGCCGCCGGAGTCGTCGTTGAACGCCACCTCTTCGCCGGCCGCGTCGTACAGCGCCAGCATCGGGTCGAGCAGCGCCGACCGGGGTGTCGACATCAGCGGTCAGCGACTCGCCGACCTGGGTGATGGTCAGCTTGTAGAAGTCGAAGTCACCGGTGTCGCCGGCGGCCGACCCGTGTGGGCCGTCGCCGATCGTGCCGCTGGTGGTGATCCCGTTGCGGGTGCCCTGGATGCCGGTGTCGCGGGCCAGCGGGATCGCGCCGTCGTCTTCGGTGTTGGGGGTCAGGGCCGTGCGGGTGACCGTCTCGTTGTCGAGCGAGCCGAGGATGCGGGCCCGCGGGTTCTGCTTGCCCTTGGTGCCGAATCCGGGCACCGGCTGGGCGATGGCCGGCGAGTCGTTGCTGCCCTGGGTGCCGTCCGGCTCGTCCTCGTCGACCAGGACCGGTGACGCGGCGACCGCCTTGCGCAGCGCCCGCTTCTGCTCGCGGGCGGCGCCCTGCTTTTCGGCGACCTGCTTCCACGCGGCATAGTCGATCGTCGTCGGATCGGGTACGAGTGCCAGATACGGATTGACGCCGGTCGGTGCCTTGCCGGCCGGTGCCTTGTCGGCGACCTGCCCGCCGGCGCTGAGCGTGGCGCGGTCAGCGCTGCTCGGCCCCTGGTCGTTCTTCAGGTCGGCCGTGGCGATCGTTGCTGGCAGCATCGCTGCTACCAGCGCCGTCCCGGCCAACAGCGCGATGGTTCGACGCATGAAGCCCTCCCCCTTGCGGCCAGGCCCCTGTGCCCAGCCCATCGATGGCTATCGCGACGCTATCCAGCCGCCCAAGGTCGTGAACAGATCGAGATCGATGTCAGATGCATAGACGCATCACGATAGCTATTGAAACCGGGGCATTTACTGTGATCAAAAACCGCAACTGTCAGGCTTCTATCAGGAGGGTTGCCAAACCGTACGTTCGGCTACCTCGACTGGGCCGTCCGGCCGGTCCGCCCACAGTGGATCATGAAGCGCTGTCGGGCCACAGTCGATGATCATGAACCTGGCGCGCGACAGGCCATCCGGACCTCTCGCGCGTCACCGCGCCGATCCGGCGGCGTTTACGCAGGTGAAGACCGCCAGCTTGGAACGGAGGCCACGGGCCTTTCGGCGGCCTTGACCCGTGGTCCATCATTGAGTGAAGCGGACGAATGAGGTGCTGACGAGCCATCTCGTCGGCGTCCACAGTGTTCCCCCGAGTTGCTAGCTACGTCAGTGGAGTCAGGCGGCGGATGGTGGTGCGCGACAGATGAGGATGCAGCCTCGTCAACAGCTGCTGGAGATCTGGAACGCGACCGTGCGTTCGTCCTGGTCAGAGCGGGAAAAGAAGTGGAAGTTCGGCGGCCGCGACGCGCCCAACTCGATCGGTGACGCGGAGCAGCTGCTCTGCATCCTGACGCCGGCGACCAAGGTCGAGTCGTTCAAGCTGGACCGTCCGGATGAGACGGCCGACGACATGATCCGGGCGCTACGCCCGCTCGGCAACGCGACCGAGATCCCCAAGACGCTGATCGGGATCCTCCGGGAATACTTCGACCGCTACAGCGAGGCCGACGGCACGCCGCTGTTCTCCGGCTCGTCCTACTTCAGCGCGGCGGGTCCGGCGGCGCCGTCGAAAGAGCAGCTCCGGCTCGACATCGTCGACTCGTTCGCCATGTCGGTCACGCTGTCGTTGTCCGTCCTCGGTTTCCTCAAGGTGCTCCGGTCGGTGGCCAACCGCGAGGAGAACCGCAAGGAGATCGAGTCGCTGGAGCAGCAGGCCAGCACCCGGCTCAGCGCGGCCATGGTCGGCCTGCTGCGCAGCTTCACCGTCAACGTCTTCGACGTCGACTCCGCATACGGCCAGGCGCTCACCGGGATGATCAACCAGGAGAACCTGCCACAGCGCCAGGTGGTCAGCGCGGTCCGCCGCGACCTCCGCGAAACCATCGCGAGCTTCCGCGAGGTCCTGATCGGTTCCGGCCAGGTCGGCGACATCGACAGCCCGGACAGGCTGTTCGAGGTCGGCTGGTCCTGGGGGATCGTCAACGGCGCACCGCCGATCGAGACCGACGAGCCGGTCGGCCAGCAGCCCAAGGGCATCGCGCAGGACGCGCCCTACCTCTACTTCACCGTCATCGCCGTCGACGCGATCGAGGACCTCTTCTCCGAACGGACCCGCGTTCTCGGTCTGCTCAACGAGGAGCAGCAGCGACTCACCCGTGCGCTCCAGCTGCGGTGGGAACTGACCCGCGCATACTGGTCGACGATGGCGACGTTCGGGCAGGCCCAGCGCTGGCCGGTCGAAGACATCCCCTGGCGCACCACTGACGAGGACGCGTCCGACTACTACACGCTGCTGGTCACCTCGCTCGCCGTCAAAGGCCTCGTCCAGCAACGTGGCACCGACATCGAGCTCGGCCGGATCGGCAGCGTGCTGTCCGAGCTGGCCAACCGCGCCCGGATCACCCGCCGTCCGTTCGACACCGACCCGGCGCTGACCCTGCACGCGCCCGGCGTACTCGTGCCGCTGGTCGGCAGCGAAGATGCCGGCGAGTCCCGGCTGTTGTGGACGGTCTCCGAGTTCGCCGCGCTGCTCTTCCAGCGCACGACGGTGATCGGCGGGCTGATCAACGACGCCGAGGGCCGCAGCCGGATGCTCGAGCTCGCCGACAACACCTGGGAGCACCTCAACAAGCGTCGGCTCGACAAGGGACCGGGGCGCAACCTCTGGGACCAGCCCACGTCGGTGTTCGGCCAGCTCACCACCCGGTACGACAAGCCGTCCTGGTACTACACCCAGCGCGTCGTGCAGGGCCTGGTGACCACGGCCAACATGCTCAACCGGCCGCCACTGCGCAGCCCCCGGCTCGGCAACTACGCGTTCGACCTGCTCACCGAGGCCGAGCACCTCTACGACATGGAGCTGCTCTCGGGCGCGGGTGACGCCGGCCCGCGGATGCGCGAGACGCTCAAGGTCGCGTCGATCCACCTGACCCGGGCCCGCGAGATCCTGCCGGAGCGCCCCGGCACCGCGGCGGTCCTGGCGGCCCAGGTGCTCATCTCCCTGGACGAGCTGGCCGCCGCGCGGCGTGACGTGACCGAGGCAGGCTAAACCAATGTTGATCTTCGCGACCTCCGACAAGGGCGGCACCGGTCGCTCCGTCACGAGCAGCAACATCCTCTATCGGAGTGCGCTGCAGGGCAGTGACGTCTGCTATCTCGACTTCGACTTCGGCTCGCCGACCTCCGGCGCCATCTTCAACATCCCCGGGGCACTGACCGGCACCACCCAGGGTGGCCTGCACTCCTATCTGCACGGCATGGTCGCCGACCCGACGCGGTTGGAGATCTGGCAGGAGTCCGACCGGTCCAGCCTGCGCGGCCGACCACCGGGCGCGGGCCGGTTGGTGCTGCTGCCCGGTGACAGCGGTGGCGGAGAGTTCCCGATCACCAAGGAGAACACCGAGCGCTGCGCCCGCCTCTTCCTGCACCTGGAGGAGGAGTTCGACCTCTGCCTGGTCGACCTGAGCGCGGGCCGGTCGTACGCGACCGAGATGGTGTTGGCAGCGACCGCCACCGAGGCACTGGCCAACGTCCGCAAGCGCTGGCTGGTCTTCCACCGCTGGACGCGGCAGCACGTGCTGGCCGCCTCCGGTCTCGTCTACGGCGAGCGGGGCATCCTGCACACCGGCGTCGGTCACGGGCACGACCGCGAGGAACTGGCCAACTCGCTGCGCTTCGTGCGCACCGCGGTGGTCAACCCCGACTCGCCGGAGCTCGAAGGGCTGCGGCCCGCGCAAATCGCCTGGCTGCGCGATGTGGATCGTGATCTGTCCGAACTGGCCAGCGGCCGCAAGGTCGGCCGGACGCTACTGCTCGGCTCGATCCCGCTCGACCCCGTACTGCAATGGCGTGAACAGCTTATTTCGGATAATGACGTGTGGTCGCGGCGCATCGCGAACCGTGAGACGCTGGAACAGTTCGACTCGTTGGCTAAAAAGATCGTCGACGATGCGGCCTGGGAGACGCTGTGACCGGAGTGGCATTCGAAGAGGCGGTCGCTCAGCGGAGCGTCGAACGCGTTCCGCTCTCGCACCTTTCCATCGAGCTGGGCCACCTCTACATGGAAGAGTTCGCCGGCGGCATGGAGTCAATGCGCCGGCACTTTCGTCGGATCGCGCCGTGGGCACAGTCCGCCGCGCGCACCGTCGCGACCAAGCCGGGCGGCAACCGCCCGCGGGTCAGCACCTGCTTCCTCGTCGACGACTACTTCTCGCGGTTCAGCACGCCGCGTGAGGTGATCCCGATGCTGGTGGCCGCCGCCGAAGAGAGCGGCCTGGTGATCGACTACCTGGCGCGCGAGTCCGGCTGCGCGGTCGCCGACGAGGTGCCGCTGGCCAAGCTGGTCGAGCAGGCGCTGGTCACCGACCCGGTGCCGGGCAGCAACGGCATCCGGCCGCCGACCACCGAGACCGGCTGGCTGTGCAACGGTCAGCGCTCGCCGAACACGATCGCGATACCGGCGATGGCCGACAAGGGTTGGCTGCCGCCGATACAGAACGCCGCCAACCGGCACTCGATCTTCGTCGACGTCGAGCTGTGGGACCTGGAAAACGGCTCGCGACGCTGGTCGTGCCCGTTCCTCGCGGCGGTCTGGCAGCTCATCCGGCTCGGCCTGCTGCGCCACAACGGCGAGGTGGTCACCACGCCCTGGCAGGTCGAGGAGCTCCCCGACGACTGGGACAAGCTGCCCGCCGTCGTGCAGCTCAACCCCCGCGCGGCCGCCTTCAGCGCGTACCGCACGTTCTCGGTGCTGGGCTCGCGGTTCCTGCAGGTCGAGCTCGCGGTGCGCACGATTCTCAACCAGGTCTCGATCGACCCGACCGTGCTCGACCAGGTCTTCGCCCGGATGCGCGGCGAAAACATGGAGCTGCCGAAAGAGCTGGTCGACCGGATCGACTACGTGTTCATCGGCGAGTGAAACCGCTAGTGCGAGTGACACGGCGCTAGTCGCCGATGTCGGGCAGGTGCTCGGGGTCCGCGCCGGGTAGCCAGCTCAGCGCCTGGCCGGCGAGACGCCGGAAGTTGCGGTCGTCGTCGGTGCTGGCCAACGTGACCAGCAACCGGCGGATCTCGACGTCGGCACCGAACCGCTCGCACAGCGCCCGCACGGACGCCTCTCGGATCGACCAGTCACCGTCGCGCACCATCTCGACCAGCACCTGCCGCACCTCTTCGTGCGCGTAGAGCCGTTCGCCCAGCACCCGCAGCGCCTCCCGGCGCACCCGCAGGTCGGTGTCGCGGCGGACGGCCTCGACCAGGAGCTCGCGGATCGCCGGGTCACCGCCGAACGACTCGCCGAGCGCCCGCAGGGCCGCGGCCCGCACGGTCTCGTCGTCGCCGGTGGCCCGCACGGCCAGCAGGTCGCGGTGCTCGTCGTCGATGCCGGCGGAGACCAGCGCCACCGCGGCCTCGGTGACCACCAGCGCGTCGGGGTCGCGGCGGACCCGGTCGAGCAGGATCTCCCGCACCTCCGGCTCGGCGGCGTACGGCTGGAGGGCGTGCGCGGCCGCCTCGCGTACCCGCGGGTTGGCGTCGGACTGCACCCGGGCGGCGATCACCGTGCGGGTGCCGTCGTCGGCCACCTTGGCCGCCGCCGCGAAGACCTGGCCGTCCGGGTCGTCCCGCGTGCGCTCCAGGAGCAGCGCGATCACTTCCGGGTCCGCGGCCGCATGCCGGGCCAGCGCCCGGACGGCGGCACCGCGCACCTCGGCGTGCGCGTCCTGCCGGGCCCGGTCGAGCAGTTGCCGGCGGACCTGGGTGTCGCCACCGCAGCGCTCGGCCAGCGCCTCGACCGCGGTGCGCCGGACCGTCGCGTCGGGGTCCTCGCCGACCAGCCGGGACAGCACGGTGCAAACCGTCGCGTCGAGGCCGATCTTCTTCACCAGGGCCTCGGTCGCCGCCAGCCGGACGGCGGCGTCGGTGTCGGTGTGCGCGATCCGGGCCAGCGCGGTGGTGGCCGGCGCGAAGCCGGGCAACGCCGCCGTCAGCGCCCGGATGGCGACCAGCCGCACCTCGGCCGAACCGTCCCGGCGGGCGCAGTCGACCAGCGCGGTGTGCACCTCGGTGTCGGCGCGGAAGTGTTCCCGGAGGATCTGCACGGAGGCCCGCCGGGCGATCTCGTCCGGGTCGCGCCCGGTGCGCTCGATCAGCAGGCCCTTGACCGTCTCGGCCGCGTCGAACCGTTCGACCAGCGTCTTCGCCGCGCTGCTGAGCACGCCGGCGTCGCGGTCGTCATGCAGCAGCGCGGTCAGCAGGCTCTTCACCGGCTGGCCGGAGCCGAGCCGCTCCGCGAGTACGCGCACGGAGGCGCGCCGGACCACGCCGTCGGGCTCGGCCCGGATCCGCTCGATCAGCAGCTCGCGCAGGTGCTCGTAGCCCAGGCCCCAGTCGTTGAGCGCCCGGGCCGACACCGCCACCACCTCGGCGTCGCGGTCGGTGCGCACCCGGTCGACCAACGCGGAACGCACCGTGTCGTCGTAGGGCAGTCGCTCCATCATCTGCACGGCGGTGCGGCGCACACCCGCGTTGCCGTCGCGGCGGGTGCGGTCAAGTAGTAGGCGGCGGACGGCGGACTCGTCGCGGAACCGCTCACCCAACGCTCGGACGGCCGCCAGCCGGACCGCCGCGTATCCGTCGACGGTGGCCCGCTCCAGCAGCACGTCGCGCACCCGGGCGTCGGTGCCGAACCGCTCGCCGAGCGCCTCGACGGCGGCCAGCCGTACGCCGGCGTAGGCGTCGTCGCGGGCCCGGCGGATCAGCTCTTCGCTGGCCCGGGTCAGGGCCAACTGGTAGGCACTGCGGTTGGCGGCCGTGCCCGCCACCTGCGCGAGCTCGGCCAGGCCGGCGACCGCCGCGTACGACGCCCAGCGGTCGTCGATCGCGCTGAGCACCGTGCTGAACAGGTCTTCGATGTGCTCCGACGGTGGTGCCAGGATCGCGGCGAGCTGGGCGGCGTAGGCCGACACCGAGCTCCAGATCAGCCGCACGCCGCGGCGCCGGTACCAGTTGAGATAGATCTGGCCGCCGGGCCAGGTGGCGCCGATCGTGCGGGCCGCCGGCAGGATCTCCGTCTCGATCAGGGCCATCGTGTCGCGGTCGTCGATCGAGACACAGTGCTCGATCAGCAGGATGATCCGGCGCAGCAGGTCCTGTGCGGGGACCGCCACGGCGGTGTGCGGGTTGCGCACCTCGGCCAGGCACTGCACGGCCAGCGCGAGGTTCCACGGCGGCTGGGCGAAGGCACCCGCCGGCCAGGGGTGGTTGACGTTGGTCGCCAGCAACGAGATCAGCTGCGCCGTGTGTCGCTCGTGGAGGGCGCCGGCGACCAGCCGGAGCACCTCGCGCCAGGACGGGTCGGCCCAGTGCTCGACGAAGAGGTCCTTGAGCCGGCTGAACGGCCACTGCTGGTCGTGCTTGAACTTGCCGACCACGGCCTCGGCACAGAAGAACTCGAGGAACGTGCGGTGTACGAAGCCGTAGAGGTGCGGGCCGTAGCGGCTGAGGATGAAGTTCCGCTCGCGGAACTGGTTGATCATGGCGCGAGCGATCTCGCGGGCCTCGGACGGGTTCTTCTGGTAGCGCTCGGCCAGGTATTCCTCGAAGACCTCGCTCAGGTCCTCGGCGCTGACGTAGTTCGCGGCCAGGCCCCGCTCGCCGCTCTGCACCTTGTAGGCGAGCCGGCGCAGCAGCTCCTTCTTGTCCTCCGCGTCGATGAAGCCCGGGCTCTCGTACTGGTCCTGCAGGTGGCGGTTGATGTCCCAGTGCTCGACCAGCACGGTGGCCGCGTGGTCGAACAGCTTCCACCGCTCGCGGGGCAGCGCCTGGTGCTTGCCGATGATCGCCAGGATGGTCAGCAGCATCGGGTTGCCGGCCAGCTCGCGGATCGACGGCGAGTGCCGCATCGCCGCCAGCAGCCGGGCCCGGCGGGCCGCGGAGTCGCCGGGGCGGTCGTGCATCGCGAGGTCGTACCAGCTGGACAGGAACTCGGTGATCTGGATGTCGTCGAGGTCCTGGAGGGTGAAGTGGGCGAAGCCGAGCTCGCTGAGCACGCGGCGGGCGTACCCGATGATGCGGGAGGTGACGATCACCCGCACATGCGGGAACTCGCCGGCGAACGCGGCGATCTGGTTGGCCACCGCCTCCCGGCGCCGCTTGTCGAAGATCTCGTCGAGACCGTCGAAGATGACCACGGCCGGGCCGCCGCCGTTGAGGTAGCGCAGCAGCGCCGCCCGCTCCAGGCCCAGACCGTCGAGGCCGGCGCGGTGGTCGAGATAGTCGACGAAGTTGCTGCACTTGCCCTCGGCGTACAGCGCGACGTAGGAGCGGAGCTCGATGAACAGCGGCAGGTGCCCGTCGAGCGGGCCGAGCCGGTCGTCGACCGGCGTGCCGGTCTGCGACAGCGCGAGGGCGATGTAGCGGGCCGCGGTCGACTTGCCCGAGCCGGGGTCGCCGAGCAGCACGATCGCCTGGTTGTCGGGCGCGGCGACGATGTCGAACAGCCGGCGCAGCGGCTTGGCCCGGTAGGCCTTGTGCAGCAGGGCCAGCTCGTCGGGGTCGACCTCGTCGGGCACGTCCTCGGTCTCGAGATGTCCCTCGTACTGCATCCGCTGCCACCACTCGCGGGGCAGCTCGACCGGTGGCGGATCCTCGCGTACGGACTGCTCGATGAAGACCGAGGTGAGCCGCATCTGCAGGTATTCGTCGCGCTGCGGAGGCGTCAGCGCGTCCAGGTCGAGGCCGCCGTACTGCTGGTGGAGGCGGTCGTAGTAGCGCTTGAGCGTCTCGGCGCTCAGCGACTGGAGGGGCCCGGTGGGCCGGCCGATGTCGGCCAGGCAGTTGGCCACCGCGGCCGTGACCAGCGCGGCCAGGTCGCCCGGCCCGTTGAACGTGCTGCACATGTGCCGGACGACCAGCTCGCTGCGCAGCGTCTCGATCTGCTCCGCCTCGGCGCCGCGGTCGATGTGCACCCGCGGCCAGGCCGCTTCCTCGTCGAGCAGGAAGATCAAGCAGGGCTTGCCCATCGCCTCGGCCTGGCGGTATTCGAGCTCGGTGATCGACCGGTCGTAGCCCGGTGGCACGAAGCCGTAGCGCCAGGCGAAGATCCCGACATAGAGGTCACACTCGGCGACGTCTTCGAGGCAGCGCTCGACCGGACGTCGATCTTCGGCCACATAGGACTCCATGGCCACGTCTTCGACCCGCAACCGTCGGAGCGCCAGCTTGACAGCCGAACGACACTCTTCCAGATCACGGAACGTTGCTGAGACGTAGACCTTGGTCAACGCGGCTCCTCGATTACGTGAGCGACACGCGCCGTTACCGTACCAACATCCGGCAACCTTCGGGTTCCCGGGCATCGGGGCTGATCAAAGTATCGTCTGGGTGGCATTCCGCGCGGCGGCCTTGCCTAACAGGTGGACCATGGGATGTGATTCAGCCGCTATCGCTCGGCGCACGGAGATGGACATGCTCACGTTTGGCGAGGTCCACACCGGACTTCTGCAGAATTCGACCTCGCTGCCCTGGGATGCCACGGCCGAGGTGCTCAACCTGCTGGTCGGCGAGCAGGTGCGCCGCTCCGAGCGGCCGATGGCGTATGCCGTCTCACCGAACCTGCTGACCAGTGTGGACTGCCGGCTGCCGGCCGCCTCCGGCAAGGTCATCCGCGGGGTCGGCACGGTGGTCTCCCGCGCCTCGATCACCGGCGGGCACGTGGCCCAGGGCTCCGGGCACGCGGTCGTCGTCAAGAGCACCGCCAACCGGCGGCTCTCCTGGTCGCACTATCTGACCCGGCCGGGCACGATCGAGGCGATCGGCAAGGCCGCCGGCGACGACATCGCCCGCGGCTTCGCCGGCACGAGCCAGCCGATGGGCACCCTCAACCTGGGCGCGATCAGCGGCCGGACGCTCGACGCGGTGCAGCGCTCGACCCGGCTCGACCGGCACCCGCCGTTCCGCACGCAGCGCACCCACATGCGCTGGGTGGTGACGCCCACCGACGACCCCGGCGCGGAGGCGACCGGCACGTTCCGGGTCGCGACGCCGACGCTGCGCGTGCTCGAACTGGTCGTGCCGCGCGAGCACGTCAGCGTCGATCGTCGACCTCTGCGAAGATCTCGCGCTGCACGACTGGCTGCTCACCACGCTGCTGGCACTGATGGAGTCGAGCCTGACCGGGCCGGGCACCCGGGCGCAGCGGATCGCCCGGCTGCGCCCGGCGATCGACACCCTGCTGCACCTGTGGATGCCGGCGGCCCGGGTCGACGAGGCGGTGCTGCCGGTCTGGCGGTCCCTGGAACGCCGGCCCGGCTTCACGCGGCAATGGGAAGCCTCGGTCAGCCGGATCCGCGACCAGATGACGCTCGGCACCCTCGCCCTGCTCGAGTCGGCTACCGCCTGATCACTCGGGTGGGCGGGCCGACAGCTCCCGCCACTCGAACGGCCCGACGAGGAGGGCGCGGACCCGGTCGTACGCGTCCTCCTCGCTGCCGAACTCGTAGAAGTGGGACACGCCGTCGGCGCCGCCCGCCCGCTGCTCGACGTGCCACGTATCGGCGTCGATCCGCAGGTAGACGTCGCGCCGCGCGGCGCGCCCCCACTTCCCGTTCCACCAGTGTTTTCGCTGCTCCATGGTGGGACAGTATCGAACATACGTTCGACTATCGCTGGCTAGGGGGATTCTCCCGGCCGAGGGTCTGGTCGAGGGCGGAGCGGTACTGGCCGGGGACCCGGCCGCCGGCGACGAGGGCGTCCCGGATCTCGGTGAGCAGCTTGATCTCTTCGCTGGGTGCGGCGGGCGGGGGCTCCTCGCCGCGCCGGCGGCGCTCGGCCAGCCGGTTCATGGGGAAGACGACGAGGAAGTAGAGGGCGGCCGCGGTCAGGACGAACGTGATCACGATGTTGATGAAGGCCGCCCAGTCGAACGGGACGCCGTTGATCGTCGGCTGTACCGGCCCTCGACCCCTCCGCCGCCGACCAGCTTGATGCAGCGGTTCCAGGAACGACTTGGTGAACTGCGTGACCACCGCGGTGAACGCGGCGCCGATCACGATGCCGACCGCGAGGTCGACCACGTTTCCGCGCATGATGAAGTCTTTGAAGCCCTTAAGCATGGCTCACCCTATTCCCGCGTAGGAGCCTCCAGGAACTTGCCCGCCTCGTGTGCCGCACGGTCGGCATCGCGGTCACGGATCGCGGTCACCAGTCGACCATGATCGATGTGCGTCGCCGGCCCGCATAGCCGGTCCAACCGCGACAGCCACAGAGGCCCGGATCGCCGCGCCGACGGACGCGTACAGCTCCGCCAGCATCGGGTTGTGCGCCGCGGCCACCACGGCGACGTGCAGGTCAGCGTCGGCCTCGACGAAAACCTCGAGGTCGCCGGTCTGCCAGGCCGCGTCGCGCGCCACCAGCGCCGCGTCGAGCCGGTCAAGGTCTTCGGGGGTACGCCGCAGCGCCGCCAACCGGGCCGCCTCGACCTCGAGGGCCCGCCGCACCTCGATGGTGTGCTCGGGATCGGCGGCGCCGAACTTGCGGGCCACCACGCCGGTGAGCTCGTCGGTCGACCGCACGTAGGTGCCGGAACCCTGCACGCCCTCGAGCACGCCGGCGTGGGTCAGCGCACGGACGGCCTCGCGCACCGTGTTGCGACCGACGCCGAGGATCTCCACCAGCTGCGGCTCGGTGGGGATCTTCCCGCCGATCGGCCACTCGCCGGTGCGGATCTGCTCGCTGAGCTGGGAGATCACCTGCTGCACCAGCGTCGAGCGCGCATTGAGTGTCATGCGTAACATCACCCCACCATAAATCGTCCCATGATTCTAGGGTGGAGGTCGTGACCCAGCCAATCGCCGCTCCGCGGCCCGCCAGCCAGCCCCGTCGGATCATGTTGATGCTGGTCGGCATCGTGATCGTCGCGGTCAACCTGCGCGCGGTGGTCACCTCCCTCGGCGCCCTGCTCGACGAGGTACGCGACGGCCTGCACCTGTCCGGCGCGCTGGCCGGCGTGGTCACCACGGTGCCGACGATCGCGTTCGCGGTCTTCGGCGCGACCACGCCGTGGCTGGTCCGCCGGGTGGCGCCGGCCCGGCTGCTGGTCGCCGCGATGGCCGTGCTGTCCCTCGGCCAACTGCTGCGGGCGTTCACCAACGGCCCGGTCGCGTTCATCGGGTTCAGCGCGCTCGCGCTGGCCGGCATCGCGGTCGCCAACGTGCTGCTGCCGATGATGGTCAAGCAGAACTTCCCGGACCGGCCCGGCCTGGTCACCGGGGCATACACGGTGTCGATGTCGGTCGGCGCCGCTGCCGCGTCGGCGTCCGCCGTGCCGGTCGCGCACGCGTTCGGCTCGTGGCGGGCCGGGCTCGGCGTGTGGGCGCTGCTCGCCGCGGTGGCCATCCTGCCGTGGTTGCCGGCCGCGCTGCGCCGGGGCCAGCAGGTCGCCCGGAGGTCCAGCCACGCGGGCGCCCGGGTGAACCCGGCCCGCACCCGGATCGGTTGGGCGATGGCGGTGTTCTTCGGCATGCAGTCGATCGGCGGGTACGCCGTGATGGGCTGGCTGCCGCAGCTGTTCCGGGACTCGGGCTTCAGCCCGTCGACCGCCGGGCTGCTGCTCGCCGGTGTCACGCTGTTCGCGCTGCCGTTCGCGCTGCTGATGCCGGCGCTGGCCGGGCGGACGCGGCGGCTCGGCCCGCTGATCCTGACGCTGACGGCGCTGGCCGGTGTCTCGTACGTCGGACTGGCCGTGGCACCGCACAGCGGCGCGGTGCTCTGGGTGACCCTGCTCGGCATCGGGCAGACGGTGTTCCCGGTGAGCCTCGTCGCGATCGGGCTGCGGGCCCGCACGGCGGAGGGCACGGTGGCGCTGTCCGCGTTCGCGCAGAGTGTCGGCTACGTGCTCGCGGCGTTGGGGCCGCTGCTGGTCGGCGTCCTCTACGAGACCACCGGCGGCTGGCTCGCGCCGCTCGGCGTACTCGCGGTGGCGTTGGTCGTGCAGGCGGGGGCGGGTGTGGTGATCAGCCGTCCGCGCTACGTCGAGGACGAGGCGCACGGACCGGGCGCGAACGGCCCGGTGGCGGCGGTCGAGCCCACGCCGGCGGCCGTGCTGGCCGAGACGGGCCCGCTGGCCCAGCCGCTCCGCGAAGCCGCTTAGCCCGCGGCGGGTTCCGAGGCGGCGTCCGCGGATGCCGCTTCGTCGACGGTCGCGTACGTGTGCAGCACCTCGACCAGGCCACTGACCTCGAGGATGCGGCGCACGCCACGCTGCGGCGCGGCCAGCCGAACCGCTCCGCCGGCGTCGTCGGTGCTGTTCTTCGCACGCACGAAGACGGACAACCCGGTCGAGTCGCAGAACGAGAGGTCCGTCAGGTCGAAGACCAGCCGCGACAGGCCGCGGTCGAGCAGGTCGGTGATCTGGTCTTGCAGCTGCGGCGCGGTGGCCATATCCAGCTCGCCACCCACTGACACCACGACGACCTCGCCGCGCTGTTCCGTGCCCACCGTCAGAGACATGATCGACCTCCCGTATTCGGGGGAACGCTACTCCACCTGACGGCAGGAGGGCACGAAACCGGTCGCCTCCGCTTGGTGGTCACCGTCCGGTGGACAGCGAACGGCCCGAGGACCTGCCGAGACTGTGCTGTCCGTCGGCAGGCCCTCGGGCCCCCGTGCTGCTCGCGATGCCGGTCAGGCGTTCGCGCGCACCGTCGCGAGCGCCCGGCTCCACTCGACGACCTGGTCCAGGGTCGTGTGGACGGCGTCTGCCTGGTGCTCGCCCGGCTTGAACGTGCTGAAGTTCTCGAAGTCGTGGAAGAGCGAGAGCATGACCTGCGAACGCACGTCGGCCATCTTGAGCTCGCCGGCGATGAGGCGGAGGTTCTCGACGGCGCGGGCGCCACCGACCGAGCCGTAGCTGACGAAGCCGACGGCCTTGTTGTTCCACTCGGCGAACAGGAAGTCGATCGCGTTCTTCAGGGCGCCCGAGGTGGCGTGGTTGTACTCGGGGGTCACGAACACGAAGCCGTCGAAGGACGCGATCTTCTCGGCCCAGGCCAGCGTGTGCGGCTGGGTGTAGTTGCCCATGCTCGGCAGGCCGATCTCGTCGAGGTGCGGGAAGCTTGTAGTCGAGCAGGTCGACAAGCTCGTACTCGGCGTCGGTGCGCTGCTTGGCCAGCTCGTAAACCCACTTGGCGACGGCCTCGCCGTTGCGGCCGGGGCGGGTGCTGCCGAGGATGATTCCAATTCTGGTCACGATGTGCTCGTCCTTGCTCGGGGGGAGGACTCTGAGTAAGTCCTTGCTTCGTCAAGCAAACATACGAGCAGTTCCTTGCGCGAGCAAGTAAGCTGGTCGTATGCATCCCGTCACAGCGCCACCGGCCGGGCCGTTGAACGCCGACGAGGAGACACTCGTGCGCACGCTGGCGCGCGTGATGACGGTGTTGCCCAAGCTCATGGACCACGACCTGCGCGAGCGGGCCGGCATCTCGCTGACCGAGTACAGCACTCTCATGCACCTGTCCGAGGCACCCGACCAGCGCATGCGGATGAACGAGTTGGCTACGGCCTGTGACCTTTCGCTGAGCGGCATGACCCGGGCGGTGGCCCGGCTGGAGTCCGAGGGCGCGGTCGTACGCACCCGGTGTGTCGAGGACGGTCGCGGCTGGCTCGCCACGCTGACCCCGCAGGGGCTGCGCCGCCTCGAAGACGCGTACCCGACCCATCTGTGGTCCACCAGGCGGCGGATCATCGAGCACTTCGCGGGCTTCGACCTGCCCACGCTGACCGCGGCGCTCGACCGGATCGGCTGCTGCCGGCGACACCGACCCGCTCTAGAGCACCCGCGGGACCGTCGCACCGGCTGCGTACGCGTTGATCGCCTCGACCGCGTCGCCGTACGCCATCCGGTAGCCGGCCTCTGTCACGTACCCGATGTGTGGGGTCAGGATCGTTCTCGGCGCGCGCCGCAACGGGTCGTCGGCCGGGAGCGGCTCGGTGTCGAAGACGTCGATCGCGGCGCCGCCGAGCCGGCCATTTTCGAGTGCGGCGACCAGCGCGCCGGTGTCGACGACCGGCCCGCGCGAGGTGTTGATCAGGAACGCGCCGAGCTTCATCAGGGCGATCTCTTGTGCGCCGACGATGTTCCTGCTGCGCGCGCTCAGTTTGTAGTGGACGGTCACGATGTCGGCCTGGCGGAACAGGTCTTCTTTCTCTACCCGGTCCGGATGCTCAAGGTGCTCGCTCCAGGCGATCACCCGCATGCCGAACGCGCGGCCGACGGCGGCGACCTGGGTGCCGACGTTGCCGAGCCCGACGACGCCGAGGGTCCGGCCGGACAGTTCGGTGCCCACCGTGGTCTGCCACTGGCCGGCCCGCAACGCTCTGTCCTCGGCCGGGATGTGCCTGACCAGCGAGAGGATCAGCGCCCAGGTGAGCTCGCTGGTCGAGGGCAGGAACATCCGTGTGCCGCAGACGGTGATCTTCCTGGCTTTGGCGGCGTCGAGATCGATGGCGCTGTTGGCCATGCCGGTGGTGACGAGGAGCTTCAGCGTCGTCAGCTTCCCGATGAGGCTGCCGGGAAGGCGGTGCGCTCGCGCATGGCGACCACCACGTCGAACGGGGCGAGGCGGGCGGCAAGCGCGTCCTCGTCGGCCAGGTGGTCGGCGAAGAAGGTGACGTCTAGCCCACCCCAGTCCGCGCTGTCCCGCGCGGCACCCTGGTAGTCGTCGAGCACGGCAATACGCATGGTGACACCATGATCGCATGTGTTACGGAGACGAGGCCCGTCCGCCACAGCCGCCGAACCCTGGCCCGATCGGCTCGCACGGTCCGACGGTGTTGCGTTCCCCGGACGGCACGGAGTTCGACGGCTATTTCGCGCACCCGGCTTCGCCGACCGGCCGCGGCATCGTGATCTTCCCGGACGTCCGCGGCCTGCATGTCTTCTACAAGGAACTCGCGCTCGAGCTTCGCGGCGGCGGGCCTGTCGGCGCTGGCGTTCGACTACTTCGGCCGGACGGCGGGGCGCGGCTCGCGGGGCGAAGACTTCGCGTACCGGGAGCATGTCGACAAGCTCGCGTTCTCCAGCGTGGCATCGGATGCCGCCACCGCCGCGGCGTGGCTGCGCGCTTCGGGCGCCACCTCGCTGTTCACGGTCGGCTTCTGCTTCGGCGGCGCGATGTCGTGGCGCCAGGCCGCGGCCGGCGACGACCTGCGCGGCTCGATCGGCTTCTACGGCATCCCGTCGCGGGTGCTCGACGTCGCGGACGAGATCACCTCGCCGCTGCAGATCCTGGCGGCCGGGCAGGACTTCACCCCGGTCGCGGAGGTCTCGCAGTTCGCGGACCGGGTCCGCGGCCACGGCGTTGATGTGCGGATGACCGTCTATCCGGACGCGGGCCACAGCTTCTTCGACCGAGCCTTCGGCCAACACCAGGCGGACGTCGAGGACGCCTGGCGGCAGATGCTGTCCTTCATCGAAGAAAAGGCGTCCTGACCTGGACAAAGCGGACTAGGGTTGGAAGACATGGCGCTGCAGACGCGAATGGTGACGTTCGACTGTGCCGACCCAGCGGTCCTGGCCAGCTTCTGGGCGGCCGCCACGGGCCTACGCGAGTCCTGGCGCCACGAGAACGACTTCCTGATCCTGGGCGAGACGCCCGGGGTTGTGCTTGGGGTTTCAACGGGTCCCTGAGCCGAAGACGGTCAAGAACCGGGTCCACCTGGACTGGAGCAGCGACGGCGACCCGGGAGCGGAAATCCAGCGCCTCCTGGACCTGGGCGCGACGGTGGTCGACCGCCAGAAGATGCCGCAAGGCTTCGGCTGGACAGTCCTGGCCGACCCAGCTGGCAACGAGTTCTGCGTAGCTACCCCCACCACGTGACCCCAGCGCCAACGCATCTCTCGCGCCCCTCCGCCAACGTCAACCCGAGATCGATTCACATTAGAGGAGCCCTGATTACTCGGCCGTCACCCAAAAATATGTCGGCGCCACCGAAGGCTTTCGGGTTGCTTTGGGGACGCCTCTTGATCGTCGCGAGCAGCTTCACGTGTCCAGCATCGGGACCATCGGCGCTGACCGGAATCGTGACCTTGAAATCGCCGTGACCCTCGAGGCGATGAGGCAACTGGTCTTCGACGCTACCCGCCGCCAGGTCGAAGCGATCGGAGCCAGTCCGCACCCAGCCGCGAATGTCGGTGATGGTGATTTCTCCGCGCCCCTTGTTGAAGACAGTCACCCAAACTTCCGAGCTGGTAACGCGGAAAACCGCATACGCGACAACCCGGGGGCCGCTCTGCCGGTAAGCAACAAACGCGATGATCAGCGACAGCGTGCCCACGAACGCCGCGTAGGTCGCGATGGCTTGTGTCATGGTGACATCGTGGAGGTTCGCCGCTCTATCCGCCACAAGTCCATGGTGCTATGAACGAGAAACCAAAATGACGCGCGGCCACCCCATTCGAGGCCCAATGCCGCTCGGGCAATCCGCGGCTCGCCCCGGACAGAGTCCGTTCGCAAGCCGCGGTCAACGTTGGGTCGCCCGCCGGTCGAGTACCAAACCACCACCGGCACGATTGACAGACGACCCGGCTCATAGCCTCCCCAGCCCTCGGCGAACGATCTCGGCACTAGCCGCCGTAAACGCCGCTGCCGCCGTCTTGTCTCGCGCGTAACGTTGATCGAGTTCGTCAGGGTCTACTTTCTCCGCGGCGCCAGTAAGTCCCTAGCGCCTTTCCCGAAGTCTCGAGGTCGTCGAGCGCCGCAAGAACGCCCCGGTCACCGTAAAGAATCCTCAGGCGCGCCGCCGCAAGTCGGTGAGCCTCGAAGTCCCACCGGGAGACGCGATCCGACTCGCCCAGCGTCCGCTCCTCCCAGAGCCTGTATTGCAGCGGCGCCGGAGACGGCGGCTAGCCACCAGCAGACGGCCTACCGCAGGTGGGGAAGACGCCATCCTGTCCACGACCCTCGGCGAGGTGCCGCAGACGCGTCTTACCCAGCGCAATGCACATAAGGACTGTTATAGGTGCATCGTCTTGCGGATAGGCTGCGTTGGCTGCTGTCAGGCCGTGATCCGACGTGAACCGCACGGCTGCGCCAGGCAGGTTTCTACGCGGACACGCCCGCGTACGTCAGCCAGCGCTCCCGCGGCGACAGCCGTAACCGGACCCGCCGAGCCGACTAACCGAGCGTCCGACAGTTGCTCGAGCGTGCGTTCCTGGACCCGCTCCGCCACCTCGTTCAAAACGGCCTGGGCGTCAGCCACATCGCGCGGTGGTTGGGCCAACATCACCACCAGCTTCGCGCGCCCTCGCACCACATCGCCGCGGCCAACTCGTGCCTGGGCGTATGCGATCTCCGTGTTCTCCGCGTACGCAGCGAGGTTCTGCTCGACCATCGACAGCAACTGCGGCGCCCCGACCGTCCGATTAGGCACGTCCCAGCGCAACCACAACGGATAGGGAACGCGACCGGTGACCGACGCGCCCGTGCGGCGGCTGGACCGCGGAAACGAGCACTGCATCGGCGGGCTCAGCGCCACCTTGTAACCCGCGAAGTCACCATTGTCGTCATGGTCGGCCCCGGCAGCGTCATAGGTCCGGCACCGTTCCGCGATCAGCTTGATCCCGTCGTCCCAGTTACCTGACCAGGCCGGTGCCTCCAGCCCAGCGGTCTCCGCCAGCGGCAGAACCAGATTGATGAAGCCGATCTTCCGCACAGACGACACCGCCGCAGCGAGGACGCCGACGCCGTTCGCACCCATCCGGGCGATCACGTCCGCAGCCATGCCCAACCGAGCCGGCCCCATCACCGTCGCGATCATCGCGTGCTTAGGCAGGTGCATCGGCGTATCCGGAAACAACCGTGCCCGCACCTGGCGATAACGCTCACGGTCAAACCCACGGATCGTGAACCACTCACCCGGCACCCGGTTGAACCGCCGGTCGTTCAGCTTGAGCCCGAGCCCGAACTCCTCAGCCAACGCCACCAGGCCCTGCTCGAAGTCCAGCCGGGCGGTCGGCTCCTGCGGGTTCACCGACACGGACACCCGCACGCACGGCCCCAACGCGTCGCGCAGCCGCTCCTGCGAGCCGTCCCCACGCGCCGAGATTTGCTGGTCGATGAAGGGTGACACCGGCGTATGGAGATGCACGATCGGGCTCTGGCCCCGCGACACGGCGAGCTGGGAGATCCGAGCGAGCACCACGCCGTTGACCAGGCAGTCGCGATAGGACGGTGACCAATGCGTGCTGTTGAGCGTCAGCAGCGCGTCGATCCGCCGGTTCGGCTCGTTCAGGAACCCGGGGTTGGGCACCGAGAAACCGTCATAGGCGTACGTGTCCGGACGGTCCGTCAGCTGGGGCGCACCGACCTCGAACGGCTCGCTGAACACCGTCGCAGCCGCTGGCCAGGCGCACACGGTCATCGCCAGGCCGGCTACCGAGAAGGTCCAGAAGTCGCTGGGCCACTGCGCCTGTTCGTGCAGCGGCGGCTCGAAGTCGGGGATCGGCTTCGTCAAGGCCGAAGGCGCGAAACCGGCCGGGCCATGGATCAACCGCAGCCTTACAGACGAGGTGTCAGCGGCGGCCGCCTCGGCGGCGATTCGGGCCAGCTCTGACGACCGGGACGTCTGCAGTGCCACGTCACACCTCACCACGCGCATCGAAGACGGCGTCCGGGGCGTACGCCCGGCGGGACCGCGGAGACGTCGCCCGGAGCCAGCGCGGCAGTCGGGCCGAGCGGGGCACGGGGCTGCGGCGCCGGGCCCGGCGGGCGAGGAACTCGAGCAGGCAGCACACCAGGATGAAGCCCAGCACCGCGATGCCCGCCTGGAAGGCTCGGGTGATCGCGTGGTCCGTGTGCACGGCCCCGGCGGCGATGGCCAGCCCCGTTGTCACCGCGACCGAGGCGAACGCGATCGTCCGCTGGAACTGCCGTAGCTGCCCGAGCACGGAGTGGGTGCTGGGCAGGTCGAGCCGGGCGATCAGCAGGCCGGGGACCAGCAACAGCACCGCGACGACCGCGTCGGCCTGTGCGGGGACCGAGTTGGGCACGATCCTTCCGGAGTAGAGCCACTGTGGACCGCCGGTGAGCAGCGTGCCCAATAACAGCACCACGACGGCCAGGCCGAGCACCATGCGGGTGATGCCCTCGATCAGCGCCGGCGCCTCGTCCGCCAGCGACAGGTAGGCGACCGCGCGTACCGGCGCCGTCGAGTGTGGACTCAGGTCGATGTTCGGGCGGCGCCAGTGTGCGTGCGCGCCGTGTTCGCGCGGGTCGTTGTCGGTGGTGATGTCGTGGCCGAGCTCGTATTCGCGGATCCCGGCGGCGAGTGCCGGCAGCGCCTCGCCTGCCAGCGGGCCGCGCGCGAGGTGTCGCATGCTGTCGGCGGAGTAGTGCGCGGCGAACGCGGCCAGGACCGGGACTGAGCAGTCACCTCGTCCCAGCGCGGCGACCACCTCGTCAGCCGAGAGACCAGTGCCGGCGCCGGCGCCGGCACCGAGCGACCGGTGCCGTTCGGCGATGTAGCGCCGGTAGCTGGTCAGATCGGTCAGCCGCCGGCGCCCGACCTCGGCCAGCCGGGAGGCGATGCCCTGCAGCTCGAGCTCGAGCAGCTTGCGATGCGGGGCGGCCTGGTCGGCGCTCGCCTCGGCGAGCATCTCCACGTCCTGCGTCAACGTCTGCACGAAGTCGTCGTCGACGTCGCTGGACATCACGAACCGGCGGACGTTGACTTCCTCGTTTACCTCGACCGTGAGGTGGTAGGCGCCGACCGACCGGGGAATGGCGGTCTCGTACTCGACGACGAACTCGCGGTTGACCGGCAGCAGGCTCTGCACGAGGCGTTGCACCGGCGCGCTCGGGCGCCGAGCCGGGCAGCAGCGGCGCGTCCCAGGTCAGGAAGCGGCGCGGTTGGGCCGCGTCGAGCAGGACGACCAGCATGTACTGACTGCAGGCCAACCTGAGCAGGTGCGCGAACGGCAGCCGGATACCGCTGCGGGCGTCGGCCGGCCACAGCTCGTCGAGCCCGGCCAGCGCGAGGTCCCGGACCGCCCGCGCGTCGACCTCACGCCCGGGGCCGCTGTCGGCCGGTGGCAGCACCGCGTAGTCCAGCGGCGTGCGGATGCCGGTCTCGGGCAGTGCGCCGGCGGTCACCAGTTCGGCGATCGCCGCCTCGATCAGCCAGCGGGACCGCTGGTGGGTGTGCCGGAGCTTGTGTACGACCGTGTCCCGCGCGGTGACGTCCCGGTGTGCGTCGATCAGCATCGACAACAGCCGGACGAACGCGGCCGCGGTCACCCGGTTGGAGTCCCGGTGGGTGAACCGCGGCACCACCGCGCCGGTCGAGTCCTTGACCACCACCGGCGCCAGGTCGCTGCGGCTGTAGCGGGACACGGGTATCCACAGCGACGTGCCACCGGGCGGGGCCATGATCCGTCTGCGCTGTGCGCCCGCGATCGCCTGCAGGTCGACGTCGACGCTGACCGAGCGGGTCATGTGGCCGCGGTCGATCAGCGTCAGGTGTTCGGCGACCCGTGGCACATGCTCGAGCCGCAGCGAAAGGTCCATCAGCGCGAGCCCGAGGGCCGCCTCGCGCTGCACGTAGGTCGGCGGCGCGGACGGGACCGGCAGCGTCTCGATGAGCGCGCGCAGGTCGCGGAAGGGATCGACCTGATCCGGCGTGCCGGTGAGCCTCCCCGCCACTCGCATGGCTGGCCTCGCCTTCGGAGCGTCTGCCAGCCAACCTATGCGACCTCGACAGAGACGGCCACCGATCAAACGGCCCGTTGTCCGAAAGCGGACACGGTGCGAGCGCCCAGATCGCGCGCGGCCAGACCGAGCCGCGTCTTCGGCACCAGCAGGCCGGCGGCGCGGCCGACCCGGCGCTGTTTCGGTGCGACCAGGCCGCGGTGTGCGGCCTCGTAGCGGGCGAACGCCCGCGTGGTCGCCGGTCGGCGGCCAGGGCCGCGGCGAGGGTGTCGGCACCCGCCATGGCCAGCTGGAGCCGTCGCCGAACAGCGACACGCACGACGCCGCGTCGCCGAGCAGCGCGACCCGGCCGCGGGCCCAGGATCGGAGCCGCACCTCGCTGACCGCGTCGAAGTAGAGGTCCTCGGTCGGCCGCGAGCCGGTCGAGCAGCTCCGGGACCCGCCAGCCCGCGTCCGCGTACGCCGTGGTGACGATCCGTTTGTGCTGGCCGGTGTCGCGGTGGTCGAAGCCGGGCATCGGGCGCGGACGCGGAAGATGAAGGCGGCCAGCGCCGCACCGCGGGCCGGGTGGATCGAGACGCAGCCTGCCCGGTGTGTTGTGCATGCAGGACGTCGGGTGCCCTCGTCCGGACGCCGAGCGGCATGGTCGCGACGTAGCAGGCCGAGGTGGCCGACGAAGTCCGCGCTCGGGGCCGAACGCCAGCCGCCGCACGGTCGAGTGCAGGCCGTCGGCGCCGACGACGAGGTCGAACCGGCGCGGCGGCCGCCGCTCGAAGGTGACGTCGACGCCGTCGGTCGTCCTGCGCGCAGCCCGGCGATGGTGTCGTCGACCAGCGAACTCGGCATCGTCGCGGGCGGCGTCGAACAGCACGGCGGCCAGGTCACCGCGGGGCAGCTCGACCTCCTCGCCGCGGGTGGCGGGCATCGGACCCGGGCGAGCGCCGGCCGGCCGCGTCGACCAGCCGCATCGCGGTGGCCTGGGTGGCGGCTGCGCGCAGGCGGGGCACGATGCCCATCCGCTTGGCCACCGCGCAGGGCCGGGCCGCGCACGTCGACGGGGTTGCCGCTGGACCGCAGGCCGGCGCGCGCTCCACGACCGTGGCGGCGAAACCCGTGGCGAGCCAGCCAGTAGGCGAGGGTGGGGCCGGCGACGCCGGCACCCGAGATCAGCACGGAGGTCATGCACTCACACGATAACCGCACTCAGTGCATATTTGCAATGAGTGCCAGACTTGCAGTTGAGTGCGGTAAGCTGCGGCCATGTCCCTGCGCGACCGCAAGCGCGCCCGTACCCGCCAGGCCCTGGTCGAGGCGGCCGCCACCAGCTGTTCGAGCGCGACGGCTACGACGAGACGACCATCGCCGACATCGCCGCCGCGGCCGAGATCGGCACCCGCACGTTCTTCAGCTACTTCCCCAGCAAGGAGGAGCTGCTGTTCCCGGAGAGCGACGCCCGGGTGCGGGCGGCCGTCGAGGCCATCGGCGACCGCGGGCCCGCACGAGGGACCGGCCGAGGTCCTGCTGCGGGCGCTTCACCGGGTCGGCGACGACAGCGACGACCTGTCGGGCCGGCTGGCGGCGCTGCGGCTGCGCTACATCCGGGACGTTCCGGCGGTACGCGGCCGCGCGCTGCAGATCCAGATGGACGCGCAGCGCGAGATCGCCCGGCATCTCGCGGCCGCGTTCCCGGAACAGCTCGACGAGGTCGGGGCGGCCGCGCTGACCGGCGCGTTCGTCGGCGCGATCACCGCCGCCCTGCAGGTGCTGCTCGCCGACCTGGACCAGCTCGATGACCCGGCCACCGTGCAGGCAGCGGTCCAAAAGGCGACGGACATCGCTCTGCGCCCGTGGGTCACGGGCGCGCCGTAGTCAGCGGCGACCGACCCGGCTGCGGCTGGAGAAGTTCGCGGCGTTCGAGCTCCGGGTACCGGACCCCGGCTGGGCCGTCCGCGCCGGCTGAGCGGTCCGCGTGGACTGCGTCGTCCGGGTGGACTGTGCGGCCGACCGTCGGCCGGGTGCTCGGCGCTGGCGCGGCACGGACTCCCGCTCGGGCGCCGGCGGCGGCGGGCTGACGAACGTCCGCTCGCCCGGGGCCAGCTCGGCCAGGAACGGGTCGCCGGGGCCGAGCCGCGTCGTCGTGGGCCGGATGCCGGCCTCGCGGGTCAGGTTGCGTACGTCGGCGACCTGGCTGTCGGTCATCAGGGTGATGACCATGCCGGAGGCACCGGCGCGCGCCGTGCGACCGGAACGGTGCAGGTACGCCTTGTGCTCGACCGGCGGATCCGCGTGGATGACCAGCGCGACGTCGTCGACGTGGATGCCCCGCGCCGCGATGTCCGTGGCGACCAGCGTCTGCACGCTGCCCTCGGTGAACGCGTTCAGGTTGCGGGTGCGGGCGCCCTGCGCGAGGTCGCCGTGCAGCTCGACGGCCGGCACACCACCGGCGACGAGCCGGCGGGTGAGGGCCTTCGCGCCCCGCTTCGTGCGGGTGAAGACCAGGGTGCGGCCGGGAGCCGAGGTGAGGTCGGTCAGCACCGCCAGTCGGTCGTCGTGGCGCACGTGCAGCACGTGGTGGGCCATCTTGACGACCGGCGACTTCGCCGAGTCGACGCTGTGGGTGACCGGGTTGTTCAGGTAGCGGCGGACCAGGCCGTCGACGGCCGCGTCCAGCGTCGCCGAGAACAGCATGCGCTGACCCGAACGGGGAGTCTGGTCGAGCAACCGCTTGACCACCGGCAGGAAGCCGAGGTCGGCCATGTGGTCGGCCTCGTCGAGCACCGTGATCTCGATCGCGTCGAGCCGGGCGTGCCCGTTGCGGACGTGGTCGTCGAGGCGCCCGGGGCAGGCGACGACGATGTCGACGCCGTTGCGCAACGCCGCGATCTGGGGAGCCGCACCGACACCACCGAAGATGGTCACGGTACGCAACGAGAGTGCCCGGGCCAGTGGTACGAGAGTGGCCTCGATCTGGGTCGCGAGCTCGCGGGTCGGCGCCAGGATCAGCGCGCGCGGCCGCCCGGGCCGGCGCTGCCGGGTGTCGCCGGCCAGCCGGTGCAGCAGCGGCAGGACGAACGCGTACGTCTTGCCCGAACCGGTGCGCCCGCGGCCCAGCACGTCGCGACCCGCGAGCGAGTCGGGCAGCGTGACGGCCTGGATCGGGAACGGTGCGGTGACGCCGGCCTTTGCCAGCGGCGCGATGAGCGCGGCTGAAAGCCCGAGGTCGGCGAAGGAGGGAGTGGAGCTGGGCAGGTCTTGCGGGCGGCGTGCCGCCATGTGGATCTCCGAACGTCAAGGGGGCGTGCGGTTCGGCGCGGACCGTGGCCTGCGCGCCGCTGACCGGACGCATATCACGGCCTCCGCGGCAGAGCCGTCGGGGGCCGTCTTCACCCAATCTACCCGATCTTCCGCTCCGGCGGACCGGTAGCGGTCGCAGCAGCCCCAGTCAGCGCTTGCGACCCACCCCTCCGTAGTGCGGAACCTGCTCCGCCGCGGCGCCCGGGTCGGGGCGCCACTGGGAGCAACTGACCACTCCCGGCTCGACCATCTCCAGGTCGCCGAACAGCTGGGCCACCTGCTCGGCGCCGCGCAGCACCATCTTGGCGGCGGGTCCCTCGTTCCACAGCCGCAGTGCCTCGGTCATGACCGGCCCATTGACCTCGGTCGTCGGGTGGGAGATCGTCACGAAGCTGCCGGACGGGAGTGCGGCGGCCAGCCGCTGGACGAGGTCGGCGGCCTCGTCGTCGTCGGGCACGAAGTTGAGGATGCCGAGCATCATGACCGCGATCGGCTGGTCGAAGTCGAGCGTCCGCCGTGCTCCCTCGACGATCGCCTCGGGTGCGCGGAGGTCGGCGTCGAGATAGTCGGTGCGCCCCTCGGGATGGCTGGTCAGCAGCGCACGGGCGTGCACCAGCACCATCGGGTCGTTGTCGACATAGACGATCCGGCTGCTCGGTGCCACCCGCTGGGCGACCTCGTGCGTGTTGTCGGCGGTCGGGATGCCGGTGCCGACGTCGAGAAACTGGCGAATGTGCTCCGCTCCGGCGAGGTGGCGGACGGCCCGGCCGAGGAACGCCCGGTCGGCTCGGGCCGACCCGACCATCTCCGGCACCATCGCGAGGATCTGGTCCGCGACGGCACGGTCCGCGGCGAAGTTGTCCTCGCCGCCCAGCCAGTAGTTCCACAGTCGTGCGGAGTGCGGGATCCCGGTGTCGAGCTCGGCCGGCGACGCACGATCCGAAGTGGACACGGGAAACCTCCACAGTGTCATCCGCTACTGCGCCAGAGCGTAACGGGCGGATGCCCGTACGGCTAGGTCGATGTTCTGACAACTGTCAGGCCCAGCGTGTTCCCATCAGGGTGACCTGCCTCACTGAGCTGGGTGGGGCACACTTTGACCGTCGCCGTCACCAGGGATGGGAAGACCGGATTGGCCGAGAAAGGCACCGCGCGCCGCAAGAACGCGCCCGTCGGGCTCGACGAGGGCGAGATCCTTCGGCGCGGCCTCGACACGTTCGCGGAGCTCGGCTACGAGGCGACCACCATGCGTGAGCTCGCTGGCCGACTCGGTGTGAGCCACAACTTCATCAACGACCGGTACGGGTCGAAGTCGGCCTTCTGGCGGGCGGTGGTCGACTCCGCGCTGGCCGGCGTCCAGGCCGAACGGGACGCACTGCTCGCACAGCAGGGAGACGACGCCGAACGGCTCCAGCGGCTGGTCACCCAGACGTACCGGATGGCCGCACACGCGTCACAGCTGAACCGGCTGATCGCCGACGAGTCGACCCGCGACTCGGAGCGGCTGGACTACCTGCACCGGCTGTTCATCAAGCCGTTCTGGGACAGCATCGAGCCCACCATCTCCGCGCTCGCCGCGGCCGGGCGGGTGCCGAACGTGCCGCCGCACGTCCTCTACTTCGCCCTCATCGGCCCCGCGCTGGCACTGGCCCAGAACCCGATCGTCGACCGGATCGACCCGGCCGCGGCACCCGTCGCCGAGCAGGACCGGGACCGGATCGGCGAGGAGCTCGCCAACGTGATCCTGCGGGGTCTGCTCCGCGAGCCGCCCGGAGACGCGCGTAACAGTTGATCAGCCAGTGCGGGCACGGGCGACCGACGTACCGTGAAGTTGTGCTGACAAGAGACGTGCTCACGAGTGCCGACCTCGAAGACCTCCGCCGTTCCGCCCTCGGAATGGCCGACCCGCTGGGCGTGGCCGCCGAGCTGGCCGCGGCGGTGGACCAGGGCCGGCTGGCGGAGCAGGAGGATGCCGGGTTCGCACTGACCCTGGCAGCGGAGATCGCTGAGGTCCGGGCCCGACTGGACGCGGCGCTGGGGTACGCGGACCGGGCGGTCGCGGCCTATCCGTCCGAGGACGCGGCCGGGGCTGGCTTCGCCGCCGCACTGCGGGCCCGCATCCTGTTCCGGGTCGGCGGCCGCGACGACGAGGCTCTGGCGGCCGTGACCGCGCTGCGGCCGCTGCTGACAGAGCAGCCGGACGCACCGGCGTACGTGAGTGCGGCGCTGGACGCCGGCGGTCGCACGGCGACCGCCGAGGAATGGCTGAGCGAGGCGGTCGACGGCCTGCTGGATGCCCGCGGTGAATCACCGGAGGTGGGATCCGAGGAAGCACCGGGCGTGATGTTCTTCCTGTTGCAGCAGCGACACCGGGTACGCCGCGATCTGAACCTGCCGCACGACAAGCAGGACGACCTGGCCGACCGCCTGGAAGCGCAGCTGACCCGCCGGGCGGCGGAGCCGCAGTCGGCGGAGGCGGACCTGCTGTTCTTCGCTCGACCGGAGTTCGACCGGCTGCTGGCCGCGCAGCCGGAGCTGACCGAGGTTTTCGGGCCGGACTGGGACGCGCACCGGGCGCGGTTGGAGAAGAACCTGGTTCGCCAGGCGAACACGGGCGCGGTCGGCCTGAGCGTCCTCGCGGCGTCGGCGAACGGGTTGACCGGCTACGCCCGCCAGCACGCCGGAGAGCCGGGCGACGCGGAGATTCGCAGCCGGTACGCGCAGGAGCTGGCGGCCCAGCCGGGCGCGCACATCGCGTGGCCGCCGCCGCGCAACGAGGCCTGCTGGTGCGGCTCGGGCCTCAAGTACAAGAAGGACTGCCTGCCCCGCTCCCGCTCCTGACGTCTGGAGAGAAGCCGGGACCGCGAAAGGGCAGATGGAGGCGTTGAGCCGGGTGGCCAAGAACGCCTCCGGCGGTGCCGTACCAGGCGACCCTGGACGCCCAGAACCGGTTGACCGCGCTCTCGTACACCGTCGAGACCGCGAGGGCGCGGTATGGTCCGCCGGTGGGTCCTGACCTCGACGAGTTCCTCCGTCGGCTCGGCCGTGACCCGCGGTCGCTGCGCTCCGTGACGCCGCTTGCCGGCTCGGCTTCGGGATCGCTCGTCGTGCTGGTCCGGTTGGGCGACGAGGAGTTCGTGCTCAAGACGGTGACACCGCGCGAGGCCGCCTTCTACCGGGCGGCCGCCGCCATCCCGGTGCGCGTGCCGAAGGTGATCGCGGCCGACGGGACGTGCGTGTTGTTCGAGGCCCTCGCCCCGCTCCCGCCGGCTGCGGACTGGGCGGAGGCGCGATGGCACGAGATCGCCCGCCAACTCGGCGCCCTGCACCACGCCGATGTCGCTGCCACGGTCGGTGAACAGCCGTGGCTCAAGCCGGCCGCCGCACCGGACCGGCACCCGGACGCCACCGCACGCGCGTTCTGGACTGCGGACGAACTCGCGCTGCTGGACCACCTCGAGCCGGCGGACCTGCCGCCCTGCCTGGTCCACGGCGACGTCCACGCCGGCAACCTGTTGATCGACGGCGCGCACAACCTGGTGTGGGCCGACTGGCAGGAGGTCGGCATCGCCGCCGGCCCCGAAGACCTGGCCCTGCTCTGGCAACGCGCCGAGTTCGACGGCGCCGACCCGCCTCGGGCCGCGATGCTGGCGAGCTATGCCAAAGCCCGCGGCATCCCGTACGACAGCGAACTGATCCGGGCCGTCACCACGGCCGAACTGCGGCTGCTCCTGCTGGACTGGCCGCCGTTTCTCACCGGAGCCGACCCCAGCCGAGCAGCGGTCATGCGCCGACGGCTGGAGGCCCTACGACGATCAGGCGCGCCCCAGAGACCCGCCGAGTAGGAAGAAGCCCGCAGCCGATGACGAAGGCCTGGATCACCCGCCCCGAAAGCCCGACCGACATCGCGGCGATCCGCGCGATCAACCTCGGGGCCTTCCCTACCTCCGAGGAAGCCGACCTGGTCGAGGCGCTGCGCGCCGACCCGGCGGCGTGGCTGCCAGGCCTCTCCTGGATCGCCGTCGCCGCCGACGGCGACCGTCGTCGGATTCGCTCTACTCACCCGCTGCCACGTCGGCGACGCCCCCGCCCTCGCCCTGGGCCCGTGCGCCGTCCTGCCTGAATACCAAGGCCAGGGCGCCGGTTCCGCCGCCATCGTGGGGGCCTTGGATGCCGCCCGCCAGCAGGGCGAGAACCTCGTGCTCGTCCTCGGTCACGCCGAGTACTACCCAAGGTTCGGCTTCACCCCGGCCTCCGGCCACGGCATCCGGCCGCCGTTCGACGTCTCGGACGAGAACATGATGGCGCTCACCTTCGACCCCGCATACGCCGTCCCGGGCGGCATCATCCGCTACGCGGCACCGTTCGGCGTCTGATGATGCATGCGCGTGTCAGGGCAGCAGCGCCAACTTGCCGACGGTGGCTCGCGCTTCCAGTTCGGCGAGTGCTTTGGGGCCGTCGGCCAGCGGGTAGCTGGTGGGCTGGCCGGGGCGGAGCACTCCGGCCGCGATGAGCCCGAACATCTCGCCCATGACCTCGCCGAAGATCTGTGGTGCGGACTGGATCAGCGTGCCGATGTTCAGGCCGATGAGCTGGACCTGATGCTTGTAGACGAGGTCCCAGTTGGTGATCGCGGCTTCCCCGCCGGCCAGGCCGTACACGACGACCCGGCCGGTGACCCGCTTGGTCGCCGCGAGGCTCGCGTCCGAAGTGGAGCCGCCGACCGACTCCAGCACCAGGTCGGCACCCGCGCCGCCGGTCAGCCGCAGGACCTCGCCGGCGAGGTCGGCGCCGCGGGAGTCGATGACGTGGTCGGCGCCCAACGCCTGTACCACCTCATGCTTGCCTGGTGAGGCCGTCGGCGATCACCGTCGCGCCGTAGTGCTTGGCCATCGTGAGCGCGGCCTGGCCGGTCCCGCCGGCCGCGGCATGGATCAGCACGGTCTGCCCGGCGGCGATGCGGCCGAGTGGCTTGAGCGCGGCCAGCGCGGTCGGCCAGCTCACGACCAGGCCCAAGCGCCTGCTCGTCGGACCAGCCCGCCGGCACGCGGACCGCCGCCGCCGCGCGCAGCACCATGTGTTCGGCGAAGGCGCCGCCCGCGATGCCGACGCCGATGACGTGGGTCCCAGGTTCCAGGTCGCTCACCCCTGCGTCCGACGGCGGTGATTTCACCGACGCCCTCGATGCCCGCCAGGTACGGCGGCTGAGGACCACCCGCGAACGTGCCGCGGGCCTGTGAGATATCGACGAAGTTGACCCCGGCGGCGGTGACTCGGATCAGAACTTCACCCGGGCCGGGTGCCGGCAGCGGTGCGTCAGTGATCAACCGCAGGTCCCGGGGGCCGTTCAGGGACGTCTGCCGCAGGGCGCGCATGGTGGAGGTGCTGCTCATGGCTATCGGTTTCCTTAGCTCGGGTGGTCGAGGAACGCCTACCTTCACCCAGGAAGACCCGGCGAGACCGGGAAAGGAATCGGTTCGAACCCGAAAACGGCGACCAGATTCGGGTCCCCGAAGGAGGAGATTCGGCGGATGCCCGCCTCCGTGACGGTGAGCACACAAATTCCGTACGGCCGATAGCTCCCGTGCTGGTCGCGGAGGTAGGCCGCGGCGGCGGGCTGCCCGTTGGCGCTGGTGGCCAGCATGCGCCAGTCACCCGGCGAACCGAGGAGGTGGCGGCGCAGGAACGGCACGCAGACGCCGCGACCCGCGAACCAGGTGCGCAGCGGTGTCGCCTCCAGCGTCGCGTCCGCCAACAGAAGCCGCTCCAGCGCGGCGGCGTCGGCATTCTCGAACGCAGCGATGTACTGGTCGAGAAGCGCGCGGGCACGATGCGCGGTCGGTTCCGTGATCTGGCCGTCGGTGAGGGCCAGTTCCCCCATCCGGGCTCGGGCGCGCTGCAGCGCACTCTTGACCGAGGCCGTCGTGGTGTCGAGCATGTCCGCGACCTCAGCGGCGGAGAACGCCAACACATCCCGCAGGACCAGCACCGCCCGCTGCCTCGGCGGAAGGTATTGCAAGCTGGCGACGAGCGCCAACCGCACACCCTCACGCGCCGCGACGATGGCCGCCGGGTCAGCCGAGTCCGGAAGCACCAGGGCGTCCGGCGCGGGCTGCAGCCAGCTCACCTCGGCTCCGGCCTCTTCCAGGTGTGCGTCAGGATCCGGTGCCGCACCGGAAATGCCGGATGGCAGCACTCGCCGGCCCTGCTTGGCCAGCTCGGTCAGGCACCTGTTCGTGGCGATCTGGTAAAGCCAGGTCCGCACGGAAGATCGCCCCTCGAACCCGTCGTAGGACCGCCAGGCCCGCAGATAGGTCTCCTGGACCAGATCCTCCGCGTCCTGGATCGAGCCGAGCAGGCGGTAGCAGTGGGCGAACAGCTCACGCCTGAACTGCTCAGTCGCTTCGACGAATCCGGCATTATCGGGCACGATTGCATCTTCGCCCGGCGTGGTCCCGTTTACGAACCCATCACGCAGAACTCGTTGCCGTCGGGGTCCCGCATCGTGGTCCAGTCCCCGTGCTCGGCCTGAACTGTCGCGCCCAGCGCGCACAGCCGCTTGACCTCTGCGACCGCATCCGGCGCGCTCAGGTCTAGATGAACCCGGTTCTTGACCTGCTTGCCCTCTGGCACCAGTTGAAAGAAGATGCGCGGCGACCTGCCGTCGGTGGCAACCAGCAGGACCGTGGGGTCGTCTTCCGGGTCATTGACGCCCATGGACCGCAACCGCGCCAACTCCTCCTCGTCGTATGGCGCGATCTCGTAGTCCTCCAGGGCCCGCGCCCAGAATCGGGCGGCTGACGCCGGGTGAGGGCTGTCGAAGACAATGTCCTTGATGGACGCCACAGGACTCCTTTCAAAGCGACGCCACGTCGGCGACGGTGAGCAAATGGCTGCTCGCCCCGAGCAGCGATGGCTCCGCCTCGATCTGACGCAGCATCTCCAGCAGCAGCGCGGTCTGCCCGTCGTCGGCCAGAATCGCGTCGAGCCGCGACCCGGCCATCCACATCGGACTCTCCACCGACAGCACCTGACGCACCAACAGGCCCGCCGATGTCGCCTCGGCGGCGGGCTCGTCAGGGTGGTGGAAGTACGCGCTGGTGAACCAGCCCCGATCGGGGATCCGCGGCGCGTGCAGACCGTCGGAAAGGGCGCCCTCGACCAGCGGACGGAAGAGGGGGTCGCCCCAGCGGTCGTTGGCGAAGCCGTCGAAGAGCGACGCGAACCGGCTGATCGTCGCACCCAGCACCACACCACCGGGGCGGGTGACCCGGGCCGCCTCGCGCCACGCCGTCACCCGGTCCGGGCGCGAGAGCAGGTGGTAGAGCGGGCCGAACAGCAGCACCGCGTCGACGCTGTGGTCGGCGACCGGCAGGGCACGGGCGTCGCCCAGCACGGCAGTCACGCCGGGCAGTGTTTCGGCGTGCGAGACGTGGTCCGGCACCGGGTCGACGATCCGCACCTCGTAACCGGACGCGCCCAGCGGGACGGCGTAAACCCCGGTCGCGCCGCCGACGTCGAGCACCGACGCCGGCGCCGCGGGCAGCACCCGCGAAAGCACGTCCCACGTGCGCAGGAACTCCAGCCGTCCCGCACCCGCGGTGAGCCGACGATGCTCACCGCCGCGCCGGTAATAGTCCAGAACCTCTGGGCGAAGCATGCCGAAATCCTCCGCCCCGCGGACGGACCCCGGCAACCGCTTATAGCCGGGCCGGTGCCGCCAGCTCGCCGACCAGGCCCTCGTCGACCAGGCTGAGAAACGTGTCGGCGACGACCGGGTCGAACTGCGAACCGCGGCCCCGCTCGACCTCCGCGCGGGCGTCCGAGCAGGGCCAGCGCCGGCGCGTACGGGCGGTCCGCCAGCATCGCGGCCCAGGCGTCGGTGACCGCCACGATGCGCGCCTCGATCGGGATCTGTTCGCCGGCCAGGCCCAGCGGGTAGCCCGTACCGTCGAATCGTTCGTGGTGTGCCGCCACGACGGCCGCCAGGTCGGGGCGCTGGCCGAGGTCGGTCAGCAGCCGCGCGCTCTCCGAAGGATGCCGGCGCAGCTCTTCCCATTCGGTCGCGGTCAACGGCAGGGCCTTGCGCAGCACGGAATCCGCGACCGAGACCTTGCCGATGTCGTGCAGCCGCCCGGCCGCGGCGGCCCGCCGGAGCGCCGCCATGTCCAGGCCGAGGCGCTCGGCGACCAGCAGCGACCAGCGGGACACCGCGGTGCTGTGTTCGTGCGGGCTGAGTTGCGCGTCTATCCGGTCGGCCAGCCACACGAGGCCGATCGGCAGGTCCGGGTCGGCGTCCACCGGGTCGGTCAGCATGCCGGCGGCGACGACCCGGTTGCGGCCGTTGGCCTTGGCCCGGTACAGCGCCGCGTCGGCGTCGTTGACCAGGCCGTCGGAGTCGGTCACCGGGCGGGCGCCGCGGGTGCCCGCGGTGGCCACGCCGAGCGACGCGGACAGGCGGACGCTGCGTCCCTGGCCCACGGCCACCTCGGCGCGGCCGATCGACTGCCGGATCTGTTCGGCGATCTCGACCGCGACCTCCTCGCCGACGCCGGGCAGAAGACACCCGAACTCCTCACCGCCGTAGCGGGCCACCACATCGCTGGCGCGGACCGTGCCGCGGATGCGTTCGGCGATCCGGGCGAGCACCACGTCGCCGGCGGGATGGCCGTAGCCGTCGTTGACCTTCTTGAACTCGTCGAGGTCCAGCAGGACGATGCTGAGCGGGGTGTCGGCCCGGTCCGCGCGTTCCGCCTCGATCCGCAGCATCTCCTGGAAGAAGCGCCGGTTGTAGACGCCGGTCAGGCCGTCGGTGACCGCGAGCCGCTCCTGTTCGCGCAGCGCCGCGCGCAGTTGGGTGGCCAGCCGGGTCCGGTCCTTGATGATCAGCAGTTGCCGGGCCAGCAGCCCGGCGAACAGGACGAGCAGTATCGCGAGCATTCCGCCGGTGACCGGCCCCTGGTCCAGGCGGTCGGCGAGGATCACGCCAGCGGCGGCGATGGCGGCGATGATCAGCGGCACGGCGGTCATGTCGCGGGACCGCCGGGTCTTCACGGGCCTCCGGCTCGGGACGGCGGATCGCGGCGATCGCGCCCAGGGCGAACAGCACGGCCTCGACCTGCCAGCCGACGTTGATCCAGTTGCTGTCGATGTCCTGCGCCGCGATCGTGTACGCGTACACCGCGTCGGTCACCCCGGCCACCGCGAAGCCGGCGCCGACCAGCATGGCCCAGGCCGGCAGGCGGAATCGCCCTGGCAGCCCGACGGCGGCGAGCAAGGTGACGATGGCCACGCCGAACAGTGGGTACGCGAACGCGACGAAGTCCGCCATCCGTGGCGCGTGTGGCAACGACGGTGAGATCGCCACCTGCCAGCCGATCGTGCCGATGCCGAGGGCCAGCAGGCCGGCGTCCAGCAGCCCGCGGATGTTCCGCAGGTGGCCGGTGCTGCCGATGCCGACCAGGATCGCCGGGATAGCGAACACGTACGAGGCCAGGTAGAAGTAGTCGGCACTGGACACCGCGGGGGGACCGCGCTGGGCGATGTAGGTGTAGTAGACCCAGATCACCTCGCCGACCAGCCACAAGGTGTTGGAGACGGCGAGCAGCGACCAGGCGGTGCGGGTGCGACCGGTGGTGACGACCGCGGCGGTGATGGAGAGGCCGACGGCGATCACGATCGGCACGAGATAGGGCAGGTCGACGATTGCCGTCGAGGGGTGCACCTGGGCGATCACCAGCAGGACGACGAAGGCGACCAGCCATCCGGCGCCCACGCCCACGGCCCACCGCATCGCCCGGTCACGCCGGACGAACGAGGTCAGTGACGTGGACTCCGACACCTACTGTCCTCCTCCAGTCACCCGACGTTATGGACGACTCTCCAGTAAACGCCTTACGCAGGGTGGCTCCAACAGGTGCGGACAGTGAACCGGGACACCGCGCGGCGAGGCGTCAGCGGGTGATCGCGAACATGTAGCAGCCGTACGCGACGTTGCGGCTGTGGATCAGGGAGACCGCGGGATCGGCGAGGATCTCGGCGATGACCGCCTCCGGGTCGCTGCCGTCGTGGACCCGGGTCGACGGGTGGATCCAGCCTCGATCGTCGTAGGCCCGCAGCACCTGATTGCGCCCCCGCCACTCCGCCGGGTAACCGGCCACCGGCCCGGTGGGGCAGGCGGCGGCGTGTGCGAAGACCGCACCGATCTCGCGGTACGGGCTGGTCGGCAGGGTCGGCTCGTAGCCGAAGAGGATCAGGTCCTCTCCCGGCGAGGCGTCCCGTAGGCAGCAGCGCAACGGCTCGCCACCGGTGGCGACGACGGCCTCGACCGGGTTGCCGGAGACGTCGCGCCCACTGGTCCGTACGCCGGTGAGGATGTCGCTGGGAAGGGCGTGAATCTGGAAGCTCATGGCCCAAGTCTTCGGCCCGGCAGGGCGGAAAGCTGGCGGCTTCCGGACGTGGCGTTGAGGCCCGCCAGCCGTGCGACACGCCGACAGAGGCACGGCTGACGAGCGATGATCACGTTACGCCGTCAACGGCCGTCACTGCCCGCCCGTGTGGGCGACGATCGCCGGCAGCACAGTCGGCCACACCTGGCGGGGCGGGTACTCGTGGCCGACGCCCGGCATCGGCACGAGCCGGGCACCCGGGATCTCCCGGGCCAGCGCCTCGCCGTGCGGGAACGGGAAGAACGGGTCGTCGGTGCCGTGCAACACCAGGGTGGGCACGGCGATGTCGCCCAGGCCCGCGGGCACCGGCTCCCCACCGTCGAGGATCCAGTGGTTGGTCTGGCTGGCGGCGAAGTCGGTGGTCCGGTCGTAGACCTGCGAAGCGAGCTCACGCGCCTCCGCCGGGCTGATCGTCACCGGACCGGCGAAGATCGCGAGGTCGGCCACCACCCGGTCGATCGCGGCGGCCCGGTCGGTCCAGTCCGGGGCCGGCGGGGCGCTCGTGAACAGCGCCTGGATCCGCTCGGCGGGCGGCGGCAGCGGCGCGGCGTCGGCGGCGCGGGCCAGCGCGGGGCTGGTCTCGATCAGCGTGATCGACGCCACCCGGTCGGGGTGGGTGACCGCCAGTTCCTGCGCGACCCCTGCCGCCCATCGAGACGCCGACCAGATGAGCCCGCCTGATGCCGAGCGCGTCGAGCACGCCGAGCGCGTCGGAGGTCAGCGCCCCGCCGGTGTAGCCGGGCTCACCCGCCGGGTAGTTCGTCGAGCGGCCGGTGTCGCGGTTGTCGTAACGGATCACGAAGCGGCCGGCCTCGGCCAACGAAGCGCAGAAGTCGGTCTCCCAGAAGTCCATCGACGAGGCCGCCCCGCCGAGCAGCAGGACGGCCGGGTCGCCGGCCGTTCCGAACGTCTCGGCGCACAGCGTGGCGTCGCCGACGGGCAGCATCCGCTCGGCCATCGGTCAGCGCCCCTTCGGTTCGTACCCCAGGTTCGGACGCACCAGTCGTTCGGCCTCGGCGACCGGGACGCCGAGCCGCTCCGCGTAGTCGCGGACCTGGTCCTCACCGATCCGGCCGACCGCGAAGTAGCGGGCGCCGGGGTGCGCGAAGAGCAGGGCGCTGACGCTCGCGGCCGGGGTCATCGCGAAGTTCTCGGTCAGCTTCATGCCGGCCGAGCCGGCGTCGAGCAGGTCGAACTCCGCCTGCTTCAGGCTGTGGTCCGGGCTCGCCGGGTAGCCGAACGCCGGCCGGATGCCCCGGAACCGCTCGTGGTGCAGGTCGTCGAGGTCCGGCTCGACGCCGGGCTCGTACCACTCGCGCCGGGCCTTCAGGTGCACCCACTCGGCGAACGCCTCGGCCAGCCGGTCGGCGAGCGACTTGGCCATGATCGCGCGGTAGTCGTCGCCCTGTGCCTCGTATTCCGTGGCGAGCTCTTCCGCACCGTGGATGGACACCGCGAACGCGCCGAGGTGGTCGCCCTCGGGCGCCACGTAGTCGGCCAGGCAGCGCGCGGGCTTCGAGTCGAGCCGCTGCTGGCGCAGCATCGGGAACTACTGCGCGGGAACCGCCGCCGAGCACGATGTCGTCGCCCTCGCTGTGCGCCGGCCAGAAGCCGTAGACGCCGCGGGCCTGGAACAGCTCTTCGGCCTCGATCCGGTCGAGCAGCTCCTGCGCCTCGTCGTAGAGCTCGCGGGCCACCGGCTCGTCCAGGATCGCCGGGTAGGTGCCCTTGAGCTCCCAGGCGATGAAGAAGAACCGCCAGTCGATCATCTCGCGGAGGCTGCGGATGTCCGGTGTCACCGAGCGCAGCCCGGTGAAGTCCGGCACCGGCAGGTCGTCGAAGGAGACCACCTCGCGGTTGGCCCGAGCGGTGTGGATCGGCACCAGCGGCCGCTTCTCCCGGTCGGCGTGCTGGTCGCGCAGCCGCTTCTGCTCGACCCGGTTGGCGGCGTCGAACTCCTCGACCCGCTCGGGGTCGAGCAGCCCGGTCAGCACGCCGGCAACCCGGGACGCGTCCTGCACGTGCACGATCGAGCCGGTGTACGCGGGCGCGACGCGGACCGCCGTGTGCTGTCGTGAGGTGGTCGCGCCGCCGACCAGCAGCGGCAGCTTCATGCCCCGGCGCTGCATCTCGGCGGCCACCGAGACCATCTCGTCGAGCGACGGCGTGATCAGGCCGGACAGGCCGATCACGTCGGCGCCGACCGCCTCGGCGGTGTCGAGGATCGTGGCCGCGGGGACCATCACGCCGAGGTCGACGACGTCGTAGTTGTTGCAGCCGAGCACCACGCCGACGATGTTCTTGCCGATGTCGTGCACGTCGCCCTTGACCGTGGCCATCACGACGGTGCCCCGGCCCTTGCCCGACGACGACTCCTCGTCGGCGTCGGGGTCGACCAGGGCCAGCTTCTCGGCCTGGAGGTAGGGCTCCAGGTACGCGACCGCGCGCTTCATCGCCCTGGCGCTCTTGACCACCTGCGGCAGGAACATCTTGCCGGCGCCGAACAGGTCGCCGACCACCTTCATGCCGCCCATCAGCGGGCCCTCGATCACGTCGAGGGAGCGGGCCGCCTCGCGCCGGGCCTCCTCGGTGTCGACCTCGATGAAGTCGACGATGCCGTGCACCAGGGCGTGCGCCAGCCGGTCCTCGACGGACGCCTCGCGCCACGACAGGTCGACGACCCGCTTGGTGCCGGAGCCGGTGACCGTCGCGGCGAAGGTGACCAGCCGGTCCGTGGCGTCCGCCCGCCGGTTGAAGATGACGTCCTCGACGAGCTCCAGCAGGTCGGCCGGGATGTCCTGGTAGACCGCGAGCTGGCCGGCGTTGACGATGCCCATGTCGAGCCCGGCCCGCACGGCGTGGAACAGGAACGCTGAGTGCATCGCCTCGCGCACCACGTCGTTGCCACGGAACGAGAACGACAGGTTGGAGATGCCGCCGCTGGTGTGCACACCCGGGCAGCGCTCCTTGATCCGGGGCAGCGCCGCGATGAACGCGTTGGCGTAGTCGTTGTGCTCGTCGATGCCGGTGGCCACGGCCAGCACGTTGGGGTCGAAGACGATGTCCTCGGGCGGGAAGCCCACCTGCTGGGTCAGCAGGTCGTACGCCCGGCCGCAGATCTCGACCTTGCGGTCGGCGGTGTCGGCCTGGCCCTGCTCGTCGAAGGCCATCACGACCACACCCGCGCCGTAGTCGCGGATCCGGCGGGCGTGCGCGAGGAACTCGGCCTCGCCTTCCTTGAGGCTGATCGAGTTGACCACGCCCTTGCCCTGCACGCACTTGAGGCCGGCCTCCAGCACCTCCCAGCGCGAGCTGTCGACCATGATCGGAATCCGGGCCACCTCGGGCTCGGTCGCGATCAGGTTAAGGAAGGTGGTCATCGCCTTGGCGCCGTCGAGCAGGTCGGCGTCCATGTTGACGTCGAGCAGGTTGGCGCCACCGCGCACCTGGTCGAGCGCGACCGCGACGGCGCCCTGGTGGTCGTCGCCCTCGATCAGCCGACGGAACTTGGCCGAGCCGGTGACGTTGGTGCGCTCACCGATGATCACAAAGCCGGTGTCCGGCCCGATCTCGAAGGGCTCCAGGCCACTGAACCGGGTACGCGCCGCAGGTGCCGGCACGACACGCTGTTCGACGCCCCGCACCGCCGCGGCGATCTGCTCGATGTGCGGCGGAGTGGTGCCGCAGCAGCCGCCGACGATGTTGACGAAGCCGGACCGGGCGAACTCGCCGAGCGCCTCGGCGATCTCCTCGGGCGTCTGGTCGTAGCCGCCGAAGGCGTTGGGCAGGCCGGCGTTGGGGTGGCTGCTCACGTAGGTGCCGGCCACCCGGGCCAACTCCGCCATGTACGGGCGCATCTCCTGCGCTCCGAGCGCACAGTTGACGCCCACGACCAGCGGGTCAGCGTGCGCGATCGCGTTCCAGAACGCCTCGACCGTCTGGCCGGACAGCGTCCGTCCACTCTGGTCTACGATGGTCACCGAAATCCACAAGGGAATCTCGGGCGCCACCTCGCGGGCCGCGGTGATGGCCGCCTTGGCGTTGAGCGTGTCGAAGATCGTCTCGATCAGGAACAGGTCGACGCCGCCCTCGGCCAGCGCCGCGAGCTGCTCGGCATAGGCGGCCTTGACCTGGTCGAAGAGCACCGCGCGGTAGGCCGGGTCCTCGACCTTGGGCGACAGCGAGAGCGTGACGTTGAGCGGGCCGACCGAACCGGCGACGAACTTGCCTCCGGCCTCGTCGGCGGCCTGGCGGGCCAGCCGAGCGCCGGCCAGGTTCATCTCGCGCGCGTAGCTCTCCAGGCCGTAATCGGCCTGGCCGATGCTGGTCGCGGTGAAGGTGTTGGTGGTGGTGATGTCGGCGCCGGCGGCCAGGTAGCGCCGGTGCACGTCGAGGATGATGTCCGGCCGGGTCAGGTTGAGCAGATCCGGGTCGCCGGTGACGTCGCTGCGGGTGGTCGGTGAAGAGGTCGCCGCGGTAGTCGGCCGGCGTCAGCTTCTCGGCCTGGAGCATCGTGCCCCACGCGCCGTCGAGCACCATGATCCGGCTGTCCAGGGCTTCTCGAAGGGCCGCCGTCCGGCTCCCCACATCGATCATCGCCGTATTCCCTCCGGTTGCCGACCGCCCCCCATCGGAGAAGATTCCCGAACACCGGAGCGACCGTCGAGAATACCCGGACGCGATGCCCCAGGCCCGACCGGCGGACCGGAGTGTGAGCGGACTATCGCGCCAATCGCGCCAGAAGTCCGGAGGCTGCCACGATGCCCACCGCGGTCGCGACGATCAACACCGCGAAGTCCAACGGCAAGCGGGCCGGTGTGCCGATCAGCAAGCCCCGCAAGGCTTCCACCTGATAGCTCAACGGGTTGACGTGGTTGACGACCTGCAGCCAGCCGGGCATCAGGGACACCGGATAGAGCGCGTTCGAGGCGAAGAACAACGGCATCATGATCGCCTGGCCGATTCCCATCATCCGGTCACGGGACAGCACCAGGCCGGCAATGGTGACCGACAGGCAGCAGAAGAACGCGGCGCCGAGCAGCACCACGACGACCACGCCGAGCAGCTTGAGCGGGTTGACGGTGAACCGGACGCCGAGCAGTTCGGCTATCGCGTACACGACGACCGCCTGGGCCAGTCCGCGTACGCCGGCCGCGAACGCCTTTCCGGTGACCAGCGCGGCCCGCGGCGTCGGGGTGACCATGAGCTTGGCCAGCACGCCGGCGTCGCGTTCCCAGATGATCTGGATGCCGTAGAAGATCGACACGAACAGTGCCGACTGGGCCAGCACGCCGGGCGCCAGGAAGTCGAGGTACGGCACGCCGCCGGTCGGAATCGCGTGGAGCTTGGTGAACGTGACGCCGAAGATGACCAGCCAGAGGGCCGGTTGCACGGCCCGGGTGATCAGCTCGCTGCGGTCGTGGGAGAGCTTCTGCAGCTCGACGACGCAGAGCGCCACGACCCGCGACAGGACCAGCCGTGGGCCCATCCGGGTGTTGATGTCAACCGAGCCGGCCAGCGGTGCGGCGAGTGGCACGGACATCGCGGAGTCCCTTCTGTTCCTCTTCGAGCGAGCCGCCCGAGTACGCCCGGAAGACGTCTTCGAGCGTCGCGTCGGGGTGGCCGAGGCCGTCGATCAGCTCGCGTGGGGTGCCCAGCAGGCCGAGCCGGCCGCGGTGCATCAGGCCGACCCGGTCGCAGGACTGCTCGGCCTCTTCCATGTAGTGGGTGGTCAGCAGCACCGTCATGCCGGTCTCGGCGCGGACGGCGGCGATCCGGTCCCACACGCTGCCGCGGGCGATCGGGTCGAGGCCGATCGTCGGCTCGTCCAGGATCAGCAGTTGCGGCGAGCTGACCAGTGCCTGGGCCAGCTCCAGCCGGCGGATCATCCCGCCCGAGTAGGTCTTGGCCAGCCGCCCGGCGGCGTCGGTCAGGCCCATCATCTCCAGGGCCTCGCTGACCTTCGCCTTGCGCTCCCGGCGCGGCACGTCGAAGAGCCGCGCGAACAGCGACACGTTCTCCACGCCCGACAGCGAACCGTCGGCGGAGAGTTGCTGCGGCACATAGCCGATCAGCCGACGCACGGCCATCCGCCGCTTCGAGACGTCGAGACCGAAGACCGAGATCACGCCCTCGGGTACGGGCAGCAGCGCGGTGATCGCCCGGATGGTGGTCGTCTTGCCGGCGCCGTTCGGGCCGAGCAGCCCGAAGATCTCGCCACGCCGCACGGTCAGGTCAACGCCGTCGACGGCCTTGGTCTCGCCGAACTGATAGTGCAGGCCCCGCACGGACACAGCAGGCTCAGTCATGCCGGGTCCCCACTTCGTGGTGACCCGCCCTGCCCGGGCGGGCTCTGCCGATGATGCCCTCGCCACGGCTCAGTCATGCCGGGCCCCCACTTCGTGGTGACCCGCCCTGCCCGGGCGGGCTCTGCCGATGATGCCCTCGCCACGGCTCGGTCATGCTTCCCTCCCGGGGTCGGCCACGTCCGCGCGTACCTGTTCCAGCAGGCGGCGCAGCGCGGGCAGTGCGGCGGCGATGGCGGCCCGGTCTTCGGGTGCCGCCCGGTCCAGGGCGTGGCCGAGCAGCGCGGCGCGGGCCGCGCGCCAGGCGGCCAGCCGCTCGTGCGCCTTGGTGGTCAGCGTCAGGCGGGCCGCGCGGCGGTCGGCGGGATCCGGCTCGCGGTGCAGCAGGCCCGCGTCGACCAGCTGGTTGACCAGCGTGCTGACCGAGTTGCCGGCCAGGTCGAGCGCGCTCGCGGCGGCCGCGATCCCGATGCCGGGCTGGTTGGCGACCACGAACAGCAGCTCGCGCTGCGCCTCTGGCAGCGGCGGCACGGCGACCGCCTCGGCCGTGCGGCGCCGGGAGAGCCGGCGCAACTTGGCGGTGATGGACATCAACTCGCCTACCACCTCCGCGCTTCGCGTGACGTCGGTCATCCACCTAAATTACCTCGGTGGCAGAGATATTTGGCGGTGATCCGGCACACGCACACGCTGTCCGTTGTATGCCCTAGAGCGAAGTTACGGTTTGGCGGAAGACGAGAATGGGGGTTCTCGTGCGGATCACGGTTTCCGAGGCACCGACCGGCGGCGCGACGGTCGTGAAGCTGGCCGGAGAGCTCGGCGTCGACACGGCGGCCGAGCTAGCGACGGCGATCGAGCAGTTGCTCGACCGCCCGACCCACCGCATCGTCATCGACCTGACCCTGCTCGGTTTCTGCGACTCGATCGGCCTGTCCACCTTCGTCGACGCGCACCGGCGGTGCGTGGCCGAGGGTGGCTTTCTCGCGCTCGCCGCGCCGTCGCCGTTCATGCACAAGCTGCTCGGAGTGGTCGGGCTGACCCGTCAGGTGCCGGCGTACGCGACGGTCGCCTCGGCCTGCGCCGCCGGCGAGGAGGGCCGGCTGCGGTGATGACTTCTGTGGGGATTTTTCGGATTCAGGGGTTAATGTTAGGAGTAGCTATGGGATGAGGTGGGTCGCATGAGTCGGTCCGTTTCCACCAAGGGCACATTGCCCCCCGAGATGCGCCGCACCAAGATCGGTTTCTCGTGGATCATGCTTCTCGTCGGCGTGGTCCTGCTCGCGTTCCTTTTGGTCTTCGTGCTGCAGAACCTGGACAGCGTGCGCATCCACTTCCTGAGCGTCGACTTCACGATGCCGCTCGGGGTGGGACTCCTGCTGGCCGCCATCGGAGGAGCGTTGATCGCGTCGATTCCGTTCGGGGCGCGGATCCTGCAGCTCCGGCGGGCGACCCGCAAGGAACGCCACTTCCGCTGACGCCGAGCTAATTTGGCTGCATGGCAAAGGTTCTTTACACCGCAGAGGCCCACGTGGCCGGCGGTCGTACGCACGGTCACGCCCGCACCTCCGACGGCGCCCTCGAGGTCGACCTCCGCGCTCCCGTGGAGATGGGTGGCGAGGGCGGTGGCACCAACCCCGAACAGCTCTTCGCGGTCGGCTACGCCGCGTGCTTCGAGTCCGCCCTGGCCGGGGCCGCCCGCCGGAGCCACATCGAGGCCGGCGACGCGACCATCGACGCCAAGGTCAGCCTGTCTCCCACCGGCACCGGCGGTTTCCAGCTGGGCGTCGAGCTCGACGTCACCCTCCCCTCGATCACCGACCCGGACCAGGCTGTCGAGCTGGTGCGGCTGGCGCACACCATCTGCCCGTACTCGAACGCCACCCGAGGCAACATCGAGGTCACCCTGACCGCCAACGGCAAGCGTTAGGAAGGGTCCCTTGCGCTGCAGAAAGCGTTAACAAGGGTCCCTTCCTTACCCGCCGGCCGGGGTTTAGTCGTGACATGTGCGGCAAACCGCGGGAAGTTGTCGCCGCCACGGCGGCTGGTCTGTTGTACTCCACCTTGTGTCCGCGATCGACCATCTCTTGCATGCCAACGAGTCCTACGCCGAGACCTTTCCGGGGCCCCGCCCCCAGCGGCCGAAGCTACGGCTGGCCGTCGTGGCCTGCATGGACTCCCGGCTGGACCTGTTCGGCGCGCTCGGCCTGGAGATCGGTGACGCCCACCTGATCCGCAACGCCGGCGGCCTGCCGACCGAAGACGTGCTCCGGTCGCTGGCGGTCAGCCAGCGCTCCCTCGGCACCCGCGAGATCGTGGTGATCCACCACACCGAGTGCGGGATGGAGGGCTTCGACGACGACGCGTTCCGCGAACGGCTCACCGCCGAGACCGGCGTCGCGCCCGACTGGAACGTGCCGGGATTCAGCGACATCCGGCAGACCGCCCGCAAGTCGATCGCGACGGTACGCGGCTGCGCCTGGCTCCCGCACCGCGACGACGTACGCGGCTTCGTCTTCGACATCGCCACCGCCCGCCTCGAAGAGGTCGCGGCCGACTAGGGCCTGTCCTGATCGGCAGGACAGGCCCTAACTCAGCTTGGGCAGGACCTCGGTGGCGATCCGCTCGACCATCGCCGGGTCGTCGGTCCAGACCGGGTCGTCCGGGCGGGGGTGGTGGAAGACCAGGTCGGTGAAGCCGAGTTCCTGGTAACGCCCGACGAGGTCGACGAACGCGTCGACGCTCGCCAGCGGCCGATCGTCACCGTTGTCGGCGAGGAGAATCCGGTTGATCTTCCGCCCCGACGCGTCCAGCCGCTCGGCGTTAGCCCGGATCTTCTCGGGGTCGCCTTCGGTGATCCACGCGTCGGCGTACCGGATGACGGTCCGCATGGTCCTTGGCCCTCCGGCGGCGACCGCCAGCGGCAGCCGCGGCCGCTGGACGCAGCCGGGAATCATCCGCGCCTCGTCGACGGTGTAGAAGTCGCCATGATGCGAGGTCGCGGGCTCGCGCAGGAGCTGGTCGACAGTGCCGACGAACTCGTCGAGCCGACCCGCGCGCTCCCCCGGCGCGAGCACCTCGCCGCCCAGCACGGTCGCGTCGAACCCGATCCCACCGGCGCCGATGCCGAGCGTGAGCCGGCCGTCGCTGATGTGATCGAGGGTCATGGCCTCCTTGGCCAGCGTCACGGGGTGCCGGAAGTTGGGCGAGGACACCATCGTGCCGAGGCGGATCCGCTCGGTCTTCCCGGCGATCCCGGCCAGCCAGGGCATCGCGGCGTGCCACGGCCTGTCCCGATAGCGCCGCCAGGACAGATGGTCATAGGTCCAGAGATGGTCGTAGCCCATCTCCTCGATCCGCCGGGCCAACGCGACGCTCTCCGGCCAGGGATCGGTCGGCAGCAGTAGAACCCCGATTCGCACTGGTCGACCCTACCCAGTCAGCCTGAGTCGAGATCCTTGACGAAGATCCGGCAGAGGTCGGGCATCGTTCGCACCGTCCCGTCCGGTGCGTGATCCTCCCGAACGGTTTCGACGATGCCGTGCTCCCACTCTCGGTAGTCCAGCCTCGTCCACCAAAGGGCCACCTGGTCGTTGTCGAGGTCGACACCGGCACCTAGCCGGCCGGCCATCCGCACCTCGTCGAGTTCCTCGGCTTCCCGGACCAGCGCCTTGCCCCGGCCCCGGTTGCGCGACCCCGGCGCCACGTGCAGTCGGTGTACGAACGGAACGCCGGGCAGGTGCATTCGGACCAGGTCTTCGTCGGCCGGTTCCCAGGTGACGTAGACGGCTCCAGTGGGCTCCTCACCTTCCCATGAGGTGAGGATGACGCCCTGACGTTTCAGACGATGACGGTAGAACGCCGTGCGCTCCGGTCCGAGGACACGCTCCAGATAGAGCATGTCCTCAGCGGACGCCGGCCGGATCTCCACATGGCTATGGTGCCGGTCGAAGGTGAAGTCGTGTCAGGTCCGCTTATGCGCGAACCGCGACGACGGCCATCACGACCGCGACTCCGGCCAGTAACAAGCCCGTGAGGAAGAGGTTGATCGCGATGCGCGCGAGTTGGATGGCCCGCGCGAAGACCTCACCGAACTGCCCGAAGAGCGTGAGTGCCGCGATCATCAAAACACCGATGACGGCGACGAGGACGGGGGCTGCACTGGTGCCCAGACCTGACCCGATCGAGTCCTTGGCCAGGTTGGACAGAGCAGTTACCGTGGACATGACGGACTCCTCGCTTTAGACCCGCAGGAGCTGTTTCGAAGACACCCTCGGAGGCAACCGAGGGTGTCTTCTTCGTCCTTGGCAGCCGTCGCTTGCCGGAGCGGCAGCTGCTAGGCTCTCCGCGATTTACCTCCTCTCATAAAGATTCAGTAACTTCGCTTGAGCTTCAGGCTAAACTTCAGCTCAGAGCTGAAGCAAGGGTGTTACTGTCCCTCTTGGAGCATGGCGGGACGTGAATGTGGCATTCATTTGCCTTCATCCACGCAGGGGCGGCAACTTCAGTCCTAGCTGAAGTTGACTGAAGGAGACTTGCGATGGTTGGCGACGGCGACCCCGCGCAGGCGCTCGCCACACGCCTGCGCGATCTGCGCGTCGGTGAATGGCCGACGGTGGTGAAGCAGCATCAGCTGGCCCGGGCACTGGGCGTCAGCGTCCCCCTGATCTCGTCCTGGGAACGCAACTCGGACCCGAAGGCGCCGACGCCCGAACGGATCGCCGGGTACGCGCGCTTCTTCGCCACTGAGCGGTCCCTTGCGGACGGCCGGTCAGCTCTGCTCGACGACCTGACGGCGGACGAGGACGCTCGGCGGCTGGCACTCGAAGACGAGCTGATGACGTTGCGCGCGGGGGCCATTGGGACGACGGGAGCCACGCAGGGGCCCGCGTCCCACGACAACCATCCGCCGGCGGCCGGACCGTGGCATTTCCCCGACGGTGCGCCAGTCACGATCGTCTGCGGCGTGCTGCCACCCGAGCAGCGCGCGGACCCCGCCTACACCGACCCGAAAAGCCCTGACTATGTGGACCTCTACCGTTTCGCGGATCTGGATTCGCTGGTCGAGTTGCACGGACACGTTCGGGCGGCGAACCCGCGCAGCGACGTCTCGTTCTTGCTGGCTCCGTCCGTCACCCGGGACCACCTCACCACCCACCTGGTTCTTCTCGGCGGGCTTGACTTCAACAGCGTGACCCCCGCCGTACTCGATTCGCTGGGTGTTCCCGTCCGGCAACAATCCCGACTGACCGACGATCCCGCGGACGAAGGCGCCTTCGAGGTGCGCAGGACTCGCGGAGCGCAAACGCCTCCCCTGGCCGTGCATCAGCCACGCGTCGACACTGACGGCACGCGTCGTGACCTGATCGAGGACGTGGCCCATTTCTGCCGAGGCAGGAACCCGTACAACGGCTTGCGGACTGTGACCGTGTGCAACGGCATGTTCGGGCGGGGGTGTACGGCGCGGTCCGCGCGCTCACCGACGCCCGCTTCCGCGATCGGAACGCGGCCTACGTGCAGGGCCGCTTCGCCCCGGAGCAGACGTACAGCATCCTCAGCCGCGTCACGGTGGTGCGCGGCGAAGTTGTCACGCCGGACTGGACCATTGCCGACAACATCCTGCACGAGTGGTCGGAGTGACCGCGCGGCTCGCTCGGCGGCCGGAGATCGCGGCCAAGCCGCGCCACCACCTGTCGCATGCCAGCCTGCTCCACCGCGTCGACAAGCCGACGCAGTCCGCCGACCTCGACGCGATCATCGTGCCGACCGCACGGCCGACCGCCTACCTCGGTTACGCGCTCGGCGTCGCCAAGGATCTCGGCTGCCCGGTCGTGGCGCTCTGCAGCTTCCGCGCCAACGCGGACGAGGCCTATCAGGCGGCCCGCCGGATGGGCGTGCAGCTCATCGCGACCGACGTCCACGAGGGCGCGGTCATGCCGGATTTCCGGACCTCGGCCCTGCTCGCCGGCGGCAGGTTCCACCGCAGGGGAGACCTCAGTCTCAAGCGAAACGTCGGGCTCGCCCTGTCGAAGATGTTGGGCTGGAACAGGGTCGCGTTCCTCGACGACGACATCAGGTCGGTGCTCTCCGCCGACATGCGCGCCGCAGCCGGCCTGCTCGATCGCTTCGGCATGGTCGGCTTGCGCAACGCCGGCTTCCCCGACAACTCGGTGGTCTGCCACGCGTTGCGCGCGGTCGGGATCAAGCAGGGCATGTTCGTCGGCGGCGGTGCGATGGCGGTGCCGGCCGGACGGACCACGACGTTCTTTCCTGACATCTACAACGAGGACTGGTTCTTCCTGTTGAGCGAAGACGGGTTGAGCCGCGTCGCCGTCACCGGCCGGATGGTGCAGGAGCCTTACGAACCGTTCCGCACTCCGGCCCGCGCCCGGGAGGAGGAGTTCGGTGACTGCCTCGCCGAGGGCATCTACGGGCTGCTGGACGACGGTGGCAAGGTCGACGACGCCAACCACGACTTCTGGGCGGCGTTCCTCGAAGACCGTCGGACCATGGTGGACCGGATCATCGCGGCTCTCCCCGGCCGCTCGAACCTGACCACCGAGGGAAGGCGCCGGATCACCGAGGCGATGCGGGCCTCCCACGGGCGGCGCGAGCACATCACTCCGGAGTTGTGTGTCGACTATCTGCGGGCGCTGGCGACCGACCGGGCGATCTGGCGGGACCACCTCGACCGGCTGCCGACGGGGCTCAAGCCACGAACGGCGCTGCACCGCCTAGGGCTGACGTCCAGCCATGTCCACCGACCGCGCTGACGACACATCGGCCTGGTCGCGGCTAGGGTTTGGTCGTGACTGACGTGTTGTTGCCGGCCTTGCCGGAAGACTGGGACCGCGCGATGGCAGTGGCCGCGCACCCGGACGACATCGAGTACGGCACCGCCTCGGCCATCGCGCGCTGGACCGCGCAGGGCAAGACGGTGACGTACCTGCTCGCCACCCGTGGCGAGGCCGGCATCGACTCGATGTCGCCGAAGGACGCCGCGCCGCTGCGCGAGCAGGAGGAGCGGGCCGGCGCGGCCCAGGTCGGCGTCGACGTCGTCGAGTTCCTCGACCACCGTGACGGCGTCGTCGAATACAGCACCGCGCTGCGCCGCGACATCACCCGTTCGATTCGGCGCCACAAGCCCGAGGTGATCCTCTCCGGCGCGTTCTCCGTCCGGATGATCGGCGGCATGACCAACCAGGCCGACCACCGCGCGGTAGGCCTCGCCGCACTCGACGCGGCCCGCGACGCGGGCAACCGGTGGATCTTCCCGGAGCTCGAGGACGAGGGTCTGGAGCCGTGGAACGGCGTCCGCTTCGTCTGCTTCGCCGGCGCCGAGCGCCCCAGCCACGGCGTCGACATCACCGGCGAGCCCCTCCAGCGCGGGATCGCCTCGCTCGCCGCACACGACGAATACACCAAGGGCCTCGGCGGCGCCGGCCCGGAGCCGGGACCGTTCCTGACCTGGATGGCAGGCATGGGCGGGCCGGCCCTCGGCGTGCAGCACGCGGTCCTCTTCGACGTGCACGCGCTGCGCTTCGAAGGCCCGCCGCCGTGGGCCCAGGGCACCCAGCCACCGGTCGTCACCGATATCTGACCGCTAGGCACCTAGCGCGACACCCTCGTCACCGTGTAGAAACGGGTCGATATGAGAGAGCGCTCTCTCATTCCGTCCCCGTTAAGGCAGGTCGATGAGAACCGTCCGTCTTCTCGCAGCCGCCACCACGGCACTCACGTTGACGGCTGCCGGCGTATTCGCCATGCCCGGCAGCGCCACCGCGCATCGCGGTGGGCCCGACTTCGGTCCGAACGTCTTCGTCTACGACCCGAGCACCCCGGCCGCCGAGATCCAGGCCAAGTTCGACGAACTCTTCGCGCAGCAAGAGAAGAACGAGATGGGCACCAACCGGTACGCGGTGCTCTTCAAGCCCGGCCACTACGACGTCAATGCCCGGCTCGGCTACTACACGACCGTCTCCGGGCTCGGCCGTAACCCGGCCGACGTCGACATCACCGGCGCGGTGCGGGTGGTCGGCCAGCCCGACCCCAACGTGCCGGGCGGCGTCTCGGCGCTGACCAACTTCTGGCGCTCGGCCGAGAACTTCACGGTGACGCCGACCGACTGGTCCAACCAGTGGGCGGTGTCGCAGGCGTCGCCGATGCGACGGGTACACGTCAAGGGGCATCCTCTGGCTGGAGCCCGGCAACGGCGGGCTACTCCAGCGGCGGGTACATCGCCAACTCCAAGGTCGACGGCATCACGATCAACGGCTCGCAGCAGCAGTGGCTGACGCGCGACAGCGAGCTCGGTGACGCCTGGACCAACGGCGTCTGGAACCAGGTGTTCTCCGGCGTCACGGGCGCGCCGCCGACGGCTTCCCCAACCCGCCCTACACGACGCTGCCCACCAGCCCGGTGACGCCGGGAGAAGCCCTACCTGTACGTCGACGACTCGGGCAACTACCGGGTCTTCGTGCCCGCGCTGCAGCCACAACACGGCCGGCACGACCTGGGCCGACGGCCAGCAGCAGCAGGGCTCGTCGCTGCTCGATCCGCGACTTCTTCATCGCGAAGCCGACCGACAGCGCAGCAGAAGATCAACCTGGCCGCTGTCGCGCGGCAAGCACCTCCTGCTCACCCCGGGCGTCTACCACCTCGACCGGCCCTGCGGGTGCTGCACAAGAACACGGTCGTGCTCGGGCTCGGCATGCCGAGCCTGGCGCCCGACACCGGCGACGCGGCGCTGAAGATCGCCGACGTCGACGGGGTCAAGGTCGCCGGCGTGCTCGTCGACGCCGGACGCGCGGGAGTCCGACACGCTGGTCGAGGTCGGCGACCGGTACAGCCGCCGGTGACCACTCGCGCAACCCGATCTCGCTGCAGGACGTCTTCTTCCGCATCGGCGGACCGTGGGTCGGCAAGGCGAAGACCAGCCTCGTGGTCAACAGCGACGACACGATCATCGAGAACATCTGGGCGTGGCGTGGTGACCACGGCAACGGGATCGGCTGGACGCAGAACACCGGCGACACGGGCGTCGTGGTCAACGGCGACGACGTCACGGCGTACGGCCTGTTCGTCGAGCACTACCAGAAGTACCAGACGATCTGGAACGGCGAGACGCGGCCGGACGATCTTCTACCAGAGCGAGCTGCCGTACGACCCGCCGAGCCAGGCGCCTGGACCAGCCCGACCGGCAACGGCTGGGCCTCCTACAAGGTCGCGCCCTCGGTGAAGTGCGCACGAGGCCTGGGGCCTGGGCGTCTACTCCTACTTCAACCAGGGCGTCGACATCCGCGCCGACGCGGGGCATCGAGGTCCCGGACCGGCCCAGGGGTGCGCTTCCACAACATGATCACCGTCTTCCTCGACGGCAGCGGCGGCATCGAACGGACGATCAACGAGGCGGGTACGCCCGTCGTCGGCTCGTACGGCACGAGCGCGCTGACGGAATATCCCGAGTGAGCAAGCGCGAGGGCCCGCACCGAACCGGCGCGGGCCCTCGCTCCCCTTTGGATCAGACCGTGACGACGGCGCGCTCCTCGGCGTCCTCCTCGTCCAGCACCGGCTGCTTCTTCAGACCCGGCAGGAGCCAGGCGGTGAAGACCGCACCCAGGGCGGCCAGTCCGGCACCGGCCAGCAGGGCGAGCTGGAAGCCGTCCGTGGCCGCCACCGGCGGCGTGTTGCCGCTGGTCAGCGACGACGTGGTGGCCGCGGTGGCGACGGCCACCGTGATCGCCAGGCCGATCGAACCGCCGACCTGCTGGGTGGTGTTGATCAGACCGGACGCCAGACCCGACTCGTCGCGCCGGGCACCGGCCGTGGCGGCCAGCGTGACCGGGATGAACATCAGCGCACCGCCGATTCCGGCCAGCAACGAAGGCCCGAGCAGCTCGGTCCAGTAGCTGCCCTGCGCCGTCAGCTGCGACAGCCAGACCAGCGAGCCCGCGGTGATCACCATGCCGATCAGCAGGGGCCTCTTGAACCCGAAGCGGGTGACCCACTTCGAGGTCAGCCCGGCGAACGCGATCAGCGAGATCGCGAACGGGAGCTGGCCGAAGCCGGCCTTCAGCGGGCTGTAGCCCCAGATCTGCTGCATGAACAGCGTCAACACGAAGAACATCGGGAACACCGAGCCGGTCACCAACAGCGCGATCAGGTTGGCGCTGCGCAGCGTCTTCTGGCGGAAGACGTGCATCGGGACCAGCGGGTGCTTGGCCCGCGACTCGATGACCACGAACGCGGCCAGCAGGGCGATCGCGACCGCACCGGAGGCGATGGTCTGCGCCGACAGCCAGCCGGCGTTGTTGCCGTCGACCAGGGCGTAGACGCCGAGTGCGAGACCACCGGTCACGGTGATGGCGCCCATCACGTCGAAGCCGCTCGCGGTGACCCGGTCCCGTGCGGCGGGGAGCAGCCGCGGTGCGAGGGCGAGGGCGACGATGCCGATCGGCACGTTGACCCAGAGGACGGCCTCCCAGCCGATCCATTCGGTCAGCACGCCACCGAGGATGGAGCCGGCGGCAGCGCCGCCACCGGCGACCGCACCCCAGACGCCGAGCGCGCGGTTGCGCTCAGCGCCGGCGGCGAAGATCGTCATGAGCAGGGACAGGGCGGCCGGTGCCACCAGTGCGGCGCCGATGCCCTGCGCGGCGCGGGCGGTCACCAGCATCGCCGGGCCTGTCGCCAGCGCGCCGACCACCGACGCGGCGACGAAGAGACCGAGGCCGGCCATGAACATCCGGCGTCTGCCGAGGATGTCGCTGACCCGGCCGCCGAGCAGCAGGAAGCCGCCGAAGGTCAGCGTGTAGGCGTTGGTCACCCAGGACAGCGAGTCCTGGGAGAAGTTCAGTTCCCGGCCGATCGACGGCAGCGCGACGTTGACGATCGACGCGTCGAGGACCAGGACGAATTGAGTAACCGCGAGCAGGGCCAGAGCCAGGCCCTTGTGCGGTGTGGCATTTTCCGCGCGACTCATCTGCGCGTTCCCCCCGAGGTCGAAGTGGAAGTCGAATTCCGCTTCCGCTATGTTCGAACCTACGGAATCGAGATTCCGGTTGTCAATCGGATTCGGTAGGATCAGCGTGATGACCACCACAGCCCAGCCCCGCCAGCCGGAGGCCAAAAGCCTGCGTCCCGTGCTGGCCGGCGCACCCAAGCCGATGCGCGGCGATGCCGCCCGCAACCGCGCCCGGGTGCTCGACGCCGCCCGAGCCGCGTTCGCCGAAGACGGCGCCGAGGTGCAGATGGAGCAGATCGCCAGACGCGCCGGGGTGGGCGTCGGCACGCTCTACCGCAACTTCCCCACCAAGCAGGCGTTGATCGCCGAGCTCGCGCAGCGCTGGATGGACGAGCGCATCGAGATCGCCGACCAGGCGCTCGCCATGCCCGACCCGGCAGAGGCGTTCGGCTGGTTCGTCCGCCGGACGGCCGAAGACATGGCCGGCGACTCCGGGCTGTGCCACATGTTCAACGACTTCCCCGCTCCCGGCGGCTGCGAGATCCCGGATCTGCTGGTGGAACGCACCGAGGTCCTCCTCGCCCGCGCCCGCCAGGCCGGCGCCGTCCGCGGCGACCTCGGCGTCAGCGACTTCCAGGCCATCCTCGGCGGCCTGTCGGCGGCGATCGCCCGCACCGACAAGTGGGAGCTGTTCGCCGAGATGCTGATCACCGGCCTGCGCGCACCCGCGAAGCCCTGCCCCTGACGCTTACTCGAGGTTGACCCGCAGGGTGCACTCGCGCGCCGACGGGGCGACCATCTCCGTCGTCCCGCTCTGGCCCGGGTACTTGCTGCGGTAGGCGGCGTCGACCGCCGACAGCGTGGGCTCGTCGGTGACCGCGGCCAGTGCCGCCTGGTAGCGCTGCCGGCCGTCGACGAAGGTGGCGTGCCCGGTGCGGGTCGCCCGCCGGTACCACTTCGACTCCGGCCCGTAGCCGCTGCGCACGTAGGGCACCCCGGACACCACGACCGCCCAGATCGGCGTTTCCACCTCGCCGCCGGCCCGCAGATCGGTCGCGATGTGCACGACGCCGGTGTTCGCGAAATAGTCCAAAGCCGCCACGAACGCCAGCGTACGGCGGCCCACCCGACAGATCCGGGACATCGCGTTCGGTCGCCGGTTTGGGTCAGCGGCCGAACGAGTGGAGGTTGGTGCTCCGTGAGCGCAGGAGCTCCGGCAGGTCCTCGATGATCAGGCCGACCGACATGATCACCAGGATCACCCCGGCCTGGGCCGTGGCGTCGAGGCGGCCGACGAAGACCGTGAGCAGCACCAGCGCGGCCGCGATCAGCCGGTGTGGCACACCGTGCCGGATTCCCAGCACCAGCAGGAAGACGGCGTGCCCGACCAGGAACAGCGCCGCGCCGGCCGCGAGCGCCGCCGCGCCGCTCCACGCGAGCGGTTCGAAGGCGGCCGGAATCGCCTCCTTGATGCCGGCCGAGAACAGCACGATGCCGACCACCATCGGGAAGTGCGCGTGCCCGAACGCCCAGATCGCGATCCACGCCCGGCGCCCGGGTCGGCGATGCCGCCCAGGGCCGCGGCCGAGCGTTCGTCGTCGCCGGCGAAGTACGCCCACCAGAAGTAGTAGGCGACGCTGAGTCCGATCAGTGCGAGCACCAGCGAAGCGCCGTCGAGGTCGACGCCGGCGAAGCCGAGACCGATCGAGACGATCGACTCGCCGATCACGATGATCATGATGAGCCCGTGCCGCTCGACGAAATGCCCGGCGACCAGCGAGACGCCGCCGAGATGGCGCAGGAACGGAATCACGAACTGGACCACGAGGGCCCCACCCCACCACGCGGCGCGCTGGCCCTCGGGCAGCAGGCCGCCGGCCAGCACGAGCCCGGCGGACACGAGGTTGAGCGGCGCGAAGCCGAGCGCCGCCCGGAAGGCGGTCGGGCCCGCCGAGTGCAGGAACAGCACGCTGTGCGCCAGGGTGACGAGCAGGTAGCCCACGCCGAACGCCCAACCGGTCTCACCGAAGGCTTCCGGGATCGCCAGCGCGATGATCAGGAACCCGGCCATCCCGACCAGCAGCATGGTGCGCCGGAAGGTGCTGCTCGGCGCCATGGCGTTGGTCAGCCAGGCGTAGCCGGAGTACATCCACCAGATGAGCGCCAGCATGAGGACCGTCTCGCCGAGCGCGGCCCAACCGAGCTCGTCGGCCAGCGTGTCGGTGAGTTGCATGACGGTGAACACGACGACGAGGTCGAAGAACAGCTCAAGGGTCGTGACCCGAACGCTGGGCTCCACGGGTGTCGTCATCCGCCGAACCCTAGGTCAAACCGGCATCCTGCGCGAGAAGCGCCACCTGGACGCGGTTGTTGAGGTCGAGTTTGGTGAGCATCCGGGTCATGTGCGCCTTGACCGTCGCCACGCTCATGAACAGCTCGGCGCCGATCTCCGCATTGGACTTGCCCCGGCCGACCGCGACCGCGACCTCGATCTCCCGCTCGCTGAGCCGGGCGAGCAGCTCCCGGGAACGGTTGCGGCGGGCGTCGACGCCGTCGTCGGCCACGTGGGCGATCAGCCGCCGGGTCACCCGGGGCGAGAGGATCGGCTCACCCGCGGCGACCCGGCGTACGGCCTGCACGATCTCCGCCGGCGGCGTGTCCTTGAGCAGGAAGCCGCTGGCGCCGGCCCGCAGCGCGCGCAGCACGTACTCGTCCGCCTCGAAGGTGGTCAGCACCAGCACCTCCGGCGCGCCCGCGACCCGGCGCAGCCGCTCGGTGGCGGTCAGCCCGTCCATCTTCGGCATCCGGATGTCCATCAGCACCACGTCGGGCCGGACCTCGGCCACCGCGGCCGCGACCTCACTGCCGTCGGCGGCCTCGCCGACCACGACCAGCGCCGGGTTGCCGCCGAGGATCATCGAAAGCCCGGCACGGACCAGCGCATCGTCGTCGACGATCAACACCCGGACAGGCTCGTCGGTCATGCCGGCCACGGCAGCCAGGCGCGTAGCTCGAAGTCGCCCTTGTCGGTGCGGCCGTGGGTCAGCCGGCCCCCGGCCAGCCCGGTGCGCTCGACCAGACCGACGATGCCGGTGCCGGCGCCGGGGATCGACGCGGGCACGCCGACCGGCGCCGCGTTGCGGACCAGGACGGTCAGGCCGTCGCCGGCCGTGCCCTCGAAGCTGATGTCGACCAGCACCCCCGCGGCGTGCTTGCGGGCGTTGGTCAAGCCCTCCTGGACGATCCGGTACGCGTTGCGACCGACCGCGGCCGGCACGGCGTCGAGGTCGTCCAGCCGGCAGTCGACCCGTACCTTCATGCCGGCGCCGCGGGACTCCTCGATCAGCGCCGTCACGTCGGCGAGGGTCGGCTGCGGGCGGATCGGCTCCGCCGTCTTCCTCGCGGAGCACCCCGATCACCTCGCGCAGGTCCTGGAGCGCCTGGTGAGCGCTGCCGCGGATCACCCCGGCCGCCCTGGCCACCTCGTCCGGCGGCGCGTCCGGACGGATCTCCAGCGCACCCGCGTGCAGGCTGAGCAGCGAGATGCGGTGGGCCAGCACGTCGTGCATCTCGCGGGCGATCCGGGTGCGCTCGAGGTGCTGGGCCTGGGCGACCCGGAGCTGCTGCTCGGACTCGGCCCGCTCGGCCCGGTCGTGCAGCGACACCACCAGCTGGCGCCGGGCCCGGACGAACATCCCCCAGGCGAACACCGCGACGGTGGCGATCACCGCGAACGCGCAGTCACCAGCCAGTACGGCAGGTCCGGATCCGGCCGCCAGCGCTAGGAAGATCGGCGTTGGTGGCCGGCGCTGAGCACGCGATCGGTCGCCGAGACGCCGAACCGGCGGTGCACCGCGACGGTGAACAGCACGATCAGCAGCGAGATCGCGGCGGCCATCGAGACACACCGCCGATCGGCACCATGATCAACGCGATCGGCGACCGGCCACCGGCGGCGCAACCAGAGCAGCCCCGGCGAGACCACGCCCGAGGCGCGATGTCGAGCCAGCGCGCCCAGAGCGGCGAGGCTGTCGTCGTTCCAGACGCTGGCCGAGCGAAGGTCGACGACCGACAGCCACGAGCCAGCACGAAGATGACCCAGTCGACGACCCAGTCGCGGGTCGAGCGCCTGACGGGCCGCGCGGCGTCGACGGTGCGGAGCAGGCCGCCCGGCAGCAGGGACGGTATGTCCGGGCCGTCACGGGTTGCCAGACTCATGATCAAATGGTACGACCACTCGGCGCACACGGCATCAGACCAAAGTCGCTATCAGCCGGCCTACCTTCGGCGCGCGGTCATCGACCTTGGCCCGACGCGCTGGACCACCCGGCACCGGCAGGCTTAACGGCATGATCAGTGTGACCAGCTTGACGAAGCGCTACGGGGCGCACACGGCCGTCAACGACGTGTCGTTCGAGTGCGAGCCAGGCACCGTGACCGGCTTCCTCGGCCCCAACGGCGCCGGCAAGTCGACCACGATGCGCATGATCACCGGGCTCACCCCGCCGACCGCGGGCGAGTCGACGGTCGCCGGGAAGCCGTACCGGCAGCTGCCCAACCCGGCGCGTGAGGTCGGGGTGCTGCTGGACGCGTCCGCACAGCACGCCGGGCCGGACCGGTCGCGAGGTGCTCACCCTGTCGGCCCGTACGCAGGGGATGGGTCAGGCCCGGGTGGACGAGCTCCTCTCGCTGGTCGGGCTGGCCGGCCCGGCGGCCAAGCGCCGGGTCCGCGGCTACTCGCTCGGCATGCGGCAGCGGCTCGGCATCGCGCACGCCTTGCTCGGCGACCCGCGGGTGCTGATCCTCGACGAGCCGGCCAACGGCCTCGACCCCGAGGGCATCTTCTGGATGCGCGGCCTGCTGCGCGACTTCGCCGACCGGGGCGGCACCGTGTTGCTCTCCTCACACCTGCTGCGCGAGGTGGAGGCGGTCGCGGATCGACTCGTGGTTATCGGGGGCGGTCGAATCGTGGCCAACGGCAGCAAGGAGGAGCTGCTCGCCGCCGGTGGCGTGCGGGTGCGCGCGCTGGATCCCGGCACGCTCCAGAAGGCCCTCGAGCGGGCCGGCCTGGCCGGCGACCGCGAGCGCCGACGGTGCGCTGACCGTGCAGGCCGAGGCGGAGCAGGTCGGGCAGGTGGCGGCCAGCATCTCGGCCGTCCTGCTGGAGCTGCGCCCGGTCGACACCGGCGGACTCGAAGAACTGTTCCTGACCCTGACCGCCGGCGAGGCCAAGGAGACCGCGCGATGACCGCGACCATGACGGAGACGCGTACGCCGATGGCGGCGCCCCGGACCTTCGCCCGGCCCGGGCTGGTCCGGCTCACCGGGATCGAGCTGCGCAAGATGGCCGACACCCGGGCCGGCTTCTGGCTGATGGTGGCGACCGCGCTGATCTCGGTGGCGATCGTCGTGATCCAGCTGTTCGCCGCCGACCCGTCGGACCTGAACTTCAAGAACCTGTTCCAGTCGACGCTGTTCCCGGTCGCCGTGCTGCTGCCGGTGCTCGGCATCCTCTCGGTGACCAGCGAGTGGACCCAGCGCACGGCGCTGACCACGTTCGCGCTGACACCGCAACGGCAGCGGATCGTGATCGCGAAGGCCTTCGCCTCGGTCGTGCTCGGCATCCTGGCGCTCGTACCCAGCCTCGCCTTCGCCGCGATCGGCAACGTGATCGCGGGCGGGATGGACGGCGCGTCCGGAAGCTGGTCGTTCGGCGGCCTGCTGCTGGGGTACGCGCTGCTGTTCAACGTCGTCAACGTGTTGTTCGGTCTCGGGTTCGGCATGCTGTTCATGAACTCGGCCGTGGCGATCGTGCTGTACTTCGTGGTCCCGACCATCTGGTCCGTGCTCACGAACATGATCTCGGGCCTGCACACCACGTCCGAGTGGCTCGATCTGTCGGTGACCTCGACGCCGCTGTTCGAGGACGCCGCCCTGACCGGCGGCGAGTGGGCGAAGCTGGCCGCGTCCATCGGGCTCTGGGTCGTGCTGCCCAGCGTGCTGGGCCTGGTCCGCCTGCTCAAGCGCGAAGTGAGCTGACTTTCCTGAGATGGGTGGGCGGTCGCGGGTCGGGGGTCCCGCGGCCGCCCACATTTACGTCGCGACCAGAATGGGTCGGTGGCCAAGCGTGCGTGTCCCTGCGGCTCCGGGCTCGACTATGCGTCGTGCTGCGGGCCGCTGCATCGCGGGGCCGCCGTCGCCTCGACGGCCTCGCAGTTGATGCGATCGCGGTTCAGCGCCTTCGCGGTCGGGGATGCCGACTATCTGCTGCGGACGTGGCACAGCAGCACCAGGCCGGAGTCGCTGGAACTGGATCCCGGCCAGCGCTGGGTCCGGCTGGAGGTGCTGGAGGCGGTCAAGGGCGGCGAGTCGGACCCGACCGGCACGGTCGAGTTCCGGGCCGTGTATCGGCAGGCCGGCCAGACCGACGAGCTGCACGAACGCAGCCGGTTCGTTCGCGAATCCGGCGCCTGGGTGTACGTGGGCCCGCTGCCTCGGCGCTGACCTCGTCAAGCCGGTCGTCTCGCGCGTGAACCTTCGAGGCGCGGCGCGGTACTCATCACCATGAGACTGACCATCGCGACCCGGTCCTTTCAGTTCTGGATTGTCCACAACGGATTGGCAGGTCACGACAACCGCATCGGGCCGACCTGAGCGTCGGTCTCCCCTGCGCTACCGCGGATCCGACGCGACTGTCCGACCATCGCCCATGAATGACCGCGCCAACCGAATGCGGGCGACCGGGCGCGGATCTGGCGAGCGAAGCGTCGGCGAGCGGATCCGGCGGGAGCGACGGTCCGGACCACCGTGGACCCGGACCATGTCCTCGAGCGCATCAAATCCTCCGGCTCGACCGGCCGCACCACTCTCACGGACAGGGGAACAGCCCGTTGAACGCGGAAGGACCGTCCGACGTCGACCTGGCGGGAGCGATGGGAGGGTGAGCAGCAGCTCGGGCATGTCCGGTTTGTAACCTCTGCAAGGCGGCTGCAAGGGTTGCGGAGGAGACTGACGGGATGAGCCATCCACGGGTGTTGATCGTTGGCGGCGGGATCGCCGGGCTCGGTGCGGCGCATGCGCTTCAGGCCAAGGGGATCCGGGCCGACGTGTTCGAGCAGAACCCGCGGGCGGAGAGCGCGGGCACTGGCATCTACCTGCCGGCCAACGCGGTGCGGGCGCTGACCTCGCTCGGGTTCGGCGACGAGATCCGGGCCGCCGCGCACGAGATCCACCGGGTGCGGCTGCTCGACCACCGCGGCCGCGGGCTGATCGACCTGACGATCGACGAGGTCTGGGGTGGGATCGGTCCGAGCGTCGCGGTGCGGCACGCCGATCTGCGGCGGATCCTGCGCGGCGGGCTCGACACCGAGGTCACCGTGAAGAGCTTTGACTCGGCCGACGCGGCCGGCTACGACCTGGTGATCGGTGCCGACGGGATCCGCTCGGCGGTGCGCGAGTGGGTCTTCCCGGACGCGGCCGCTCCTCGACCGGTGGGCGAGCTGGCCTGGCGGTTCATCGTCGACGGCTATCCCGTCGAGCACCTCTGGTGCACCTGGCAAGGAAAGGGACGCACGTTCCTCGCCGTCTCGCTGGGCGGCGGGCGGGCCTACTGCTACGCCGACCTGACCGCGACCACGCCGCCGGACGACTGGCGTGCGCTGTTCGCCGAGTTCCCCGAGACGGTGCGCGACCTGGTCGCACGGGCCACGGACGTGCACGCCGGCGCTATCGAGGAGGTGTACCTCGACTCCGTGGTACGCGGGAAGACCGTCCTGATCGGCGATGCCGCACACGCCTACTCGCCGAACATGGCGCAGGGCGCGGCGCTCGCGCTGGAGGACGCGCTGGTGCTGGCGGACCTGCACGACGACCTCGATGCCTACGCCCGGCGCCGCGCCGACCGCGCCCGCTGGGTACGCGACCAGACCCGCCGCCGTGACAAGGCCCGACACCTGCCGCCGGCCCTGCGCGACGTGGTGCTGCGGCGGCTCGGCCCCAGGCTGTTCCGGGCCGCGTTCAAGCCGCTGCAGAGCTCGCCCTGACCCGCGGGGGTAGCGTTCTGGACAGGGGTTTGGCGTGGATCTTGACTTGCGAAAGTTGCGCTATTTCGTCGCCGTCGCGGAGGAACTGAACTTCGGGCGGGCGGCCCAGCGACTGCGGATCGCCCAACCCGCGCTCAGCCGGCAGATCCGGGCGCTGGAGCAGGAACTGCACATCGAGCTCTTCGAACGGTCGAGCCGGGGCACCGAGCTGACCGCCGCCGGGACACAGCTGCTCCTCGACGCCCGCCCGATGCTGGCCGCGTCGGAGGCGATGGAGCGCCGAGCGCGGCTGGCCGCCCGCGGCACCGCGCGGTTCACCGTCGCCTTCATGCCGGGCATCCTGGTCACGCCGGTGGTGCGGGCGTTCGGTGACGCCCGCCCGGGAGTGACGGTCGACGTGCTGCGCACCTCCTACTACGAGCAGGTGGCGGTGCTGCACGACGGGCGGGCGGACGTCAGCTTCGTGCGACTGCCCGTTGCCGCCGAGGGGTTGAGCATCGTGCCCCTCTTCGCCGAACCGCGGGTGGTCGCCCTGCCCGCGGCGCACCGGCTCGCCGGGAAAGAGCGCGTACACGTCAGCGACCTAGCCGACGAGCACCTGCTGCAGGATCCGGACCTGGTGCCCGAGTGGCGCGACATCGCCCGCGAGCAACGCGAGGGCGCCAACCCGCGACAGTGGCGTTCCGGCCCCGGCTCGACGATGGAGGAGAAGCTCGAACACGTAGCCGCCGAAGAAGGGATCATCATCGTCCCCCGCTCGACGGCGGCGCTCTACACGCGCCCGGACGTCGCCTACTCCCCCGTCGACGGCCTGGCCGACAACCAGGTCGCACTCGCCTACAGCGACCACCGCAGCTCCACGGACGTCGAACGCTTCGCCGAACTCGCCGCCCACCTCCTGCGCAACTAGCGCCCCGCCTGACAGCTACCCCCGGCCGGCCCGCGATGGACCTTGCGGGCCCGCCACTCTGCCATGGGGCCTCGCGGCCCGTCGTGCCATCGCCTTGCGGGGCGGCCATCGGCTTGCGGCGCGGCAGACCGGCCGTCCGCCCTGCAGACCAGCAGACCGGCAACCCGCCCGGCAGGCCGGCAACCGGCCATCCGCCCTGCAGACCGGCCATCCGCGTTGCAGGCGGTCGCGTCTAAGCGACCAGAGCCCCGCCGTCGACGGCGAGGACGGTGCCCGTGGAGAAGGGCTCCTCGATCAGGTAGGCGTAGGCGCGGGCGACCTCGTCGGTCTCGCCCACCCGGCCGAGCGGCAGCGAATCGCCGACCTGGCGGTAGTAGGCGTCCCGGTCGTCCTCGCCCAGGCCGGCCCACAGCGGCGACCGGGTCACCCCGGGCGCGACGGCGTTGACCCGCAGCGGAGCGAGTTCGATCGCCAGCGCCTTGGTCAGTGAGCTCACCGCGCCGCAGATGGCAGATGCGACCGACCAGCCTGCCGATGGGCGTTCGCCCGCCGAGCCCGTGGTCAGTGTGATCGAGCCGCCCGGGCGGATCCGGGGCGCCGCGTGCTTGACCGCCGCCAGGACGCTGAAGAACCGCAGCCCGAAGAAGTTCTGGGCCGTTTCGATCGGCATGTCCGCGGCGGTGAGCAGCCGCAGCGGCTCGCCGGCTGTGTAGACCAGGTGGTCGAAGGGGCCGATCCGCTCGAACAGCTGCCGGACCGCGTCCTCGTCGCGCAGGTCGACGGCGTGCCCGCTGGCGCCGGCGGGCAGTTTGGCGAGCGCCTTGTCGACGCTGGCCTGCCGGCTCGACACCACCACGACCTCCGCGCCGCGCGAACCGAGTAGGTCGGCTACGGCGAAGCCGAGTCCGGAGGTGCCACCCAGTACGACCACTCGTTGCTGAACATCAGTCATGCCATCAACCCTGCGTCCGGGCGTAGACGGCCGCCAATACCGCTTACGTCGTGGCCGATGCCGATCGGGTATGGCCGGCAGAATGGTGCGATGACCGCGCCCATCGCCGACATCGACATCGACCAGGAGCTGGTCGCCGGGCTGCTCCGCGCGCAGCACCCCGACCTCGCCGACAAGCCCCTCCGGCTGGTCGCCAACGGCTGGGACAACGCGATCTTCCGGCTCGGCGACGACCTCTGCGTGCGGCTGCCCCGCCGCCAGGTCGCCGTCGCGCTGCTCGTCAACGAGCAGCGCTGGTTGCCGACGCTGGCGTCGCACCTGCCGGTCGCCGTGCCGGTGCCCCTGCGGATCGGCGCGCCCGGGCAGGGTTTTCCGTGGCCGTGGTCGATCTGCGCGTGGGTCGACGGTGAGATCGCCTCGATGGTGCCGGTCGTCGAGCGCCGCGCGGTCGCCGGCGAGCTGGCGGAGTTCATGAACCGGCTGCACGTGCCGGCGCCGGCCGACGCGCCGGCCAACCCGGTGCGCGGCGTGCCGCTGGCCCATCGCGACGAGCAGATCCAGGACCGGCTGACCAGCGGCAAGCTCGCCCGGGAAGACGAACTGCGCGGGCTCTGGGACGAGCTGCTGACCACACCGGGCTGGGACGGACCGCCGGTCTGGCTGCACGGCGACCCGCACCCGGCCAACCTCGTGCTGCGCGGGCAGCCGGCCACGCTGGCCGCGGTGCTCGACTTCGGCGACCTGACCGCCGGTGACCCGGCCACCGACCTGGCCGCCGCCTGGCTCGTGTTCGACGCCGCCGGGCGGGCGGTGTTCCGCGCGGGCATCGACGCCGACGCGGCGACCTGGCGGCGGGCCCGCGCCTGGGCGTTGGCCATCGGCACCGCGATAGCCGTGTTCGCCGACATCCACCCCGGTTTGGCGGATGCCGGCGAACACGCGATCAATCAGGTGCTGTCAGCGGACTGACCTCACGGGTAGTTGTTCAGGTACTGGATTTCGGCTCCGGCGCGCGCCGTGCCGCCGCTGTTGTTGATGATGCGGTTGATCGTGCCCGCGCCGCCGAGCGACACGGTCACCATGTTCTGGAACCGCACGCCCGCCTTGGTCGGCACCTCGAACGATCTCTCCGCGACCACCGATTCGTCCAATGTGAACACACAGTACGAGCCGAGGCCGATGGCGAAGTGTTCGTTGACCGCGTCGTTGACCTTGTAGGCCGCGTACCCACGGGTCGTCCCGTTCATCCACGACGCCTGGTTCGGCATCTCGTACGGGAACTCGTTCTGATAGAAGTACGTCCGGCCGCGCTCGCCGTTCCAGATCGTCTGGTACTTCTGGAAGTGCTCGACGAACAGGCCGTACATGGTGACGTCGTCGCCGTTGACGGTCAGGCCCGTGTCGGCGGTGTTGACCGACCACCCCACCCCGTCGCCGTGGTCGGCGCGCCATAGCCACATGTGGTCGCCGATGACGTCGTCGCTGTTGATGGTCAGGGTGTTGGTCGCACGACCGACGCCCGGGCCGCCGATGCGGAAGAACACGTCGTGCAGCGAGACCGGGTTGGCGGCGTGGTCCGCGCTGGAGCCGGCCGGGCCGACCTCCATCAGCACCGGCGAGTTGGTCGCGCCGGCCTCGAACATGATGCCGCCGACCTTGACGCCGTTGACGTCGGCGATCCGCATGCCCACCGAGCCGTTGTCGGTCTGGATGGTGGCGAGGCCGAGACCCAGGACGACGGTGTCGGCCCGGTTGACCTGGATCGGCGCGTTGACGTGGTGCACGCCGGGGGTGAAGAGCAGGTTCTTACCCTGCGCCAGCGCGAGGTTGATGGTGGCGACCGGGGTGCCCGGCCGCACGATGAAGAACGTCGACAGCGACAGCGACGAGCCCGCCGGCGTCTTGTTGAACCACGTGGTGCCGACCGAGTTGGCGCGCAGCGCGGGCACGAACACCCGGTACTCGCCCGTGCCGTCGACGTAGAGGAACGGCTTCTCCCGCACGGTCGGGGTGTTGGCGACGACCGTGTGCGACGGGTTCGGGAAGTGGTTGGCCGGCGCGCCGGTCACGCCCTGGAACACCATGTTCCAGACCGATCCGGACCACGAGCCGAACTCGCTGTTGCGCGAGTACCACTGCTGCTGCGAGCCGGAGACGACCATGCCGTCGATCTTGGTGTCGGCCATGAAGCCGCCGCTCGACCAGCCGTCGCCGCCGTTCCAGAGCTGGATCTGGTTGCCGCCGCCGCGCAGGTGCATCCGCCGGTACGGTGCCGCCTGCGAGACCGCCCAGCGCTCCACGCTCACGCCGGCCGGCAGCGTCACGCTCAGGTTCTCGGCCGCCCGCCAGAAGTTCTGGGTGGCGTTGCCGCCGAACCAGAACGCCTCGGCGCGTACGTGGCCGTTGAGGTTGACGTCGTCCGGCGACATGCCGAGCCCGGCGACCTGGGTGAAGAAGCCGAGGTTGACGTCGGCGGTGTAGTTGCCCGGCTTGAACAGCACGGCGTACCGCTCGGGGCCGAACTGGTTGCGTTCCTGCTGGGTGAAGATGCTGTTGAGCCGACTCTGGATGGTCGCGGTCGGCGTCGACGGGTCGTACACGATGGTGTTGGGCCCGAAGTTGGGGTTGCGCGGGTCGGTGGGTTCGACCGGCTCCCCGGTCGGCGGGTCAGTCGGGGTGGTGCCCGTGCCGGTGAAGATTCGAAGCTCCCAGAGTGAGTAGCCGTAGGCCGTGCCCCGGGCGGTGCCGTAGATGCGCAGGTAACGCGCGGCGGCGTTGACGTTGATCGTCTGTGTGCCGCCGGTGCCGGTCGTGGTGCTGTAGATGTTGGCCCAGGTCGAGTCGTTGTTGCTCGTCTGGATCTGGAACGCCCGCCCGTACGCGGCCTCCCACTGGAGCACCACCTGGCAGATGTTCTGCACGCTGCCGAGGTCGATGCGGATCCACTGTGGATCTGCGGCGAGCGACGACCAGCGGGTGCCGGCGTTGCCGTCGACCGCGGCACTCGCCGGGAAGCCGGCGCCTTGCAGCGACGACGCGGTGGCCGGTTTGCCCTGGGCGGCGTTGGTGGTGCCGCAGCCGGTGGGCGGGTTGGTGGGCCCGCCGCCGAACGTGCCGTGCACCTGGAACTCCCAGAGGCTGTAGCCGTAGCCGGTGGCCCGCGCGGTGCCGTTGAGGCGGACGTACCGGCCGCTGCCGGTGACCGGCAGCACCTGCGTGCCGCCCGCGCCGGTGGTGGTCGAGTAGATGTTGGTCCAGTTGGTGCCGTCGCCGGAGGTCTGGATCTGGAAGGACCGGGCGTACGCGGCCTCCCAGTTGAGCGTGACCTGGGTGATGGTCGCGGTCGCCTGGAGATCCACCTGGATCCATTGTGGATCGGAGAAGGCGGATGCCCAGCGGGTGCCGGCGTTGCCGTCGACGGCGGCGGAGGCCGGGACGCCGGCGTTCTCCACCGACGACGCGGTGGCCGGCTTGCCCTGGGAGATGACCGCGTCGGCGGCGCTCGCCGCGGACGATACGGTCAGGACGGTGCCCACCAGCGCGGCGACGGCCAGGCCGGCCAGCGCGGACTGGCGACGGGTCCAGTGTCGGCGTGGTGGTGGTTCGGGTGGTGCGGCGAGGGGCGGTGCGTCGGGTCTCATGTGCCTGCCTAACGGGATAGGCGGCGCGCGCATGTTGCACGCCGGGACGGGGGCGTGGCGCTCGGAGAGCGCTCTCCGAGCGGCTCTGAGTTTGAACCTCGGTTCGGCTTCCGTCAATATCCCGGGGAGCGCTTTCCGGGGATTGACACGCATCGCAGTCTCCCACAAACTGGCCTCTGGCGAGAGCGCTCTCTCGCATAATTTCATCGACGAACCAAGATCTCTCAGCGACGACCGTCCCCGTCGAGGAGCTGACCGATGACCCGCCGCCGTGCCGTGCTCGCGCTCGTCTCGCTCGCCCTGTTGGGCGGCGCCGTCGGCGGCTGCTCGGAGCCGGAGCGCGGCGGTTCGGGCGCGTCCGGATCCCCCGCCACCGCCACCTCGGGTCCGGGCCCGGACCCGGCCGCATCCGGTCCGAACACGACCGACATCGCGTGGCTGCAGCTGTTGATCGCGATGAACGAGCGGTTGCTGCCGGTCTTCGATCTCGTGCCGAGCCGCAGTGGCGACCCGGCCGTGCAGCTCTACGCGTCGGTGGCCAAGCGCGCCCGAGTCTCCGAGCTCGACTCACTGCGCAAGCTGGCCGCCGGCCGCACGCTTCCGGAGAACGAGCACCTGAAGCACGAGATGCCCGGCATGCCCACGGCAGCCCAAGTCGCCACGATGACCGGCGCCAACGGAAAGGACTTCGACCGCGGGTTCGCGGCCGCGATGATCGCGCACCTCGACCAGACCTCCCGACTCTGCACCGGCGAGCAGAATTCCGGCGCCGACCCGGCGTTCCGCTCGCTGGCGGAATCGATCGCGCGCGGAGTCGGCGAGGAGCGAGCCCGGGCGTCCGCACTGGACGCCCGGGCCGCTTCGCCCTAGGCCCATCCGGTGGATCACGGTGGTGTTCACGCGGGGTCCGGACGGCGTCCGGGCGTGCGCGGAGAGTGGTCGGATATCGGCGGTCCTATCTGGCCACTCTTCGCGTGCGGTCGGTCGTCGTCCGGGCCCGCCGGAGCCCAGCCGCGATCGACCGGATAGGCCCTGAGCGAACATCCTTGACGTCAGGCTGGCTTGACGGCAGCGTGGGCGTCATGACGACGCCCGACGCGCTGGAGCGGGAACACACGCTCGCTACCGCCGCCGCCCGGTTCGACAAGCTCCGCACCTGGGAGGCCTTGGGCGAGCCGTCCCTTGCTCGGGAGGAGACCTTGGAGCTGCTGGCACTGAGCGAGGTGCTGGCCCGCAAGGCGGGCTACGGCCGGCAGCTCAGCGTCCGCTCGGCCCGTGCCGCCGGCGCCTCGTGGGCCCAGATCGGGGCCGCACTGGGCACCAGCAAACAGGCGGCCTGGGAGGCCCATGCCAAGTGGATCGACGACCAGGCCGACCAGCACCGCGCGAACGGCCTACGCGGCCTGCCCGAAGACGAGGCCGCCGACCTCCGCGACCAGGCCGGCACCTCGGACAGCTAGCCGCCAACGCGTCCGCGTTCGCCCCGGGCCGGAGACAGAAGCAGCCAAGGCCGATCCTCAAGATCGACGAGCGAGACTTGATGCTCGGGCTCGACGCCGTCGGGACGTGGGTCATCTGGGCCCGGCCACCCCCGTTCAGCCGGCCCACGAACCACTCCTCTGGTTGCCGCGAGGCCACCGGTTGAGGTGACCGAAACCGTCGCCGCCACGGCGGCAGACAGTTCGCTCGTACCCGCGTTGCTGAGGTTCGCGATCGAATCATGGAGCAGTTACTCGGCCGGGTTGGCGCTTGGGTGGCTCGATTCCGGCTTCCCCACGACCGCGGACCTGAAGGACTCCCCGACCCAGTCGCATTCCCTTCGACATCGAGCGCCGCATGAGCCGAATGCGCACCACCTGTGAGGTGGTGCGCGTTCGGCGGCGGCCCCGTCGTTAGCGGACCGTGCGGAAGAAGGCGCGGACGTCGTCGACGAACAGGTCCGGGGCCTCCAGGGCGGCGAAGTGGCCGCCGCGGTCGAACTCGGACCAGTGGGTGATGGTGTTGGTCTGCTCGGCGAAGCGGCGGATGGCCACGTCTTCGGCGAAGACCGCGACGCCGGTCGGCACGCCGCTCGGCGTCGGCCAGTTGCCGCTGTGCATGCTCTCGTAATAGAGGTTCGGCCGACGTGCCGGCGGTGTTGGTGAGCCAGTAGAGCATCACGTTGGTGAGGATGTCGGTCGCGGTCGACGGCGTCCTCGGGCAGCTTGCCGCCGTGGGTCCACTCCTGGAACTTCTCGACGATCCAGGCGAGCTGGCCGACCGGCGAGTCGGCCAGGGCGTACGCCAGGGTCTGCGGCCGGGTCGCCTGGATCTGGAAGTAGCCGTTCATGTCCTGCATGTAGTTGGCGAGCCGGCCGAGCCGGACCTTCTCGGCGTCGGTCATCGTGGCCTGCTCGCTCGGCGGCACCTCGCCGAACGGGATGAAGCCGAAGGTGGCCGCGTTGACGTGGATGCCGACGACGTGGTCGGCGTCGACCCGGCCCAGGTCCGGCGCGATGAAGGCGCCGTAGTCGCCGCCCTGCGCGCCGTAGCGCGCGTAGCCGAGCCGGCGCATCAGCTCGGCGAACGCGCGCGGCGATCCGGCGGCTGTCCCAGCCGGCCTCGGCGACCTGGCCGGAGAAGCCGAAGCCGGGGATCGACGGGATCACCACGTGGAACGCGTCGGCCGGGTCGCCGCCGTGCGCCCGCGGGTCGGTCAGCGGGCCGATCACGTCGAGGAACTCGACGATCGAGCCGGGCCAGCCGTGGCTGAGCACCAGCGGCAGCGCGCCGGGCTCGGGCGAGCGGACGTGCAGGAAGTGGATCTGCTGCCCGTCGATCTCGGTGGTGAACTGCGGGAGCTCGTTGATCCGCGCCTTCGCGCGGCGCGCCAGTCGTAGCCGTCGGCCCAGTAGTCGGCCAGCCCGCGCAGGTAGTCGACCGGCACGCCGCGCGACCACTCGGCGCCGGGCAGCGCGACCGGCCAGCGGGTCCGGCGAGCCGGGCGCGCAGGTCGTCGAGGTCGGCCTGCGGGGATCGTCGATGCGGTACGGGTTCATCATCGACCTTCCGTCGGAACGTTCGTGTTCCGTTCCGTTTCACTGTAGCAGAACGGAACGGTTCGTTCCAAGACATGGATCCATCGAATCGCGTTGGCGCGGCCCCGCCCCAGGGTGGGACTGTTTTCGCATGCGGAAGTACGTGATCATGGGCGTGCAGGGCAGCGGCAAGGGCACCCAGAGCACCCTGCATGCGCCGACGACCTCGAGCTGACCCACATCAGCGTCGGCGACATCCTGCGCTGGCACGTCCAGCAGCACACCAAGATCGGCGCCCTGGTCCGCCGCACGATGACCGCGGGCGAACTGGTCGACCGACGACCTGGTCGAGTCGATCGTGCGCGACCGGCTGCAGCAGCACGACTGGAACTACGGCTTTCTCATCGACGGCTTCCCCCGCAACGTGCGCCAGGCCGCGTTCTTCCTGGAGAGCTACGACATCGACGGCGTGATCCACCTCGACCTGCCCGACGACGAGGTGCGGAAGCGGGTGCTCAGCCGGCGGCTCTGCGCCAGCTGCGGGATGGACTACAACCTCATCTCGCGACCGCCCGCGAGATCGAGGGCAAGTGCGACGTCTGCGGCGGCACCTGGTCACCCGCGACGACGACACCCCCGAGGCGCTCGCGGCCCGGCTGCGCGACTACTACGGCAAGACCGAGCCGGTGCTGGAACTGTTCCGCCGCAAGGAATACGTGCTCACCGTCGACGCCCGGCCCGACCCGGCCACCGTGCAGCGACGCGATCCGCGGCCGGCCTGCACCTGCCGCCCTACCTGGCCGTCACTCCGTAGTGTGGTGGGCATGACCACCTACCGCTCCGTCAACCCCGCCCGGCTCGACGACGTCGTCGCCGAGGTGCCGCTGGCCGACGCCGCCGGCTTCGTCGCCGCCTGCCGCGCCGCGCGCGCCGCGCAGCGCGGTGGGCCGACGTGCCCGCGCCGGTGCGCGGTCAGGTCATCGGCAACCTCGGCCGGCTCGTCGAGGCCAACCTCGAGACGCTGGCGCAGCTCGTCACCCGCGAGATCGGCAAGCCGATCGCCGAGGCCCGCGGCGAGGTGCAGGAGATCGTCGACACCTGCGACTTCTTCCTCGGCGAGGGCCGCCGGCTCTACGGCCAGACCGTGCCCAGCGAGATGCCCGACAAGCAGCTGTTCACGTTCCGCGTGCCGGTCGGCGTCGCCGCGATCATCACGGCCGGCAACTTCCCGGTCGCGGTCCCGTCCTGGTACCTGGTGCCCGCCCTGCTCTGCGGCAACGCCGTCGTCTGGAAGCCCGCCGAGTACGCGTCGGCGAGCGCCGCCGCCCTGGCGAGCTGGTCGCGCCGCGCGGGCGTGCCCGACGGGCGTCTTCGAACTGGTCCACGCCGACGGCGCCGGACACCTTCGACGGCCTGGCCGAGGCGCTCGACGAGGGCCTGGTCGACAAGGTCGGCTTCACCGGCTCGACCGCGGTCGGCCGCGCGGATCGGCGAGCTGTGCGGTCGCCACCTGCAGACGCCGTGCCTGGAGCTGGGCGGCAAGAACCCGATGGTGGTCACCCCCGACGCCGACCTGTCGCTGGCCGTCGAGGGCGCGCTGTTCGGCGGCTTCGGCACGGCCGGGCAGCGCTGCACCTCGCTGGGCACGGCGATCGTGCACGAGTCCGTGCATGACGTCGTTCGTCGACTCGCTCGGCAAGGCCGCTGTCGCGACGCCGTGATCGGCGACCCGACCCGCGAAGACGTCCTCTACGGACCGATGCTCGACCGACCGGTTCGCCGACGCGCTACGAGAAATACCTGACCTGGATCGGCGACGCACCACACGCGTGCTCGGCCCGACGCGGGCCGGATCACCGCCGGACAACCCCCGCACCGGCTTCGTCGGCGACCCGAGGCCGGGCTGTTCTACCACCCGGTGATCGTCGACGGCGTCCGCCCGGACGACGAGCTGTTCCACGACGGAGACCTTCGGCCCGATCGTCGGCGTCACGACCTACCGACGACCTCGACGAGGCGATCGCGCTGGCCAACGCGCCCGGCTACGGCCTCTCGTCGTCGATCTACACGAACGACCCGACGACGGCGTTCACGTTCCGCGCCGGCGTCTGCGGCCGGCATGGTCAGCGTCAACAACTCGACCTCGGGCGCGGAGGCGCACCTGCCCTTCGGCGGCAACGGCCAGTCGGGCAACGGCAGCCGCCAGTCGCGGCGTGTGGGTGCTCGACCAGTTCACCCGCTGGCAGGCCATGAACTGGGACTACTCCGGCCGGCTGCAGAAGGCGCAGATGGACACCCAGTCGATCACCCCCGACCTGGCTTTCCGCCTCTAGCGCGGACGTTCGTTTGTCAGATCGGATCAAAGTCTGTGTCCCGGGTTCGTCGGGGGCGCGACCGTTGCTCCCGCCGGGGATCGCTCCGCTGCGCTCCGCTTGCCAGGTCCGCCGCCGGTTGCGGTCACCCAAAACGCCCGCCGCCGGGCCGCTTGTGGACAGAGGCAGCGCCATAGGGCGGACATCGGGCACAGCCCGAGGGCGGGCTTTGGGGCACGCCCCGAGGGCGGGGCTTTGGGGCACGCCCCTACGGCGGGCGTTGGGGACGGCCCGAGGGCGGGCGTCGGGGCACGCCCCGAGGGCGGGTGTATTGGGCACGGCCCGACGGCGGGCGTTGGGGACGGCCCGGCGGCGGGTGATTGATTGTTAGGGCGTTGACGCTCCCATTTGAGTGAGGGTCGCTCAGGAAGTCGCCAGAAGGTGTGCGGTGGGGGCGTAGTCGATCTTCCAGTCGGTGTAAACGCCGAGAATTCCATCGGTGAGGCATCGTAAGCCCACGCTGATCCACCGGACTTCGTTGTCTGCGCGGAGGGCGAAGCCCACCGAGACGGCGAACCTCTCACCTCCACAGGGGCAGGCGCACTCACCGAGGTCGGCGTCTTGAAGATGATCGGCGCTGTCCGCTACGGCCGACTGGGCTTGACAGCGTTCGCAGATGGCTACGGCGCAGCCTTCCTCGTCGTCGACCAGGACGCGGAAGGTTGCGCCCGCGCATTCGGAGCAGAGGTGTTCGTTGACGTGTGCGACGGGATAGCCGCCGGCCTCGTGTGTGCGAACGTAGGTGGCGAGGTCGTCAAAGCTCTCACCGCGCCAGAGCTTGCCGGCCTTGTTGATCGCCACTGCTCGCTCCTAGGTTCTCAGCAGGGTAAAGGGTTTCGCGAGCAATGTAGCGCTCGAGGCATCTCATGATCTCCGTCTTGGCCTTGCCCTCGCTCGTGCGGCGAACGCCATAGTCACGCGTGGGTTGATGACAGCGCATCCGGACAGGGGCGACGCGCCAGAGGGCGCTGTTGGCGTCCCGGTCACCGCCACGGTGCAGCCGCTGCCGGTCGGTGCGTCCTGAGCTGACCGGGATGGGTGCGGCGCCGCAGAACCGGGCGAAGGCGGCCTCCGAGCGAAGCCAGTCGGGGTTGTCGCCAGCGGTGGCGAGCAGTTGCCCGGCAGTGTCAACACCGACGCCCGGGAGCGCAACCAGCTCGGGAGCGGCCCGTCAGGTGCCAGCACCGACCTCGACGGTCGGGTCGACGGGTCAACTCGAAGGCACGAAGCCGGTGAGATCTCGAGTTAGACCCGCCCGGTGAGATCACTAGCTAGAGCATCCCCGTGAGGGCTATTAGGCCTGCGGCGGTTGGGGTGAAGGAGCAGTGGTCTAGGTAGAAGGCGCTTAGGTGGGGTTCGAAGTCGACATGTAGCCACTCGGCGCCGGCTGCCGATGCTTCTTTGGCCGCTAGGCGGATCAGGTGGGCGCCGACGCCCTGTCGTTGAGCGGTCGCGGCTACCACTGTGTCCAGGATGAACGCGTGGCTGGCGCCGTCCCAGGCCACGTTGACGAAGCCGACCAGGGCCGCGCCGTCGCGGGCGCAGACCCAGCCGAGGCTGTGGCGGTGCACCCGGCTCCACCAGTCGTCGTGTGTCGGCTCGTGGCCGAAGCCCGCCGCGTGCAGCGTGTTGAGCTCCGGGTTGGCGAATGCGCCGCGCCATTCGTAGGCGATCGTCATCGGTCAGTCGGGTGCGGCGGCGACGTGCAGGCGGCCGGGTGCCGGGCGGCCGTCGAGGGCCGTGGGGTCGACGCTCCATTGGCCGGCCAGCCGGGTCACGTCGTCTTCACCGACCAGCAGGTCGTCTGGGTCCGGGGCCGCCTCGGGGATGCCCAGCGACCGCTCGGCGTCGTCCGGGTCGCCGCGCCACTCGGTGACCTCGCCGGTTTCGCCGACGAAGTCGAAGGCGCGTACCAGCACCCCGTCGACGGCGCGCACCCAGCGGTGCTGCTCGCCGACCCGGTGGGTGGCGAAGAACTGCACCTCGGTGCCCAACGCGACGGAGAGCGCGACCGCCTCGACCGTGCTCGGGATGGTGAAGAGCCGGCGGCCGGCGACCAGGATCCACTCGTTGTCGCGGGCGCCGGGCAGCGGCGGGGTCACCGCCAGCCGGTCGTCGGTCAGGTGCGCCAGGTCGACGCCCTCGCGCCACGGGGCAGGCCCCAGGTCGCGCAGGCCCAGCGCCTCGACCACCGCGCCCGGGTCGCCGCCGCGGATCGCCAACCACGCCTGCTTGCGGCCGAACCCGACCATCGTCTCCGCACTCACCCGTGCGACGTTAGCTCGCTCTCGCGCCTTAACCCGGCATGCCGGCCTCCAGGAACTCGCGGGCGACCCGCTTGGGGACGCACATCCGCCAGGAGTCGAGGACGAGCTCGCGCATCTCGGTCTCGTCGATCGCCGATAGTCGGACCCGGACCCAGTTGTAGCGCTCGTCGGACGGTATCGGCATGAGGAACTTGTCGGGCTCGGAGGCGACCAGCGCGGCCCGCTCTTCCTTGGGATAGCCGAAACCCATCACCGTCTCGTCGGGCGAGAAGGACAGGAACACGATGTGCCCGACCCGGAACTTGACCCGGTCGCGGACCAGCGCCTCGTAGGCCCGCGGCAGAGTGCTGGCGAGCCGTCGCACGTCATCGATGGTGACCACGTGGACACGCTATGACGAGGGTCCGACAAGAATCAGGGCCAGCAGCGTGCCGAAGATCAGGAACGGGCCGAACGGCAGGTGGCTCGACCACCGCACCCGACCGGCGATCAGCAACGCGATGCTGACCAGCGCCGACGCGACCAGGCCGGCCATCAGCCGAGCAGCACCGCGCCCCAGCCGAACCAGCCGAGCAGCGCGGCACAGCTCAGCGCGAGCTTCGCGTCGCCGAGGCCGAACCCGCGCCGGCCGAGCACGCACCGTGGTCGCCGCGAAGAAGAGCGCCACCGCGAGCCCGGCGAGCACGACGCGCCACCAGCGGTCGAACCCGCCGTCGAACACCGCGGCCACGCCGAGCAGCACCACCACCCCCGCCGCGGCGGGCAGCGTCAACCGGTCCGGCAGCCGGTGCACGGCCAGATCGACCAGCACGCAGGGGTACGGCGAAGCGCCGCCCACCAGGCATAGCCGGCCAGCACCGGCACCGGGACCACGAGCAGCCCGACCACGACGGCCACCAGGGCGAGCGCCTCGACGGAGAACGGCGGCGGCCCGACCCGGCCGGCGCAGCCACCACACCGACCCGACGGGGTCAGCGCGCCCGACGGACCGGCGAACCCGACGGCGGCTCCGCACGCCGGACAGGCGCGCCGCCACGGCTCGCCCGGCGGGACCGCGTGACGCAGCGCCAGACTCCGGAGCAGCGGCGTGACCAACACGGCAGGTAGCCAGTTCGGCGCCGTCCGTATCCGTTCCCCCGTCGTCATGCCAACCGCCAGATCGACACGGAGAGTGACGCCATGATCGCAAATGTCGATCTTCGGCGGGCCGCGGCCAGCGAGCCGGAGTCGGCCAGCGGCAGTGGACGACGCGCGTCCGCTAATGCCCGGAGTTTCGATCCGATGAATCGGACACAAACCGACGGTCTCGCGCATATCGCGGCGCGAGTCGCACACGCTGTCCGTCGCATGATAAGGAGCGCGGGATGCGCGTACCCGAGTGTCGCAGCCAGCCGAAAAACGCCGCCATCGTTGATCCTTCCGGGCCGGTCACAGCGACCGCCGTGACCCTACGTGTTATTTCTGATCACCTCTGTTGCATCGGCGATCGTCAGCCTATGCTCGGCCCTCGGGTGTTGCACTACCGACCATAAAGCGGGCGGTGCGGCTCACCCAACGCTGCTTAGTCGATCCAAGTTAATAAATGTGAAACGTGGTCGGATCATCGTCCGACCCTTGGCTCACCACGCCCAGTTTCGCCCCACGGTCCCAGGCGACGCAGGGAGGATGCACCGTGCCCGCACCACGAACGGCGAGCGCCGCGCTCGCCGTCGCGCTTGTGGCGGCCCTGGCCGCCTGCGGTTCCAAGCCGCCATCGACGGCCACATTCGACGACGCACCGGCCGCCGTGACCAATCCCGAATACGGTCGCGGCGACAAAGTCCGCCCTAAACGCGTACGCCGGTTATCTCGCGGCCGCCAGAAAGGCCGAGACAATTCCCGACCCGAACTATCCGGAGCTGAGGAAATACCTTGGCGACCCGCTTCTGACCCGCGTCCGGACCACCATTCGTGACATTAAGGAGCACGGTGCCATGCGTACCGGCAAACTCATTTCCGACCCACGGGTCACGGCCGTGAGCTTGGATTCCGTGCCGGCGACCGTGTCGATCCAGGACTGCATCGACGCCACCGGTTACACGATGGTCGACGCGAAGACGAAAAAGAAGGTTCCCGGCCACGCCGCCGGCCGCTACGTCGCCACGGCGACCGCGAGTCGCTATCCCGACGGCCGTTGGCTCATCAACTCCGGCCTGGCGCACCGGGACCAGCCGTGCTGACCGGCCGCCGGCTGGCCCGGTTCGGCGTGTTCACCGCGGGCCTCGCGGTGGTGCTCACCGGCACCCTCGCCGCGCTGGCCGACGACGGCGGTGCCGAGTGCCCGCCCAACCAGACGACCTGCGAGGGCTGGGGCGAGGGCGGCGGCGGGACCGGCAACGGCGGTGGCAACGGCAACGGTGGTGGCGGCAATGGCAACGGCGGCGGCGGTGGGGGCCCGTGCATGCGCGACGGCGAGGAAGTGCCCTGCTAGGACGATCTGCTGGGCTGGTTCAACCCGTCGGACGGCTGCTACTACCGCGTGGCCGAGCCGCAGCCGGCGGGCGTCCCGGAGGGCAGCACCTCCTACATCCGCAGCTGCGGCGCCGGCGGACTGGCCGGCGGTGAGCCGGTCATCCTCGACGACCCGCCGCCCGGCTTCGCCGCGCCGCCGGACCCGGCCGAGCTCGCCGACCGCGCGCTGGCCAGCCTCGACCTGCTGCCGCCGGCCATCGGCATCGCGCCGGACCCCGCCGTCGGCCCCGGCCTGGTCGGCCTGCCGATCTGGCTGTGGGTGCCGGCCGACCCCGACCCGAACGACGACGAGAGCACCTGGGGCCCGCTGACCGCCACCGAGTCCGAACGCGGCGTCACCGTCAACCTGACGGCGGTGGTCGGCAAGATCGTCTGGGACATGGGCGACGGCGACACGGTGACCTGCACCAACCCGGGCACGCCCTACGCCCGCCAGGGCGGCAAGTCGCCGACCTGCGGATACGACGGCTACCGGGCGGCCAGCCGAAGAACGGCACCTACACCGTCAACGCGACCACCACCTGGACGGTGACCTGGGTCGCGGGTGGCGATGAACGGCACGATCCAAGGGGTCACCCGGGACAACGACAGCGCAGATCCAGATCGACGAACTCCAGGTGGTGACCAAGTGACCGCGCCGACCCGCAACAGCAACGCCGCCTGCCGGTGCCGGCGCCCGTCGCCCCGCCCAAGGTGATCCGGCAGCGCCGGATGCGCCCCGGGCTGCTCGGGCTCGCCGTGCTGCTGATCGCGCTCGGCGGCCTCGGCGCCGCCTTCGCCATCACCTCGGTGAAGGCGACCGGCTCCTACCTCGCCGTCGCCCGCCCGGTGCCGCAGGGCACCACGCTGACCGCCGACGACCTGGTGACCGTGCAGGTCGCCGGCGGCGCCGGGCTGGCGCCGGTGCCGGCCAGCCAGCAGGCCCAGGTGGTCGGCAAGCGGGCGGCCGTCACGCTGATGCCGGCACCCTGCTCACCCTGGCCGCAGCTGACCGACAAGCCGCTGCTCACCGCCGGGCAGCAGCAGGTCGCGCTGGGCCTGCGGGCCGACCAGGTGCCGGCCCGGCGACTGCTGCCGGGCGACAAGGTGATCCTGGTCGGCACGCCGGCCAAGGACGCGCCACCGGCGATCACCCGCTACGACGCGCACCGTCATCGACATGGCCCTCGGCCGCGGCAACGCGACGGTCTACCTGGCGCTCGACGTCCTCCGACGTCGCCGCGGTCGTGCTGCTCGCCGCACGACGACCGGATCGCCGTCGTCCTCGACCGCGGCGCCTGAGCATGGCGATCATCGCGCTGGTCTCCGGCAAGGGCTCGCCCGGCGTCACCACCGCGGCGCTGGCCTGCACGCTGACCTGGCACCGCCGGCTGGTGCTGGCCGAGTGCGACCCGGCCGGCGGCTCGATCCTCGCCGGCTACCTCGGCGGCGCGCTGGACGGCCGCCGCGGCATCGGCGAGCTGGCCGTCGCCGAGTTGCGCGACGGCAACCTGGAAGCGCACTTCTGGTCGCAGCTGGTCGACCTCGACGCGCCCCGGCGGGAGCGGCTGCTGCTGCCCGGCGTGGTCGACCCCGCGCAGGCCGGCAGCGTGACCCCGCTCTGGCAGCGGTTCGCCGACTTCTTCGGCGCGCTCGACCGCGGCCAGCCGCCGTTACGACGTGCTGGTCGACTGTGGCCGGATCCAGGTCGCCGAACCCGCCGTGGCCGTTGCTGCGGGCCGCGGCGACGGTGCTGGTGGTCACCGGCGCCCGGCTGGCCGACCTGTCCGGCACCCGCGGCGCGGTCGCGGGCGATCGAGCGGGACTTCACCGACCACCGGGTCCCGCCCGGGCAACCTGCGGCTGCTGCGTGGTCGGCGACGGGCACCCGAAGTCCGAGATCAGCAAGGCGTTGAAGCTGCCGGTGATCGCCCAGCTTGCCGCACGATCCGCGTACCGCCGAGGTGCTCGCGCCACGGCGGCACCGTGCGCGCCGAACCGGCCGCTGATGCGCGCGGCCGGCGCGCTGGAGGTGCCGATGCACAGCGCTCCTCGACCGCCGGCGGGCCCGGCTGGCCTGGCCGGTCGCGGAGGGGGGCCAGATGCGGTTTGAGCCGGTCTCCCACGACCCGCCGCAGTCACCGAGGGCACGCCACCTCGACCGTGCCGCCCCTGCTGCACAACGGGCGGCACCACCAGCCCGGACCGCCGACGGACGACGCGCAGCCGACGCCGGCGCCGCCGCCCATCGCCCACCGCACGCACCGCCAGCCACCCCCCGACAGCCGCGCCGACGGGTCGACTTCGCCCGTGGTCCGCGAGCTGCGCCGGGAACTGACCGAACGGCTCACCCTCTGGCAGCGCGGCCGCGAGTACACGCCGGGCGAGGAAGACCTCGAACGCGCCCGGCTCGCCGTCGACGGTGGTCGCCGCGTACGCCGACGCGGTCCGCCGGGCCGGCACCCCGCTGCACGCCGCCGACGAGCGGGCCCTGCTCGACCAGGTCACCGCCGAGCTGGTCGGGCTCGGCCGGCTCCAGACCCTGCTGGTCGACGACACCGATCGAAGAGGTGCACATCCTCGGCTGCGACCAGGTCCGGATCACCCGGCACGGCGGCGGCGTCGACTGGGGCGAGCCGATCGCCGACAGCGACGACGAGATGGTGGAGATCCTCCAGGCGGCCGCCCGCCGGGCCGGCTCGACCGAGCGGTCGCTGTCGACCTCGAAGCCCACCCTCGACCTGCAACTGCCCGACGGCAGCCGGCTGGCCGCGGTGTTCCTGGTCAGCCACCGCCCGTACGCGGTGATCCGGCAAGCACAACACCCTCGACGTGACGCCTCGACGACCTCGCCGGCGCCCGGGCCGACCTCGACGAGATGATCGACCCGCTGATGCGCGACTTCCTCCGCGCGGCGATGCGGGCCGGGCTCAACATCATGGTCGCCGGGCTGGCCGGCGCCGGTAAGACCACGGTCATCCGGGCGCTGATGAACGAGATCCCGGCCGACGAGCCGTACGTGCTGCTGGAGGAGAGCCGCGAGCTGCTGCCCGCCCGCCGGCGAGCGCAAGCACCGCGCGGTGATGAGCTTCGAGGCCCGGGAGGGCCACGGCGAGCGCGGCTTCGACGGCCGCCCGGCCGGCGAGGTGACCATCGCCGACCTGATCCCGCTCGTCGCTGCGGATGGGCGTGCTGCGGATCATCGTGGGCGAGGTCCGGTCCCGGGAGATCGTGCCGATGCTCCAGGCGATGACCACCAGCCGGGGTTCGATGTGCACCATCCACGCCCGTACGCCCGGCCGGGGTCAGCGAACGGATCATCGAGCTGGCGCTGTCGCACGGCCGGGAGATGACCGTCGACCAGGCCCGCCGGATGGCCGGCAACGCGCTCGACCTGATCGTCTACGTCACCATCGAGGACGAGACCGCGATCGGCGGCCGCAAACACCGGTTCGTCTCGCACATCGAGGAGGTGATCGGCGTCGGCGAGCGCAACCGGATCACCACCACCACCGTCTTCGGGCCCGGCCCGGACGGCCGGGCGGTCCCCCGCCACCTGCCGGAGCGGGTCCGCGACCAGCTGCTGCGGGTCGGCTACGACGCGCGGCTGCTGACCCGCTACATCGAGGCCGGCGCCGGTGCCTGGCGCCGGCCCCGGCACACCCGACTGCAGCCGCGGCAGGCGCCATGTGATGCCCGCCGACCTCGAACTGATCGCGGTGCTCGCCGGGGCCGCCTGCGTGGCCGGCGCTGGTCCTGGCGGTGGTCGCGCGTCGTCGGCACCACCCGGCCGGCCCGGGCCGGCGTCCGGCGCGTCCGGCCTGAGTCGACTGTGGCGCGGTTCCAGCGGCAACCCGCGGGACCGGCGCGCGCCACCAGATCGCTGCTGGTCGGCGCGGCTGGCGCCGGCGCGCTGGCGTTCCTGGTCACCGGGCTGCCGGTGGTGGGCCTGCTGGTCGCGGTCGCGGTGCCGGGCACGCCGTGGCTGTTCACCGTCGGGCGCGGCCGAGCAGCGGGCGATCGCCCGGATCGAGGCGGTCGGCGAGTGGACCCGCCGGCTCAAGGACGTCTCCGAGCACCGGGCAGGGCCTCCAGCAGGCGATCGTCGGCACCGTCGCGACCGTGCCCGAGCCGGATCGAGGACGAGGTACGGCTGCTCGCCGCCCGGCTGCAGGCCGGCTGGCAGGCCCGCACGGCGCTGCTCGCGTTCGCCGACGACATCGCCGACCCGGTCTGCGACCAGGTGGTCGCCGCGCTGATCCTGCACCTGTCCGACCGCGGCGAGCGGCTCGGCGACGTGCTCGGCTCGATCGCCACGGCCGCGGCGGCCGAGGTCGCCACCCGGCGCGAGGTCGAGGCCAAGCGCACCCAGCCCCGGTTCGCGGTCCGCTTCCTCACCGGGATGACCCTGCTGGTGCTCGGCGTACGGGCTGGTCAACCCCGACTACATGCAGCCCGTACGGCACGCCGACCGGCCAGGTCGTGATGGTCGTGCTCGGCGCCGCGTTCGTCGGCCTGCTGGCCTGGGTCCGGTCGATGAGCCTGCCGCCGACAGCCGGCCCGGTTCCTGGCCGCACCCGAGCTCGAGGAGGCGGTCCGCGTGATCGTCAACTGGCCGTTCGCCATCGGCGTGCTCGGCGGTGCCGCTGGTCGGGCTGCCGGCGTCTTCCTGCTGGTCCGGGAGTCGCTGCCGGCCTCACCCGCGCTCGGCGCCGGCGCTGCGCCGGCTGCACCAGCCGGGCCGCGGTCGGCCCGGCCGTCCGCGCCGGCCGCGACCTCGACTGGCTCGGCGGGCTGTCCCGCTGGCTGCGCCCGCCGCACCGCGACCTGGCGCTGCTCGGCCAGACCCCCGAGCAGTACGCGCTGTCGCTGCTGCTGCTCCGGCTGATCGGGCTGGCCGACCCCGGCGCTGCTCGACGCGTCATCTTCCAGATCGCTCGGCATCGGGCTGCCGTTCGTCGTCCCGGTGCTCGGCAGTCTCGGCCTGGCGCCGTGCCGCGTTCATGCTGGCGCACCGCGACGTGCTCGCCAAGGCCGACGCGGGCCCGGCGCGAGTTCACGCCGGGCGGTCTGCACCTACCTCGACCTGGTGGCGTTGCAACTGTCCGCCGCGCACGGGCCGGTGCAGTCGCTGGAGCAGGCGGCGGCGGTCTGCGACGGCTGGGTGTTCGAGCGGATCCGGGAGGCGCTGCGCATGGCCCAGATGCAGATGCACTCGCCCTGGGACGAACTGCGCGAGCTGGCCGAGAAGATCGGCGTTCCGGAACTCGGCGACGTCGGCGCGATCATGCAGTCCTCCGGCACCGAGGGCGCACAGGTGCACGAGACGCTGCGCAGCCGCGCCGACTCGCTGCGCGACCAGATCCGCACCGACAACCTCGCCCGCGCCGAGGCGGTCACCAGCCGGCTCGACGTACCCGGGGCGCTGCTCGTCTTCGTACTCCTCGGCTTCGTCCTCTACCCGTTCCTGACCCGTGTCTGACCCCGGGCGTTCGAAAGGAAAGTCCGATGGCGTTCCTCGCCTACCTGCACGTGGTCGCACTACAGCGAATCCGCACTGCCCTGCGCGGCGGCGAAGGGGACCGGGGCGACAACCCGGTGCCGACCGCGATCATCATCGTCGGCCTCGCCCTGATGGCCGGCATCGTCGTGGCCTGGGCGATGACGACGGCCAACAACTTCATGGACCAGTCGGGCGACATCCAGGAGCTCGACGGCGGCGGCGAAGGCTGACCATGGCCCTACTACCGATCCCGGGTACGGACGCGGTCGCCGCGCGCCGGCACCCGGACGTACCCGAGGATCGGGGCGGGTCCGACCGCGGCGCCTCGCCGGTCGAGCTCGCCATCGTCGCGCCACTGATCATCCTGTTGCTGTTCCTCGCCATCCAGATCGCGGCCGTGTTCATCGCCCGCTCGGCGGCGCTGTCCGCGGCCCAGGAGGCGGTCAGCGCGCAGCGGGCCTACCAGGCACCACCGGGCGCCGGCATCGCCAAGGGCAACGCGTTCCTCACCCACACCGGCGACTGGCTCACCTCGGCCGAGGTCACCGCCGCACCGGCCGAGGCCGACGAGGTGGCGTTCACCGTCACCGGCCAGGCCCTGTCGGTCATCCCCGGTATGCGCTTCGCCGTGGAGCAGACCGCGCACGGCACCGTCGAACGATTCACAGTGGACCAGCCATGAAGCTTCCCGGAGACCGCGGAGCGGCGTCGGTCGAGGTGGCGATCCTGCTGCCGGCCTTCATCATGCTGATGGTGGTGGCGTCCTTCGTCGGCCGGGTGACCATCGCGCAGAACGCCGTCGACCTGGCCGCGCACGACGCCGCCCGGGCGGCCTCGATCGAGCGCGAGGGCGACCTGGCGGTGGCCGCGGCCACCGACGCCGCCAACGACACGCTCGACGAGCTCGACGTGCTGTGTGCGAGCCGCACCATCACACCCGATGTGACGAACGCGTTCGGCAACAACGACTTCGGACCGCAGGAAGGCCCGCCGCCGGTGGTGACCGTGACCGTTGACTGCGCACTCGACTTCACCGGATTCCCGTTCCTCGACCTCACCACGACCACCGTGTCCGCGCGTTACACCTCGCCGCTGGACTGGTATCGCGGCCGGAGCCTCGGATGACCGGCCGCCGTGAACCTCCGGCGTCGGCGGGCGGCGCCGGCGCCGGAGTCGGCTCGGACCACGGCCGGGTCAGCGTGTTCATCGCGGTCGCCCTGGTCGGCGTGCTGATCGTGATCGGGCTGACCTTCGACGGGATCGGCCGGATCCGCGCCTACCAGCGGGCCGCCAACATCGCCGCCGAGGCCGCGCGGGCCGGTGGCCAGGCGATCGACATCGCGGACGCGATCGCCGGCGCACCCGCCGCGGTCGACCCGGCCGCCGCGACCGCCGCCGCGCGGGCCTTCATCGACAACCTCGAGGACCCGACCATCGTCGACCGCACCGTGGCGGTGGGCGAAGACGACGACGGCAACGAGAGCACCCAGTTCCTCCAGGTCACGGTCACCATCTCGTACGACGCGGCGATGCTCGACTTCTTCGGCTTCGACGACACGTACCCGGTGCGCGCCGAGGCCACAGTCGAGCTCGTCACCACCACCGATGCGTTTCCCGAGGAGGATCCGTGAGTGTTTCCGCGCCCCGACGCGTGGGGCAGATCGTCACCGGCCTGGGCGCGCTGGTCGTGCTGGTCGGCCTCGTCGGCGGCGCGCCGATCGCGCTGCTCGCCTTCGCCGGCAACCCGTTGCCCGACCACCTGCCCACGTTCGCCGAGATCGGCACGGCGTTGACCAGTCGCGACGACGGCCGCCTGTTCGTGCGGACGCTGGCCGTGCTCGGCTGGCTGGGTTGGGGGACGTTCGCCGTGTCGGTGCTGATCGAGCTGCCGTTCCGGATCGTGCGCCGTCCGACACCGCGACTACCCGGGCTGCGCCGCCAGCAGCGGATGGCGGCGGCGCTGATCGGTTCGGCACTGATCCTGGTCGGCAGTCCGGCGACGGCCGCGATCGCGGCGACCGGCCAGCCGATGGTGCTGCACGTGCCGGCCGCCACCGCGCACTCGTCGCTCATGACGGAAACCCCGTGGGCGTCAGCACCCGAGCGGGTCAGCCCCACGGCGCCGGCCCCCGCGGCCGCGGTGCACCACAACGGCGTCGCCCACCTGCTCCCGGCCGCCGCACACCGGCAGAGCGGCGACCTCCCAGCGGCCGCGCATCGGCAGAGCGGAGACCTCCCGATGGCCGCGCACCGGCTGAGCGGCGACCTCCCGGCCTCCGCGCACCGGCAGAGCGGAGACCTCCCAGCGGCCGCGCACCTGCAGAGCCGCGACCTCCCGGCAGCCGCGCACCTGCAGAGCCGCGACCTCCCGGCAGCCGCGCACCGGCAGAGCGGCGGCGACGACGAGCCCCGCTACCAGGTGGAGCGCGGCGACTACCTGGGCGCGATCGCCGACCGGTACGTCGGTGACTTCACGGACTACCCGGAACTGGCCCGGATCAACAAGATCGAGGATCCGGACCGGATCTACCCGGGGCAGCTGCTGCGGCTGCCCGACGACGCACGCGACCACGGCTACCGTCCACATGCGAGCGGCATGGTGATCCAGCCCGGCATCGACGACGGCCACGACCCGACAAAGCCACCGCCGACGCAACCGGCCCAGCCGAGCCAGCCGACCCCGACGCAACCGGCACAGCCGAGCCCGGTCCAGCCCGCGCCGCCAACCGTGACCGTGCCGCCGGTGCTGCCGGCACCCGGACCGCCGGTGGTGGTCCCGCTGCCGCCGGCCTCGCCGGGCGACAACATCGCGGCCGGCGCGCCCCAGACCACCGAATCAGGCCTGCAGATCAACCGCCCGCTCGCCGTCTCCGCCGTCATCGCGGCGGCGGCCATCGTAGGCGCGCAGGTCGGCACCGTCTTCGGACTACGCCGTCGACCAGCCGGGACCCCGGTCGACAGCGGCCGCCACCGCGCCGGAGACGACTGACCTGCGCGGGAGGTTCCCGCCGCTGTTCGGACGGCGGGAACCTCCCACCCACCGGGTTTGTTGGGTTAGGAGCACGCGGCCGCGAACCTGGCAGCGGAGCGAAGCGCAGCGCTCTCTGGCGGGAGCAACGATCGCGCCCACCGCGAACCCGAGTCATCAAAGATCGGTTAGAAAACTGTCCCGGGTCCCAACGGGCGGGCGCCGGGCTCGTTGCGGAGTTGCCGGGCTTGCCGGAGCGGCTTCGTCTGGTGGTAGACGCCGAAGCCCCAGCCCAGGATCGGCCAGAGCGGCCACGGGTACCACGCGCCGGTGGCCAGGCCGACCACCAGCCAGATGGTGATCATCAGTCCGCTGCCGGCGAGGTAGGCGGCCAGGTGCTTGCGCGCCGACGCCTGCTGGGCGACCAGGCGATCGGCCCGGCGCCGGGACTTCTCCCAGCCGCGTACCCACTCCGACGGGATCTCGGCGGCGACCCGGTCGAGGTCCGCCCGGGTGACGGCCGAGTACGCGACCGCGACCCGCCCGTCGAACTCTTCGGTCGTGAGATAGCCGGCGCCGGTCGCGTCGGCGAGCATCCTGGCGGCCGACTCGCGCTCGGCGTTCGACACGCGCTCATGCGGTTTGGTCATCTCGAGGCCCCCCTCTTCCCAACCCTCTGCCTTCCAGGCTAGTCTTGTCACCGTCAAGATTACTAGCCAATGTCAAGATTGGATGGTCACCGTGGCTCTGACCTCTCAGTCGCTGGCGATCGCCGGGGTGCTCCTGATCACGATCGTGACCATCGAGACCGGTGGTTACTACCTGACCAAGGTGGCCCGGGGTGCGGTCGAGCTGACCGACTTCCAGAAGGCGTTCGCCCGCGCCGGGCACGCCCACGCCGGCGTCTTCGTGATCCTCAGCCTGGTCGCGCTGCCGTACGCGGACGCCGCGGGCGCGCACGGCTTCTGGGGCTGGCTCGCCCGCACCGCGATCCCGATCGCCGCGATCCTCATGCCCGCCGGGTTCTTCTTCTCCTCGATGGGCGCCGGCCGGACGAAGCCCAACGCGCTGGTCGCCCTGCTCTGGATCGGCGCGCTGTTCCTCGCCGCCGGCGCGCTCACGCTCGGCATCCTGGTCCTCGCCGCCGCCTGACGAAGGAACAGGAACGGCCCCCGGTCCGAAGTGGACCGGGGGCCGTTCAGGAGGGAAGAGAAGTTACACGTTGCCGATCCGCAGCAGTTCGCCGCGGCCGGCGGAAGTGGACCTGTTGGTCACGAACAACGAACCGTCGGCCCCGAACGCGAGACCGCCCGGTGCGGTCAGCCGGCCCGGCACGAGCTCGGTGCGGTTGCCGCGTCGGTCGACCCGGATCAGCGCGCCGGTCTCGTCACCACTGCGCAGCCCGTTGGCCGCGATCTCCAACACCAGCAGCCGGCCTCGGCTGTCGAACGCGAGGTCGATGATGTTGGTGAAGCCCCGCGCGACGACCGTCGGCCGCTCGCCGGGCACAACCCGGAAGACGCTCGCACCGCCGACCGGGAACGGGAAGCCGGTCAGCTGACCGACGTAGTAGGCGCCGTCCGGCCCCCGGACCACCGAGGTCGGCACGGCCTGCATGGACACTCGATCGCCGGACGGCCCCTGGACCATCCGGTTGGGGAAGACCGCGAGCGTGGAGACCGTGCCGCGTCGGTCGACGCTGAGCAGCGTGTTGCCGCCCGCGTCTGTGGCCACCACGCCATTGCGGGTGCCGAGAACGCCGTACGGGTTGGAGTCCGCGCCCTGCCGGTCGGGGTCGCGCCGCGTCTCGAAGGCCGCGTGGTCACCGAGCGAGCGGATGCTCACCCCGTCGCCATCGGCCTTGACCACGGCGCTCTGCCCGAGCAGCAGGCCACCGAAGCCCAGCTTGAACCGGGTCTGTGCGGTTCCGCCGAGCCCCAGCGTGGTCACGTACGAACCATCGCCGTAGGGCGACACGTCGTGCGGCCCGACCGCGGAAGCACCGTCGCGGCCCGCGAGCGAGGGAAGACCGCCCACGATCCGTCGTTGCGACCACGTGCCGCGCTGGCCCTGCTGCCGCACCGCGGTGATGCCGCCGGTGAGGCCGAGGCAGAGCTTGCCGCCCTCGGGGGAATCGAGGCAGCGGTCGCTCCGACCGCCCCGGCCGGCTTCCGCCACCAGGATGGCGCCGTTGTGGCCGGCCGTCACGCCGCGCGGGTTGTCCAGCCGGCTCGCGACGACGGTGACCCACGGCCGGTTGTTCATCGGCGCGGCATTGGCCACGGCCGGTGCGAGCAGAGTGGCCGCGAGCGCCCCGGCGAAGATGGTGGCGAAGCGATGAAGTCTCATAAAACCCCCGTATATATACAAAGGACGCAGCTATGCTGGCACGCCGGGCCGGACGCGCACGTCAACCCCTCCGCGTGTCACCCGTGCGAGGGTCTGTGATCGTTGACTCATGACCGAGCCATGGCGAGGGCATCATCAGCAGAGCCCACCCGGGCAGGGCGGGTCACCACGCAGTGGGGACCCGGCATGAGCGTTAGGAGCGAACGGGACGGCGCCGTCATCACCGTGCTGATCGATCGGCCGGCCAAGCGCAACGCTGTCGACGGGCCGACCGCGGCGGCCTTGGCCGAGGCGTTCCGGGCGTTCGACGCCGACGACACGGCCGCGGTCGCGATCCTGACCGGCACCGGCGGCACCTTCTGCGCCGGCGCGGATCTCGGCGCGATCGGCACCGAGCGCGGCAACCGGGTCGCACCGGACGGTGACGGCCCGATGGGGCCGACCCGGATGGCACTGTCCAAACCGGTCATCGCCGCGATCGAGGGGCACGCCGTCGCCGGCGGCCTGGAGCTCGCGCTCTGGTGTGACCTGCGGGTCGCCGCTCAGGACGCCGTCCTCGGCGTCTTCTGCCGGCGCTGGGGCGTGCCGCTGATCGACGGCGGCACGGTCCGACTCCCCCGCCTGATCGGAGAGAGCCGGGCGCTGGACCTGATTCTCACCGGCCGCCCGGTCGACGCGGTCGAGGCGCACCAGATCGGTCTGGTCAACCGCCTCGCCCCGGCCGGTGGCGCCCTGGTCGCCGCCCGGCAGCTCGCGGAAGACCTGGCCCGGCTGCCGCAGGCGTGCCTGCGCAACGACCGGCGCGCGGTGTACGCCGGCACGATGGAAGCTGAGTTCGCGTTCGGCCTGGAGTCACTCGCGGCGGGCGCGACCGAGGGCGCCGCCCGATTCGTGGGCGGCGAAGGTCGCCACGGCGCGCCCGCCGCGGAGCGTTAACAAGGGGCCCCTGCTATACGGAAAGCGTTAACAGGGGGCCCTTCCTTACGCCGGGGCGTACTTCGTGAGGAACGCGAAGAACGCCGCGCGGAGTTTCGCGTCGCCGCCTTCGATCACCAGCGGTACGCCGTGAATCGCGCCCGAGGTGACCAGGGCCTGGGCGTCCGGGCTGGCCGTCGAAGCCGCCTTGAACTCCACAGCGGCGTCGCCGAACAGCCCGTCGTCCTCGTTCGCCAGGTAGAGCGCCGGCACCGCGATCTTCGGCGCCTCCTGTTGCGCGCTCACCCCGCCGTACGCCAGTGGCGCGCTCACCGACACGACGCCGGCCACCGGTGGCGTGATCTTCGGCGTCGCCGCGATCGAGAACGTGCCGCCCATCGACGCACCGACCAGCACGATCGAGGTGGCACCGTCGGACCGCAGGGTCGCCGCGGCGGCGACCACGTCTTCGTCGAAGCCGACCTCGCTGCTCTCCGACGAGCCGTGCCCGTGGAAGTCGAACGCGAGAACCTTGTAGCCCTTGCCCATCAGTTCGTTGAAGCCCAGGATCCACTGGCATAGGTCGGCCTCGGCCTGGTGCGCCAGCACGACGCCCACGCTGCCGGAACCCCCGATCAGGCCGGCGAGGTTCGTGGCGCCGTCGACGCCGAACCGCACCGGCTTGACGCCGGCCGTCTCGGCCATTCCCGGGCACGCGGCGCCCGGCACGGGACCGGTCGGGGTCGGCGCCGCGGTGGCCGTGCCACCGTCGTCACCGCCACAACCGGCCAGCAGGAGTACGGCGATGGCCGCGGAAGCCAGCATCCCCCGTCGCATGAAACATCCCTTCGGTGATGAGACGAGGAGTGCCCCGGGGACTCGGCGTTGTCCCCGGGGCACTCGGTCTCGATTTAGTTGTTGATGATCAGTTGGAACGTGCTCGTCGTGTTCTTGATGTCCTGGAAGTTGTTGCTGAACCGCAGGTTGTTGAACGTCGCCGAGCCGACCGCCGGGCCCTGCCCTGGTTCGGGCAGTTCGTTGACCCAGATGCCGTAGCCGGACTTGGCGTCGAACGCGTCACCGCTCTTCTGCGCACCCGAGATCGAGATGTTCGTGAAGACGGTGTCCTGCACCGGGTTCTCCGGCGTGGTGCCCGTGTACTTCGTCTGGAACATGATCCCGGAGTACGTCGGATCGACGATGTCCACGTTGGATACCCGGATGGCCCGGAACTCCTTGGACGCGGAGAACACCCAGATGGCTGGGAATGTCTGCGCGCCCCAGAAATGGCCGCCCACCCGGTTCAGCGAGATGTTGTCGAATATCGTCTGCTGCGGCCCGAACCCGACGAACGGATAGCCGAAGTCGAGCGAGCTGATCGTGATGCCGGAGTAGGTCAGCGTGTCGGCGATGTAGAGGTTGCGGAACGTGTTGCTGTGCCCGCCGTAGACCGCGATGCCGGCCGCCCGCCAGGTGACCGTCGCGGACAGGTTCTCGAACACGTTGCCCGTGTTCGCACCGCCGCCCGCGTCGGTCGCCGAGAACAATGCGAACGCGTCGTCGCCGTTGCCCCGGCCCTCGTTGTTGGAGATCAGGTTGTTCGTGCTGCCGTTGGTCATGTTGACCGCGTCGGCGAACGTGTTGCGGAAGCGGCTGTTGGTGATCTTCAGACCGCTCACGCTGACGCCCCAGTAGGCACAGATCGTGTGCTCGACCCAGACGTTGTCGATCGTCATGTTGTCGACGTTCTGCAGCTCACCCCAGACCTTGCCCGGCCCGTCCTGGCGGGACGTGTAGTTGCCGAAGAAGGCGAGGTGTTCGAACGACGACCCACTGGCGGACGACTGCACGTCGAAGCCGGCGTTGGTGTCCTGCTGGCTCTGCGGTGTCTGGAACCGGGTGTACCAGATGCCGGCACCGACGACCTTGATCGGCCGCAGGTAGATCTGGAACTTGTTGCTGGTCTCGTAGGTGCCCGCCGGCAGGTAGACGCCGAGCGAGGTGGTGTCCTGCCGCGCCGCGTCGAAGGCCGCCTGGACCTCCTGCTGGCTGGTGCCGGCCGGGACCTTGTAGCGGGCCGGGTCCGGGTTGGCCCGCGGCGCGACCTGCTCCAGGTTGACGAAGTCGACCGTCGCCTCGGTGCCGCTGTCCTTCTGCAGCTTGATCGTGGCACCGGCCGGGATCGACGAGTTCAACATGATGTTGGCCTCGTCGTAGATGTGCCGCGGCCCGCCGGAGCCCGGCGAGTTGTTCGGGCTCGCCTCGGCGCCGTAGAGCCACGCGTACCGCGAGTTGAGCGGGATCGCCTTGTGCAGCGTGCCGTTGACGTAGATGTTCAGCGACGACGACTGGCCGCCACCGCCCGCGGAGTCCGGAATCGAGAACCGGACGACGAGGGTGTTGGTGGGGTTGCGCGTCGTCCACTGGACGAACGACCCGTTGCTGGGCAGCCGGACCGCGCGGCGGCCGGACGCCTCACCGGCGAGGTCGCCGATCGTGCGGTTCGGTGCCAGGTTCTGCGCACCGCCGCCGATCGTGCCGTCCTCGGCCTCGTACATGTCGTAGGGCAGGTTGGCGCCGCGACCGGCGAAGAACGACCGGTCACTGGTGTTGTTGGCCCGCTTGACCGGCAGCTCGTTGGCGTCGTCGGCCAGCACGACCCGCACGGTGTAGCGGCCGTTGGCGGCCGACCACGTGCCCATGGTGACCGCGGGCGCGGTGGCGCCGGCGGCGATCGCGCCGCTGAACGAGCCGGTCAGCGTGCGGACGACGGAGCCGGACTCGTTGAGCACGGTCAGGGTGATGCCGTGCGCGCCGCTGGCCGAGGCGATCGTGCCCTGGTTGCGGATGGCCACCGAGAAGGTGACCGTCTGGCCGGCCGACGGGTTGTTCGGCGACCAGCTCACGCTGCCCGCGATCAGGTCGGAGCTCTGCACCTGGCCGACGACCAGGTTGCCACCGGTGAAGGTGTTGTTGGCGTCGCTCTGCTCGATCACCGTGTTGCTCTCGTCGACCTTGGCCACCAGCTGGTAGGTGCCGGCGTCCCGCGGGCCGATGTTCGAGGTGACGGTGGTCTGCGCGCCGGCCGCGAGCGCACCGACGTTGGCCGTGGCCACCTTGGTGGTGCCCAGGTAGAGGCCGACGGTGGTGGCGCCGGAGCCCGCGTTGCCGATGTTGCGGACCGTGGCCGACAGGGTGATCGGCGTCGGTCTCGATCGGGTTGGCCGGCGACGCCGAGATGGCGCTGACGGTCAGGTCCGGGTTGGGTGCCGGGGTGCCGATCACCTGGAACTCGGCGACCTGGCCGTTGGAGGACCCGCTGTTGGCGGTGAAGGTGAGCCGCACGTCGGCGACGTTCGCGCTGGCCGGGATCGTCACCGTGTTGCCGCCCGAGGTCGGGCTGAAGCTGTAGGTCGCGGACCCGACGAGCGTGGTGAACGTCGACGAGCTCTGCTCGCGGCCCTGGATCGAGAAGGTCTGCGTGCGCGGACCCCACTCGGTGCCCGGCGGCAGCTTGACGACCACCGAGCTGACGCTCGCGTTCGCGCCGAGCGAGACGGTCAGCGTGCTCGGGTACGCACCCGGCGCGCCCTCCCAGTAGGTGGCGGTCGAGTCGTCGTTGGCGTTCGCGGCGACGAACGTGTGCACCGTGGACGAGCCGGTGATCGGCTTGCCGACGGCCAGGTTCGTGCCGCCCGGGCCACCGCTTCCGGCGCGGGTGACGGTGTTGCTGTTGCCCGAGACGTTGCCGGCGGCGTCCTTGGCACGGACGTAGTACGACACGGTCGCCGTCGACGGCTGGCTGTCGGTGTAGGTGAGCACGTTGCCGGCGACGCTGGCCCGCACGGAGCCGTTGGCGTAGACGTCGTAGCCCGTGACGCCGACGTTGTCGGTCGAGGCGTTCCAGGTCAGCCGGATCTGGCCGGAGCCGGGCTCGGTGTAGGCAAGACCTGACGGTGCGCTGGGCGCCTGGGTGTCGGTCGAGGTGCCCTGCCGGGTCACCGTGTTGCTGTTGCCCGACTGGTTGCCGGCCGCGTCCTTGGCCCGCACGAAGTAGGCCACCGTCGCGCTGGCCGGCTGGGTGTCGGTGTACGTGAGCACGTTGCCGACGCTGGTGCGCAGCTGGCCGTTGGCGTAGATGTCGTAGCCCGTCACGCCGACGTTGTCGGTCGAGGCGGTCCAGGTCAGCCGGATCTGGTCGGCGGCCGGCTGCGTGAACGCCAGGTTGGTCGGCGTGCTCGGCGCGGTCGTGTCACCGGTGGTCGGCCCGTACACCTCGAGCTCGGAGATCTGACCGGCCGGCCAGGCGGTGTTGGCGGTGATGTTCAGCCGCACGTACCTGGTGGTCGCCTGGTTGAAGGTGATCGAGACCGTGTTGCCGTTGGCCGGGTCGAACACCCGGCCCGCCGACGGAGACAGGTCGCTGAACGACGTGCCGTTGGTGCTGCCCTGCACGGCCAGCGTCTGGGTGCGGGTGCCCCAGCCACTCGCCGGCAGCTTCAGCACGACCCGGTTGACCGCCACCGCGGAGCCGAGGTCGACCTGCACATGCTCCGGGAACGAGTTGTTGGTGCTCTCCCAGTAGGTGCCCTGGTTGCCGTCAACCACGTTGCCGGAGCCGTAGACGTCGGAGTGCCCGCTCTCACTGGTCGCCTTGTTCAGCGCCAGGTTGCTGGACGAGGTCGCGGCCCCGTACACCTCGAGCTCGGAGAGCTGGGCGGCGCCCCAACCCGTGTTGGCGGTGATGTTGACCCGCACATAGCGGGCGCTGGTCGCGCCGAAGTTGATGGTGACGGTGTTGTTGTTGCCGGGCGAGAAGACCTGCCCGGCCGAGGAGGTGATGGCCGAGAAGCTGGTGCCGTTCGTGCTGCCCTGCACCGTCAGCGTCTCGGTGCGCTGGCCCCAGCCGTCGGGGAGTTTGAGCACCACCTGGTCGATGCTGACCGTGCTGCCCAGGTCGACCTGGCCCCACTGCGGCAGGGCACCGGAGCTCTCCCAGTAGCTGCCCTTGTTGCCGTCGGTCAGGTTGCCGGCGACGAAGCCGGCGTTGGTGCTGCTGGCCGACGCGGACTTGCCGGCGGCGAGGTTGGGTCCACCGGCCGCGGCGGCCGGGCTGGCGGACACGGCGGCGAGGGCGGAGCCGACGAGCAGGGTCGAGAGTGTGCCGGCAATTAACCGCCACGTGACACTTCGGTGCCGGGATCGGGACATGATGGGGGTTGCACCTCTTCCGTGAGGGTTTCCGTGGAGTCGGGAACGGGGTGCTTCGGGGAGGGCCGCCAAGGCAGGGCGGCCCTCCCCTTTGTGCGGTCAGGAGGCGTAGGCCTCGAACTCGGATAGCTGGCCGGCGGGCCAGCCCGTGTTGCCGGTGAAGGTCAGCCGCAGCCAACGCTGCGACGTCGCGGTGAACGTGATGGTCACCGTGTTGCCGGAGGCGGGGTTGAAGGTTCGGCCGGCCGCGCCGGACAGGGTCGTGAAGGACGAGTTGTTGGTCGAGCCGAGCACCGCGACCGTCTGGGTGCGGGTCGCCCAGGCCGTGGCCGGCGGCAGTTTGAGCACCACCCGGGAGACCGACTGCGCGCTGCCCAGGTCGACGGTGACCGACTGCGGGAACGCGTTGTTGGCGCTCTCCCAGTAGCTGTTGGCGTTACCGTCGACCGCGTTGCCGGCTCCGTAGACGTCGGCGTGGCTGGTCTCGGCGATCGGTCGGTTGAGCGCGAGGTTGGTCACCGGTGGCGTCGTGGTGGTGCCCTCGCCGGACAGGCTCACCGTGTGCGGCGAGCCGGGTGCGTTGGACGCGATCGACAGCGAGCCGGTGCGGGTGCCCGTGCCGGTCGGTGTGAAGGTGACGTTGACGGTGCAGGACGCGCCGGCCGCCAGCGACCCGCAGTTGTTGGTCTGCGCGTAGTTGCCGGTGACCGAGACGCCGGAGATCGACGCGCTCGCGTTGCCGGTGTTCGTCACGCTGACCTGCTGCGCCGGGCTGGTCGTGTTGACCTGCCGACTGGCGAACGTCAGCGCACCGGGCGTGACGGCGAGCGCCGGGCCGGTCGACCCGCCGCCGCCGTACACCTCGAGCTCGGAGAGCTGCGCGGCCGGCCAGACGTTGTTGCTGTTGAAGGTCAGCCGGACGTACCGCCGGGTGCCCGCGGGCAGGTTGACCGTCACCGACGAACCCTGGTTGAAGGCGTAGTTGGCGCCACCGAGGATCTGCGCGTATGAGCCGCCGTCGGTCGAGCCCAGAACGGTGATGTTCTGGGTGCGGGTCTCCCAGTTGGTCGGCAGCTTGAGCACCAGACGGTTGACCGACTGCGCACTGCCGAGGTCGACCGTCAGCGACTGCGGGAACTGCCCGTTGTTGCTCTCCCAGTAGGAGGCCGCGTTGCCGTCGACCGCGTTGGTCGCCGGGTAGGGGCCGTTGCTGGTGGTCGCGGTGACCGGGCGGCCCGCCGCGAGGTTGCCGGCCGAGTCGAAACCGACGCCGGAGAGCCCGATCACCAGGTCGCCCGGAGTGGTCTGGACGAACGCCATCCCGGCCCGGGTGCCGGCGGCGGTTGGCCGGAACGTGACGGACATCGTGCAGGTCGCGTTCGGTGCCAGCGTCGAGGGGCAGTTGTTGGTCTGGCTGAAGTCGGCCGGGCTGACCGAGATGCCGGACACCGGGGCGTTGGCGGTGCCGCTGTTGCGCAACGTCACGGTCTGCGGGGCGCTGGTGGTGTTGAGGTTCTGCGTGCCGAAGGTGAGGCTGCTCGGGTTGGCGACGATCTGCCCGGTCGGCACCGGCGGCGTGGTGGTCGGCGGGTTGGTCGGCCCGTTGTTCCACTGTGGAGCAGGCCAGGGCCCGCAGTCGGGCGTGGCGGTGTACCAGCCGGAGTTGCCGGCGCCCTGGGTGATCTGGAAGCCCGACCCGACGCAGTTGTGTATCGGCTTGGCCTGCGCGATGCCGGTGGCCACCACGTTGGTGAAGGAGACCTGGCTGGCCGCCTGCACCTGCAGGGCGTACGTGCCGGCGCCCTGGATCTTCACGTTGTTGAAGTTGATGCCCCGGGTCTGCCCTTCGATCCAGTGCAGGGCGGCGTAGGAGCTGTCCAGGATGTCGGTGTCGGTGATGTTGATGGTCGCGTCACTGGCGAACGCCTCGTTGAGCGCCGAGAACCAGATCGCGCCGACTCCGAAGTTCCAGTTGTAGTCGGAGTTGCCGGCCCGGATCGTGGTGTTGCGGGCGATCGTCCAGGTGCCGTGCACCGCGGTGGCGCCCTGCACGCCTGGATAGCGGTTGGCGACGTGGATGCCGCCGCCGTTGCTGAGCGAGTCCGCCACCACGTTGTCGGTGATCTTGATGTCCCGGCCGCCGTAGCTGACCAGGTGGTTGGCGAGCAGCGTGACGCCGATCGTGTTGTGGCTGAAGGTGTTGTTGACGTTCGGCACGTTCTGGGCCCACATCGCCAGCGCGTCGTCGCCGGTGTTGCGCAGGAACGTGTTGGTGACCGTCGAGTTCGTGACGCCGGTGTGGAAGTTGACCCCGTCGGCGGTCTGGTCGAGGATCCGGCTGTTGCGGATCGTGAAGTTGTTCATCGGGCCGTCCATCCAGGCACCGACCTTGGTGTGCTGCATCCAGACGTTGTCGATGACCGAGTCGGTCATCGCGCCGCCGAACGCGTTCACCTGGTCGTCGTCCATCCGCTCCTGGATGTCGCCGATGATGGCCAGGTCGCGGACGGTGACGTTGCGACTGGGCCCGTTGGCCTCGTGCGCCCGGATCTCGCCGGTGTAGCCGCCGCCGGGCACGTACTTGCCGTAGATGCCGGCCGCGCGTTTGCGGTCGGTGGGATGCCGGCCGCCGAGGACCGTGTACCAGGGGCCGGCGCCGCGCAGCGTCACACCGTCGACCACGACATGGTCATAGAGCGTGAAGTTGCCCTGGGGTACGTAGACCGGACGGCCCTGCGCCTGGCCGGCGTTGACCGCGGCCTGGAACTTGGCGGTGGAGTCGGTCGCGCCGCTGGGGTCGGCGGCGAAGTCGGCGACCACGTCGATCGCGTTGGTGGGCTTGGCGATCGCCGCCGGCACGTTCTCGAAGTCGGCGAGGTCGATGGTGAACGTCGGCGACTGGGCGGTGGAGTTGACCTGCAGCCGGATCTTCGCGCCGACCGGCTGGGTCGAGCCGAACATGGCCCGCGCCTCGTCGTAGAAGTGGTGCGGGTTGGTGTCGCCCGGGTTGTTGTTGAACGGATAGCCGCCGTAGTACCAGCCGTACCTCGACGTGACCGGCACGGTCTTGAGCAGCGAACCGTTGGCGCGCAGGTCGATGCTCGCGTTCCGGCCCTGGCCGCTCGGGCCGTCCGGGATGCTGTAGCGGAACGTCACGGCGTTGGCCGGCGCGGTCAGTGTGAACTCGACGTACTCGCCTACCGCGTCGAGGGTCACCGCCTCGCGGCCGGACGCCTCAGCGGGAAGCTGCCCGTAGAACCGGGTCGGTCCGATCTTCGTGCCGTTGTGCGCGACCTCCTCCGCCTCCTGCTCGACGAAGGGAACGGTCGCGCCCCGGCCGACGATGTCGAACGGGGACAGCCCGGCCGCCACGGCCGGGGATCCGGTGGTCAGGGTGACCACGGCGACGCTGGTGGCCACCAGGGCGGAGCTGGCCAGGATGGCCAGCCCCGCCCGGCGTCGGGTGGTGCGCGGTGTGCTGCCGGCTGTGGGCGCAGCGACGGCGTCATGGTTGGGCATGGGTTCCCTTCCGAGAGGTGGGACGTTCCCCCCGTGCGGTGTTGCCCTTGGTGCGTGTACCCCCCGTGGTTCTGTTGCCGTGGAGCCGATCAGTCGGTTTATGCGGTGCGGAGCCAGGCGGTGGTGTCCGGCGGGAGCCGGTCGCCGTCGAGCGGGCCGCTGGCCAGCCAGATCTCCTCGTGGTCGGGGAGGTCAACGGCTGCCGGCGACAGGTTGGAGACGCAGACGAAGCGCTGGTCGCGGGCGAACGCCAGCACCCCGTCGGTGGACGGCAGCCAGCGCATGTCGCCGTCGCCGAGGGCCGCCACGCCCCGCCGGACCCGCAGCGCGGTGCGGTAGAGCTCGAGCATCGAGTGCGGGTCGCCGGTCTGCGCCTGGACGGTGCGGTCCTTCCAGTCCGCCGGCTGCGGCAACCACGGCGCGGTGGCGCCGGTCGGGCTGAACCCGAACGGCGACTCGACGCCGGACCACGGCAGCGGCACCCGGCAGCCGTCGCGACCGGGGTCGACGAAGTCGGAGCGGGGATACATCGGGTCCGTGCGCATCGCCGGCGGGATGTCCTCCACCTCCCAGAGGCCCAGCTCGTCGCCCTGGTAGATGTAGGCGCCGCCGGGCAGCGCCAGGCAGAGCAGCGCGGCCGCGCGGGCCCGCTGGTAGCCGAGCTGAAGGTCGGTCGGCGTCCCTTCGCGCTTGGTCGCGAAGCTGAACGTGGTGTCCTCCCGGCCGTAGCGGGTGACCGGCCGGGTGACGTCGTGGTTGGCGAGCACCCAGGTGGCCGGGGCGCCGACCAGCGCGTGCGTCTCGTTGGTGCGGTCGATGCAGGCCCGCAGCAGGTCGGGATCCCAGGCGCAGCCGAGGAAGTCGAAGTTGAACGCGGAGTGCAGCTCGTCGGGACGCAGGTAGTTGGTGAACCGCTGCGCGTCGGGCAGCCACACCTCGCCGATCAGCGCCCGCTCGCCCGGGTACTCGTCGGCGATCCGGCGCCAGCTCCGGTAGATGTCGTGCACGCCGTCCAGGTCGTGGAACGGATGCCGCTCGGCGTCCTCGACCTCGGGCAGCGCCGGGTCCTTGAGCAGCAGCGCCGCGGAGTCGATCCGGATGCCGTCGACGCCGCGGTCGAACCAGAAGCGCAGGATGCTCTCGAACTCGGCCCGGACCTTCGGGTTGTCCCAGTTGAAGTCCGGCTGCTCCGGGGCGAACAGGTGCAGGTACCACTCGCCCGGTGTTCCGTCGGGGTTGGTCGTGCGGGTCCAGGTGGTGCCCTTGAACTCGCCGCGCCAGTCCGTGGGCATCTCGTCGCCGTTCGGGCCGCGACCCGGGCGGAACCAGAACAGCTCGCGCTCCGGCGAACCCGGACCGGCGGCGAGCGCCGCCTGGAACCAGGGGTGCTGGTCGGAGCAGTGGTTCGGAACGACGTCGATGATGACCCGAATGCCCCGCTCGTGCGCCTCGGCGATCATCGCCTCGGCCTCCGCGAGCGTGCCGAAAAGCGGGTCGATGTCCCGGAAGTCGGACACGTCGTAGCCCGCGTCCGCCATCGGCGACGGAAACCACGGGCTCAACCAGACCGCGTCGACCCCAAGCCCGGAGAGGTGGTCCAGGTGTGCCCGGATGCCGGCGATGTCGCCGATGCCGTCGCCACTACCGTCGGCGAAGCTACGGGGGTAGATCTGGTAGATCACCGCCCCGCGCCACCACGACTGGCCTTCTGCGATGGACACTGGATACCTGCTTTCTTTCTTTTCGGGTGGTTCTGGGCGCGCGGTCTGCTCTGACCGCCGATGCTGCTGGTCAGGACTAAGTCAGCCCTTCATACTCCCCGCCGCCAATCCGCCGATGATGCTGCGCTGGAAAATGAGGAAAACCACGATCATCGGCACGCTGGCGATCGCCAAACCGGCCATCAGCTGGGTCGGCGGCACCTGGCTGGTGGAGGCGAGCCGGCTGAGCGCGACGCTGAGGGTCTGCGTCTCCGGGTCCTGCAGCACCAGCAGTGGCCAGATGAAGTCCTTCCAGATCGCCACGATCGAGAAGATCGACACCACGCCGAGGACAGGCCGCGACAAAGGAAGGACGATGCTCCAGAGCACCCGGAACCGGCCGGCGCCGTCCAGCGCCGCGGAGTCGAGCAGGTCGTTGGGTATCTGGTCGAAGAACCGCTTGAGCACGTAGATGTTGAACGCGTTGGCGACCGCCGGCAGCCACAGCGCCCACGGGGTGTTGAGCAGGTTCCAGCCGAAGATCGGCACGTCGGTCACGGTCAGGTAGGCCGGGATGAGCAGCGCGGTGGCCGGCAGCATGAGGCTGGCCAGCATCCCGCCGAGGACGACCTTGCCGAACAACGGCCGCAGCTTCGAGAGCGCGTACGCGACGCCGACCTGGAAGACGATCTGGATCAGCCAGCCGCCGAAGGCGTACAGCGCGGTGTTGCCGAAGAACTTGGCGATCCGCATCCGGTCCCAGGCGAGCTGGTACGTCTCCGGAACGAAGGACTGCGGGAAGAAGGTCGGGTCCGGCTGGGCGTATTCCTCCGGTGTCTTCACCGCGCTGCTGAACATCCAGTAGAGCGGGAAGATGAACACCGTCAGGAAGAGCAGGAAGACCAGGGCCAGCACGAGCCAGTAGACGACCCGGCCCTTGCCCCGGCCGATCTCGGTCTCGGAGAAGAGGGTACGAGGACCGTCGGTGTTACCGGTTCCGCGGCGCCGGCGGGGCGGTTGGGCGACCGGAGGGGTGGCGGGCAGCGGCCGTATCGGTGTCGTGATCGTCATCGGTGGTCCCCTCAGTCCCGGTCCCGGGTGACCCGCAGGTAGATCGCGGAGAAGATGGCCAGCACGACGAACAGCAGCACGCTCATCGCGGCCGCCATGCCGAAGTCCTGGTTGACGGTGAACGCGTACCGGTAGATCAACACCATCACCGTCACGGTGTCCGGGTTCGAGGTGCCGGTCAGCTGGTACGGCTCGATGAAGACCTGCATGGTCGCGATGATCTGCAGGAGCAGCAGGACCAGCATGATGAACCGGAGCTGGGGGAACGTCACGTGGCGCAGCCGGCGCCAGGCGCTGGCCCCGTCGAGCTCCGCCGCCTCGTACAGCTCGCCCGGGATGCTCTGCAGCGCGGCCAGGTACATCAGCGTCGCGCCGCCCATGTTGGCCCAGGTGGAGACCAGGACCAGCGAGATCATCGCGGTGGACGACGACTGGGTCCACTGCGACTCCGGCAGGCCCACCCCGCGCAGCACCGTGTTGAACAGGCCGAAGCCGGGGTCGTAGAAGTAGCGGAAGAGCAGCACGCCGACGATCGGCGGGAGCATCACCGGCAGGTAGACGGCGACGCGGAAGAAGCCCTTGAGGTGCCGCATCTCGTTGATCAGGATCGACAGCCCGAGCGGCACGGCGAAGCCGAAGATCAGCGCGATCCCGGTGAAGACGAGGGTGTTCTTCCAGGCCGTGACGAACAGCGGATCGTTGAAGATCGCGGAGAAGTTGTCCGTGCCCACCCAGTACGGGTCGGTCACGAAGTTGATCTGCTGGAAGCTCAGGATGACGCCGCGGACCAGCGGATACCACGAGAAGAGCGCGAAGCAGGCGATGCCCCCGGCCATGAAGGCGTACGCCATGAGGTTGTCCTGGATCTTCCGGCCCAGGCGGCTGCGGAGCGCAGGCCGGGGGCCGGCGGTGGCGACCGCCATCTCCAGCGTCCTCTTTCTTTCTGTTAGGCCGGCTCAGTCAGATTTCGGGCGGCGCGCCGCCGGGCCCGGTCCGGCCCGGCGGCGGCCACGATTGTTTACTTGACGCTGGCGAGGATGCTGTTGACCTGGGTCTCGGCGTCCGCGAGCAGCTTGGCGATGTCGGCGTTCTTGTCCGTGAGCACCTTCTGCATCGGCACGTCGAGCACCGCGTAGACCTGCTGGGCGTTCGGCGGCTCGACCTTGAGCGGGATGTTGGCGGTCGCGTCGGCGAACGGCTGGTAGTTCTCGACCGGCAGGTTCTTCAGCTTGTCGATCGCGGCCTGCTGCTTGCTCTTGGCCTCACCGGTCCACAGCGCGGGCTCGGGCAGACCGACCGGGGTCTTCTGCTCGGAGGCCCACTGGTACTCGGCCTCGATCCGGTCCGGGTTGTTCCACCAGTAGGTGAGCCACTTCAGGCCGGCACGGATCTTCTCGGGCGTGGCCTTGGCGTTGAACATGTAGCCCTCGCCGCCGGCCAGGGTGGCCGCGCCGTTCGGGATCGGGCCCAGGCCGTACTTGTTGAAGTCGCCCTTGAACTGGTTGACGATCGTCTCGATGTTGTCCGGCGCGGCGACGTACATGCCGAGCTTGCCGGAGCCCATCAGCTGGAGCAGGTCGGCCCACTCGAGGAGCTGGCGTGCGCCCATGCTGTTGTCGGTCCAGCGCATGTCCTTGAGCTGCTGGAGGACCTGCTTGCCCTTGTCGTTGTTGAAGGCGGCCTTCCAGGTGCCACCCTCGTTGACGGCGATGTCGCCGCCGAGCGAGTACATCTCGGCGGTGAAGTGCCAGCCACCGGTGTTGTTCTTGCTGTAGTCGCCGTAGCCGACGTAGTCCTTGCCCAGACCGGCGATCGCCTTGGCGGCGGTGCGCACCTCTTCCCAGGTCTTCGGCGGGCTGTTCGGGTCCAGCTTGGCCTGGGTGAACAGCTCCCGGTTGTAGAGCAGGCCGAGGGAGTAGTTCTTGGCCGGCAGGCCGTACACCTTGCCGCTGTCGTCCGAGAAGATCTTCATGAGATCCGGACGGAGTTCCTTGGTCGGCGCGAACTCGTCGAGGTACTTGCTGATGTCGGCGACCTGGCGCTTCGCGATCAGGCTGGCCGGGTCCGTGAAGTAGACGTAGAAGACGTCTTCGAGCTGACCACCCGCGAGCTTCGACTGGAAGGTCTGCGGGTCCATCTTCCCTTCCTTGGCATCGACGTCGATGTTCGGGTTGAGCTTCTCGAACTCGGCGACGTTGTCGAGGAAGTGCTTACGGTTGACCGCTTCGGTGTCCGGCGGCAGGCCGTTGATGACGAGCGTGACCTTGGCATTGGGGTCAGATGCCGGGGCTTCGCCGCCGTCGTCCGAGCCGCACGCGGCCGCCGACAGCGCGACCCCGGCGACCAGCAGCAGCCCGACGGCGCTACGCAACCTGGATCTGTTCATGAGGTGAACGCCCTTCCTGGGTGGAGCGAGGAGTCTCGGGTGTGATGTGGCTCTCGTACGTGCATGTTTCGTGGCGATGACGATACAAAGCCGAACTAGCCCCCGCAAGAAGCTGACTGGTCTCAGAAAAAACACGACTTCTTCTGGGAGCGCTCCCAGGTCGGACATGAAAATGGGGCGGACCGTTCAGGTCCGCCCCATCGACGCAGGTCAGCGCGGGCTGGCCGGGCCCGTCGACCCGCGCACCACCAACTCGGGCTCGAAAAGAAGCTCGTCGGTGTTGACGCCGACCCCTTCGATCTGGTTGACGAGGATGTCGACGGCCGCCTGGCCCATCATCTCGATCGGCTGGCGGATCGTGGTCAGCGGCGGATCGGTGCAGGTCATCAGGCCGGAGTCGTCGTAGCCGATCACCGAGATGTCGTCCGGCACCTGCTTGCCGAGCCTTCTTACGGCTCGGATGGCGCCCAACGCGATGACATCGCTGGCGCAGATCAGCCCGGTCGCGCCCTTGTCGATCAGCTTGGTGGCGGCGACCCGGGCGCTCTCCATCGAGAAGCTGGTGCGGCCGACCCACTGGCTCACGTCGTCGCCGCTCCAGCTGGCCGCGTCGATCATCGCGGCCAGCTTCCGCCGGGACGGCACGTGGTCCTCGGGGCCGAGCACCAGGCCGATCCGCTCGTGCCCGAGCGAGCGCAGGTGGCCGTACGCCTGCTCGACCGCGACCGCGTCGTCGGTGGAGACCCGGGGGAACGGCAGCTCGTCGACGCCGGCGTTGACCAGCACGACGGGCAGGCCGCGGTCGGTGAGCTGGCGGTAGTGCTCGTGCTTGGCGTCGGCCAGCGCGTAGTTGCCGCCCGCGAAGATCACGCCGGAGACCTGGTGGTCGAGCAGCATGTCGACGTAGTCGGGCTCGGAGATGCCGCCGATGGTGCGGGCGCAGAGGGCCGGGGTCAGGCCGCGCTGGGCGAGGGAGCCGGTCACCACTTCCGCGAGGGCGGGGAAGATCGGGTTTTGCAGCTCCGGCAGGACGAGGCCGACGAGCCGGGCGCGTTCGCCGCGCAGCTTGGTCGGGCGTTCGTAGCCGAGCACGTCGAGGGCGGTGAGCACGGCGGTGCGCGTCGACTCGGAGACGCCGTCACGGCCGTTGAGCACTCGGCTCACGGTCGCCTCGCTGACGCCGGCCTTGCGCGCGACCTCGGTCAGTCGTCTGGTCACGGCGCAAAGCGTACGTCATCTTTTTGCAAAAACACGACAGCCATTTGCCCGACCCCGACAGACCGAGAGCTTGATCGAGAAACGCCCGCCCAACGCCGGTCCGATAGACCAGGTGCATGCATTCCACACATAAGGCACATCGCTTCGAGTTGTTCGGGGGAACCGTCGTTGTGACGGTCCCGCCCGACCCGTCGCACATCAAGACCGTCTACCGGTTGCGCCGCGCGCTGGAGCCACAAGCTCCAACCGAGCTTGCCGTTCTCACGGAGGGGTTGGGCGTGTGTCTAGACGAGAACACTTTGTTGATCCCTGACCTTCTGGTCACACGCCAGTCCGCGTTGGTCGACTCGTGGATCAAACCCAAGGACGCTCTCCTCGCCGTCGAGGTCGTGGCGACGACACACCCGAGCAACGATTTCTTGCTCAAGCGACACATCTACGCCGAGATCGGCATTCCCGAGTACTGGATCGTCGATGCGCATGGGCCAGGGCTGACCGTGCTGCGGCCGACGGACGACAGCAAGGGCTACCAGGAAGTCGCGTTCGTTCGGCCGGGTGACCGTTGGGCAGACGAGACGCCCTTCCGCCTCGACCTCGATCCGGCCGAGCTCTTCTAGGCGAGGTTGCGGAGGGCGTCTTCGACTGCTCGGTGGAAGGTGGGGTAGGCGTAGATCATGCTGCGGAGTTGAGGCAGCGGGACGCGGGCGTGCACCGCGAGCGTGAGCATGCTGAGGACCTCACCGCCCATGGGGCCGACTGAGGTCGCGCCGACCAGGAGGTCGCCGTCGGCGATCAGCTTGATCAGACCCTCGTTGCCTTCCTTGTGGATCCAGCCTCGGGCCGAGGTCGTCAGGTCCGTCAGTCCTACTCGGACGTTCATACCCCGGTCGCGCGCCTCGGCCTCGCTCAGGCCGACCGTGCCCACCTCCGGGTCCGTGAAGGTGACTCGCGGGACCGCGCGGTAGTCCGCCGGCGGGCCCTCCTGGCCCAGGATGTCGCGGATCGCGATCCCGGCCTCGTACATCGCCATGTGAGTGAACGCCCCGTGCCCGGCCACGTCGCCGACCGCCCAGATGCCGTCGGCGGCCCGCATCCGTTCGTCGGTCTCGATCGCCCGGGCCGACGGGTCGAGACCCACCGTCTCCAGGCCGATGTCGGCCAACCGGCCGCGCCGGCCGGTGGCCACCAGCAGCCGGTCGCCGGTCGCGGCACCCGCACCGTCGCCGATCTCCACCGCGAAACCGTCCGCCTCGCTGTAGAGCACCCGCGTGGCGTGCATCCCGGTCCGCACGGTCACGCCGTCCGCCTCGATCGCGGCCCGCACCAGGTCCGCGGCCTCCGGCTCGTCGAAGGGCAGCAGCCGGTCGGCGGCCTCGACCACCGTCACCCGCACGCCGAAGCGCGCGAACACCTGAGCTAGCTCGACCCCGATCGCCCCACCGCCGAGCACGACCAACGACGTCGGCAGCTGCTCGACCTCGACCGCCTCGCGGTTGGTCCAGTACGGCGTGCCCGCCAGGCCCTCGATCGGGGGCGCCGCCGGCGCCGCGCCCGTGGCCAGCACGATGCCCTTCGTCGCCTCGAACTCCTGGTCGGCGACCATCACCGTGCGCGGGCCGGTCAAGGCGGCGTAGCCGCGGACGAACCGGCCGCCCTTGCCGACGAACCGGTCGACCGCGACCGTGTCGTCCCAGTCGTCGGTCGCTTCTTCGCGGATGCGCTTGGCGATCGGCGTCCAGTCGGGGTGCACCGTCGCCGAGCCCGCCAGCTTGGCGACCCGCCTGGCCTCGGCCAGCGCGTTGCCACCGCGGATCATCATCTTGCTCGGCACGCACCCCCAGTACGGGCATTCACCGCCGACCAGGTTGCTCTCGATGCCGACGACCGCGAGCCCAGCCTCCGCGAGCTTGCCGGCGACCTCCTCGCCGCCGACGCCCAACCCCACCACGATGACGTCCACGCGCTCAGCCACGTAGCCCATTAAACGCCAGAGCGACCTAGAGTGGCCCGCATGTCGCACGTGACCGGCCACACCGATCCCGCGTTCACCTCCGTCCACGAGGTGTTCGAGAGCTTCTTCGCCGACGACCGGGACACCGGCGCCGGCGTCACCGTCGTGCACGGCGGTCGGATCGTGGTCGATCTGGTCGGCGGCTGGCGTGACGACGCCGGCAAACACCCGTGGACCCCCGACACCGTGGTCGCCGTCTACTCGGTCAGCAAACCGTTCGCCGCGGCCTGCCTGATGATCCTGGTCGACCGCGGCCGCGTCGGGCTCGACGACCCGGTGCACCGGCACTGGTCGGAGTTTCCGGACGACGGCACCACCGTGCGGCACGTGCTCGCGCACACCGCCGGCCGCCCGGCGTTCACCACACCACGGCCCGCCGACGCCTGGGCCGACTGGGCGACCCTCACCGCCGACCTGGCCGATACCCCTCCGATGTGGACGCCCGGCACCAACGCGGCGGAGCACGCGCTGACCTACGGCCACCTGGTCGGCGAGCTGGTGCGGCGGGTCGACGGCCGGCCGATCGGTCGGTTCCTGGCCGAGGAGGTCGCCGGGCCATGGGGGCTCGACCTGGCGTTCGGCGCCGGCGGCCGGGATGCCATCGCGGATCTGACCTTCGGCGACAAGGACTGGCCGGTGACGTCGGTCGGCGCGCCGGGCAGCCTGCGGCATCGCGGCCTGGCCAACCCGGACGGCTGCCGTGACCTGTCGGTGCTCAACGGCCCGCTGTGGCGGGAGACGGACGTGCCGGCGGTCAACCTGCACGCGACCGCGACCGCCGTGGCCCGGTTCTACCACGGGATGCTGGCCGGCGGGACGCTCGACGGCCGGCGGATCCTGAGCGCCGAGGCCGTCGCGGAGATGACCCGGGTCCAGCACGACGGGCTCGACCACCTGCTGGACCGCTCCGTGCGCTGGTCGCTCGGCTTCCAGATCGAAGACGACGGCAGCTTCGGGATGGGCGGCATCGGCGGCAGCTGCGGTTACGCGCTGCCCAGCGCCGGCCTGGCGCTCGGCTTCGTCACCCGGCACCTGGCCGACTTCGACCGGATCGGCGAGCTCGACGACGCGGTGATGGACGTCGTTCAGGCGTAGCGCTCGATGTACGAGCCGTCCGGGTCGTAGCGCTCCCGCTGCCGCTCCGGGTTGAACTTGCGGTAGGGCCGGGTGTCGTTGCCGGTGCCGGCCACCCACTGCCAGTTGCCGGAGTTGTTGGGCAGGTCCCCGTCGAGCAGCCAGCGGGAGAACTCGCCGAGCCCGCGTCGCCAGTCGACGCCGAGATCCTTGGTCAGGTAGGACGCGGTGACCAGCCGGGCCCGGTTGTGCATCCAGCCCTCCCGGCGGAGCTGGCGCATGCCGGCGTCCACAATGGGAACCCCCGTGCGGCCCTCGGCCCAGCGCCGGAAGGCGGCGTCGTCGTCCGTCCAGCTCTCGGTCGCCCCGCGCCGGTAGGCCTTCCGGGCGATCTCCGGAAACGCGTACGCGACCTGGTAGTAGAAGTCGCGCCAGCAGACCTGGCGGACGAACGGGTCCGAGTTGGGCCGACCCAACGCGGCGTGTGCCACCTCCAATGGGGACACACAACCGAAACGGAGGTACGGGCTGAGTCGCGAGGTGCGGTCGCCGGCCAGGTCGTTGTGCCCGTCGTCGTAGGTCTCGACCTCGCTGAGCCAGCCCCGCAGCCGTTGCCGGGCCGCGGTTTCCCCGCCGGGCGCCGCGTCGGGGGACTCGCCGGCCGGCTCGGCCGGCAGCCGACCGGCCGTGACGCCCGAGGGCAGTGGCGTCTTCTTCGGCAGCGCCACCTGGTCACGCCACTTCGCCGCGGTCCACGCGCGGTGATACGGCGAGAACACCCGGTAGTGGTCGCCGCCACCGGGCTTGAGCGTGCCGGGCTCCACAATGGTCAGACCGGGGAACAGCCGGACAGACAGCCCGTGGCGTTCGCCCTCGGCGCACAGCCGCGCCTCCCGTCGCCGGGCATAACGACTGACGTCGGCCGCCGCGGCGATGCCCTCGGCGCCGACCTCGCCGGCCACCCGGATCGTCTCCGCGACCGGGTCGCCCGCGCGCACGACCAGGTCGCTGTCCCGGTCCCGGAGCACCCGACGCAGGTCGGCCACGCTCTGGTGCAGGAACCGGTCGCGGTTGGGTGACCGGCCAGCCAGCGCCGGATCGAACACGAACAGCGGCACGACCCGCTCCGCGTTCGCGCAGGCGGCGGCCAACGCCGGGTTGTCGTGGATCCGCAGGTCCCGGGTGAACAGCACGATCGCCGTCCGCATCAAGCGACCTCCGCCGGGGCGCGGGACACCGTGCGCAGGTTGGTCGGCGGCACGACGATCGGGGTGCGGGCGCCGGCCAGCAGCGCGCGGGCGGCCACCGCGACCCGCCGGCGGTTGGGCACCGTGGCCCGCCGGACGAAGACGTCGTAGTCGGCGGCGACCACCTCGTCGAGGATCCCACCGTAGAGCGTGTAGGCCGCCCGGATGCAGGCGCGCGAGCCGGGCGCGAGCATGCCGACGCCGGGAGCGGCGGCGGCGTAGTGCAGGCGGGCGCGCTCCACCTCGTACGCGATGAGGTTTCTGATCTGCGGCGTCGCGGCGCGGCGGCTGATCGCCTCGGCGAGGTCGGCCCGGGTGACGCCGAACTTGTCGAGGTCCTCGTCGGGCAGGTAGGTCCGGCCGCGGTCAAGGTCCTCGCCGACGTCCCGGATGAAGTTGGTGAGCTGGAAGGCGAGGCCGAGTTGGCGGGCCGGCCCGCGGGCGACGCCCGGGTCGGAACTGCCGAGGATCGGCAGCATCATCGTGCCGATCACCGCCGCCGAGCCCTCCATGTAGTCGAGCAGGTCTTCGTAGGTGGCGTAGCTGGTGACCGTCAGGTCCATCTCCATACTGCGCAGGAAGCTTGCGAAGTCACCGCGGTCGAGGTCGAAGACGGCGATGGTGTGCAGCACCGCGGGCAGCAGGGGGTCGTCGACCCTCGCGCCGTGCAGTCCGGAGAGGAACCGCTCAGACCACCTGGCCAACTCGACGGCGCGATCGGCAGGCGACAGGTCGTCGGTGCGGTCGACGATCTCGTCGGCGTAGCGGGTGAAGCCGTAAAGCGCGTGCACATGTCGTCGTTTCCACGCGGGCAGCAGCCGGGTCGCGAGATAGTACGTGCGACCGTGGTGTTTGTGCAGCTCACGGCAGCGTTCGTAGGACGCCGCAAGTAGGTGGTCCATCACGCCTCCCGGAGGGGAAATCGACTCAGCAATCGACGCAACTCGTAAGTCTAGGGTACGCTCGGCCGCGTGGCCAACGACACGCTCGCAAGAGACGTCCGGCGCCCTCCGCCCCAGCGGTCGGCACCGCCGGACGACGGACGGCTCCGAGCCGCGATCGACACCACCCTCGCCGACTTCCTCCGGCACGAATCCACCATTCTCGAGTCCACCGACACCGCCCTGCGGCCGTTCGCCGCGCTGGCCCGCGACAGCGTGCTGGCCGGCGGCAAGCGGCTGCGGCCGACGTTCGCACACTGGGGCTGGCGCGGCGTCGCCGGTCCGGTGCCCGCAGTCGACCCGGTGCTGCCCGCATTCGCCGCGCTCGAGCTCCTACACGCGTTCGCGCTGATCCACGACGACGTGATGGACGGCTCCGCCACCCGGCGCGGCCGGCCCACCGCACACGAGGTGCTCGCGGCACAGCACGCCCAGGCCGGGCGACAGGGCCCGGCCGATCGGTTCGGCACCGCCGGCGCGGTGCTGATCGGCGACCTCTGCCTGGTCTGGGCCGACCGGCTGCTGGCCCGTGCCGACGTGCCGGCGCCGGCCCTGCTGGCGGCCCGGCGCTGCTACGACGAGATGCGCGTCGAGGCGATCGCCGGGCAATACCTGGACGTGCTCGGCGACACCGAGCCGGACCGCTGGTCGGTCGACCGGGCGCTGCGGGTCGCCCGGCTCAAGACGGCCGGCTACACGGTCACCCGGCCACTGCTCTTCGGCGCGGCCCTCACCGGCGATACCGCTCCGGTCAGCGACACCTACCAGCGCTACGGCAACGCGGTCGGCGAGGCGTTCCAGCTCTGCGACGACCTGCTGGGCGTGTTCGGCGACCCGGCGGTGACGGGCAAGCCGGCCGGCGAGGACCTGCGCACGGGCAAGCCGACCGTGCTGCTGCTGCTCGCCCGCCGGCTGGCGACGCCGGCTCAGGCGACTCAACTGGCCCAGACCGACTCAGCCGACCTCAGCCGCATCGCGGAGATCGTCACCGATACTGGCGCGGTGGCCGCGGTCGAGGCGATGATCGACAATCGGGTCGGAACGGCGCTCGCCGCACTGGACCGGGCGCCGATCGACAGCGACACCGAGGCCGCGCTGCGTGCGCTCGCGGTGATGGCCACGCACCGGCAGTCGTGACGGCTAACTTCAGGAGGTGCGTGTGCGAACCGTGACCGGACCCACCGACCGCGTGGTCGTGGTCGGCGCGGGCCTCGGCGGGCTCGCCGCGGCTCTGCACCTGGCCGGCGCGGGCCGCCAGGTCACGATCCTCGAGCGCGAGGCGATCCCGGGCGGCCGGGCCGGCCGGCTCAGCCTCGACGGCTACGAGTTCGACACCGGGCCGACCGTGCTGACCATGCCCGACCTGATCGCCGAGGCGCTGGCCGCGGTCGGCGAGGAACTCGCCGACTGGCTGGACCTCGATCCCGCTCGACCCCGCGTACCGGGCGCACTACCCCGACGGCTCGACGCTCGACGTCATCACCGACACCGCCCGGATGGCGGCCGAGATCTCCCGCGTCTGCGGCCCCCGCGAGGCCGACGGCTACCTGCGCTTCGTCGACTACGCCCGGCGAGCTGTGGCAGCTGAGCGCGACGACTTCATCGACCGCAACCTCGACGCGCCGACCGACCTGCTCACCGGCAACCTGTTGCGACTGTTCGCCACCGGCGCGTTCCGCCGGCTGCAGACCAAGGTCAACCAGTTCTTCCGCGACCCGCGTACCCGCCGGATCTTCTCCTTCCAGGCGATGTACGCCGGGCTCGCGCCGCACGACGCGCTGGCCATCTACGCGGTGATCGCGTACCTCGACTCGGTGGCCGGGGTCTACTTCCCGCGCGGCGGCATCCACGCCGTGCCGCGCGCGCTGGCCGGCGCCGCCGAGAAGCACGGCGTGCAGATCCGTTACGGCACCACGGTGACCCGGGTGGAGACGGCCGGCGGCCGGGCCACCGCCGTGCTCACCGCCGACGGCGAGCGGATCCCGGCCGACGTGGTGGTGCTCAACCCGGACCTGCCGGTCGCCTACCGAGACCTGCTGCTCGGCGAAGCCCGCAGCGCCGGCTGCGCTACTCGCCGTCCTGCGTGGTCCTGCACGTCGGATCGCGCCAGGGGTACGAGCGGATCGCCCACCACAACATCCACTTCGGACGGGCCTGGCGGCGCACCTTCGACGAGGTCATCGACCGGGGCGAGCTGATGTCCGACCCGTCGCTGCTGGTCACCAACCCGAGCCGCACCGACCCGTCGGTCGCGCCGGCCGGCCGGCACACCTACTACGTGCTCGCGCCGGTGCCCAACCTCGACCGGGCGCCGCTGGACTGGCGCGGCGCCGCTCGGCCAGCGCTACGCCGACGAGCTCATCGCGACGCTGGAGCAGCGCGGCTACCGTCGGCTTCGGCGCCGGCATCGAGGTGTCCCACGTCGTCACCCCCGCCGACTGGGCCGACGCAGGGATGGCCGCCGGCACACCGTTCGCCGCCGCGCACACCCTCTTCCAGACCGGGCCGTTCCGCCCGCGCAACCTGCACCGCACACTGTCCAATGTGGTCTTCGTCGGCTCCGGCACCCAGCCCGGCGTCGGCGTGCCGATGGTGCTGATCTCCGGCAAGCTCGCCGCCGGCCGGATCACCGGAGGACTGGCGATGACCGACTCTCGCGAGACGACACCTCGTCGAGCTGGTCGACGACGGCGGCCTGCCGATCGGCGCGACGACCGTCGAGGCCGCGCACCAGCGGCCCGGCCAGCTGCACCGGGCGTTCTCGGTGCTGCTGGTCGACCCCGCCGGCCGGGTGCTGCTGCAGCGGCGGGCCGCGGTGAAGACCCGCTTCCCGCTGCGCTGGGCCAACGCCTGCTGCGGCCACCCGGCACCGGGCGAGGAGCTGGCGGTCGCCGCCAACCGGCGGCTCACCGAGGAGCTCGGCGCCGCCCCGGTCGCGCTGACCGAGGTCGGCGTCTACGTCTACCACGCCGAGGACCCGGCGACCGGCCGGGTCGAGTACGAGTACGACCACGTGCTGCTCGGCCGGGTGACCGGCGACGAGCGGCTGCTGCCCGACCCGACGAGGTCGCCGAGCTGCGCTGGGTCGACCCCGAGGTGCTGCCGCGGTCGATCCGCGCGGAGCCCACGCTGTACTCGCCCTGGCTCGGCGGGGGTGATCAACCAGGTCGCCACGGCCCACCGTTCGGGCTCGGTCGGCGCCGCCGCCGGGCCACGGCCGGACGCCGACGGCGACGCGGCGGAGCGGTCGGGTGGCCGATGAGGCGCTGAGCGCGGGGGCCGTCGCGCGCCGGCTCGGCGTCGCCGTCACCACCCTGCGCACCTGGCACCAGCGCTACGGCCTGGGCCCGAGCCGCCACGTGCCCGGCCACCACCGCCGCTACACCGCCGAGGACCTGGCCCGGCTCGAGGTGATGCGCCGACTCACCGCCGAAGGCGTCGCCCCCGCGGAAGCGGCCCGCTGGGCCCGCTACGCGCCGGACGTGCCGCCGTCCGAGCCGGACCCGACGCCCGCCCGCGCGACGGCGGCGGGTCGCCATCCCGGTCGGCCGCGCCGGACCGGCCGCGCGCGGCCTGGCCCGGGCCGCGATGCGGCTCGACGCGGCGGCGATGCGCGAGATCATCGGCGCGCGCCGTCGACGAGCAGGGCGTGGTCGCCACCTGGGACGGGTGCTCCGCCCGGTGCTGGCCGGCATCGGCGAGCGGCACGTGGCGACGAGCCGGCCTGATCGAGGTCGAGCACCTGGTCTCCCGGACGGCGTCCGAGGTGCTCGCCGCCGTGCCCCGGCCGACGCGGCACCGGACCGGCCCGGATCCTGCTCGCCTGCGCCGACGAGGAGCAGCACAGCCTGCCGCTGGAGGCGCTGGCCGCGGCGCTGGCCGCGGAGGGCGTGTCGTGCCGGCTGCTCGGCGCCGCGGGTGCCGCCGGCCGCGCTGGCGACGCGGTCGACCGCACCGGACCGGCCGCCGTCGTGCTGTGGTCGCACGCGCCGGACACCGCCGACCCGGCCCAGCTCATCGCGCTGCTGGCGGCGCCCCGGCGACCGGTGCTGATCGCTCGCCGCCGGTCCCGGCTGGTCGACCCGACGCGCTGCCCGCCGGGGTGGTCGCCCCGCCAGCCTCGGCGACGCCCTGCGACTCACCCAGTCGTGGAGCGGACCGCCAATCTGGCGATCCTCCTAAGCCGAGCCGGACTCCGCCCGGTGGCCCAGATTGCCTGGATAGCGGGCTATGGTCCCTGCGGCCGGGCGCCGCCGTGGCCGCGTGGATCACCCGCAGAGTTCGAGACAGTCGAATACCTGACCGGTTCCGCTACCGTGTGTGCGGTCCACGCCGGCTCACGTCGGCGCCCCTTGGGAGCACGCCCCCGCTCCCGCCCCGGGAGTCGACGATGACGAGACGCGTCGCGGTCGCCGCCGCGCTGGTCGTCCTCACGCTGCTCGTCGGCTCGCGCTGGGTGACCAACCGGTCGGCGGTGCTGGCCAACGAACGAGCCACCGTGCCAGCCGGCCCGCACCGCCTCGGCCACGCCCAAGCCCGGCGCCGTCCACCGAGCCGACGGCCCGCGCCGACGCAGGTCGCGGCGCCTAAGCCGCCGCCGGCGAAGCGGGCCGGCAGCGGGCCCTTCGGCAGCCTGAAGCTCACCGGGCGCAAGCACGGTGGCGCTGACCTTCGACGACGGCCCGACCGATCTGGACACCGAAGGTGCTCGACCAGCTCAAGGCGGCCAACGTGAAGGCGACGTTCTGCGTGGTCGGTTCCGAGGTCAGGAAACACCCCGAGCTGGTAGGCGGATCGTCCGCGAGGGGCACACGCTCTGCAACCACACCTGGAACCACGAACTCGACCTGGGCACCGAGAAGGTCGCCGAGATCCGGGCCGACCTGGAGCGGACCAACCGCGCGATCCGCAAGGCCGTGCCCGGCGCGAAGATCAGTTACTTCCGGCACCCCGGCGGCAAGTGGACCGCCGAGCGGTCAACGGTCGCCACGCTCGCTCGGCATGCGTGCCGCTGGACTGGGACGTCGACCCGCGCGACTGGGACAGCAAGGACGCGACCAGGTGATCAGTCACCCGGGTCATCGGCGGCGCCCGCCCCGGCGCGATCGTCCTGCTGCACGACGGCGGCGGCGACCGCGAGCGGCACGCTGGCCGCCTGCCCGAAGTGATCGCCGACCTGAAGCAGCGCTTCGGCATCGCCCGCTGCGGTGAACCGGCTGCGGTTTGGGCCGATCTGCGGGCGCTGCCGATACCGGTTTGGAGCGACGAGTAAGGCATCACGTATGCTTTCCAAGCCTCCGGCGGGGCCGGATGGGAGCAACTGCCGCAGATTCGTGCCTGGATCCTCATGTGCGATGATTGCGGGGCCGCCCTCATCGTCTAGCGGCCCAGGACGCCGCCCTTTCAAGGCGGTAGCACGGGTTCGAATCCCGTTGGGGGCACGGTAAGACCCCGGCTTCGGCCGGGGAGCAAGAGCAAGGTCCTGTGGAGCAGTTGGAGTGCTCGCCGCCCTGTCAAGGCGGAGGTCGCGGGTTCAAGTCCCGTCAGGACCGCGTTTCAGTGCCCGGCCAGGTAGCTCAGTTGGTACGAGCGTCCGACTGAAAATCGGAAGGTCGGCGGTTCGACCCCGCCCCTGGCCACATAGCCTTTCGCCGGGCTATCGAAGAACCCCTGACATGCGGAACTCGCAGACGTCGGGGGTTCTTTTTCGTATGCGCAGGATTGTGCAACTCGCCTACAGCCCGCGTTGCCAGACGGCCTGGGCAATCTCGGGCACCTACTCCGCGATCCACATCTATGTGGAGCGTAAGTCGCCATCGCGGATCGAGACCGCCGAGGTTCCGGCCGACGAGCGTCGGGCGGCGCGGCGCTCGTGGGCCGGATTTTGGCCAGCATCCTCTCCAGCCGTTCGCCGTGCCTGACGCGCTGCGGTCGCTTATAGTCGCGCCGGAGGCGAGTGGGCGCCTGGTGGCCCTCCCGGTCTTCAAAACCGGCGTGACCCGGCATCCGGGTCAGGCGGGTTCGATTCCCGTACGCCTCCGCCAAAACAGCCACCCGGACCAGGGGTTGCGATGACCGATCCACGCCGCGCGACGCCGCGGGTCGACGCCGTTCTCGCCGACCCACGGCTGGTCGCCGCCGTGGAGCGGCTCGGCCCGACCCTGGTCCGCGCAGCCGTGTCCCGCGCGCTCGACGACGTGCGTTCGGGCCGGCTGCCGGCGGACGCCGCCGCCGACGTGGCGGTCGCGGCGCTCCCGGGGTCCGCCGCGACGCTGCGCCGCGTGCTCAACGCGACCGGCGTCATCGTGCACACGAACCTCGGACGTTCGGCGCTGTCCCCGGCCGCGGTGGCCGCCGTGTCCGACGCCGCCGGCTACACCGATGTCGAGTTCGATCTGGCGGCCGGCGTACGCGCCCGGCGCGGTGCCGAGGTGCTCGGCGCTCTGCGCGCGGCGGTGCCCGGCGCCGAGGCGGTGCACGTCGTCAACAACAACGCCGCCGCGCTGGCGCTGACCGTGTTCGCCCTGGCCGCCGGCCGCGAGGTGGTGGTCAGCCGGGGTGAGCTGATCGAGATCGGCGACGGCTTCCGGATCCCGGAGCTGCTCACCGCCGCCGGTGCGGTGCTCCGCGAGGTCGGCACCACCAACCGCACCCGGTTGGCCGACTACGCCGCGGCGATCGGCCCGGACACCGCGCTGGTGATGCGGCTGCACCCGTCGAACTATCGCGTCACCGGGTTCACCTCCGCGCCGAGCCTGGCCGAGCTCTCGAGGCTTCCCGTGCCGGTGGTCTACGACATCGGCTCGGGGCTGCTCGCGCCCGAGCCGTTGCTGCCCGACGAGCCGGACGCCGCCTCGGCGTTGGCCGGCGGCGCGGCCCTGGTCACCGCGAGCGCCGACAAGCTGCTCGGCGGCCCGCAGGCTGGGCTGATCTTCGGCCGGTCCGATCTGGTCACCCAGCTGGCCCGGCATCCGCTGGCCCGCGCGTTGCGGGTCGACAAGCTGACCCTGGCCGCGCTGGAGGCGACCGTGCGGGGCCCGCTGCCACCGACCACGGTGGCGCTGCGGGCGCCGGTGACGGCACTGCGGGCGCGGGCGGTCCGGCTGGCGGCGACCCTCGCCGACGCGGGCGTCGACGTGGACGTGGTCGACACCGGGTCCACGGTGGGCGGCGGCGGTGCGCCGGGCGTGGTGCTGCCGAGCGTCGCGCTGAGCCTGCCCACCGCGTACGCGTCCGTGCTTCGCGCGGGCGACCCGCCGGTGGTCGGCCGCGTCTCGGCCGGCCGCTGCCTCCTGGACCTGCGTACGGTCGACCCGCACGACGACGATGACCTGCTCGCCGCGGCCCTGTCAGCGGCCAAACAAACCTGAGGCCCGCCCCCTGGTGGGGGCGGGCCCGCAAGTCAGGCTGTGGTCGGCGGGTGGCCGCCGTCGCCGTCGACGACCGCGTCCGGCGTGCCGTCCTCGTCGAGGTCGACCATCGTGACGTCGACCGTGCCGTCACCGTTGGTGTCGAACTGGAACAGGTCGGGCTTGCCGTCGCCGTCGGTGTCGACCACCCACACGTCGGTCTTGCCGTCGTTGTTGGCGTCGGCCGTCATCAGCTCGACGTGCTGATCGCCGCGGGTCTCGACGACCTCTTCGGACTCGCTCATCGGATCTCCTCGCGGTGCGGGTGTGTGCTCCGGCACAACCTACGGCCACCAGGCTCCCGCCGCGACTCGACGCTCAGTTCGTGGCGTAGGGGTTCGATCGAAGGGTTGTCGCGTCCGGGATGCCGTCGTAGTTGGTGTCGCGCACCCAGGCGTCCGTGCGGCCGTCGAAGTTGGTGTCGAAGGAGACGTGGTCGACCCGGCCGTCGTTGTTGGCGTCGCTGGCGACCACGTCGTTGCGGCCGTCGCCGTTGAGGTCCTGGAGCAACCGGTCGGCCACGCCGTCCTCGTCGTAGTCGCGCATGGTCGTGTCGAGTTGGCCGTCACCGTCGCTGTCCCGGTAGACCGTCTCGCTCACGCCGTCGTGGTCGCCGTCGATCGCGACCAGGTCGGCGTAGCCGTCGCCGTCGAGGTCGTTGATGTAGCGCACCCCACCGTCGACCTCGTGCTCCACGATGGCGTGCGGCGGGTCGAAACCGGCTGGTCCGTCGGCGAAACCAGCCGGCTCGTCGCTGCTCCCGAATCCGTCCATCGCACCCTGGTCACTGGCCAGGTTGGAAGAGTCCCACTCGCTCATGCCCTGAAACTATGGCCGGCTCGCCGACCGCGGCTCCCGGAAACGTGCCACGTGGTCAGTGGCGGATCTGCAGACCCGCCTTGTCGAGCGCCTTGATGATCTGCGCCGACTCGCCGAAGCCGATCACCAGTACGCCGTCCGGACCTGAGGCCTTGATCTGGCCCGCGCCCGTGGTGAAGTCGATGTCGGGTGCGGCCGGCGTCGGGGGCTCGTAGGTCACCATCTGGATCATGTCGACCGGGAAGCCGGCACGCTCCAGTTCGGACTTGACGTTGCCCTGGAGGCCGGTGCCGTACGAGTCGTTGCGCGCCACGATGGTGATCTTGCGCGGCCCGTCGCGCAGGATCACGTCGGCCAGCGCCCGCCCCTGCAGGATGTCCGACGGCGCGGTGCGGAAGTAGAGCCCCTTGTCGTCGACCGTGCTCAGCCCCGCATCGGTGTTGCAGGGCGAGAAGAGCACCAGGCCGGCCTTGACCACGGCGGGCAGCACAGCGCGGGAGATGCTCGACGCACCGGCACCGATGATCACGCTGACCCCGGCGTCGATGTGCTTGGCCACGGTCGCCTTGGCGACGTCCGGGTTGGTGCCGTCGTCGCCGGGAACCCAGGTGATGTCCTGTTCGAACACCCCGCCGGCCGCGTTGATCTCCTTGATCGCGAGCGCGGCGGCCGCCTCCATCGGCGGGTACGCGATAGCGAGGTCACCGGTCTCCGGCAGCAGGCCACCGATCTTCAGCGGGTCCAGCGTGCTGGAGTCGGAACCGCCCGCCGGCGGCTTCTTCGTCGTGGTCGCCGACTCGTCACCCGCACCGACGTACTCCGTCTTGGCGTCGTCGAGCTTGTCCGTCGCGTCGAAGTGGAGCGTCGCGTAGCTCGCGGTCGACGGCTCGCCTGCGTCGGTGAACCCGCCGCGGGTCAGCGAGACGCCGCGGTACTGCAGGTCGGTGCCGGCGCGGGCGAGCGCCAGGCACGCCTTGGCGGTGTCGCACTCGGTGCCGCCGGTGGTGATCGAGTTGATCTGTTTGGCGATCGCACTCGGCTCGGCGGAACCGGCCTGCTCCGCGGCGAGCGCACTGATCACGACCGCGTCGTAGGTCTCGCCGGCGTACGAGAAGTCGGGGAGGCTGGGCCGCAAGGCCTTGAGCCGCGCCTTGAAGTCCTCGGACAGGCGAGTGAGCGGGGTGGTCCCCTTCATCCCGGCGAGCATGCCCGCCTGTTCCTTGAACTCATCGCCGAACGAGTTGATCATGTTGCCGTCGGTGCCGTACAGCCTGGCCGGGATGGCAGCGGCGTCGGCGGTCTGCGGTGGCGGTGCGTCCTTGCCGCACGCGGCGATGGTCAGCACGAGGGCGGCGCACGTGGCGATGGCCAGGTGGCGCGCTCCGCGGGAGACGAGCATGGGGGTGTCCGTCCTTCCTCCCCTGAAAGTCCAGGGCACAGTAGCGTGCCGGAACCGAAATGTGGGATAGCGCCCAACGGAACCCGTTATACCGACGGGTAACGTGACGGTGTGTCAACATCACCCCTCGATAGCGGCCCGGGCGCGCTCGCCGAACAAATGGGCATCAAACTGACCGAGATGACTCCGGAGCGGGTCGTCGGCACCATGCCGGTCGACGGCAACACGCAGCCGTACGGCCTGCTGCACGGCGGTGCGTCCTGTGTGCTGGCGGAGACGCTGGGCTCCTATGGCGCGGTGTTGCACGGGCACACCATCGGCAAGCCGCTCGCCCTCGGCGTCGACATCAGCGCCACCCACCACAAGGCGGTACGCGAGGGCACCGTCACCGGTGTCGCGACGCCGGCGCACCGGGGGCGCGGGGTGGCGACGTACGAAATCGTGATCACGGACGACACCGGCGACCGGGTCTGCACCGCGCGGCTCACCTGCATGTTGCGGGCGCCGGTTGACGCCGGGTCGTAGAGTTCGCCCGTGGTCGAGGTTCCCCCGGATGCGGTCGACGACGCCGCGCAGGTGTTGCGGCTCGCCCTGGACGGCGACCCCAACGCGGTCGCCAACGCATTCGACGCGGTAGTCGACCGGTCCGGTGTGGTCGGCGCCTACGACGTGGCGTGGTGCCTGGCCGCGACGATGGTCGGCGAGGGCGTGCCGGCCGGTCGCTGGACACTCGACTTCCCCGACATCGAGGACGCCGGCTACGACACCCGCTGGGTGGCCCGGTTCGTCAGCGCGTACGCCAACAGCGACGCCCCGACCGGCGAAGCGCTGTTCGGCGCCGCGCTGGCCGACGGTCAGCTGCCGGAGTGCCTGCTGACGCTGGCCGGCTCGGCCGTCGCCACCCTCCGGCGCCGCACGCAGTAGTGCTCGACAGAGTCCGCAAGCTGCTGGCGAAGGCCGAGGACCCGGCCTGCTCGCCGGCCGAGGCCGAGGCGTTGACCGCGAAGGCGACCGAGCTCATCGCCAAGTACGGCGTCGACCAGGCGCTGCTCGCCATCCGCGACCCGGCCCGCGACCCCGTGGTCGACCGGTTGATCGAGGTGCCGGCGCCGTACGCCACCGACAAGGCCGGCCTGCTGGTCGGCGTCGCGATTCCGCTGCGCTGCCGGACGGTGCGGCTCTCCCGGGCGGGCTCGATCGCCGTCCATCTGTTCGGCTTCGACAGCGACGTCACCCGGGCGGAACTGCTCTACACGTCGCTGCTCGTGCAGGCCGCACACGGCCTGGCGGCGGCCGCGGTGCCCGGGGGCCAGCACCCGGCCGCGTTCCGCCGCTCCTGGCTGGCCGGCTTCGCGGCGGCGGTCTCCACCCGGCTGCGCGCGGCCGAGTCGGCGGCCTCGTCGGCCGTACCGTCGATGGACCTGGTCCTGGCGGACCGCTCCGGCACGGTCGAACGCCGGCGCGACGAGGCCTACCCGACCGCCCGGCTGGCCCGCCCGCGTCGGCTGTCCGGTGACGGCGGCGCGCACGGCTTCGCCGCCGGCACCACCGCGGACCTGGGCGGCGACTCCCCCGTCGGCACCCGCGCCCGCGACGCGCTCACCTAGGAAGCGCCGAGGGCGATCAGCGCCAGCCCGACGGTGATCATGGCGGTCAGGAAGATCGCGATGCCGCCGACCACGCGCCGGACGTTGCCGTTGCGGGACAGGGGTGCCGTCGCCTCCGGGTGGCCCAGGGCCAGCATCCGACCGCGCTCGACCAGGACGCGGTCGCGCCAGCGGACGGCGGTCGGTCCGCCGAGGATCGGGGCGTAGACCGGGGCGGCGGGGACCCGAGCCACCCCGACGGCCGCGGGCCGGTGCCGGCGACGGGGGCAAGGGGGCGATCCGCAGGCCGGGCACGCCGACGCCGGTGGCGCGGCTGAGCTCGACCGCGAGCTGGGCCTGGGCGCGCTGCAGGCGGCGGACCGCGCGGCGGCCTTTCACACCGCACCGGCCGTGGGCGTGCCGGCGGGCACCGGCGCGCAGGTGGCCGTGTGCCAGCACGCGCAGTTCGTCCTCGGTCGCGATCCGGCGATCGCCGAGCGCCGCCAGCTGGGCCATGTAGTAGTCCGCCTCCCGGTGCCGCACCCCACGGACCAGGAAAAGGATCATCAACAGCGGGGGTACGCCCTTGACGAACAGGTCGCCGAAGATGCCCGCGCCGCCGCCGAGGCTGAGCAGCGGTGAGTTCCACAGGAAGTGGATGCCCATCGCGCCGAGCACCGCGAGCACCGCGACGCAGAGACGGACGAGCAGCGGGCGGTCGGTGCGGACCGCGAGGTAGCCGATGCCCGCGCCGGCCAGGGCGCCGAACAGGGTGTGGCTCCACAGGCCGGCCAGGAAGCCGCGGAGCAGGAACGTGGCGACCACCGGGGCCACCTGGTCGCCTCGGCCGGCGACGGCGACCGCGTTGACCGCGTAGACGACGTCCTCGACGACCTGGAAGCCGAGTCCGACCAGCGACCCGTACACGACGCCGTCCAGGACGCTGTTGACCTGGGCGCGGGCCACCAGCACGATCGCGATGATGCCGAGGGTCTTGGCGATCTCCTCGACGGTCGGGCCGGCCAGCGCGGAGCCCCATTCGGCGGCCAGGCCCGGCGACGCCAGCTTGGCGACCAGGTTGTGCACGGCGGCGTTGCCGCGGATCGAGATCGACGTCGCGACCAGGCCGCCCCAGGCGAAGGCGGTGGCCAGCAGCAGCGGCGGTTCCCGCTCCAGGTAGTCGAGGGCGGCCACGAAGACGCAGAACGGCACCGCGTAGAGGCCGAACAGCACGAGCGCGGTCAGGGTGGCCGTCGGGTACGCGGCGAACGACTCGCGTACGAACAGGCCGAGCCGGACCGCCGCCGCCGGCGATCAACATCAGCACCACCCAGAACGCCGGCAGCAGGAGTGACTTGCCGGCGCGGGCCCATTCGGGGGTGGGATGGACCGGCGCGGCTTCCGGCAGCGTCTGGGTCATGGCGTGCCGCCGCGGTGGGTGATCGTGCGGGCGCTCGCCTCGATCGCGCCGAGCGCGGCGCGCAGCGCGGGCGCGCTGCCGGCCACGGTCACCTCGATGGCCACGTCGCCGGCCAGGAAGACCAGGTAGCGGCCGCCGCGGCCGGGTGCGGCGTAGGTGCCCTGCACGCCCGACAGGCCGCTGGCCGTGCTGGTCCGGGAACTCCTTGCCGGTGATCTCGTGCCCGCGGACGGCGGTGATCTTGTCGCCGCAGCCGCTGGGTGGCGTCGGCGAGGGAGCCGTCGAACGGGCGCGACCACGATCACGTACCGGACGGTGCCCACCAGGAAGACCACCGTGCCGCGGGTGTCCCGGGGTCGGGTCAGGGTGACGTCCAGGCGGGCGTCCGGCGGCGGGGTGACGGTGACACCACCACCGACCGGGTACGGCCCGTCGCCGACCGGACGCTGGGCGGGCAGGGCCCGGTCGACCGCGGGCAGCCCGAACGCCAGCCCGGCCACGGTGCACAACACCCCGATGCTGCCGGCGAGGTTCCGCAGCAGCGTGCCGCGTGCCACCCTCATGGAAGGCACGCTACCGACGGGCAAGTCCGGATTTCCGAGGTTTGTTCGCCTTTACCCGGTGGCGACCAGCTCGAACGTCGCCAGGTAGTAAGGGGCGTCCGCGTCGTCGATGTCCGCGATCCGCCACTGCGTGCCGGCGACCAGCCCGCGCAGCTCGTCGACCGAGCAGACCAGGTAGTCGAACCAGTCGGTGGCCAGCTCCCGGTAGCGCACCCGCAGCCGCAGCTGGCCGCCCAGGCGGCCGCGCGACCGGTTGAGCCGGTGGTAGGCGGTGTGCACGGGGTCGGTGGTGTTGTACGGGTCGGTGCCGTGCGCGATGAGCTGGGCACCCGGCCGGGCCAGCGCCGCCAGCGCGGCGAGGAAGCCCGGTGCCCGGTCGGCGCCACCGATCAGCCCGAGGTTGTTGCCGAGCAGCAGGAACGTGTCGTACGTCGGCCCGGCGGCCGCGGCGTGCTCGTCGACCGTGCCGAGGACCAGGTCGCGCACCCCGCGCCGACGGCTGACCTCGACGCACCGGCCGAGACGTCCAGCCCGGTCACCTCGATGCCCCGGCGCTGCAGCTCCAGGGCGATCCGGCCGCCGCCGACGCCGATGTCCAGCACGCGGCCGCGTACCCGGGAAAGGGCTCGATGGTCGTGGTCGGGCCACGCCTCCGGCGCCTCGAGGTAAGGGGCGGCGGGCGCGCCGTTGATCAGGCCGTCGTCGCGCTCGATGATCTCGATGACGGGTCGGGGCAGCCGGCCGCCGGCCAGCGGCCGGGGTCCGACCCCGGTGGCCACGGCGAGCGCGTCGCGGATCAGCTCGCCGAAGGCGTCGCCGACGAGGGGTTGCTGCACCAACTGACCTTAGGCCCCTGGTCAGCCGGCCCCGGACACGCATCAGGGGCGGGACCCACACGGTTGACGTGTGGCTCCCGCCCCTGTCCGACGATCGTTCGACCGGGGGGTCGGTCAGTCGCCCTGGCGCTGCTGGGGGATCTGCCCCTGCAGCAGCGCCCGAACCTCCGACTCGCGGTAGCGGCGGTGGCCGCCCAGCGTGCGGATCGCGCTGAGCTTGCCGGCCTTCGCCCACCGGGTCACCGTCTTCGGGTCGACACGGAACATCGACGCGACCTCTGCCGGTGTGAGTAGCGGCTCTGGTTCGTGCGTACGCGATGCCATCGGTCACTCCTCCACAGGTACCTATAGACATCGGCCGGGGTCCCGCCGGCCGACGCGTCTCTCATGGTCCGGCTAGTCCCCGATGTCCGACATGGGCCGAACGGCTGAAGGTCCCTGGATGGACGGATGAGCAATGACCGATTTTTGGCGACTTTTATATGCCAGAAACCGCCTTATTCGGACTCTACGTCACCGTTCGTGATTCAGGCAAACTACGAGGTTACCTCATTCAAGCGCCAGCCTGATTTGCACCGCTAATTACACCGTTCCAGGAGCTGAATCGCCCGCCACCGCGCCACGAGCTTCTCATAGCCTCGGTGGCCCCGTCGCGTCGCCCCGGGACAACCGCGGCCAGGCCGGCAGCGACCAGCCCGGGCGAGTCGTCGCCGCCAGCGACTGTGTCCGAGAGCAGATCCACCAGGCCGCCGTAGTCGAGCTCGACCACCGACGCGGGTGGAACTCCTCCAGCCACCGGGCGCCCTCCTCGACCGCCTCGGTGATCGGCGCGTCGCCCACCGACTTGCGCAGCACCGACAGCGCCCGGGACGCCCGGCGGCGGGCCTTGGAGATCTCGGTGCGGTAGCGCAGCGACCGGCGGCCCGGCGCGCAGCGACCAGCTCGCGCTCGCCCAGGTCGACGAAGCACGAACCAGCGCAGCGGCACGCCCCAGGTGGCGATCTGCTCGTGCACCCGGGGCACGCCGTGCTCCAGCACCCGGGCCCCGCTGCGCCAGTCGTCGACCACCGCCTGGGCCTGGCCGGCGAGCACCGGCGGCACGAACGCGTCGGCGATCACCGAGGGCACCCCGTCGCGGGCGCTCAGCGCCGCCTCGGCCACCCGCACCCGCAGGTTCCACGGGCAGACCAGCAGCGTGTCGTCGGCCTCCAGCACGTACGCCTCGTCGGGCAGGTCGGGCAGCCGCGTCCAGCCGGCGCCCAGCGCCTCGATCACCGCCGTCCGCTGCCGGACCGGGCCCTCCAGCGGGGCGACGGCCCGGCCCTCCTGGACGTAGCGGCGCCAGTAGACCTGCCGTTCCCGGTCGAACGCGGTCAGCGGCTCGTACACCCGCAGGTAGGAAGCGAACAGCGACGGCACGGCGCGATCCTCCCACGAATCGGCCCGGTCCGTAACGACGGGTCGCAGAGCGCGGGTCGTCGCCGAGGCGCGTCTGCGGCGGGTTGCCAACCGGAATATCGTCGTGCGCAGAAACCGGCACCACCCCGCCGGAGCGACCCAGCATGCGTGCGCCCCACGAGGACGCACGCCGACACCCAGGAGCAGCCATGGGCGTATTCGCCAGCACGGACGACCCGGACTCCACCGGCCACGAACAGGTCGTCTTCTGCCAGGACAAGCAGAGCGGCCTGCAGGCGATCATCGGCGATCTACTCGACCGCGCTGGGCCCCGCGCTCGGCGGCACCCGCTTCTACCCGTACGCCAGCGAGGCCGACGCCCTGCACGACGTGCTGGACCTGTCCCGCGGCATGGCGTACAAGAACGCCCTCGCCGGCCTCGACCTCGGCGGCGGCAAGGCCGTCATCTGGGGCGACCCGGACAAGGACAAGAGCGAGGCGCTGCTGCGCGCGTACGGCCGGTTCGTCCAGTCGCTCGGCGGCCGCTACTACACCGCCTGCGACGTCGGCACCTACGTCGCGGACATGGACGTGGTGGCCCGGGAGACCCGCTTCGTGACCGGCCGCAGCGTCGAGCACGGCGGCGCCGGCGACTCGTCGGTCCTCACCGCCTGGGGCGTCTTCCAGGGCATGCGGGCCGCGGCCGAGCACCTCTGGGGCACGCCCGACCCTGGCCGGCCGCCGGGTCGGCGTCGCCGGCCTGGGCAAGGTCGGCAAGCACCTGACCGGCCACCTGCTCGACGACGGCGCCGCGGTGGTCGCCACCGACGTCAACGAGCGGGCGCTCGACTGGGTCCGCGCGACCCACCCGCAGGTCGACCTGGTCGCCGACGCCGCCGCGCTGATCGCCGCCGACATCGACGTGTACGCGCCGTGCGCGCTCGGCGGCGCCCTCGACGACGACACCGTGCCGGCGCTGCGCGCCAAGATCGTCGCCGGCGCGGCGAACAACCAGCTCGCCCACCCGGGCATCGAGAAGCTGCTCGCCGACCGCGGCATCCTCTACGCCCCCGACTACGTGGTCAACGCCGGCGGCGTGATCCAGGTCGCCGACGAGATCGAGGGCTTCAACTTCGAGCGGGCCAAGCTGCGCGCGACGCGGATCTACGACACCACGCGCGAGATCCTGCAGCTGGCCGACGCCGAGGGCGTGCCGCCGGCGGTGGCCGCCGACCGGCTGGCCGAGCGCCGGATGGCCGAGGTCGGCCGCCTCCGCACCATCCACCTGCGCTGACCGGAACGCCCCTTACGGCCGACACCCGGGCCGTGTCGCCGACCGCCCCGCGGTCGGCGATACGGCCGCCTGGGATTGGGCTGATCAAAAACGTGATCGACGCGCCGGCCGCAGGCGGGCAACCCGAGGTGCCGAACCTGGCCATCCCCATGTACCGTAAGAGCCACGAGAGATGCCTGACGTCATCGGGGCCCGCCTTCGTGCTGCCCCGAATTCTGTGCGAGGGGGTCGAGCCATGGGGCGCGGCCGTGCTAAGGCCAAGCAGACGAAGGTGGCCCGGGAGTTGAAGTACCACTCCCCGAACACCGACCTCGCCGCGTTGCAGCGCGAACTCGGCGGCAGCGGCCAAGTCGGACCACGACTTCGACGACGACTTGGGCAAGAGCCAAGTCGACGACGACGACGAGGACGACACCGCAGTAGACGACGCTTCCAACAACTGGTCGTCTCGCTCCCGCTGACCCCCAGGTCACCAACGAGCACGCGGTTTTGACCCGCGTGCTCGCCCGTGTCCGAGGGGTCAGCGGGACGCGCTGGCCCGGCGATTCAGCGGGGGCGGTTGTTCCAGTTGTAGAACGTCGGGATGTTCTCGAAGTGGTTCCAGGCGCACACCGCACCGCCGGCCGGATCGGCCGCCTCGGCGCGTAACCGGCGCGCCTGCTCCGCCTCGGACAGCAGTGCGGTCAGTCCTGCCCGTGCACCGGCGACCCGTTCAGCGAGGTCGCCGGCGTCGCCTTCGGTGGCACGTGCGCCGTTGCCGCCGACCGGCTGGTCAGGCGGCCGAAGGCTGGTGGTCTCGGGCATGCTCTAACACCCCTTCCAGTAGGCGGATCTTGCTGTTGCGGCAGTGGTCGGTCTCGGTCGCGTCGAACCGGCCGTGCTCGAAGTAGCGGTTGGCCGCGTGGCGCACCGCCGCAGAAGCCGAAGTACGGGCAGGTCGCCCGGCACGCCTCCACGCCGTCGAGGAACTCGGCGACCCAGGGCGTGCGCTGCGCCGCACCGGCGAGGATCTCGGCAAGCGGGTGTCGTCAGCACGTTGCCGCTGCTGAAGTCGCCGTAGCCGGGGATCGCTGAAACCGGCCAGCTCCGGCGACAGCAGCGACCACCGAGCCGTCGTACGCCGACGGTGGGATCGGGTCGAGCTGGCGGGGCAGCACGCTCGTCGGCCGAGCCGGCCAGCACCGCCCCGGCGTAGCGCAGCGCCCACTCGATCTCCCGGACGTGGATCCGCGGGTCCTGCCGCCAGGCGGCGACCAGCTCGGCCCAGAAGTCGACGACCGGCTCGCCGGGTGGGCGTTGCCGCGGGTGTTGACGCCCTCGTTCTCCTCGATGTTGATGCCCGAGCACGTCGCAGCCCAGGTCGAGGAAGTAGTCGTAGAGCTCGGCGGCCAGGCCCGGCGCGGGGTCGGAGACCACGCAGAGGGCGGAGAAGGCGATGCCGTGCGCGCCGCAGCGTCTCGATGCCGCGCACGATCCGGTCGTACGCCGGCCGGCCGCCCCGGGTCACCCGGTCGCCGTTGCGCTCGCGCGGCCCGTCGACGCTGACGCTGACCCGCATCTCGTGCGCGGCGAAGAACTCGCACCACGCGTCGTCGATCAGCGTCGCGTTGGTCTGCACGTGGTGCTCGACGCCCGGACGAACGGCGCGAGCAGGGCGGCGAAGTGCTCCCGGCCGGCGGCCAGCGGCTCGCCGCCGTGCCAGACCACCGAGAAGCGGCCGTCGCGCGGCCCAGCGGTTGACCGGTCCGGCGACCGCCGCGGCGACGCCGACCGGCATCCGGCGGTCGGCGGAGCGGAACGGGAGGTAGCAGTAGGCGCAGTCGAGATTGCACAGCGTCGTCGGCTGCATGACCACGTAGGAGGGCACGGGGGCGATGCCGCGCATACCGGTGAACCGGGCCCGCCGGACAACCACCCGCCCTCCTCTCCCCGTCGAGGTGCCGAGGCAGGACTTTAGGTTAGGCGGCGGTGGCCAATCGGGTAAGACCTGATCAGGTAGGCGAAGGATCACGTGCCCCGACGAACAGCTGCTCGATTCAGCCGCGGGTGTGCTGGCCGATCATCTGCACCGTGCCGGTGCCCTCGATGATCTCGCCGGCCTGCCAGGCCTCGATGCCGCGGCCGGCGAGGAAGGCCAGCGCCCGGTCGGCGTCCTCGGCGGAGACGATGGCGAACATGCCGACGCCCATGTTGAACGTCGACTCCATCTCCGGGTCGTCGATCCGGCCCTTGGACTGCACCAGGTCGAAGATCGGCTGCGGCTTCCAGGTCGACCGGTTGACCACCGCGTCGACGTGCTCGGGCAGCACCCGCACCAGGTTGCCGGGGATGCCGCCGCCGGTGACGTGGGCCAGCGCCCGCACGTCGGCCTCGGCGATCAGCTTGAGGCAGTCGCTGCGCGTAGATCTTGGTCGGCGTGAGCAGCTCCTCGCCGAGGGTGCGCTGCTTGCCGAAGTCGTCGACCACCGTGTCCAGCCGCATCCGGCCGGCGCCGAGCAGCACGTGCCGGACCAGCGAGTAGCCGTTGGAGTGCAGGCCGGACGAGCGCATCGCGATGACCACGTCGCCGACCTCGACCCGGTCGCGGCCGAGGATCTCGCTCTCCTCGACCACGCCGACGCCGGTCGCGGAGATGTCGTACTCGTCGGGGCGCAGCACGCCCGGGTGCTCGGCCGTCTCGCCGCCGAGCAGCGCGCAGCCGGCGTAGCGGCAGCCGTCGGCGATGCCGGCGCCGATCTCGGCGACCTTGTCCGGCACGACCTCGCCGCAGGCGATGTAGTCGAGCAGGAACAGCGGCTCGGCGCCGCAGGCGACCAGGTCGTCGACGACCATCGCGACCAGGTCGATGCCGACCGTGTCGTGGATGTCCATCTGCTGGGCGATGACCAGCTTGGTGCCGACGCCGTCGGTCGACGAGGCCAGGATCGGGTTCTTGTAGCTTCGTGTCGAGCCGGAACAGGCCGGCGAAGCCGCCGAGGTCACCGAGCACCTCGGGCCGCTGCGCCTTGGCCACCTTGCTCTTGAGCAGCTCGACCGCCCGCTCGCCGGCGTGGATCGAGACGCCGGCGTCGGCGTACGTCACTGTGCGCTTGCGACTGGTCCGTCCGGATCCAGCCGTCCACGGCTGCAGACCCTCGGTGCCCGGGTTGCCCGGGTTGTTGGCCGGGCCGCCGCCCCGCTCAGTCACGTGCGTCACGGTTTCTCCCCTTTACGCCTGACGCGCGGTGTCTCGCTGGAGACGCCGGCTAGGAATGGTGCGTGCCGCCGCCGTTGGAGCTGGCCGCCATCCGCTGGACGACCAACGGAAGGTCGCCCGGCGCGCCACGGTCGGCTCCGCCATCGCTGCGCTGCTCGGCTTCGGCGTCGACCCGACGCGCGACGCCTTCGAGCACGTGCTTGCCGATCAGGTTGCCGGCCGGCAGCGCGATCGGGTACTCCCCATCGAAACACGCGCGGCACAAGCGCGTCTTCGGCTGCTCGGTCGCGGCGATCAGACCGCCGAGCGAGACGTAGCCCAAGCGAGTCGGCGCCGATCGAACGCCGGATGCCCTCGTTGTCGAGGCCGTTGGCCAGCAGCTCCGCCCGGGTGGCGAAGTCGATGCCGTAGAAGCACGGCCAGTTGACCGGCGGCGAGGAGATGCGGACGTGCACCTCGAGCGCGCCCGCCTCGCGCAGCATGCGCACGATCGCCCGCTGGGTGTTGCCGCGCACGATCGAGTCGTCGACGACCACGATCCGCTTGCCGCGGACGTTCTCCCGCAGCGGGTTGAGCTTGAGCCGGATGCCGAGCTGGCGGATGGTCTGCGACGGCTGGATGAAGGTGCGCCCGACGTACGCGTTCTTCACCAGGCCCGGCGCCGTAGGGGATGCCGGACTCGGCCGCGTAGCCGATCGCGGCCGGCGTGCCCGACTCGGGCACCGGGATCACCAGGTCGGCCTCGACCGGGTGCTCCTTGGCCAGCTGGCGGCCGATCTGCACCCGGGCGGCGTGCACGTTGCGGCCGGAGATCGTGGTGTCCGGGCGGGCGAGGTAGACGTACTCGAAGAGGCAGCCCTTGGGCTCCGGCGCGGCGAACCGGACGGAGCGCAGGCCGTCCTCGTCGATCGCGATCAGCTCGCCCGGCTCGACCTCGCGGACGACGCTCGCGCCGACGATGTCCAGCGCCGCGGTCTCGCTGGCCACCACCCAGCCGCGCTCCAGCCGGCCGAGCACCAGCGGGCGCACGCCGTGCGGGTCGCGGGCGGCGTAGAGGGTGTTCTCGTCCATGAAGACGAAGCTGAACGCGCCGCGCAGGGTCGGCAGCACCTCGAGCGCGGCGGCCTCGACCGACAGGTCCGGCCGGCCGGCCAGCAGCGCGGTCACCAGCGCGGTGTCGGAGGTGGTGGCCGGGTCGGTGGACAGCCGCCGCTCGGCGACCTCACGGGCGAGCTCGGCGGTGTTGACCAGGTTGCCGTTGTGCGCCAGCGCGATGGTCGTGCCGGCGGTCGTCGCACCGGATCGTCGGCTGGGCGTTCTCCCAGGTCGAGCCGCCGGTGGTGGAGTAACGCGTGTGCCCGATGGCGAGGTGGCCGCGCAGGCTCGCCAGGGTCGGCTCGTCGAAGACCTGGGCCACCAGGCCGAGATCCTTGTAGACCACCACGCCGGAGCCGTCGCTGACCGCGATGCCGGCGGCCTCCTGGCCGCGGTGCTGCAGGGCGTAGAGCCCGAAGTAGGTGAGCTTCGCGACCTCTTCGCCCGGCGCCCAGACACCGAAGACGCCGCAGGCGTCCTGCGGGCCGGGTCGTTGGGGGTCGAGGTCGTGGCTCAACCGGCCGTCGCCTCGGGGCACCTGCCGCTCCTCGCTGCTGAACTCCCTGGTGCCTGAACTCTCCTGGCACGTCTTGCTCGGGCCAGTGTACGCGAGTTCGCGCCGGTACAGAAGGCCACCTTGGTCCCCTGCGAACCGTCACCCGACCCGTTCGGGCGACCCGGATTCGCCTGGGTCGGGGAGATATGCGGAGAGATCGGCGCGGTTTCCGCTTGCCTTGATCTTGCCGGCGGCAACCGCCTCCGCCCAGCCGGAGTCGGCCCGGTGGCGAGCACCAGCCAGGTGATCGCCGCCATTTCGACCACATTGGAGGAGTTCCACGGGTATGTCGCGGTCCCGGGACGCACTGCACGGCGCCGTATGGTGGGACCCGCACCTCGACCGAGCGGCCGGGCGCCCGCTTGGCGAGGTCGGTCAGCAGCGCACGCACGGCATCACGGAGACGTCGCCACCTCGGGGCGTACGCCCCGCGTCGAGGACAGCGAGGGCAGCCGCCACCGCGGGGACTTAATGTGCGCAGAGGACATGACGGGACGATACGACCTCTTCACGTCTAGTTCCTTCGGCCCCTGGGTCGCGCTGATCCCGTCGGACAAGGCATAGTTGCCGACGGTGTACTCGTACGGATGATCCCGCGGGGTCGAGACCGGAAGGCGGTGGACGTGACAACACACCGACGAGCCTGGAAGCACGGGCCGGTGTGGTCGTAGCGCTGATTGCTGGCGCACTGGTCACAGTATTTCCCAACCCCGCGCAGGCGGCCGATCCAACAGTGTCAGATCCTCAGCTTCTCCAACGGCACGATGTCGCCGGGGCAGACAGCCGACGGTCCGGTTCCGCGTCACGAACCGGAACCGACGGCGACGAGTCCGGCGTGACGATCAATGTCTCCGCCAGCTTCGGCGAGCTGAGCTGCGCCGACGGTTGCGACGCTGACCGAGCAGGTCCAGCCCGGGCAAGCGCAGGAGTTCAACGCGCAACTCAGGGCCGGCAACGTCCGCCGACGGCCAGACCAAGTCCGGCCAGGTCATCGTGCGGGCCAGCGTCGGCGGAGAGGACGGCCAAGCCACGCGCGACGTGACGGTCCGCGGCAATGCAGGTCCAGCAGCCGCCCGCCGGTGGAGACGGTCAAGCTGATCACCGGCAAGGTCACCAACCAGGCCGACGGCAAGGCGGTCAACAACGCCTACGTCGCGTTGGGCGACGGTGCCGGCAAGCTGCACGAGGACTTCGCCGACGACAAGGGCGTCTTCCGGTTCGAGGGCACCACGCAGAAGCCGATCGCGCCCGGCCGGATCACCATCGGCGCCTCGAAGGACGACTTCAAGCAGAACACCAAGTCGATCAACGTCAACGCCGGCGGCACCGCCTCCGGCGTGGTGATCACGCTTCAGCTCGAGAACGCGCCCACCACCCACCGGCACCCCCGTTCCGACCGAGGCTCCGCTCGACGAGGAACCGACTGACGAGGCGACCGACAGCACCGTCGCCGCCGCTCCCGTCGGCAACGAAGAAGACGGTGGCGGCTTCGGTAACTGGCTGGTCGTGCTCGGCGGCGGTCTGCTGGTCGCGTTCGGCGTCGGCGGCATCGTCTGGGTGATGCTGCGCCGCAAGGAGAACGACGACCCCGACGACGAGACCTCGACCACCGGCGTACGCCCGGCGGTGCCGGCGGGCGGCGCGGCCGGATACCGGGGCAACGACGCGACCCGGATCGCCGGTGCCGGAGGCGGCAGCACTCGCCGACGCGCCGACGATGCTGCACAGCCGCGCACCGATGGACGAGTTCCCGGACCCCTACGGCGCTCCCATGCCGTCGCCGCAGCCGCCGAGCTATGGCGGCGGGCAGCAGCCCGGTTGGGGCGGTGCCGGCGCCGGCGGTTACGGCCAGCCCACGCAGGCCGGCGGCTACGACCAGTCCACGCAGATGTACGACGCCGCACCGCCCACCCAGTTCGGCAACGCGCCGGGCTCGGGCGGCGGCTACGGCGCCGGCTGGCTACCCGGACGCGCCCGGCTCGGGCAGCGGCTACGGCGGCGCACCGGCTCGGGGCGGCTACGGCGGCGCACCGGCTCCGGTGGCGGCTACGGCGCCGCGCCCGGTGGCGGTTACCCGCAGGCCGGCGGCGGCTACGGCGAGCGCTTCGACGAGCCGACCGGTCGCTACCAGCCGACTTCCGGTGGCCCCGACTACGGCCAGCAGGGCGGTGGCTACGGCCAACCGGCCGGCGGTGGCTACGGCGGCGCCGCGAACGGCTATGGCGACGAGCGCGGCTACGGTGCCGAGCCCACCGGCTACGACGCCGGCGGTGCCACCCAGCAGGGCGGCGGCTACGGCGGCGCGGCTCCGCGCGGCGGCTACGACCAGGGTCACGGCGGCTACGAGGCCGGCGGCTACGGCGGCGCTGCCCCCGCGGGCGGCTACGGCGGCGCTGCCCCGGCGGGCGGCTACGACGAGACCCGGGGCTACCCGGCCGGCGGTGCCGACTACGACCGCGGCGGCTACGAAGCGGGTCCTCCCCCGGGCTACGACCGGGTGCCTGAGCAGCGCGGTGGTGGCAACTACGGTGGCCCCAACGGCGGCGGCTACGGCGACCAGGGCGACTACTACCCGCCGGAGGGCGGCGGCGAAGGCCGGGCCCGCCACGGCGCCGAGGGTGGCCGGGGTGCCGAAGGTGGTCGCAGCACCGACCGGCGTCAGCTGGGCTGGCTCGACGACTGACCAGCGACAGGACACAAGAAGGGGGCCGCTTCCGCGGCCCCCTTCTTCATGTGCGTGATCAGTCCTGCGTCGCCCCGAACAGCTTGGGCATGGTGGCGGTGTGCGCCTCGCGCAGCTCGTCGAGCGGCACCGAGAACTGGCCGCGGATGTCGAGCGCGCTGTTCTGCCCGTCGGTCACGCCGATCGGCGTCCACGGCACGCCCCGCTCGGCGCACAGGCCGGTGAACGCCCTCTCGTGCCCGCGCGGCACGGACACCAGCGCCCGGCCGGCCGACTCGCTGAACAGGTAGACGAACGGCATCGAGCCCGCCGAGAAGTCCTCCGGCAGCGCGATCCGGGCGCCGACGCCGTTGCGCAGGCACGCCTCGACCAGCGCCTGGGCGAGCCCGCCGTCGGAGAGGTCGTGCGCGGCGCTGAGGTGACCGACCCGGGCCGCCTCGGCCAGCACCTCGGCCAGCGCCTTCTCCGCGGCCAGGTCGACCTTCGGCGGCACGCCGCCGAGGTGCTCGTGCGTCACCCAGGCCCACTCGGAGCCGGACAGCTCGTTGGCCGTCTCGCCGAGCAGGAAGATCAGGTCACCGTCGCCGGTCGCCGGCTGGGTGAAGCCCATCGGCACCCGGTCGGCCACGTCGTCGAGCACACCCAGCACGCCGACCACCGGCGTCGGGTGGATCGCCGCGGCGCCGGTCTGGTTGTAGAAGCTGACGTTGCCGCCGGTCACCGGGATGCCCAGCTCGAGGCAGCCGTCGGCCAGGCCGCGCACGGCCTCGGCGAACTGCCACATCACGGCCGGGTCCTCGGGCGAGCCGAAGTTGAGGCAGTTGGTGACCGCGACCGGCTTGGCGCCGGTGACGGCGACGTTGCGGTACGCCTCGGCCAGCGCCAGCTTCGCGCCGTTGTACGGGTCGAGCCGGGCGTACCGGCCGTTGCCGTCGACGGACAGCGCGACGCCGAGGCCGGTCTGCTCGTCGATCCGGATCACGCCGGCGTCCTCGGGCTGGGCCAGCACGGTGTTGCCGAGCACGTAGCGGTCGTACTGCTCGGTGACCCAGGTCTTGTCGCACAGGTTCGGCGAGCGCGACCATCCGCAGCAGGGTCGCCCGCAGCTCGTCCGGCGTGGCCGGCCGGGGCAGCGTCTCGGCCCGGTCGGCCTGCAGCAGGATCAGGTCGGCGGGCTCGCGCATCGGCCGGGCGTAGACCGGGCCGTCGTCGGCCAGCGAGGCCGGCGGCACGTCGACGACCAGGTGGTCGCGCCAGGTGATCCGGAGCCGGCCGGGCAGGCCGCTGACCTCGGACGGGGTGACCTCGCCGATCGCGGTGGCCAGCACGCCCCACTTGTCGGCGACGGCGAGCACCTCGTCGAGCTGCTCGGGCTTGACGATCAGCAGCATCCGCTCCTGCGACTCGCTGGCCAGGATCTCGTGCGGCTCCATCGACGGCTCGCGCAGCGGCACCCGCTCCAGCTAGACCCGCATGCCGGTGCCGGCGGCGGCCGCGGTCTCGGTCAGCGCGCAGGTCAGGCCGGCGCCGCCGAGGTCCTGGATGCCGACGACCAGCTTGGCGTCGTAGAGCTCCAGGCAGGCCTCGATCAGCAGCTTCTCCATGAACGGGTCGCCGACCTGCACCGACGGGCGGCGCGCCTCGCTGCCGTCGTCGAAGGTCGCGCTGGCCAGCACGGACACGCCGCCGATGCCGTCGCGGCCGGTCTTGGCGCCCATCAGCACGACGATGTTGCCGGGGCCGGCGGCGGCCTTGTTCTGCAGCCGGTCGACCGGCAGCACGCCGACGCACAGCGCGTTGACCAGCGGGTTGCCCTGGTAGGACGGGTCGAAGACGACCTCGCCGCCGATGTTGGGCAGGCCGAGGCAGTTGCCGTAGCCGCCGATGCCGGCGACCACGCCGGGCAGCACCCGGGCGGTGTCCGGGTGGTCGGCCGCGCCGAACCGCAGCGGGTCCATCACGGCGACCGGCCGGGCGCCCATCGCGAGGATGTCGCGGACGATGCCGCCGACGCCGGTCGCCGCGCCCTGGTAGCGGCTCGACGAAGCTCGGGTGGTTGTGCGACTCGACCTTGAAGGTCACCGCGAGCTCGTCGGAGATCTTGATGACGCCGGCGTTCTCGCCGATGCCGGCGAGCATGCGGTCGCTCGGCGGCGCCTTCTCGCCGAACTGCCGCAGGTGCACCTTGCTCGACTTGTAGGAGCAGTGCTCGCTCCACATGATCGAGTACATCGCCAGCTCGGACTGGGTCGGCCGGCGGTCGAGGATGTCGCGGATCCGCTCGTACTCGTCGTCGCGGAGCCCGAGCTCGGCGAACGGCTGGAGCTCCCGTCGGTCGCGTTGGCCCGCTCGACGGTGTCGGGCCCGTCCAGTGCTGTCGTACGACGAGCCCTGCGCCGGCAAAGACATCTCTGCCTCCGCCGCCTCGCTCGGCGCTGTGTTGGGCAGTTGTCATGCCGAGGCCCCCGCCAGGTGCTTGAGAATCGAGGTGAAGAAGCCCAGCCCGTCGAGCGACGGGCCGGTCAGTGCCTCGATCGCGTGCTCGGGGTGGGGCATGAGCCCGACGACGTTGCCGGCCTCGTTGCGTGACGCCGGCGATGTCGCGCTCGGAGCCGTTCGGGTTGCCGCGCAGGTAGCGCGCGACGACCCGGCCGTTGGCCGCGAGCTCGTCGAGCGTCGCCTGGTCGGCGACGTAGCGGCCCTCGCCGCTCTTGACCGGGATCAGCATCTCCTGGTCGGTCTCGAACGAGTTGGTCCACGCGGTGTCCGTCGCGTTGACCCGCAGCCACTGGTCGCGGTTGCGGAAGTGCAGGTGGCTGTTGCGGGTGAGGGCGCCGGGCAGCAGGTGCGCCTCGCAGAGGATCTGGAAGCCGTTGCAGATGCCGAGCACCGGCAGGCCGCCACGGGCGCCGTCGATGATCGACTCCATCACCGGCGCGAACCGGGCGATCGCACCGGAGCGCAGGTAGTCGCCGTAGGAGAAGCCGCCGGGCAGCACCACGGCGTCGACGCCGTGCAGGTCGCTGTCGCCGTGCCAGAGGCGGACCGCCTCGCCACCGGCGACCCGGACCGCACGGGCGGCGTCACCGTCGTCGAGCGAGCCCGGGAACGTCACCACCCCGACGCGGGCACTCACGACGGGTCACCTGCCGGGACCGGCTCGTCAGCTGCGGCCTCGACGACCTCTTGGATGGTGAAGTCTTCGATCACCGGGTTGGCGAGCAGCTTGTCGGCGATCTCGCGGACCCGCTCCAGGTCGGCGGCGCCGGCGAACTCGATCTCGATGCGCCGGCCGATGCGCACCGAGGCGACGTCACTGACGCCGAGCCGTGGCAGCGCGTTCGCGACCGCTTGGCCCTGAGGATCGAGGATCTCCGGCTTGAGCATGACGTCGACAACGACGCGAGCCACTTGGCACTCCTGACTTTCGTACACGGTAAGCGCGCCAAGAGTACCCGGTAGATAGACGCTGACCGGCACCCGCCCAGGCCTTGGACAGGCATCGTGGACAGGCATTACGCGTGAGTGTGCGCGCTCACGTGGTCAGTGCCTCAACTGTGGTCAACGCGGCCAGCACGAGGCAGATACCGGCGGCCACATAGCGGATCACGGACAACTTCACCCTCTTCCGCAGCCAGCGACCGAGCAGGACGGCGGCTCCGGAGACCACGATCAGCGCGAGCCACGAGCCGATGAACACCGCGATGGGATTTCGGCCACTCGCCACCAGGCCGGCGGTGAGCAACTGCGACAGGTCACCCCATTCGGCGGTGAACAGGACGACGAAGCTCGCGGCCGCCGCGCGCAGGCCGGTGCGCCGCGCTCTTGACCTGCCCGGCGTACTCTCGACCTGCTGGTCTTCGGGCTTCTGCCTGGCCGGCCTTGCGCGCGCCGCGGAACAGCACGATCGCGCCCGCCAGGAACAGCGCCGGCGGCGACGAGCGCGACCGGACGTTCGGGCAACCGGGAGATCAGGCTCCCCACGGCGACCGCCACCGCGCACTGCACACCGAACGCGGCGATCACACCCAGCCACACCGGCAGCGGCGGATACCGGGTGCTCAGCACCAGGGTCGCGACGAACGTCTTGTCAGGCAGCTCCACCGGCAGGATCAGCGCGAACGCCGTGACCGCGACGACGAAGAACTCCATCCCGGTCAACGCTAGTCATCACCGGCGTCGTATGACCTGGATTTGATGATTGTAAATGCATCGATGTGTCACTAGCGTCTCGGGCAGTCCGATCCACCCCCCTCGGATTAGGAGCCCAGATGCGCACACGCCTCACCCTGGCCGCGCTCGCCATCGGTCTGACCGGCGCGTTGGTCGCACCCAGCGCGGCCGCCGCCGCACCGACCGCCCGACCGATGATCATCGGTGGCAGCACGGTCGCGTCCGCGCCGTGGGCCGCCGCCGTGCTCAGCGGCGGCTCGTTCACCTGCTCCGGCACGATCATCGCGCCGACCTGGGTGCTCACCGCCCGGCACTGCATCAGTGGCTCCATGTCGGTCCGCGTCGGCAGCGTCAACCGCACCTCAGGCGGGGTCACCCGCACCGTCAGCGCCACCTACACCCGCAGCGACCTCGCCCTGATGCGGCTGAGCAGCGCGGTCAGCACGAGCTATGTGACGCTCTCCAGCGCCTACCCGCCGGTCAACTCGACCAACACGATCTACGGCTGGGGCATGACCTGCTACAGCGGCTGCGGCGCGTCCACCGTGCTGAAGACCGCTTCCGTGCGGGTGACCAGCACCAACGCGACCGACGCGTACGGCGGCCGGGCGATCCGCAGCACCCGGATCAACGGCAACGCGTGGCGCGGCGACTCCGGCGGCCCGCAGTTCTACAACGGCGCGCAGGTCGGCGTCGCGTCCACGGCCGACGGCGTCAACATCCAGAACTACGGCAGCGTCGCCTACAACCGGGCGTGGATCACCTCCACCGCCGGCGTCTGAGCAACGCTCTCCCACAAGGCGTGGCGCCCTCCCTGCCCGGGGGCGCCACGCCGCTTAGAGGATCGGGCGGGGTGAGTAGCCCGCGGCGGCCGGGTGCTGGCGCACGACGTCGGCGATCCTTCCGGCCACGGCCGCCACCTGGGCGCCGGCCGCACCGACGAACGCCGCCCGGTCGGCGACCAGCGCGTCGATCTCGCCCCGGCCCAGGCCGAGCCGGCCGTCGGCGGCGAGCCGGTCGAACAGGTCGTTCTCGGCCGGCGCCCTTCTCGCGCATCGCGAGCGCCACGGCGACCGCGTTCTCCTTGATCACCTCGTGCGCCGCCTCGCGGCCCACGCCCCGGCGTACGGCGGCGACCAGGATCTTGGTCGTGGCCAGGAACGGCAGGTAGCGGTCGAGCTCGCGGGCCACCACCGCCGGATAGGCGCCGAACTCGTCGAGCACGGTGAGGAAGGTCTGGAACAGGCCGTCGGTGGCGAAGAACGCGTCGGGCAGCGCGACCCGGCGGACCACCGAGTCGGACACGTCGCCCTCGTTCCACTGGTCGCCGGCCAGCTCGCCGATCATCGACACGTAGCCGCGGACCACCACCGCGAGGCCGTTGACCCGCTCGCTGGACCGGGTGTTCATCTTGTGCGGCATCGCGCTGGAGCCGACCTGGCCCGGCCGGAAGCCCTCGGTGCCAGCTCCTGGCCGACCATCAGCCGGATCGTGGTGGCCAGGCTGCTCGGCGCGGCGACCACCTGGGCCAGCGCGGTGACCACGTCGAGGTCGAGCGAGCGCGGGTAGACCTGGCCGACGCTGCTCAGCACCGAGGAGAAGCCGAGGTGGGCGGCGACCCGGCGCTCCAGCTCGGCGACCTTGGCCGCGTCGCCGTCGAAGAGGTCGAGCTGGTCGGCGGCCGTGCCGACCGGGCCCTTGATGCCGCGCAGCGGATAGCGGCCGATCAGCTCGTCGAGCCGCTGGTAGGCGATCAGCAGTTCCTCGCCGGCCGACGCGAACCGCTTGCCCAGCGTGGTCGCCTGCGCGGCGACGTTGTGCGAGCGGCCGGCCAGCACCAGGTTCTCGTGCTCGACGGCCAGGCGGGCCAGCCGGGCCAGGGCGGCGACCACCCGGTCGCGGACCAGCTCCAGCGAGGAGCGGATCTGCAGCTGCTCGACGTTCTCGGTCAGGTCCCGGGAGGTCATCCCCTTGTGGATCTGCTCGTGCCCGGCCAGGGCGCGCGAACTCCTCGATCCGGGCCTTCACGTCGTGCCGGGTGACCCGCTCGCGGGCCGCGATCGACGCCAGGTCGACGTCGTCCAGCACCGCTCGGTACGCCTCGACCGCACCGTCCGGCACGTCGATGCCGAGGTCGCGCTGCGCCTCCAGCACCGCGATCCACAGCCGTCGCTCCAGCTTCACCTTCTCCGTCGGCGACCAGAGCGCGACCAGCTCGGGCGAGGCGTATCGGGCGGCGAGAACGTTGGGTACCTGCGTCACCCGGCCATTCTGGCACCCGCCGCCGTGGCCCCTGGCACCAGCGAGTGATGCGGGTGTGACCCATCGCACACTCCGGGCTAGGGTGTGGCGGATGGAGCCATTTCGGATCGAGACCACAGTGGACGCGCCGCAGGCGACGGTCTGGCGACACTTCACCGAGCCGGCACTGATCGGGCAGTGGTTCGGGTGGGACTACCCGGGCATCGCTGACGAGATCAAGCTGATCTTCGTCGATCACGTCGAGCGCAAGCCGCCCGGCCGGATCGACATGCACGACGACCAGGTGCTCACCATCACCCCGGCCGGTGACGACCGCTCGGTGGTCCGGATCGTGTCGCCCGGCGAGCCGACTGACGACTTCGACGCCATCGAAGAGGGCTGGCGCCAGTTCTTCGAGCAGCTCCGGTTCCTGCTCGACCGCGGCCTCACCGGCCGGCGCACCGTCTACCTGACGGCCCGGTCGGCACCCGCGGCGCTCGCGGCCGGGCTCGACGCCGGACCGGTCTGGCACGCGAGCCGCTTCCAGCGGATGACCGTCGACGCCGCCGGCCACCTGGTGGCGCTCGCGACCCAGGCGCCGGTCGACTCCACCGAGCCGGCCGACGCCATGGTCACCATCTCCACCTTCGGCCTCGACGACGCCGCGTTCGCCGCGGCCGAGGAGGGGTGGACCGCCCGCTGGAAGACGCTGACCGCCTAGGTCGCTGGAAGCGCGTGCCGGAGTTGGCGCACGTCGCGGCTGAGCATCATGCCCACGGTGGCCAGCGGCCATCAGGGCGGCGGCACCGACCAGGGTCGGCCGCACCCCGAAGTGCTCCGCGAGCGGCCCGGCCGCGACCTGGCCGATCGGCACGGCGAGGATCGAGCCGAGCATGTCGTACGAGTAGACCCGCGCCAGCAGGTCGGCCGGCACGTGTTCCTGCATGGTGGTGTCCCACGCGACCGTGAACTGCTCGAGCGCGAACCCGACCATGAACCCGGCCAGCAGCAGGATCAGCACCGTCGAGGTCAGCCCGAGGGCGAGCACCAGCAGCACGTCACCGAGGCACCAGAGCACGCCGTAGAAGAGCAGCCTCCCGACCCGTACCCGCATCGCGACGAGCGCACCGACGATCATGCCGACGGTCTCCACGGCCAGGATCAGGCCCCAGGTGGCGCGCCCGAAGCTCGCGTCGGCGACCACTGGGCCGAGCACCGCGATCGAGCCCGACAGCGCGGCGTTGATCACACAGAAGCCGGCGACCACCGCCCACAGCCAGGTGCGGCTGATGAACGCTGTCCAACCGAGCCGCATCTCACTGAAGATCCCCGGCCGGTGGACCGCCGCCGGGCGCTCCGCCGCGGGCACCCGCACCAGCGCGAACAGCAGGCCCGCGAGAAAGAAGGTGCCGGCGTCGATGGCCAGCCCCCAGCCCGGCCCGGCGGTGGCGACCAGCACGCCGCCGACCGAGGCTCCGGCGATCATCGCGGTGTTGAACGCCAGCCGGTTGATCGCGTTGGCCTGCTGGAGCATCCCTGACGGCACGGTCTGCGGCAGCAGCGCCGCGGCCGCCGGGAAGGCCAGCGCGGCGGCGACGCCGTTCACCGCGGAGAGCGCCACCAGCAACGGAATCGTCGCCGTGCCGGTGAGCACGGTGAACGCGACGGCCGCCTGGGTCGTGCCGGCCAGAACGGACGCGCCGACCATCACCAGGTGGCGCGGCAGGCGATCGGCGATGACGCCGCCGAACAGGATGAAGATGACGTTGGCCAGCGACCGGACGCCGACGACCAGGCCCAGGTCGCGGGCCGAGCCGGTCAGGTCGAGCACGGCGAACGAGAGCGCGATCGGCGCCACCGAGTTGCCCAGCATGGTGGTCGTGCGGCCGGCGACGAGGTACCGGAACGGCGCTGTGCCGCAGCGGCGCCAGCATTCCCGGGCGGGGTTGGTCGTCGGTGTTGGGCGGAGCAGGGGTGATGGTGCTCATTTCGCGTCCGGCTCCATTCTGAACAGTGCGATCGTGGCGTTGACCCGGATCGCGCCAGGGGTACGGGGTGCGACCGCGGCCCGGTGCAGGGTGCGGCTCGCCTGGGTGATCTGCTCCTCGACCTGGGCCCACACGGCGGGGTCGACCCAGAGTTCGGCGTCGGTGAGATGGGTGTTGGGGCCGCGCAACATCGCCCGCGAACGGCGCCGCAACTCGGTGGCGACCGCCTCGTACATCAGCACGTGGTTGGTCGTCGGCCCGCCCTCGGGGATCGGGCGCTTCGGCTTGTCGAAGTCGGCCTCGGCCAGGTGCCGGTAGCGTTTGGCGATGCCGCCGCGGATCTTCTCCTCGCCGGCGACCTCGATCTCGCCGGCCGCGAGCAGGTGCCGCAGGTGGTAGCTGGCGTTGGCGTGGGTCAGGCCGAGCTCCCGTGCCACCTCGGCGGCGGTCATCGCCTGGGCGGTCAGCAGGGACAGCATGCGCAGCCGCAACGGATGGGCCAGCGCACGGAGCTTCGCGGTCGGATCCGCATCTCCCAAAGACATGTTTGACAGTGTGCGTCACATCGACGCACACTGTCAAACAGTTGTTGGGGAGTTTAGCGTTCCAGGATGGCCACCACGCCCTGGCCGCCGGCGGCGCAGATGGAGATCAGCCCGCGCCCGCCGCCCTTCTCGGCCAGCAGCTTGGCCAGCGTCGCGACGATCCGCCCACCGGTCGCCGCGAACGGGTGGCCGGCGGCCAGCGACGAGCCGTTGACGTTGAGCTTGGCCCGGTCGATCGAGCCGAGCGGTGCGTCCAGGCCCAGCCGCTCCTTGCAGAACTCCGGCGACTCCCAGGCGGCCAGCGTGGCCAGCACCTGCGACGCGAACGCCTCGTGGAGCTCGTAGAAGTCGAAGTCCTGGAGGCTCAGATTGTGCCGGGCGAGCAGCCGGGGCACCGCGTACGCCGGCGCCATCAGCAGGCCCTCGTCGCCGTGCACGAAGTCGACCGCCGCCGTCTCCGCGTCGACGAAATGCGCGAGCACCGGCAGCCGGCGCTCGGCCGCCCACTCGTCCGACGCGAGCAGCACGGTGGACGCGCCGTCGGTCAGCGGCGAGGAGTTGCCGGCGGTCATCGTCGCGCGCTCGGCGTCGGGCCCCGGGTGCCGTAGACCGGCCGCAGCGCAGCCGAGCTTCTCCAGCGACGTGTCGGTGCGCATGTTCTGGTCGCGGGTCAGCCCGAGGTACGGCGTGACCAGGTCGTCGAAGAAGCCCCGCTGATAGGCGGCGGCCAGCCGCTGGTGCGAGGCGAGCGCGAGCGCGTCCTGCGCCTGGCGGTCGACGTTCCAGCGCAGCGCGGTGATCGCCGCGTGGTCGCCCATGGACAGCCCGGTCCGCGGCTCCGCGTTGCGCGGCGCCTCGGGCAGGAAGGCATGGTGCGGCCGCAGCCGGGCAGCGGCGCGGAGCCGGGCGCCGGTCGTGCGGGCCGCGTTCATCTGCAGCAGCGTCCGGCGCAGGTCTTCGTTGAGCGCGAGCGGCGCGTCCGAGGTGGTGTCGACCCCGCCCGCGATGCCGGCGTCGATCTGCCCCAGCGCGATCTTGTTGGCGACCAGGATGGCCGCCTCCAGGCCGGTGCCGCAGGCCTGCTGGAGGTCGTACGCCGGGGTGGTCGCGTCGAGCCGGGACCCGAGCACCGCCTCGCGGGTCAGGTTGAAGTCGCGGGAGTGCTTGAGCACCGCGCCGGCGACGAGCTCGCCGACCCGGGTGCCGGCCAGGCCGAACCGGGCGACCAGCCCGTCGAGCGCGGCGGTGAGCATGTCGAGGTTGCTCGCAGCCGCATAACGGCTGTTGGAGCGGGCGAACGGGATTCGGTTGCCGCCGACGATCGCGACTCGTCTGGTCTCCATCAGTCGCCTCCCTCCGGGGTTACTCACAAGTAGGCTAACGCTATGAGCGACCGTTACGCGAGCTTCGCGAACTCCGGTCCCGGCCGTGCGCTGGTCAAGCGGCTGGGCCTACCCACGCCGCCGATGCTGCGCCGTTTCCGCCCCGGAGATCCGCTGGTCACCGGCCCGGTGCTGCTCTCCGGGGCGCCCGGTGGCCGGCTCGACGGCCCGGTGCGCAAGATGCTCACCATCGCCGGTGTCGCCCTCGACGGCGGACCGCCCTGGTCGGCACTGGTGTTCGACGCGACCGGCATCGCCGACTCCGCCGGCCTGCATCCGCTCTACGAGTTCTTCCACGCCAACGCCCGGGCGCTGGCCACGGGCGGCCGGGTGATCGTGCTCGGCACCCCGCCGGCCAGCTGCTCCTCGCCGCGAGAGGCGACCGCCCAGCGCGCGCTGGAGGGGCTGACCCGCAGCATCGCCAAGGAGTTCGGCCGGGGCATGACCGCCCAACTGGTCTACGTCGAGCCCGGCGCCGAGGAGTTCACCGACTCGACGGTGCGCTTCCTGCTCTCCGGCCGCTCGGCGTACGTCTCCGGTCAGGTGATCCGGATCGGCCACGTGAGCTCCTCGCCGCTGACCGACTGGGACCACCCGCTGGACGGCAAGGTGGCCCTGGTGACGGGCGCGGCGCAGGGCATCGGCGCGGCGATCGCGCGGGTGCTCGCCCGCGACTGCGCGCGGGTCGTCCTGCTCGACGTGCCGGCCGCCGGCGAGGCGCTGGCCCGGGTCGCCAACGAGATCGGCGGCACCGCGCTGCAACTCGACCTCACCCGGCCCGACGCACCGTCCACGCTGGCCGCCCAGCTCCTGGCGCGGCACGGCCACGTCGACATCGTGGTGCACAACGCGGGCATCACCCGCGACAAGACGATCGCCAAGATGTCGGCCGAGCAGTGGGACGCGGTCCTCGACGTCAACCTGTCCAGCGCAGGAACGGATCAACGACGCGCTGATCCCGCTGCTGCCCGAGGGCGGCCGGATCATCGCCGTCTCGTCGACCAGCGGCATCGCCGGCAACCGCGGCCAGACCAACTACGCGACCTCCAAGGCCGGCGTGATCGGGCTGGTGCAGTCGATGGCCCCGGTCCTCGCGCCGCAGGGTGATGACGATCAACGCCGTGGCGCCGGGCTTCATCGAGACCCGGATGACCGCCCGGATGCCGCTGGCGGCCCGCGAGGTCGGCCGGCGGATGAACAGCATGTCGCAGGGCGGCCTGCCGGTCGACGTGGCCGAGACGATCGCGTGGCTCGCCGCGCCGGGCTCGGCCGGCGTGACCGGCAACGTGGTCCGGGTCTGCGGCCAGATGTGGCTGGGTGCCTGATGTCCATCGTCGAGCTCGACGGCCCGCCGGAGCTGGGTCCGATCTACCGGCGGGCCGCGATCCGGGCACTGCCCCGGATCGGCCTGATGCCGGGCACCGACAAGCGGCCGCCGGCCCCGGTGCTGCCCGACGTCGAGCTCGTGCTGCGGGGCGTGTCGGTCGACCGGGCACGGCTGGCCGAGTACGACCGGGTGTGCGGGTTCCGGCTGACCGACCGGCTGCCGGTGACCTTCCCGCACGTGCTGGCCACGCCGCTGGCGATGCGGCTGATGACCGGCGCCGACTTCCCGTACCCGGTGGTCGGGTTGGTGCACATCGCCAACCGGATCACCGTGACCCGGCCGCTCGACGCGGCGGAGCGGTTCGACCTGTCCGTGCGGGCGGTCGACCTGCGACCGCACGAGCGGGGCCGACAGTTCGACGTGGTCGCGGTGGCCACCGTCGACGGCACCGAGGTCTGGCGGGACGTGTCCACCTATCTGCGCCGGGGTCGTGGCTCCGGTGCCGGTGGCGGTGGCGCCGGTGACGGCGGTCCGCGGGACGACGTGCCGCCGCCGGCCTCGGCCACCTGGCGCGTGCCGGCCCGGGTGGGCGTCGACTACGCCCGGGTCTCCGGCGACCGCAACCCGATCCACACCTCGCGGCTGGGTGCCCGGCTGTTCGGCTTCCCGCGGCCGATCGCGCACGGCATGTGGAGCAAGGCCCGCTGCCTGGCCGCGCTCGAGGGACGGCTGCCCGACGCGTACACCGTCGACGTCGCCTTCAAGCGGCCGATCCTGCTGCCCGGCACCGTGGCGTTCTCGGCCATGCCCGGCGAGACGTTCGCGTTGCACGATCCGAAGAGCGGCGCGCCACACCTCATCGGCACCATGAGCTAACTCGCACAACAGCGCGGCCCTTGTCCTGCCCTGTGCTCGGGGTTATTCTCAGCTTGAGTTATTCTTAAGCCGAGAAGTTCTTAGAGCGAGAAGGACAGACCGTGGTCAACGAGCAGGAGTTCCTGGCGGGGTACGACCCGCGGGCCTACCCCGCGGTGGCGGTCACGGTCGACGTGGTGGCGCTGACCATCCGCGACGGCGAGCTTCAGGTCCTGCTGATCCAGCGCGCCGCGCCCCCGTTCTCCGGCTTCTGGGCGCTGCCCGGCGGCTTCGTCCGGCCCGACGAGGACCTCGTCGTCGCCGCCCGCCGGGAGTTCGCCGAGGAGACCGGCCTGGGTGGCGAGCCGCTGCGCCGGGTGCACTTCGAGCAACTCGCGTCCTACGGCACGCCCGAGCGTGACCCGCGGATGCGGATCTTCTCGATCGCCTACCTCGCCTTCGCACCAGACCTGCCGGAGCCGTCGGCCGGTTCGGACGCCGGCGACGCGGAGTGGCTGGCGGTCACCGCGCTGCCCAGCCGGGAGCTGGCCTTCGACCACCGCAAGATCATCGACGACGGCCTGGAGCGGGCCCGGTCCAAGCTGGAATACACGCCGCTCGCGACCCGCTTCGTCGGCGAGGAGTTCACCATCGCCGACCTGCGGGAGGTCTACGAGACGGTCTGGGGCCACGCGCTGCACGCCGGCAACTTCCACCGCAAGGTGCTCTCCGTGCCCGGGCTCGTCGAGGGCACCGGCGCGACCACCGAGCACGGCGGCCCGCGCGGCGGACCCCGCGCCCGCCTCTACCGCGCCGGAGACGCCCGCCTGCTCCACCCCGCACTGCTGCGGCCGGCCCGAGAGGAGACCGTCCGATGAGCGAGCGAAGCGAGCGCGGCCGGCTCTGCTCCGCCGACCGAAGGGAGGCGGCGGCATGAGCGAGCGAAGCGAGCGCAGTCGGCTCAGTCACGTGTGGTCTTGCTCCGCCGACCGAAGGGAGGCGGCGGCATGACCACTCTCGATGACGCGATCCGGCTGGTCAACGAGGCCGGCAGCGACGAGGAGCTGTTCGGGTCCGCCGACCCGCACCGTGGCTACCTGCGGCTGGCCGCCCTGCTCCACCCCGACCGGGCCGCGCCCGCCGCGAAGGCGGCGGCGACCGACGCGTTCGTCATGCTCGACGAACCGCTGGCGGGCCCGGGGCACGGTGGCCTTCGGCCGCTACCGGGTCGGCGCGGTGACGCACACCGGCGACATCGCCAACATCCACGCCATCGGCCGAGGGCTGTTCCTCAAGCAGCCGCGGCGCCCGGCCAACAACGACCTGATGGAACGCGAGGTCACCGCACTGCGCCGGATCGCCGCGACGGGCGACCCGCGCTATCTGCCCTACGTGCCGCGGCTGGTCGACACGTTCCGGCACCGCGACCCGCGCAACGGGCAGGAACGCCGGGTCAACGTGCTCGGCACCGTACCCCACCTGTTGAGCCTGGCCGAGGTGATCCGGATGCGGCCCGACGGCCTCGACCCGCGCGACGCGGCCTGGATCTGGCGGCGGCTGCTGGTCGCCCTCGGCCTGGCGCACCGCGCCGGCGTGGTGCACGGCGCCGTGCTGCCCGAGCACATCCTGATCGAGACGACCGACCACGGCGTGGTGCTGGTCGACTGGTGCTACTCGGTGGTCGACGGGCTCGACCACGTGCCGGCGACCGTGCCGGGCTACGCCGACTGGTATCCGCCCGAGGTCCACAAGCGACAGCGGCCCGGGCCGGGCACCGACATCGCCATGGCCGCCCGGTCGATGACCGCGCTGATGGGCGGCCACGCCCCGGCGGCCCTGGTGTCCTTCGCCAACGGCTGCTCGCTCCCGTCGCCGCGGTCCCGGCCCGACGACGCCTGGGAGCTCCTCACCGAACTCGACGACCTGCTCGAACGACTCTACGGCGCGCGGAAGTTCCGCCCGCTCAACCTGTAAGGAGGCCCGCAATGGGCAGCGGAGTCTGGTCAACCGACGTCTACGATGCCGCCGACCGCTACCGCCGGTCGACCGGCCGGAGCGCCTTCGCCTACAGCGACAGCGGCGCCCGCACCGTCCACCCCAAACTCGACCCGCACGGCACCGTCCGGGAGAGCCGGGACTCGAGCGAGCACCCGGACTCGATCGCGATCGCCGTGGTCTTCGACGTCACCGGTTCCATGGGTGACGTGCCCAGGGTGCTGCAGACCAAGCTGCCCAAGCTGCTCGGCCTGCTGCTGCGCAAGGGCTACGCCCGCGACCCGCAGATCCTGTTCGGCGCGGTCGGCGACGCTACCTGCGACCGCGTGCCGTTGCAGTTCGGCCAGTTCGAGTCGGACAACCGGATGGACGACGACCTCAGCCGGATCGTGCTCGAAGGCGGCGGCGGTGGGCAGATGACCGAGTCGTACGAGCTGGCCCTGTACTACCTGGCCCGGCACACCGAGCTGGACTGCTTCACCAAGCGCGGCCGGCGCGGCTACCTGTTCGTGATCGGCGACGAGCTCGCGTACGACCGGGTCAAGGCCCGCGAGGTGCGCAACGTGTGCGGCGACGACCTGAGCGAGGACATCCCGGTGCGCCGGATCGTCTCGGAGGTGCGCCGCAAGTTCGACACCTATTACCTGCTGCCGCGGGGCGACCAACTACGCGGGCAACAGCACGGTGCTGAACTTCTGGCGGGGGTTGCTCGGCCAGAACGCGATCGAGCTCGACGACCCGGACGCGGTCAGCGAGACGATCGCGCTGCTGGTCGGGCTAGGCGAGGGGGCGATCGACCTCGAGGGCGGGCTGGCCGACCTGGCCGAGGCGGGCCTAGGCAGCACGGCGCGTCTCGACGGCGCTCGCGCCGGTCGAGCGGGGCGAGCGGGTCCTGGCCACCTGGGGCCTGCCGACCACGCTGCAGGGTGACGACCGGATCAGCCGGCTATGAACCACGTGCTGGTAGCCGACCTGGGATACGGCGACGCGGGCAAGGGGACCGTCGTCGACTGGTTGTGCGCGAAGGGTATCGACGGCCGCCCGGTTGCCGCGGTAGTGCGGTACAACGGGGGCGGGCAGGCCGGCCACAGTGTCGTCCTGCCTGACGGGCGGCGTCATGTCTTCGCTCAGTTCGGCGCCGGCACGTTGCGTGGCGTGCACACGCACCTGTCGCGGTTCATGGTGGTCGACCCCTTGGCGCTCGTCGTCGAGGCCGACCACCTGGCCGACATCGGCGTGCCGGACGCGTTCGACCGGCTGACCGTCGAAGGTGACGCGTTGCTCGCCACGCCCTACCACCGGGCGGCGAACCGCGCCCGGGAGATTGCCCGTGGGGCCCACCGGCATGGGTCCTGCGGCAAGGGGGTGGGCGAGGCTATGGGGTATGCGCTCGCCCACCCCGCCGACGCGCCCCGGGTCGCCGACGCACTGGCGCCCGGGGTGCTCGGCGTCAAGCTGGCCGTGCTCCGCGACCGGCTCGTCGACGAGCTCGGCCCGCTCGAGGTGCCGCCGGTCGACGCGACGGTGCGGGCCTTCGGCGCGTTCGCCGCGCGGGTGCCGATCGTCACCCGGGCGTTCCTCGGCAACCTGCTGGCCGTCGGCCCGGTGGTGTTCGAGGGCGCACAGGGTGTGCTGCTCGACGAGTGGCACGGTTTCCACCCGTACACGACGTGGAGCACGACGACGTTCGACAACGCGGAGACGCTGCTGGCCGAGGCCGGCCAGGTCGGCAACGCCACCCGGCTCGGTGTGCTGCGGGTGGTGACCACCCGGCACGGTGCGGGTCCGCTGGTCACCGAGGACCCGGCGCTGCCGCTGACCGACCCGAACAACCCGACGAACCGGTGGCAGGGCCAGTTCCGGTTCGGACACTTCGACGCGGTGGCACACCGGTACGCGGTGGAGGTGTGCGGCGGGGTCGACGGGATCGCGCTGACCCACCTCGACGTGGTGTCGCCGGCGCTGCGGTTCTGTTCCTCCTACGACTGGACGGACCGGCTGGTGCCCGGGCCCGGTGGGCGATCTCGGTCGGCAGGAGGCGCTGACCCGGCGGCTGTTCAGCACCCGGCCGCGCTATTCGCCCGCGCCGGTCGACTGGCCCGGGGCGGTGTCGGCGGCGCTGGACACGCCGGTCGTGGTGACCTCGCACGGCCCGACGGCCGACCACAAGCAGGTGCTCAGGCCGAACTGGGCTGCCAGAGCTCACCCCGCAGCAACTGTCTGGCGCCAAGCCAGCTGAAGTTCATCAGGCGCGCGGCCGAGTGGTCAGGGTCGGCCTCCGGGTGGTCGGCCAGCCAGTCGGCGACCGACTCGGCCGCGCCGACCAGGGCGTACGCGCTCGCGGTCAGATCCTGCTCGCGGGCCTCGCCCGCCCTGGGCCTCGCACCGCGCCGTCGAGCATGCCGGCGACCACCTCGACGATCCGGACCCGCAGCGCGGCGAGGTCGTCGGCGAACGGCTGGCGGCTCTTGGCCTGGCGGTAGAGCACCGCCCAGCCGTCGCGGTGCGCGCCGACGAAGCCGAAGAAGCCGCGCAGGCCGCGCCAGAGCTGCTCGTCGGCCGGCAGGTCGTCGCCGACGACCGCGACGATCGACTCCAGCAGGCGGGTGCCCTCACGGTTGACGCAGGCGCGGAACAGGTCGTCCTTGCTGCCGAGGTACGCGTACACCATGGGTTTGGAGATGCCGGCCTCGTCGGCGATCTCGTCCATGCTCGCCTCGTGGAAGCCGCGGCGCGAGAACACCCGCACGGCCGCGTCGAGCATCTGCTGCTCGCGCACGGCGCGGGGTAGGCGCTTGAAGGTCGGCCGGCCTGGCACGCTTGCCAGCATATCTACTCCTGCGTAAGGTTACTCCGCAGTAGGTAATTAACTTTGAAGGGGTTACGCCGCGATGTCTGACTTCGACCCGACCCAGTTCGCCTCGGTCGGCCCCAAGGAGTTCGCGCAGCTCGTCAAGTCCACCCCGGACGCGAAGATCGCCGAGATCATGTCGAGCGACGCCCGGGGCAAGGTGCTCGACCAGGTCTTCGAGCGGTTCCCGACGCTGTTCCGCGCCGACCGCGCCGGCTCGACCAACGCGGTGATCCACTGGACCGTCACCGGCCGCCCGGACGGCGGCAGTGACACCTACGAGGTGGTCATCGAAGACGGCGCCTGCACCGTCAACAGCACCGCCGAGCGCGACCCGCAGCTGTCGCTGACCATGGGCCCGGTCGACTTCCTGAAGATCGTTTCGGGCGGCGGCAACCCGGTGATGATGTTCATGACCGGCAAGCTGAAGGCCAAGGGCGACCTGGGCCTGGCCGCCAACATCGCCAACCTTTTCGACATCCCCAAGGCCTGAGGGTTTCTTCGTGGCCGAGTTCTCGCTTGACCTGAACGAGGAACAGCGCGATCTGCGCGACTGGGTGCACGGCTTCGCTGAGTCGGTCGTGCGCCCCGCCGCAGCGGAGTGGGACGCCCGCGAAGAGGCGCCCTGGCCGTTGATCCAGGAGGCGGCCAAGGTCGGCCTCTACGGTTTCGAGTTCCTGGCCAACACGTGGGCCGACCCGACCGGGCTGTCGCTGCCGATCGCGAGCGAAGAGCTCTTCTGGGGCGACGCCGGCATCGGGCTGGCCATCATGGGCACGTCGCTGGCCGTCGCCGCGATCTACGGTTCGGGCACGCCCGACCAGCTCGTCGAGTGGGTGCCGCAGTGCTTCGGGTCAGTCGACTCGCCTGCCGTCGCCGCGTTCTGCTCCACGGAGCCGGAGGCGGGCTCGGACGTCGGCGCGATGCGTACCCGCGCCGTCTATTCCGAGGCGACCGACGAGTGGGTCCTTTCCGGACAGAAGGCGTACGCCACCAACGGCGGAATCGCCGGGGTGCACGTGGTGATCGCTTCGGTGGATCCCGCTCTGGGGTCCCGTGGGCAGGCGGCGTTCGTGGTGCCGCCGGGCACGCCGGGGCTGGCCTCGTCGCGGAAGCTGTCCAAGCTCGGGCTGCGGGCCTCGCACACCGCCGACGTGTTCCTCGACGACGTGCGGGTGCCGGGGTCATGCCTGCTCGGCGGGCGTGACGCGTTGGAGGCGCGGCTCTCGCGCGTCCGGTCCGGGCAGCGCTCGTCGTCTTCGTCGGCGATGCGGACCTTCGAGATCACCCGCCCGACCGTCGGCGCGCAGGCGCTCGGCGTGGCCCGGGCGGCGTACGAGTACGCGCTCGCGTACGCCAAGACCCGGGTCCAGTTCGGCAAGCCGATCATCGAGAACCAGGCGGTGGCGTTCGCGCTGGCCGACATGCGCACCGACATCGACGCCGCCCGGCTGCTGGTCTGGCGGGCCGCCTGGATGGGCCGCAACAACCGGCCGTTCGAGGCTGGCGAGGGTTCGATGTCGAAGCTGCGGGCCGGCGAGGTCGCGGTCTCGGTCACCGAGAAGGCCGTCCAGATCCTCGGCGGCGCCGGCTATCTGCGGGACCATCCGGTCGAGCGGTGGTACCGGGACGCCAAGATCTACACGATCTTCGAGGGCACGTCCGAGATCCAGCGGCTGGTGGTCTCCCGGGCGATCTCCGGCCACCAGGTGCGGTGACGGCGACACACGCTGTTCTTACCCTCGGGCGCCGAGGGCTACTGACGCCGGGCCGGCCGTGGCGGGTCGCGGCGCAGGTGTTGGCCTTGCGGCGGTGGGGTTACGGGCTGGGCGGGTCGCTGCTTTCCGCGGCGGCCCGGTCGCCTTCCCGGGTGGCGCTGATCGACGCGGATGGGTCGCTTCGTTATGACGCGCTCGGCGCGTCTGCGCTCGCACTGGCGGGGGTGTTGCGGTCCGCGCATGGCATCGGGCCGGGTGACCGGGTCGGGGTGCTGTGCCGCAACAACCGGGGTTTCGTGGTGTCGGTGGCGGCGCTGTCGTTGCTCGGGGCGGACGCGGTTTTGATCAACACGGCCTTCTCGGCACCGCAGGTGGCAGGCGTGGTCCGGGATCATGGGCTTCGGCTGGTGATCCGTGATCCGGAGTTCTCGGTTCCTGGGCCGTCGTTGGTTCCCGGCTCGTCATCCTTGACGCCCTCGGTGGGGTCTTCCTTGACGCCCTCGTGGGGTCTTCCTTGACGCCCTCGGTGGGGTCTTCCTTGACGCCCTCGGTGGCGGCTGCTCCTTCCTTGGGGCCTTCGGTGGCGCCTTCCTTAGGGTCTTCCTTGGAGCCCTTGGAGCCTTCCTTGCCGCCTTCCCTGCCGTCTTCCTTGGCGCCTTCCTTGCCGTCTTCCTTGGGGCTTTCCTCAGGGCCTTCTTTGGTGCCGCCGGCGCGGCCTGGGCGGACCGTGGTGCTGACCTCGGGGACGACCGGGACGCCGAAGGGCGCGCGGCGGGCCAACCCCGGCGGCCCGGGTCCGCTGGTCGCCATCCTCGACCGGATCCCGGTGCGGGCCGGGTCACGGCTGCTGATCGCGGCGCCGCTGTTCCACACCTGGGGATTCGCGGCCCTGCAGCTGGCGTTCGGCCTGCGGGCGTCGGTCGTGCTCTGCCCGCGCTTCTCCCCTGTGTCTACGGTGGAACTCATGCGGCGGCATCGTTGCACGTCGTTGTTCGCCGTACCCGTGATGCTCGAACGCCTGCTCGAGGCCTCGTGCGCGCTGCCCGGCGTGCGGGTGGTGGCGGTGAGCGGTTCTTCGCTGCCGGGCGACCTCGCGACGCGGTTCATGGACGCGAACGGCGAGGTGCTCTACAACCTGTACGGGTCGACCGAGGTGTCGTGGGCCTCGGTGGCGACGCCCGCGGAGCTGCGCCGGTCGCCGGGCACAGCCGGGCGGCCGCCGCACGGCACCCGGGTGGTGATCCTGTCGCCGGCCGGCGTACCCGTCCCCGCCGGAACCGTAGGCCGGATCTTCGTGGGCAACGAGATGCTGTTCGAGGGGTACGCGGGCGGGTCGGCCCCGGAGTCCCGCGACGGGCTGTTGGCCACCGGGGATCTTGGCGTGTTGGACGATTCGGGTCTGCTCACCGTGGTCGGGCGCGAGGACGACATGGTGATCTCCGGTGGGGAGAACGTCTTCCCGTCGGCGGTCGAGGACCTGCTGGCGGAGCTGCCCGGGGTGCGCGAGGTCGCGGTCGTGGGCGTACCGGACGCGTCGTTCGGCCAGCGGCTGGCGGCCTTTGTCGTCCGCCATCCGCCGGCGGCGCTGTCGGCGGACGACGTCCGCGATCATGTGCGGCGGCTCGGTGCACGGTTCGCCGTACCGCGCGATGTCCATTTCGTCGCTGATCTCCCTCGGACAGCGACCGGCAAGGTGATCAAGCGCGAGCTACTCGACCGGCTGCGCTGACCGCCACCGGGCGCGAGCGGTCCGCTTCGGGTTGATTACTTTACGTAGCCATTGAGTCGATGCTAGCTGGCTGCTGGCGCGACAAGTGCCACAGTCCACGCATACCGGGTGGACGCTGGTCGCCGAGAGTAGTCACTATCGGTGCATGCTCGATGGCCGAATGCCCAGCGGCGGAGCCGGCGACCACACCGGTCCCATGGGCCGCATCCTGCACTTCGACGACATGGACGTGCCTTCGGACGTGGTCGACGCCCTGGCGCTGTCCAACTTCGTCTCCGGTGAACAGCCGTGGGCGCGGACCAAGCGCCTCGACCGCGTACGCGGTGATGCCACTCTCCTGCCGGCCGACGCGAAGCTCACCCGGGTCGCGATCGACGAGGGCCGCGACGCCCGGCTGGCCGTCGGCGACGGCTGGACGGTCCGCGCGGTCCGCTGGCGCACCGGCGGCGCGTCCATCACGGTCACCGCCGTCACCGAGGAGCTCGCGGAGTCGGTACTCGCCGAGTGCACCTCCGGCGCGACCGAACCCGCGACCGTCGACACCGGCGAGGTCGAGATCGGCTTCTGGCACCAGTCGCAGATGGGCCCGACCCGTACCGCCCGCAATGTGGCCTGCGACGAATGGCCGACGATCCGCGACAACTACGAGACAACCGCCGGCGAAGCGATCGACCGCCTGGCCGAGCTCACCCCCACGACGGTCAACGGCCGCCTACTGATCATGCACGGCAGTCCCGGCACCGGTAAGACCACCGCGCTGCGCGCGCTGGCCCGAGCCTGGCGCGACTGGTGCCAGGTCGACGTCGTGATCGACCCGCAGCAGCTGTTCACCGACCCCGGCTACCTGGCCAAGGTCGCGGCCGGCGGCCCGACCGACGCCAACCGCTGGCGCCTGCTCCTGCTGGAGGACAGCGACGACCTGATCCGCGCGGACGGCCTGACCGCCAACACCCAGCAGCTGTCCCGCCTCCTCAACCTGACCGACGGCCTCCTCGGCCAGGGCGGCAAGGTGATCGTCGCGGTGACCACCAACGAGACGATCGGCCGCCTGCACCCCGCGGTGCTCCGGCCGGGCCGCTGCATGGCCCAGATCGAGGTAGGCCCGCTGCCGTACGAGCAGGCCACCGCCTGGCTGGGCTCGTCAGTGGGCGTCGGCGCATACGGCGCGACGTTGGCCGAGTTGCTCGCCCTGCGCGACGGCAGGCCCGCGGTGGCCACACCAACCGCGCCAGCCACGAGCGGCTTCTACCTCTGACGGATTCTCGCCGTCGGGAATCGTCGGCGCAGCTCGAACCGATCCGTGCGACGCCGACTGACGTCCGCCCGTGAGCGTGCGTCGGACGTGGCCGTGCACCTGGCCGGCCGAGCACCTGGCCGCTTTCCTGGCATCACGGCCGGCACCGTCAAGTCCCGGGCGATGCGCGTCCGCGCCGTCCGGCGCGCCGCCCGCGGGACCGTGCTCTTGAGCAGCTCGATCACGACCTGGCCGTGGTCGGGACCGCGAAGAGGGTCGGAGACCGCGAAGACGGTCGCCCGTCCGTCGGTCGGCTGCGCCTCCGACGGGGTCCGCACCGTAGGCAGAGGCGCGGCCGCCCGACGCCACTTTTCGTGGGTGGGTGCTACTTCTGCTGGAGCTTGCGTAGAAAGCGTCCGAAGTGCGGGTCGAACCGGGCCGGGTCGGCGCTCCCGAGCTCCTGCGCGGACCACCACCGGGCGGCGGTGAACTCGCGTTCGTCACCGACGATCCGCGCTTTCTTGTCGAGGGCGACCGGATACCAGAGGCTGACGTCGGTGTGTCCCCGATCAATGCCGACCGTGGTGGTGACGGTGATGAAGAGCGGTTCGCCGACGATCACCTCGAGCCCGAGCTCCTCGTACGCCTCGCGGCGCGCCGTCTCGGCCGGATCCTCGCCGGGCTCGACGTGACCGCCGGGCGGCAGCCAAAGACCCGCGTTGACATGGTCGATCAGCAGCACGCTCCCGTCGCCCGGGTCGATCGGGACGACGTAGGAAACCAGATGCCGCGGTGGCGTATCCGGCTTGATCCGCCGATAGATGTCGGTGGTGCCCGCCAGCCAGGCGAGCGTGTCGGCCCGGTGCTCGGCCTCGACCGGGTCGGCCGTGTTCATTCCCTCAACAAGATCCAAAACAAGTGCGGCACTCATCGTGCCAAGTATCGTGGAGCGATCATGAAGGCGACCGCCCTGCTCCTCCGTTTCCTACTGGAACTGGCCGCTCTGACCGCGATCGGCTACGGCGGCTGGCGCATCCCGGACCCGGTCTGGGCCCGCGCGCTCCTGGCCGCGGCATTTCTGGCTGTAGCGATCGCCATCTGGTCGCGCTGGGTCGCCCCACGCGCCGCCCACAAACTCCCCGACCCCGCACGCCTCGTTCCCGAATGGCTCGTCTTCGGCGGCGCCACAGCCGCGCTGATCGCAACCGACCACTGGATCCTGGGCGTCATCTTCGCGGTACTGGCCGCCGCCGACCGGCTCGTTCTGTGGCGCCTCGGCGCCGACACCGGCGGCGAGTCCCTAACGCCACGCCCGTAGGCCGACGGTCACGACCGGCCGCCAAACCCGTTGCGCTGGCCGACACCCGGCCACCAGCAAACACTCGGTGACCGGCCGCCGAGTGCTGGCCGCAACCGGCTTGCTAATCGAAAGCGCGTGCCACCGGCAACGGCTCCGGTGCCAGCCGGGCCGCTCGCCGCCGCGACGCTCTGCGCAGACCGCGGTGCTCGCCGCAGCCAGATGCCGTCGGCAAACCGCGAGTGCAGGGCCGCGCGGCCCTTCGCCGCCGCGACGCTCTGCGCAGACCGCGGTGCTCCCGCAGCCAGATGCTGTCGGCAAGCCGCGAGTGCAGGGCTGGGCAGCCCTGGCTATCGGCAACCGCGGCATTGGCTTCCAGCCGGGCCACCGGCGATCCCCCAGTCCGAGCCGTCAACTGGACCACTTCCGGCCGCGCGGGCGCAGAACTGTTCAACCATTCGGAGGGCGGCTACTTCCCTTCTTCCGTCGGGATGTCGAGCTTGGTTGTGTAGGCGTCGCGGAGGGTTTCCCAGCCATAGGCGCGGGCCGCGTCGCCGCGGATCGGGCCGATCGGGTCTTCTGCCATGAGGTGGTCGGCGACATCTAGGCAGATGTGCCAGCCGGCGGCGACCTGGGCGACCCACGATGGGTCGGCGACCGTGTGATGGAGGGTCAGGCGGGTGCCGGACCGGATCGGTGCCAGGTCCCAGCGGAGCAAGTCGGTGCCCCAGCTGTAGCTCAGCGTGCGTTCCGGCTCGACCTCGGTCACCTCGACGGCGATGTCGACATGCTCGTCACCGTCGATCATCGTGAGGGTGGCCGGGCCGAGCGACGCGAGGTCACGGTCGGCCGTGTAGGGCGCCCACTCGCCGAGGTCGGCCGGCGCGGTCAGGGCGCGCCAGACCCGCGGCGGCGGGTGCGGGAAATCGCGGACGAACACCAGCGTCCAGCGGCCGTCGATGGCCTGCTCCGCGCGTACGTCTCCCAATGGGCTGGGCTCGTAGGTCTCCATCACTGCTCCATCGTGTCGAGGTGTCGCGCCAGCTTGTCGAGATGCTTCGTCCACAGTCGACGGTAGGGCGCGAGCCACTCGTCGAGGGCCGCGAACTGGGCCGCCTCGACGTGGTAGATGCGTTGCTGCGCCGCGGTGCGGGAAGAGACGAACCCCGCGTCGCGCAACACCTTCAGGTGCTTGGACACCGTCGGTTGGCTGATCGTCAGGGCGGCGACCAGCTCACCCACGCTCCGGTCGGCGTCGCGTAGCTCATCGAGGATGCGTCGGCGGGCCGGCTCGGCCAGCACCGCGAAGGCGTCAACAGGCACGTACGCCAATATGGCCCTTTCGGCATATGCTTGTCAAGGCATATACACTGTTCAAGTGAATGCCGTGCCATCTCCCGGTCGTCGCCAGTCATGTGTGGATGGTCGCGTGAGGGTGTGACAGAAACGCGCCGCGAGGACTGCCGTCCGTAGTCACGCCGAAGTTATCCACAGGCTGATTTTTGGCAACGACACATGGCCCCACGCGTGGTTAAAGTCGTCGCCATGTCACGGGTGGTAGTAATCAGCGGCGGTGGCACGGGCATCGGACGAGCGGTCGCGGTGTCCTGTGCGAAAGACGGCGACACAGTGGTGATCGTCGGGCGGCGAGCGGGCGTCCTGGCCACGACGGCAGCCGAGACAGGCGCACACGCGATCGTGGCCGATGTCGGCGAGGTGGCCGACGCGGAACGGGTCGCGGCCGAGGTGGGCGAGCGCTTCGGCCAGATCGACGTGCTGGTCAACAACGCCGGAGGCAACGCGGTGCTGGCGTTGCCCGATCCAGGCCCCGAGGTCGGCCCGGTCGCGCGGGCGTCAGCGGCGTGGTCGGCCAACCTACGCTCCAACGTGCTGACCGCCGTGCACCTAACCGAGGCGCTGCGGGACCTACTCGCCGACGACGCCCGAGTCGTGCTGTTGAGCTCGATCGCCGCCTTCCGCGGTTCGGGCTCCGGCTCCTACGGCGGCAGCAAGGCGGCCCTGCACCCCTACGCGATCGATCTGGCGGCAGCGCTCGGCCCACGCGGCATCACGGTCAACGTGGTCGCACCGGGCTACACGACCGACACGGAGTTCTTCGCCGACACAATGACCGAGCAGCGCCACGACTCGCTGGTCGGCCAGGCGTTCAACAAGCGCGCCGGCCACACCGACGACGTCGCCGCGACGATCCGCTGGCTGACCTCCCCCGACGCCGGCCATGTCACCGCCCAGATCATCCAGGTGAACGGAGGTGCGTTGCCTGGCCGTTGACCCCCGCGACGCCCAGCCACGGCAACGACCTCGCCGTCGGAGGCGCTAAGGACCCGGTCCACGTCAGCACCACCGCGCGGTCCGATCCGACGACCGCCTCCAGACGGCGGCTGGTCACGACGCCGGCCGCAATGATCGGCGCGGCGTAGGCGACGAAGCAGCCAGACGAGGGTGGGCATGCCGGCAGCCGCGACGAAGGGCACGGCCTAGGCGCCAAACGCCGCCAGACGAGGGTGGGCATGCCGCCGGCCGCGGTGACAGACGCGGGACGGCCTAATCGACGACTGCGCCGCCGGAGGCGTTCAGGACTGTGCCGGTCAAGGCCTTGGCCCGGTCCGAGGCGACGAACGCCGCCAGCTCCGCGACCCGGTTGACGGTCAGCGGTTCGCCTAGCGGGCTGCCCGCGCCCGCGGCCTCGACCAGGTCCTCGAACGACATGCCCAGCCGGGCCGCGGCGTCGCGCCACATGCGTTCGGTCAGGGAGCCGAGGCGGGTCGCCGTTTCGGGGATGCCGGTCAGACGTAGGCAGACCACCCGGGTGCCGCGCGGGCCGAGTTCGGCGGCTAGTTGGCGGGCCAGCGTCTCCACCGCTGCCGACGCGCTGCCGAACGGGCCGGTCGTCGCGACCGGCATGCGGGCCATGGGAGTCGAGAGCATGATGATCACGCCGTTGGTCATGTGCACGGCCGCGGCTTTGGCGATGTTGTAAGCGGCTCGCGCCGCGTCGGCGATCGGCTGGACGACCGTGTCGGCGCTCATCTCGATCAACGGCATGCCCTGGGCGCCGCCCTCGAGGCCGACCGCGTTGACGCAGATGTCGATGGCGCCGACCTGAGCCGCGTACGCGTTCACCGCCTTCTCGTCGAGCACGTCCAGCACCATTGTCTCGGCCGACTCACGTCCCAACGTGCCGATGTCGGCCGCCACCGTGGCCAAGGGCGGCCCCGTCCGGCCCGCCAGGTAGACGCGAGCGCCCTGACCTGCGAATACGCGAGCGATCTCGCCGCCGATCGCGCCGCCGCCGCCGTACACGATCGCCTTTTTCTGCTCGAGCATGAGCGTTCCTCCGAGTGCTATTCGATGATCCTCTCGCGCGTTACGACGACATTTCCGCTGATTGCTCATCGCGGATGCCGCACCGGGGTCTCGTGGCCCTAGGGTCAGACCTATGAAGTTGCTCGTGACCGGCGGTGCCGGATACATCGGGTCCGTGGTCGTGCACCAGCTGCTCGACGCCGGCCACACGGTCGAGGTCATCGACGACCTCTCGACCGGGCACGTCGGGTCGCTGCCTGGCGAGGTCATGCTGCATAAACGCGACCTGCACGAGGTCGGCGAGGTGTTGACACCGAACGCCGGTTTCGACGGCGTGCTGCATTTCGCCGCCAAGATCGCCGCCGGCGAGTCGGTGGAGCGTCCGGAGCTGTACTGGCACACCAACGTCGCCGGCTCGCTTGCCCTGCTCGACGCGATCCGTGTGGCCGGCGTGCAACGTCTGGTGTTCAGCTCGACCGCCGCCGTCTACGGCAACCCGAGCACCCTTCCGATCACGGAGCAGGCGACGGTCGCGCCGACCAACCCGTACGGCTGGACCAAGCTCGCCGTCGACATGGCTATCGCGCACGCGGTCAAGGCGCACCAGCTCGGCGCGACCAGCTTGCGCTACTTCAACGTGGCGGGCGCCGCGCTCGACGGTCCGATCCCACTCGGCGAGTGCCACGAGCCGGAGACCCACCTGATCCCGGCCGCGCTCGAGGTGGCCGCCGGTCTGCGGCCGAGCCTGCGGATCTTCGGCGGCGACTACCCGACCCGCGACGGCACGTGTGTACGCGACTACATCCACATCGAGGATCTCGCCGCCGCGCACCTGCTCGCGCTGGAAGCGATCGACCCGGGCCGGCACAAGATCTACAACCTGGGCAACGGAAAGGGCTTCTCCAACCTGCAGATCGTCGAGATGGTCCGCGCGGTGACCGGCGAGGAGGTGAAGGTCTCACCCGCTCCACGGCGTGCCGGAGACCCCGCTACGCTCATCGCGTCGTCGGTCCGGGCGCGCGCTGAGCTGGGCTGGGTCGCCGCGAAGCCCGACCTGGCATCGATCGTGGGGGACGCATGGACCTTCTTCCAGACGCGCCGCATCGCCGGCTCAACCGGCTGACCGGCGAGTGGGTCCTGGTCTCACCGCACCGCACCGCTCGGCCGTGGCAGGGCCAGGTCGAGGAAACGACGCCGGAGAAGCGCCCCGAGTACGACCCGTCCTGCTACCTCTGCCCCGGCAACACCCGGGCCGGCGGGGTCAAGACCCCGGTGTACGACTCGACGTACGTCTTCGACAACGACTTCGCCGCCCTGCTGCCCGACGCGGCTGGCGGCGGGGTCGACGACGGCCTGCTCATCGCTCGGCCGGAGCGCGGGCTCTGCCGGGTGGTCTGCTTCTCGCCGCGGCACGACCTGACGCTCGGCGGCATGTCGCAGCCGGCGCTGCGCACGGTGGTCGACACCTGGGCCGAGCAGACCGCCGAGCTCGGCGCCCTCGACTGGGTCGGGCATGTGCAGGTCTTCGAGAACCGCGGCGCGATGATGGGTGCCAGCAACCCGCATCCGCACGGCCAGATCTGGGCGACCGAGAGCCTGCCCAACGAGCCCGCGAAGGAACTCGAGCAGCAGGCGGCGTACGCGGGCGGCTGCCTGCTCTGTGACTATCTCGCCGCTGAGCTGCGCGACGGCTCGCGGATCGTGGACAGCAACGAGCAGTTCGTCTCGCTGGTGCCGTTCTGGGCGGTGTGGCCGTTCGAGACGCTGGTGCTGCCCAGGTCGCATCACGGGTCACTGACCGATCTGGACGGTGGCGAACGCGACGGGCTCGCCGACATCCTCGGCCGCGTGACCCGGCGTTACGACCGGCTGTTCGGCATCACGTTCCCCTACTCCATGGGCTTCCACCAGCGCCCGACCGACGGCGGCGACCACCCGAAGTCGCACCTGCACGCGCACTTCTACCCGCCGCTGCTGCGGTCGGCGACGGTGCGCAAGTTCATGGTCGGCTTCGAGCTGCTGGCCCAGCCGCAGCGCGACATCACGCCGGAGAGCGCGGCGCAGCGGCTGCGGGATCTCGACAGCGATTGATTTCCGCAGCGGCTGGGTAACTAGCCCGCATGGGACTCTCGGCTGAGGAACGCGCCCATCTGAGGTCCAATGTGGAGCAGCGCTCGGCCCCGCCGGCGCGGTGGGTTCTGCTCGCGATGCTGGTCGGCTTCGCCGCGTTGGCCGCCATCTTCGCCGCCCGCGGCGGCACGAGCGAGCTGTCACGGCCGTGGAACGTGGTCGTACCGGTGCTGCCGTTCGCGTTCCTGCTCGCGTTGGCGACGCCGCTGCTCATTCGCGTGCGGCGCCGGACGGTCACGCCGCTGGTCGAGGGCGCCGACGCCGCGACCCGACGGGCGGTGATCCGGGCGATCCGCGCGGGTTCCGCGGCCGATCCGCGCATCGACGACCTGGTGGCCGATCTCCGTGCGCAGGGCACGGCGCGGCAACTCGGCCTGATCGCGACCATCCAGCTAGTCGGAGCGCTCGGGGTGGGCGCCGCGGCGGTCGTCGGCGACGAGCCGATGGTGCGGGTCCTGCTCGCGCTGGCCACCGTCGCCATGCTGACCGCCTCCGGCCTGCTGTTCCAGCGCCGGCGACAGCTGATCGCCTACCGACCCGGCGCGAACCAGCCGACCGGCCTGACGGGCGCGCCACCCGACGGCCCGGCAGGGCCGCGAACCGCCAGCCCGGCAGAGCCGCCACCCGCGGACCCGACAGAGCCGCCAGCCGCGGACCCGGCGGGGCCGGCGGCGGACGGGCCGCCGGCCGCTGTGAAGGGCGATTGACAGCGGCCGGCGGAGTTCGGGCCGTCAGCTCGCGTACACCTCGAGCTCGGAAAGCTGGCCTGCCGGCCAGCCGGTGTTGCCGGTGACGTTGACCCGGACGTACCGGGTCGAGGTCGCGGTGAACGTGATGGTCACGGCGTTGCCGGTCGCCGGGTTGAACACCCGGCCCGCGGAACCGGCGAGAGTGCCCCACGTCGAGCCATTGGTGCTGCCCTGGATCGACAGCGTCTGCGTGCGGGTCTGCCACGCGGACTGGGGTGGCAGCTTCAACACGACCCGGCCGACCGAGGTCGCGGCGCCGAGGTCGACCTGTACCCATTGCGGGAACGCGTTGTTGGGGCTCTCCCAGTAGCTGTTGGCGTTGCCGTCGACCACGTTGCCGGAGCCGTAGCTCTGCACGTGCCCGCTCTCGGCAGTCGGCTTGCCCTGGGCCAGGTTGGTGTTGGCCGGCGGGGCGTTGGTCGTCGTGGTGACCACATTGGACGGGCTCGACAGGTTGCCGGCGTTGTCCCGGGCCACCACCGAGAAGCTGTAGCTGGTGTTCGGCGTCAACCCGGTGACCGTGTGCGACGTGCCGCTCGGCGAGCCGACGACGGTGCCGCCCTGGCGCACGTCGTAGCCGACCACGCCGGTGTCGTCCGTCGAGGCGGTCCACGACAGCGAGACGCTCGTGGTGGTCTTGCCGGTCACCGTGAGGTTGCCGGGCGCGGTGGGCGGGCCGCCGGGGTCGACGATCCCGCCGTACACCTCGAACTGCGCGACCTGGGCGGCCGGCCAGGCGGTGTTGCCAGTGATCGTCAGACGGACGTAGCGGGCCAACGAGGCGAGCACCATGATCGTCGCGGTGTTGCCGGAACCGGGGTTGAAGGTCACGCCGGCGCTCGGCGCGAGCGTTCCCCACTGCGAGCCGTTGGTGCTGCCCTGGACCAGGATCGTCTGGGTACGCGTCTCCCAGCCCGGCGGCAGCTTGAGCACGACCCGGTTGACCTGGACCGACGTGCCGAGGTCGACCTGAAGCCATTGCGGGAACGCGTTGTTGGCGCTCTCCCAGTAGCTGCCGGCGTTGGTGTCGACCGCGTTGCCCGCGACGAAGCCGCCATTCTGGGAGCTGGCCGAAGTCGGCTTGTTGAGGGCCAGGTTGCCGGTGGGTGGGTCGGGCGGGCCGGTGCCGTTGTCGGGCTGGGTGGGCCGGGTGGCGGTCAGGGCGAGTTGGCCCTTGAGCATCCGGCCACCGTCAGCGGTGATCCGCAGGTAGTAGTCCGACGAGCAGAACGTGCCGTCCTCGTCCAACGCGCGGATGTTCGGCCCCGGCCGGCGTCGTCGCCTGCGTCTCGGACGTCTTGGCGATCTGGTTGCCCTCGTTGTACTCGTCGAACATCGACACGTACAACCCGGCCGCACCGACCCTGATCATGTTGTAGAGGTGCCGCCAGTAGAAGTCGCCGTGCCGGCGGTGCCCGGACGACAGGTCGCCGGGCATGACGCACGGCTGGTAGTCGATGCCGTGCGCGTTGCAGTCGGCCTGGTCGGGCACGTTGACGTTGGTGTAGAACGAGTCCAGGCCGGCCAGGTCGCCGGTGCGACCGACCATCCAGGGCGAGATCATGTTGAACGCGTGGTAGACCTCGGAGAAGCCCGGCCGGGAGTCGTTGATCCCCTGCCGCCAGTAGGTCGGGACGCCGCCGATGACGTAGCAGCCCTGCGCCTTGAACCAGTTGACGACATCGAGGCAGGCCGCGGGGGCGAACGGGCGGCCGTCGTCGTTGAAGCCGAAGCCCCAGATGCAGACGACCGGCTTGCCGTTCTGCCGGGCGTACGCGGACGAGGCGGTGTGCGCGGACATCTTGGTCGTCCAGTCGGTCTTGATCTCCGACTGCATGCTGGTCCAGCTCGTGACGTCGTACATGATGTAGAACTTGCGCGCCGTACTTCTCCGCGGCCGTGCGCACCTTCTGCGCCATCGCGTCGCGGGTCGGACCCTCGTCACCGACCGGGTTGAAGCGTTGCAGCGCGGCGGTGTCGCAGTTGTACTGCTGCATCCACTTGAAGTGCGTGTCCACGGTCTGGTCGTCGTACGACGAGAACAGCTGGGCCGGCTGCCCGTTGCCCAGGTTCGGGTACGCCGTCGTGTAGCCGCGCGTGTATTCGCGCATGTCGGGCCAGGACACGATGGTGGTGTTGCCGGGCGACGGCGGCTGGAACCGGTCGCGGCTCCAGTGCCACCAACCACCGATCGGGGCGCCGTCACCCGGGCAGGCGAACCAGCCCTGGTAGCCGACGGAGATCTTGCCGACCACGTCACCCGGCGGGCTGGCCGCGCTTGCCGGGCTGGCCAGGACGGCGGCCAACTCGGTGGTGGAGACAGCGGCCAGGGCGGACCCGGCCGCCACTGAGGTCACGAATCTTCGGCGCGAGACAGCCATGTCTACCGCTCCTATGGGGGATCGATCGGGACGGATCGATGGTCATCGTGCCAGGACACGACGCGATCACGCAATAGTCGTACTCATCGCTGCAATCTTTTGACAGCTGTTCGTCGTGATCGAATTTTTGCAGGTTGCTGTTAACTTCTTGCTCGGACGCTGCTCGATTTTCTACGATCATGCCCATGCCCGATGTCCTCGTGGAGGCGGCCGGCCTCGTCAAGCGCTACCCGCCCCGCGACCGCCATGGAACGGCCTTCACCGCGGTCGACGGCATCGACTTCGCCCTGCGGCGCGGCGAGTCCTTCGGTTTCCTCGGCCCGAACGGCGCCGGCAAGTCGTCGACGATGCGGATGATCGCGTGCGTCTCGCCGCCGACCGCGGGCACGCTGCGGGTGCTCGGCATGGACCCGCTCACCCAGGGCCGGCAGATCCGGGCCCGACTCGGCGTGGTGCCCCAGGACGACGCGCTCGACCGCGACCTGACCGTGCTGGAGAACCTGCTGATCTACGGCCGCTACTTCGGACTGCCGAAGGCGACCATCGCCGGCCCGCAGTGCGCAGTTGCTGGAGTTCGCCCAGCTCACGGAACGTGGTGGCGAACGGGTCGACGCGCTCTCCGGCGGCATGCGGCGACGGCTCACGATCGCCCGCTCGCTGATCAACGAGCCGGAGATCCTGCTTCTCGACGAACCCACCACCGGGCTCGACCCGCAGGCCCGGCACGTCCTCTGGGACCGGCTGTTCCGGCTCAAGCAGCAGGGCGTCAGCCTGATCCTGACCACGCACTACATGGACGAGGCCGAGCAACTCTGCGACCGGCTGGTGGTGATGGACAAGGGCCGGATCGTCGCGCAGGGATCGCCCGCCGAGCTGATCGCCGCGCACTCGACCAAGGAGGTGCTCGAGCTGCGCTTCGAGATCGGCGAGCAGGACAAGGCGCTGGCGAAGCTGCGCGACGCGGCGATCCGCGACCGGCTGGAGGAACTGCCCGACCGGGTGCTCTGGTACACCGCCGAGGGCGAGGCGGCGCTCGCGGTCGTCCATCAGATCGGCCTGCGGCCGGCCACCGCGATGGTGCGGCGGGCCAGTCTCGAAGACGTGTTCCTCGCGCTCACCGGCCGGACGCTGGTCGACTGATGGCGACCGCCGACACGATGGCGCTGCGCGCATACCAGTACTGGATCCTGCGCTACCGCCGCACGTGGCGCGGCACCGTGGTGATCAGCATCGCGAACCCGCTGCTGTTCCTCGTCGCGATAGGGCTCGGCCTCGGCCGGCTGGTCGGGCCGGACTCGGCGACCCTGGGCGGCGTCGACTACCTGGCGTTCTTCGCACCGGGGATACTCGCCGCGGCCGCGATGCAGAACGGCATCATCGAGGCCGCGTTCCCGGTGGCGTTCAACACCGGGCCCGGCGGTGCGTACCCGGTGGCGGCCGCCACCCCGCTGGAGCCCGAGGACATCCTGCACGGCCATCTCCTCTTCATGGCCTCGCGAGTGGTGTTCAGCGCCGCGGTGTTCATGGCCGTGATGGTCGCGTTCGGCGCGGCGCAGTCCCCGCTGGTGCTGCTGGCGCTGCCGGCGGCCGCGCTCACCGCCATGGCGTTCGCGCTGCCTTCCGCGGCCTGGGCGGTGACGCTGCACGGACATCCGACCGGTGAACGGCATCTTCAAGTGGGTCGTCATGCCGCTCTACCTGTTCTCCGGCACGTTCTTCGCGGTCGGAGCAGCTGCCGTCGGTGGTGCGCCCGATCGTCTACGCGACTCCGCTGTGGCACGGCGTCGACCTGTGCCGCTCGCTGAGCCTCGGCACCGCGACCTGGCCACTCGCGGCGGTCCACATCGGATATCTCGGGTGCCTCTGCGGTGTCGGCTATCTGCTGGCGCGCCGCACCTACCGGCGCCACCTCCACGCGTGAAGGGAAGCTGAACCGTGTCGTCCGCCCATCTGATCGTCGTGCGCCATCTCTGGGTTCTGCGCCACGGCCGGCCGTGGAACCTCGTCGTCAACGGCATCTTCGAGCCCTTCCTCTATCTGCTGTCCGATCGGCGTGGGCATCGGCCAGCTCGTCAGCGGCGGGTCCGGCGCGTCCGCCTACGCCGCCTTCGTGGCGCCGGCCTCTGCTCGCCACGTCCGCGATGAACAGCGCGGTCAACGAGACGACCGACAACGTCTGGTGGCGAGTCCGGTTCGACAAGGTCTACGACGCGATCGTCACCACGCCGATGCGGATCGGCGACATCGCGCTCGGCGAGATCGCCGCGTCGGTGTTGCGCAGCACGCTCTCGTCGACCTGCTTCTTCCTGGTCATCGTGCTGCTCGGCATGGTGCACTCGGCGTGGGCCGCTGCTCGCCGTGCCGGCCGCGGTGCTGATCGCGTACGCCTTCTCCGCTGCCGGACTGGCCGCCGCCACCTACATCCGCGAACCGCACCACCACCAGTACCTGCAGTTGGTCATGCTCCCGATGTTCCTGTTCGCGACCACCTTCTATCCGTTGTCGATCTACCCGCCGGTGCTTCAGGTGCTGGTCGCCGCGCTGCCGCTCTACCAGAGCATCGAGCTGATGCGGGGTCTCACCACCGGCGACCTCGGCGCGGGCATGCTGACCGCCGTCGCCTACCTCCTGGTCATGGCCGGCGGTGCGACGTGGCTCGCCCGTCGCAGGCTGGCGGGCCTCCTGTTGACCTGACGTTCGCTTGACTCGTTGCACAGCGTGACGAGCTGTTGTCGGGCTGCGAATCCGGGCCCAGCTCGCCCTGTTGCCGATCGTGGACAGTGCCTGTAGGACATAGAGACGCATGCTGATCCGGGAGGGGCAATGAAGCTCGGAAAGATCGCAGTCGTCGCTGTCGTAGCCGCGGCAGGGCTGGTGGTGCCGGGTTCTGCCCCGGTGTTCGCGCATGGCGGCACTGAGCCGCCCAGAGATCCCACCGCCATCGGATATGGCGGAGCGGTATCGACGGTCGACCCCACCGCTACCGCGGTCGGCCTCGAGGTGCTCCGCCGGGGCGGCAACGCGGTTGACGCCGCGGTCGCCGCCGCCGCGACCCTTGGTGTCACCGAACCGTTCTCCGCCGGCGTCGGCGGCGGAGGGTTCTTCGTCTACTACGACGCCAAGACCCGTCGGGTGCACACGATCGACGGTCGCGAGGCGGCGCCCCGGGCGATGGGCGAGGACGCGTTCCTCAAGCCCGACGGCACGCCGATGGCGTTCCAGGAGGCACGGGTCAGCGGCATCTCGGCCGGCGTACCCGGGTCGTTGCTCACCTGGAAGGAAGCCCTGCGCAAGTGGGGCACGCGGTCGCTGCCCTCGGCACTGGCCCCGGCGGCCGACGTCGCGCAGCGCGGGTTCACCGTCGACGCGACGTTCCGTCAGCAGATCGCCGACAACGAGGCCCAGTTCGCCCAGTTCGCCTCCACGCGCGAGCTGTATCTGCCGGGCGGGCAGCCGCCGGTGGTCGGTTCGCGGTTCCGCAACCCCGATTTGGCCGACACCTATCGCGAGATCGCCCGGCACGGCACGGACGCCTTCTACGAGGGTCGAATCGCGCGCGACATCGTCCGGACAGTGCAGCACCCGCCGGTCGCCGCCGATCCCGCGTTGCCGTGGGCGTACGAGATCCGTCCCGGTGAGATGACGCTCGCCGACCTCGACCGCTACGACGTCCGCTTCCCCGCCCCGACCAAATCCGACTACCGCGGTTACACGGTCTACGGCATGTCGACGCCGTCGAGCGGCGGCATCGCGGTGGGCGAGGCGCTCAACATCCTCGAGCAGTTCGACCTGTCCGGCCTGAACGCGGTCGACGCTCTGCACCTGTATCTCGAGGCCAGCGCGTTGTCGTTCGCCGACCGCAACCGCTATGTCGGCGACAACACCTCGCAGCGGCTGATCGACGAGCTGCTGCGCGACCGGTTCGCCGCCGAGCGCGCCTGCCAGATCGACAAGGGCGTGGCACTCACCAAGCCCGTGGCGCCCGGCGACCCGGACGGCCGCTATGGCGAGTGCGCGACCGCGGCGGCCGTCGCGGACGGGAACCCTGGCCAGAGCACGACCAACCTCACTGTCGCCGACAAGTGGGGCAACGTCGTCGAATACACCCTGACGATCGAGCAGACCGGCGGCAACGCGATGGTCGTGCCGGGCCGCGGCTTCCTGCTCAACAACGAGATGACCGACTTCAACTTCATCCAGACGCCGGGCGCTCCGCCCGACCCGAACCTGCCCGCTCCGGGCAAGCGTCCGCGCTCGTCGATGTCGCCGACGATCGTGCTCGACGACGGCAAGCCGTTCCTGGCGCTCGGCACACCCGGCGGCGCGACGATCATCACCACTGTGCTGCAGATGTTGGTCAACCGCATCGACCTCGGCATGACGCTGCCGGAAGCGATGGCCGCACCGCGCGCGTCGCAACGCAACAGCGCGGCGCCACAGGCGGAGCCCGCCTTCATCACCGCGTATGGCGCTGAGCTGGTCGCGCTCGGTCAACCCGCGTTCGTGAGCACGCCCGAGCTCGGCGCCGCCACGGCGATCGAGTTCACCCGGCACGGCATGATCGCCACGGCCGAACCGGTGCGCCGTGGTGGCGGTGCGGCGGGCGTCGTACGTTCCCACTGAAATCCCCCGTTTTACGCGGCGGCGACGACCTTCGTCGCCGCCGCGTCCCCGTTGTGCGGTGGCTGACGTGACCGGTCCAGTGTCGAGTGGAAGCGAGGGCCGTGGCCGGTTATCCACAGGCGGGTAGTTATCCACAGCCCACTTGTGCGGTCGTCTTCCGTCTGCGAGCGCGCTCTACACTGGTCGCACGGACAGTCACAACCACCGATGCGCTGGTTGAGCTGGCTGTTCGACAGCGAATCGGGTGGTGAGATGAAGCAGTCCAAGGACCGACGTCGGCGTGCGCGGTGGCTAGGGGCGGTGACGGCCGTGCTGACGGTCGCGACGTTGCCCCTGCTCGCCACACCCGCACACGCCGACACGGTGCGGTCGTTGTCCTGGCACCTCGACTCGCTCCGTATCTCTCGCGCCCAGCAGATCACCAAGGGCGCGGGTGTGACGGTGGCCGTCGTCGATACCGGTGTGCAGGCCAACAACCAGGACCTGGTCGGCCAGGTCGTGCCGGGCAAGGCCTTCGCCGCCGACGTCGCCCCGGACGGTCGGCACCGATCCCGACAAGGACGTAAGCCACGGCACCGGCATGGCGAGCCTGATCGCCGGGCGTGGAGGTGGCCCGCAGCGGATGCTCGGCATCGCGCCGGAGGCCAAGGTCATGCCGGTTGCGATGGGCATGGCTAAAGCGACAGCGGCTGAGGCGATCCGGTGGGCCGCCGACCAGCGAGTCGGAGTGATCAACCTCTCCGCCGAGCCAAGCGAGGGCGATTTCTCAGCCCCGATCAACGACGCCATCGCGTACGCATTGCGGCGCGACGTGGTCGTGGTGGCGAGCGCGGGCAACAGGGGCGGTGATCTCAGCGATTTCGCTCGGCAACCGGGCGTGGTCTCGGTTGGTGCGGTCGACCGCAAAGGCAAGGTGTGGGAAAACTCCAGCCGCGGTCACCAGCTCGCGGTGAGCGCACCCGGCGTCGACGTGATCATGTCGGTCAACAGCGGCAACGGTTACGGCGTGGGTGACGGCACGAGCACGGCCACCGCGATCACGGCCGGAGTCGTCGCGCTGATCCGGGCCCGATTTCCCGATCTCAACGCCGCCAACGTCGTCAATCGACTGATCAAGACCACGACGGACAAGGGTGAGAAGGGCCGCGACTCCTTTTACGGGTTCGGCATCATCGACCCGGTACGCGCCCTGACCGCGAACATCCCGCCCGTCGAAGCCAACCCCTTGGGCGTCGCCCCTGCCGTGCCGGATGACGCCGCCAGCGGAGCGGCCGGTGACGAGAACGGCGACGACGATGGCTCGGGGCTTGGCATCAGGGTGGGCGCCGGCCCGGGCCGCCTACTGCTTTACGGGCTATGCCTCGCGGTGGTCGCCGGGATCGTTGTGCTGATCCTCTCGTCGAACCGCCGACGCAGGCGCCAGCTGGCGACGCAATCGCAGGCGGGTGGGCCCTATCCGCCGCCGGGGCAATGGGGCGCGCCGCCGCCCGGGCACGGACCAGTCCCGCCGGGGTACGGGACTCAGGGCCAGCAGCCGTACTACCCGCCACCGCCGCAGCAACCGGGATACGGCCCGCCGCCACAGCGGCCGACGTTCGGCCCACCGCCGGCGCAACCCGGTTACGGACCGCCGCCACAACAGCCTGGTTACGGGCCAACGCCCGGCCAGGGACCGCAGCCCGGCTACCCGCCCTCTCCGGGCCAAGCCGGCTATGTCCCACCATCGGGCCAGGCAGGCTACGCGCAGCCTCCAGGCCAGACGGGCTACGCGCCGCCTCCGGGCCCGACGGGCCACGCAGCGCCGTCAGGACAAGCTGGCCACGCACCGCCGCCGGGTCCGGCTCCGGCTCCGCCGGGATATGGCGGGCCGACCGCCGAGCAGCGGCAACCACCGCAATCGGGTGACCGGTAAGGTACGCATTGATGTCCGGCACCAGGCAAGACCGCCGAGACCTGGGGAGACGCGATGGGGGAAAAGTTCGAGTCGGGCAACAAGGAGCTTGACGCGCAGGTCGATAGCTGGAAGCGGATCGACCAGAACACTGTGGAGGTTCAGCTCAAGGACGGCTCGGTCATGACGGTTGACAACAACGGTGACCGGCTCAGTGGGCACCTCGACCGCCCGTTCGCCTTCGACATGAAGATCGACCAGGCGAATGTCGGCACGTCACGGCCCGATGTCGCTCCAGCGGGGCTGACGGAAGCCGCACCGGGCGGCAAGACCGGGGTCGATCTCGAGTCGCTCGAGACGACCCAGCGCTGGCTCCGCGAACGCGCCGAGTATCTCGGACGGCTTTACTACGCGATGCCCGGCATCCTCGAGAAGATCGACGGGCCCGCGAGCGGGGCCACTCCCACGCTGGGTGGCCATCGCGGCGCCACCGCGATCCACACCAAGCACACGCAGCTCTACACCTCGTTCCGGATGGGGCTCAAGAACACCATCGAGCAGCTCCACGACACCGCGGACGCGCTTGGGAAGATCAAAGAGAACTACGCTGCCGCCGAAGAGCGGAACGCGCTTACCGCGCAGCAGTGGCAATCCATCTTCACTGAGGCCGCCGCGAAAGAGCACCAGATCTAGCGCTCCGCCAGGGGGAGGGAAGAGCAGATGGCTCTCGACTGGACGACCATGGTCAACCACGTCGTCATCGCCGGGCGTCCGGCCGATGTGGAGGATGCCGCGCTGGGCTGGCAGGAGCTGATCGGAAACGTTCGTGATGTCTGCACGTCGCTCGAGCAGGACATCAAGGGCATTGACGCGTTCTGGACCGGCAAGGCGGCGGACGCGTTCGGCGAACGGGTCAAGAGCGTGAGCCAGGAGCTCAAGAAGGTCTCGGACGGCGCCGCGCCCGAGGGCGGGGCGGGCATCGTCGACACCCTGCGCAACGCCGCCCAGGACCTCCAGGCGGCCCAAGCGGCGATGCCGGTGCCGGCCAGCATGCTCGGCGAGCTCATGGCCGCGCGTGACACGCGCATCACGCTTGCCCCGGGAGTGCTCGAGGTCGAGCTCGAGTCCGGCTTCTTCGACAACGCGCCGATGAGCTTCGCCGGTTGGTTGGGCGACCAGTTCCGCAAGGTGCTCACCGATGTCGAGGAAGACGCACGCCAGGCGTACGACACGGTCAGCACGCAACATGAGACAGCGGCCGACCGCGCACCGGTTGGAACACAACCGATCACCAGCGCGATCCCCAAAATCGACACACCGGACCTGAGCGGTGGCGGCCCGGGCGTCGGCGGAGGCGGTATGCCCAATATCGCCGGCGGGGGCGGGGCTGGCGGCTTCGACGTGCCCAAGGCCGGGGGCAGCGGCGTGGGCAACATGCCCGGCCTGCTCGACGGCTCGCCGATCGGAAAGCCCACCGGCCCAGACCTGGGCGGGTTCGAGCCAGGTTCTGGGTTGGCCGGCGCGGGTGGTGGACTGGCGACCACGTCTCCCCCGGGTCTCGGAGGCCTGGGCGGAGGTGGCCTCGGCGCCGGCGGCCTGGGTGCGGGTGGCCTCGGAGGCGGTGCCGGGCTCGGCAGCGGAGGCGCGGGCATCGGCGTACCCGGCGGCGGCCTCGGAAAGGTCCCCGGCGGCGGATCCCTCGGCAAGCCGATCACGCCGACCGTCGCGCCGATGGGCGGCGGTCTCGCCGGCAAGGGCGGTGGCGGTTCGACCCGCGGCGCGGGCGGCCGGCTGGGTGGCGGCGGCATGGCCGGGGTCGGCGGTGTCGGCGCGGGCGGTGGTGCTGCTGGTCGTGGCACCGGCGCGGCTCGCGGCGGAGGCATGGCCGGGGTCGGCGGTGTCGGGGCGGGCGCCGGCGGCGCGGGCAAGGGCGGCGGAGGAAAGGGCGCCGGCGGTCGCGGTAGTGGCTTCCTCGGTGGCCCCGGCGCGTCCGGCAGCGGCCATGGGGACGAGGACGAGTACGACAGCTGGCTCCACGAAGACGAGAACGTGTGGAACGAGGGGACCGATGTTCCCCCGCCGCCGGTCCTCGGGAACTGACCAACCGAGCGCTAACGTGCCCAAGGAACGAGCAACCACCACCCGACCCGCCGCGGCGGCAACGGGCTTGGCGCCGACCGCCGACCGTCAGCCATGCCCGCGCTCGGTGTCTCCGGTGCGCCACCCGATCTCGCGCATGATGTGCCGGTATCGGTCGGCGGCGAGAAGAGTGCCGACGCTGAGCTTTGCCGGCAGGCGGCCGGCCATGGTGGCGCGGGCGCCTGGTCACTGCGGCGCACGGCTGGGCCCGCAGCACGGCGTCGACCGAGGCGCCGGACGGGTCTCGGCTGGCGAGACGTCGAGCCGGCTAGACCGCGGTGGCCTACTCCTGCGGTCGTTGGCTGCGGCTGCCGGCGCGGTGGTGTTGGCGTCGGTCCCCGTCATCGGCGTCGGCACACCTGCCGCGGCGGCTTCCGGGCTTGCCCTCGTGCGGGCGCCGTCGTGCGGGCCCGATGACGGGCAGCCGATGACCGAGACGCCGTGGCCGTTGCAGCAGATGCGGCCGGACCTGGCGTGGCCGATCAGCGAGGGTGCGGGGATCACGGTCGCGGTGATCGACTCTGGGGTGTCGGCCACGCATCCGGCGTTGGCGGGCAAGGTGCTCGAGGGGCGTGACTTCGTTCAGCCGTCCAAGCTGGGTCAGTGTGACGAGGTGGCACACGGGACCTTGGTCGCAGGGGTCATCGCGGGCCGGCAGCCTGAGAACTCGGTGTTCACCGGCATCGCGCCCAAGTCTTCGATTCTGCCGATCCGGGTGCTGCGCGACCTGGAGAAGGATCTCGACCCGACCACACCGTCGAAGATCGCCGAGGCTATCGAGTGGGCCGTCGACAACGACGCCGACGTGATCAATCTGTCGCTCACCACCGACCCGACTTCGGTGTTGAAGCGGGCGATCGACGACGCGCTCGACCAGGGCGTCGTGCTCGTGGCGGCCGCCGGCAACGATGGCGGCAGCGACGGCACCGAGCAGACGGCCTATCCCGCCGCGTACGACGGGGTGATCGCCGTGGCCGGCGTCGACCGGGACGGGCATCACGTCAACACCTCGACGTCGGGTGCGTACGTGGATGTCGCGGCGCCGGGCGCCGAAGTCGACGGGCCTATGCCGCAAGGCGACGGGTACGCGCACTTCACCAAAGGTGGGACGAGCTTCGCGACCGCTTACGTTTCGGGGCTGGCGGCGTTGATTCGGTCCGCGGATCCGAAGTTGACTCCGGCGCAGGTCGCCGATCGCATCACCGCGACGGCCGATCATCCGCCGCAGGGGCGCAACGACCAGGTGGGCTACGGAGTGATCAACCCGTATCGCGCCTTGACCGCGATCACCGGCGCCGCGAAGGCATCGCCTCCGCCGCCTGCGCTCGCTCCAGTGGCGCTTCCCCAGGACCCGATGGGCAACACCCGCACCGTCGCGACGTGGACCGCGACCGCACTCGCCGCCCTGGCCATCGTGATCGCGCTCAGCGCAGCGGTCGTTCGCCGCACCCGACGGCGCGTCCTGCCCGGCGACCCCGCCACCGCGCGCCAAGGCCCTGCCGATCGTGCGGCCAAAGCAGGCGCGAAGGTCAAGGCGCCCAAGGTACGCACCCGCAAAGCGACCAGCCGAGCGGCCGAACCCGCCAGCGCCCGGGCCTCAAGCCCGACGCCGGCTGCGGCGCCAGCGATCGGCGCACCGGCACCAATCCCAAGCCACCATCAACAGCCGTTGAGCTGGCAACCCGCTGCCCAAAGGGCATCGGCAAGCCAGCAGGTGGAAAGCCAAGCCAGCGCACAGAACTACAGCGGCCGAGCCCAAGTTCCACCGCGCTGATAGTCCTACATCTAGCGCAGGGCAAGGTGCGACCGTCCCAGCCAGACCGACAGGTAGGACGCCACCTCGCGCGGTGTCTTACCTCGCCCGAAAATCGGGACCACGCCGAGCTCGGGACGACACGCCAGTCACCATCGCAGGTGGGAGTTCCTTGGCTTGCACGCGTTGAGCCGATCAAAGCCCACAATGGAGACCTAGAAGGCCCGTGCCCGAAAGCACGTCGTCGCGTGGAGATCCAGCGCCGGACGGTCTCGGCCCGCGCTCAGCGGGCGATGTGATGAATGTCGCGCGCAGCGGCAGGTCGCTGCGGAGACCACAAACCAGATAAAGCGCGGCCCGCCTGGGCCGCGCTCAGCGGCTGACGTCGGTAAGCCGTCGTCCGCCACCGCAGGCCACCGCGCTGATCGAGCACCGGCCACAAGAAGACCGCAGCGCGGCCCGGGCGTTGGCTCGGGCCGCGCTCAGCGGGTGAAGCGGTGGGCGGTCAGCCCCACACCTTCGCGTTGTTGGCTTCGGTGGTGATGTAGTTCTGGTTGGCCACACCGACGGCAGCGCCGATCTCGTGGAGGATCGCGTTGATGTCGGCCACGGCGGAGTCCCACTGCGCCTGGTAGCCCTGGTAGGCCTCGCGGTCGGAACCGTTCCACTGCATCTGCTGCAGCTGGGAGCGGAGGGTGTCGAGGCGGCCGTCGATCGTCTTCGAGATCGACTGCATCTGCGACTGCGCGTTTTCAAGCGCGGCGTAGTTGACTTGGATCGGCTGCGACATGATCTCGATGTCCTTCGCTCAGATCACTACGGGTTCAGGGCCGAGTTGAACTTGTTAATCATCTCGTTCTGCTGCTCGTCGTTGACCTGGTGCGTAGTGCCACCCTGGTCGAGCAGCTCCGCGATGTTGTCCAACGCGGTCAGCAGCTTCGTGACATCGCCATTCCAGCGATTCATCAGGTTTTGGAACCCCGCGGAAGCCTGGCCCTGCCATGCGACAGCCAGATCGTCCAACACGCCCCAAAGCCGCTTGAGATCACCGTCGACATCAGACCTTGTCGACCGCACATCCCCCGCAGCCTTGTGGAGCGTCGCGGCATCAACCAAGAACGGCTGACCCATAACACTCACCCCTCGCTTGATTCGTGCGACACGTCCGGACTCACGGTAACGGACGGGGGCATCATGGCGCAGCCCCGGATCGTCACGGCTCTATCCAGGCCGTCTGGACCAGTTGGTGCCCGTCCTGCCGGCGGACCAGGGTCCCACGACCGGCCGGTTGTGGGCTGGGCTTGAGGGTGCCGACCAGGGCGCCCTCTTCCGGCTTGCCGGACATCAGGAACGTTGGCGTGTCGAGCTCGCGCATCCGCTGGATGACCTGCTCGTACAGGGCGCGCGAGGCGCCACCCACCCGCCGGGTCAGGATCATGTGCAGGCCGATGTCGCTGGCCTGCGGCAACAACTCGACGAGTGGCGACAGTGGATTGTTGCCGACCGAGGCCACCAGGTCGTAGTCGTCGACGATCACGAACAGCTCGGGACCGTGCCACCAGCTGCGATTGCGGAGTTGGTCGGGCGTGATGTCCGGCCCGGGCAGCCGCTGCTTCATCGAGTCCCGCAGGGAGCCGACCATCTCGGTGAGCACAGTGGCCGACGGCGCGTAGCCGAGCAGATGCGCACCGGAGATCGCGTCGAGCAGGCCGCGGCGATAGTCGACGATCACCACCCGTGCTTCCTGCGGTGTATAGCGTTCCACGATGGAGCGCGCGATCAGCCGCATCAGGTTGGTCTTGCCGGACTCGACGTCACCGAAGACGAGCAGGTGAGGATCGACCGAGAAGTCGACGCGTACGGGCGCCAGGTGGGACTCGTTGAGACCGATCGCGACACCTGGGGCGTCGGTGCCGGCCAGCTTGGTGAGCTCGTCGACGGGCAGCCGGCGGGGCAGCAGGCGGACCTTGGGCGCCGGCGGATGCGCCCACGACTCGGCGATCGCGGCGACCATGCCGGCCGTGCCGTCGACCAACGTCTCCGGGTCACCCATGCCGTCAGCCCGGGGCAATGCGCTCAGATAGTGCAACTTTTCACGGGTGAGACCGCGCCCGGGTACGCCGGTCGGCACGTTGATGGCGGCCCGCCGGTCGATCTCGGACTCGGTCGGGTCGCCGAGCCGGAGCTCCAGCCGGGTGCCGAGCAGGTCGCGTACGTTCATCCGCAGCTCGGCCCACCGGTTGACGGTGATCAGCACGTGGATGCCGTAGCCCAGGCCGCGCGCCGCGAGCTTGGTGATCCGCGCTTCCAGCTCTTCGAAATCCTCGCGCAGCGTGCCCCAGCCGTCGACGACCAGGAACAGGTCGCCGAACGGATCCTCGGGGAACCGGCCGGTGGCGCGCATCCGACGGTAGGCCGCGATCGACTCGATGCCCCGCTCCGAGAACCGCTGCTCACGCTCGTCGAGCAACGCGGTCGCCTCGCCGACCGACCGCCGGACCCCCTCGATGTCGCGCCGGCCGGACACGCCGGACACGTGCGGCAGCCCGGCCAGGCTGCGCAGGGTGCCGCCGCCGAAGTCGAGACACATGAACGCCACCTCGCGGGGCGTGTGGGTCAGCGCCAGCGACGAGATCAACGTGCGCAGCAGCGTGCTCTTGCCCGATCGCGGGCCGCCGGCGATCACCGTGTTGCCGGCCGCGCCTGACAGGTCGACGACGAGCGGGTCGCGGCGCTGGTCGTACGGCCGGTCGACGACACCGACCGGCACCGCGAGCCGGCCGATGCCGGGCCAGCCGGTCGCCTGCAGCCCGCGGTCGGGATCGCGCTGGAGCTGCGGCAGCAGCGCGTCGAGCGGTGCCGGCAGGTCGAGCGGCGGCAGCCAGACCTGGTGTGCCGGCGGACCCTGGCCACGCAGCCGGCCGGTGACCACGTCGAGCATCGTGACCTGGCGGGCGGGCTCGGGCCCGCTGGCCGCGACCTCGACCGGCTCGTCGGGCAGCACCGGCATCTTGGGCAACGGGACGTGCGCCATCGTGTACGGCACGACCGCACCCTGCACCCGGGCCTTGGCGGCCTGCGTGGCGGCGCCCGCCTGCCGGTAGGGGCCGGAGACGTACGCGCCGCGGAACCTCAGCATCGTCGAGGTGTCGATCTTGAGATAGCCGTGGCCGGGCGCGTTGGGCAGCTCGTACGCGTCGGGCACGCCAAGCACGATGCGGCTCTCGACAGCCGAGAAGGTGCGCAGGCCGATCCGGTAGGACAGGTGCGTGTCCAGCCCGCGCAGCCGCCCCTCTTCGAGCCGCTGCGACGCCAGCAACAGGTGGATGCCGAGCGACCGGCCCAGCCGGCCGATCTGCAGGAACAGCTCGATGAAGTCGGGCTTGGCCGCCAGCAGCTCGCTGAACTCGTCACAGATGATCAGCAGGCTGGGCAGCGGTTGGAGGTTCTCGCCGCCGGCCCGGGCCCGTTCGTATTCATGACGAGAGACGTAGTTGCCCGACGACCGCAACAGTTCCTGCCGCCGCTGCAGCTCGCCGGCGATGGCGTCGTGCATCCGGTCGACCAGCGGCAGCTCGTCGGCCAGGTTCGTGATCACGGCGCTGGTGTGCGGCAACGCGTCGAGCGACGCGAAGGTCGCGCCGCCCTTGAAGTCGACCAGCACGAAGTTGAGCTCTTCGGACGAGTGGGTGATCGCCAGCGCGGCGACGATCGTGCGCAACAGCTCGCTCTTGCCGGAACCGGTGGCGCCGATGATCAGGCCGTGCGGGCCCATGCCCTCGAGCGCCGACTCCTTGAGGTCGAGCTCGACGACCCCACCGTCCGGGCCGAGGCCGAGCGGGATGCGCAAGGTCTCCCGCACCGGGCGCGGACGCCAGTTGCGGCGGGGGTCGACCGCCGCCGCGTCGCCGACGCCGACCAGTTCGGGAAGCTCGGGGCTGCGGGACAGCGGCTCCTCGCTGGTGGCCTGGTGGGATAGCCGGTACGGCGCGAGCTGGCGGGCGACCGCCTCGGCGGCGGGCAGCGCCAACGTGTCGGCCCGGCCGAGCGGCGTGCTCCGGTTGCCCTGGTTGACCTCGATGCGGTCACCGTTGACGGTCAGCGCCAGCAGCCAGCGGCCGGAGTCGCGCGGCACCACACCGGACAGGTCGAACACCGTGGTGCCGAGCAGGCCCGGGCCGGTGAGCTGGGCGGCGGCCGGCGCCTCGCCGCCGTCGAGGATCACCACGAGGTGCGACTGGGTGGTGAGCGCCTTCGCGGACGGGTTGAACCGGCCCCGGCTGCCCAGCTCGTCGTCGAGCGCCTCTTCGAGCTCGGTCATCGACTCGAAGACCAGCCGGACCGGCCCGGCGCCGTCGACGTGGCGGTCGACCTGCACGTGCGGCAGCCATTTGAGCCAGTCCCAGTCGGCGACCCGCTCCGGAGCGGCGACCAGGGCGACGCGTACGTCTTCCGGTGAGTGGAACGTGACCAGCTGGCCGATCGCGGCCCGGGTGACGGCCAGCACCCCCGCCCGCTCGCCGCGCAGCGACACCCGCCCGAACGCCCGCAACGACAGGGCGATCGGCAGGTCCGGCACGGCGCGGAAGGTGCTCATGAACCGGCGCAGGGCGATGGCCGACATCGGCTCGAGGTCTTCGACGGGCTTGGTCTCGGGTGGGGTGACGTCGACCGCGAGCTGCTGCGGACCGACCGCGATGCGAATCTGGCCGAAGTCCTCATCGGTCGAACGGCGCTCCCACATCCGGCGGGAGGCGGCCAGCGACCAGAGCGCGTCCGGCGCCGGATGCACCCACATCGCGGCTGCCCGCTGCTGGTCGGACGCCCGCCGGACCCGCTTGCGGATCTGCGCCAGGTAGCGCATGTAGTCGCGGCGCTCGGCGTCGAGCTCGGCTTTCTTGTTGCCGCCGCCGCCCATCGAGCCGATCGCCATGCCGAGCATCGAGACGCCGAACAGGCCGCCGGCGATCCAGGTGACGGCACCGCCGCCGCGGCCGGCGTACAGGAATGCCATGGCACCGACGCCGCAGACCATCGGCAGCACCATGAGCAGCTGGCCGATCCCGCGGGGTAACTGCTCCGGCAGTTCCGGCGGTGACTCGACGAGCAACTCACCACGCGGCATGGCCGGGCCAGGCCGGCGCGGTGGCCGACGGAACAGGACGGTGCTCACGCCTTTCCTCCCCAGGGGCGGCGCTGGTGACCCGGGTGGACACCGGGCCGTGGCCATCGTATGTACTCTGCCGGAAGCGGTGGCGCCCGCGATACGCCCGGGTGCGGCCTGTGGACGAGGAGGGGACATCGTGGCGGGCGCGTTGACGGCCGGATCGAGCCGCGTAACGATCGTGGCGCCGAAGACCCGCGTCGACCTTGCTCTACCGTCCGATGTGCCGTTGGCCGACGTGCTGCCGACCTTGTTGCGGTTCGCCGGAGACCGGCTCGCCGACGAGCCTGACGGCCGTTACGGCTGGTCATTGGCCCGGTTGGCCGGTCCGGCGCTCGACATCGCACAGTCGCCGGCCCAGCTGGAGATCCGCGACGGCGAGTTGCTCTATCTGCGGCCGCGCGGCGGTGAACAGCCGGAGCCGGTGTTCGACGACGTGGTCGACGCGATCGCCACCGCGACCCGGATGCGGCCCGGCCGCTGGTCCACCGCCACCACCAAAGTCTTCGGTCTCGGTTTGGGTGCGGCCGCGTTGGTCGGCGGTGCCGTCGCGCTCGCGCTGACCGGCCCGCCGCGCGGAGTCGCTCCGGCCGTCGCGCTGGTCCTCGCGTTGCTGCTGCTCGCGACGTCGGCCGTCGCCGCGCGCGGCTTCGGCGACCATCGCAACGGGTTGCTGCTGGCGATCGTGTCCATGGTGTACGCGGCCGTCGGCGGGCTGACGCTCTTCGCCGGCAGCCGGGGCCTGGGCGACCTGGCCGCACCGGATCTCCTGGTCTGTGCCGCCGCGGTGGTGTTCGTCGCCGCGGTCTCCGGCAGCGCCGCTGTCGCCGCGTACGGCCAGGTTTTCCTCGCCGCCACCGCCGGCGCGGTCGGGCTCGGCGTCGCCGCCGCCATCTCCATGATCTTCGGTGCCACCCCGGCCGGCGCGGCCTCGATCGTGCTCGCGTTCGCCCTGGTGGTGGTGCCGGCGATGCCGATGATGTCCTACCGGATGGCCGGGCTGCCGGTGCCCACCGTGCCGTCGGGCACCGAAGACCTGCGGACCGACACCGAGACCGTCGACGGGGCGCGGGTGCTGCGGCTCGCCGAGCGCGCCGACGACCTGCTAGCCGGGATGTTGGGCGCGGTCGGGCTGATCGCGGCCGGCTCGGCGCTCGCGCTGGTCACCACCGGAGGCACCGCCGGGTACGCGCTGTGCGCCGCGCTCGGGCTCCTGCTGTTCATGCGGGCGCGCTGGTTCATCTCGACCGCGCAGCGGTTGCCGCTGATGGGCGCCGGCGTGGTCGCCCTGGGCGCGATCGCGGTCGGCGGCTTCCTGACCACGGGCCTGCTCGGCCGGCTCACCCTGGTGGTCGCCGGCCTGCTGGTGGTGGCGGCGATCAGCGTCGGTGCGGCCCTCGGCGCGGGCCGGCGCCGCTCACCGCTGCTCGGCCGCACGGTCGACATCCTGGAAATTCTGCTGATCCTCGGCATCCTGCCGCTGGTCGTCTGGGTCAGCGGCCTCTACGGCTGGATCCGCGCGATCCGGGAGAGTTAGAGGCGGCCCGGGGGGCCGAACATCTGCTGTTCGATCTCGGTCGCTGAGATCCAGGCCACGCGGACCTGGCCGTCGCTGAGCAGGGCGATCGTGTCGTCCGGCAGGTTCTCCACTTCGGACGATGCGTCCGGGTCGACGCCCAGCCGGGCCGCGACGTACACCGCCTGCTGGGCCCACATCCGCTGCACCAGGGCCGCGTCGGCGATCGCGAGTGCGTCGGCCGCGGTGTCGGTGAGCTGGGCCGAGACGGTCAGTGTGGTCTGCCAGGCCTCGCCGGGTCGCAGGTCGAACACCCGCTGGCCCTCGATGTCGTGCACGTGCAGCACCGGTTCGCCGACCCGGCCGGCGACCGCCGGACGACCGCCGGTGATCACGCGTACCCGATCGGGGTTGCCGACCGCCACCTCGCCGAGGCCGTGCCAGCGCCGTTCGTCGGAGGTGCGGACGAAGACCTGTGCGCCGAGCGCGAGCGCGCGGAAGACGGTGACGCGGGCCAGCCACAGGCCGCCGATCAAGGCGACCCGGGTCGGCTGGGGCCGGAACAGTCGCAGCAGCACGGCGTCGCCGTCGGCACCGCGGCCCAGCAGCAGGCCGGTGTGCTCGGCGTGCATGCCGATCGCACCGGCGGAGGCCGGCGAGATCGGTTGACCGGCGCGGGTCACCAGGGACCTCCGCCGGTCGGTGCGGTGGCGTACGCCGCCGGGCCCTGCCAGCCGTCGAGGCGGCGCAGTTTGAGCCCGAGCTGACCGGCCCGACCCGACAGGGTGCGGGCCGCCTCCGGCAGGTTGTTCGCGGGCGCGGCCATCCGCACGACGGTGCGGGCCAGCACCGGGCCGCCGGGCTGCTGGGCGGACCCGCGCGGGCGCAGGTCGACCGACAGCACCACCTGGGCGGCCGGTGCGCGCAGCAGCGTCGACAGTGGCGCCTCGCGCGGCGGCAGCCCGTGCACCTCGAAGGCCAGGTGGTGCAGGCCGCCGGCGTAGAAGGTGGTCCAGTCCTCACCCGGCGAGCCGTCGTCTTCGGTGCCGGCACAGAGCCGCACGGCGGCCGCGAGCTGTTGTGGGCCAAGGATCTCGGTCACGATGCCGACGCTGGCCAGCGCCTTGCTCACCCGGCCGACGGAGGCGGCCACCGCGCGGTGCACACCCTCGACGCCACCGCCGCGACGGTGCGCGGCGACGGCGGCGTCGCTCACGTCGAGCCGGACCGCGACCCAGTCGCGCTGGTCGATCGGTGCCGGGCCGGACGGCAGCAGGTCGGCGGCGAGCTGGTGGTACGAGGCGACGCTGGGCACCTGGCTGGGCAGCAGGTGGTGTGGTGCCGGCGCCGCCCAGCTGACCACCTGGAGGCCGCTCAGCGGCACGCTGCTGTCGTCGAGGAGCTCGGCCAGCCGGGCCACCGGGACGGGCACGCCGCGGGAGCCGGAGACACCGAGCGGGGGCGCGATCGCCACGGCGGCGAACCAGCCGCCCTCGTCGACAGCCGATGCCGACGCTGGTGCCGCGGTCGTCGTACCCGTTGATGGAATGGGGTTGCAGCACGGCGGTGGTGCCGCGCCGACGCCGCCAGCGCCGGCGGTCCAGGAACCTCTCTGTCCACCATCGACCGTCGCGGCGCGCGTAGACGACACCGGCGGCGACCAGCGCGCCGACGGCCGCGACGCCGAGCCCGATCGGTGACCCGCTGAACGCGGCGAGGGCGACGACGACGATGGCGATTTCGGCGACAACGAGCCGCCACACAGCCGTTCGCATGCGTCCTCCTCCCAGACCCGAGGGCACGGCGGGGACAGCGTACGACGAGTCGCCTATCGTAGGGTGGCCGCGTCGCGGGACGAGGGTGCGGGGAGGGTCGTCATGCGCAGCCGGCAAGAGCAGGTGCAGGCGCACCGGTTCATCACCCGGCGCATCGTGTCCGGCCTGCTCAGTGGCGAGCCTGAGACCAATGACCTGCCGATGCGGCGGTTCGGCCTGGCGATGTTCGGCAGTGTCATGGTGGCCGCCATCGTGTTCGCGATCGTCGGCGTGATCGGCCTGGTCAACCCCGGGGGCGGCAAGCCGACCGGCGGCGAGCTGATCATCATGCGGGAAACCGGCGCACGGTACGTGCTGGTCGAGCAGACTCTGCACCCGGTGCTCAACTGGACTTCGGCGTTGCTGTTCGCGGGCACCGAGAAGCCCTCGATCCGGCAGATGTCGCGCGACTCTCTTTCCGCGTACTCGGTGGGTGAGCCGATCGGCATCCCGGGTGCACCTGACCCGCCGCCGGACCGGAACGCGCTGCTGGGGCTGCCGTGGAGCGTGTGCGGCACGCCTCCGCGGGGTGCCGGCGCACCGACCACGATGGTCTTCGTCGGTCGCGAGCCCGCCGGTGGAGCGGCGCTCGGCACCGACTCGGCGTTGCTGCTCAGCACCCTTGCGGACGACAGCGGACCGGCAGCGACCTATCTGGTCCTGGGCGACCGGCGTTACCGGGTGGTCGACGAGACCACGCTGACCGCGTTGGAGCTGGCCGCGATCACTCCGGTGGTGGTCGGCAAGGCGTTGCTCAACGCCATTTCCGGTGGCCCTGACCTCAGGCAGCCCCGGATCGACGGCGCCGGCGAGACGAGCTCCCGCGAGGTCGGCGGCGATCGCGGCGAGATCGGCCAGGTCTACCGGGCCGGCCAGCAGCGGTACGTGTTGACCCGCGAAGGGCTGGTCACCATCGGCGAGGTCTCGGCCAAGCTGTTGCTCGCCGACGATCCGCAAGGAGATCGAGATCTCGGCCTCCGACGCCGCGGGCGCGCTGGTGCGGGGCACTTCGGTCGAGCCGAAAGACTTCCCGTCCACGTTGCCGGCGATCCCGCCCGCGCAGGGCGCCGACCCGCTGCTGTGCGCGGTGCACAACGGCAGCGCGGCCGGTGGCGTCACCGCGCAGGTGCGTCGCTACGCGGCGGTTCCCGACACTCGCCGGCGCCACCTCCGCCGCCGGTCCGGGACGGGATGGCGTGGGTATGGCCGACCGGGTGATCGTCGCGAGCGGCAAGGGTGCGCTGGTGCGGGTCGAGCCGGCGCCGGGCGTACGCGCGGACACGACGACCTATCTGGTCACCGACCTGGGCTACAAGTACCCGCTGCGGACGGATGGCCAGGTCAACGCGATGGTCGCGCTCGGATACAGCGGCGTGGATCCGTTGCCGGTGCCGTCGACGCTGTTGGCCCTGCTGCCCAACGGGCCGGTGCTCGACCCGACCGCGGCGCAGAATTTTGTCCGACCGGTCGGCTGATCGGCCCGCGCGGGCCGGTGACGGGTCGAAAAGTGTCGCTGCCTCGCGCTAGTCTCGACAGTGGACGACGTGCAGTGAGCATGCAACCGGCGACCCCGGCATCCGGGGCCTCCCAGACAAGACTGGACATCTGATCGATGGGGACCGAACAGACCAAGGTCGACATTCTCTCGCTGGAAGACTTCCGTCGAGCGCTCAACGGCCGCCTGACCGAGGCCGAGACGCTGCTCAAGACGGTGACAAGCTCGGCCGCCGCTCGGCCGCCACTCGGCGGGTTCGCCGACGCGAAGCGGATCACCGACACCCATGACACCCGGCAGGACGAGCAGGTCGCGCGGGTCCGGCGGCTGATCGACGCGATCCGGGCGGCGCAGTCGGCGACCGACACGATCATCAGCAACTACCGCACGACCGAGGAGCGCAACGCGGCCAACTCGGCCGACATCGCCAACGCTCTCGGCGGCGTCCAGAAGGCACTGGGGGGTTCGAGCAATGGCTGACGGGGGCCGCTACGCGGGGATGAGCCACCGCGAGCTCTACGACCAGTTGTTCGCCGGCAACCCGTGTGTCGTCGAGAACACCGTCGCCGCGTGGAAGTCGGCCGAGCGCCAGGCAGACACCCTGGCCGGTGCGATCGACCGCGACCTCGACGGGGTCCTCGCCGGTTGGGAGGGCTCCGCCGGCACCGAGTTCCGCGACCGGGTCGGGAAGATCTCGACGTACTCCCGCCAGCTCTCCGGCAACTTCCTGGCCACGCACAGCGGTCTGAGCCAGATGAGCTCGGCCCTGTCCGACGCGCAGGCCAAGGCGGAGACGCCCGAAGAGCACGACGACAACGACAAGATGTTCAGCGGCGCCGTCGACGGCGCGGCCAAGGGCGCCCTGTTCGGCCCGGCCGGCGCGGCCGGTGGTGCGCTGATCGGCGGCATCTTCGGCCACAACCAGGACGAGGAAGAGAAAGAGCGCGCCCGGGAACGGATGGCGGCCCTGGTGGCCGGCGTGGCCACCCAATACGAGGTGGCCGACCAGGGCGACTGGCGCCCGTTCACACCGCCGCCGACCGGCCTGCCCGAGGGCGACCCCAACCGCGGATCCGGGCCCAGCGGCGGTCCGCGAGTCGGTTCGCCCTCGATCGACCCCGGCACCGGCCCCGGTGGCTCCGCCCGCACCGGCACGATCGACAGCCCGGGCCACGTCGCCGCCGATCCCGGCCTAGCCGGCGGCCCGGCGACCCCCGGCACCGGCACGGTCTCCGACGGCACGCAATCCAGCGGCTCCCAGCTCACGGGCAGCGGCGACGGCGCCATCGCGGCCGGCGCGGTCACCGTGGGCACGGTGGGCGCGCTGTCCCAGATGGGCGGCCTACCCGGCGGCACCGGCGCGGTCGGCACCGGCCTGACCTCCGGCGGCCTGCCGCCGGGCGGTGTGCTCGGCCAGGTCGGCTCGGGCAACGTCAGCACCGGCACGTCGACGTCGGCGGCGTCCGGCGGCAAGGGCGCCAACACGGTCAAGCCCACGCCCGGCTCGGGCCAGTCGGCGACCAATCCACGCGGTGCCGGGCCCCGCACCACCGGCGTCAACGGCAGCCAGTCGGCGGCCGGGCGTCCCGGCGGGGCGAGCAACAGCGCGGCCGGCCCGCGCAACGGGTCGCGACCCGGCGGGGCTCCGGGCGCGGAAGGCCGCACCTCGTCGTCGACAGCGGGCCGCGCCCAGGCCGCGACCGCGGCCCGCGCCAACCAGGCCAACGACGAAGAGACCGACGAACACAGCACCTGGCTAACCGAGGACGACCTGGTCTGGCGCGACGGCAACGACGTCCCACCACCGGTCCTCGGCGCCTGACCGATCACCCCAGTGCGGGTGGGTCAGGTTGTCTGTGCGCCCTTCGCGCGCACCGCCTGTTCGACGGCCTCTCGCACGCGGGCGTCCTCGCGTGCCTTGCGTCGGGTCCGGCCGCGGCGGCCGAAGACGATGGCCGCGACGATCGCCAAGGCGAGCACGACGACCAGCACCAGCAGCGTCCACGGCACGGCCCAGCCGTGCGCCGTGGCCTGGACCGGCTTCGAGCGAGGTGGTCGAGCCGGACGGCGTCGGTGAGCAGGGGCGTGAGGGTGGCGGTCGCGGCCAGCCGGAGGGCGGGCGCCACACCGTGCACGGGCACCGTCACCGTCCAGCTCTCGCCGGGCAGCAGTTCCGGCGGCGGCGGCGACTCGCCCGCCGTCGGTCCGCAGCCAGCCGAACGGGCCCGAGACCGACACCGTCTGCTGCGCGGACAGGATGGCGTTGCCGGTGTTGTGGATCGTGTAGGTGACGGTGGCGTCGCCCTTGGCGAACGGGTTGCCGGAGCCGGCGTAGTCGACGTGCAGGTCCTCGATCGCGAGGCGCGGCTTGAGTTCGCCGCCGACCCGCAGCTTGACCCGGATGCCGAGGCGCCGGTCCACGTTGATGCCCTGCTGCCTGGTCGGGCTGGGTCAGCGAGGTGACGATGCCGCCCACGTAGTCGCCGGGCGTGGCGTTGTCCGGGACGGTGACCGTGAACGGGACCTCGACGGTCTTCCCGGGCTGGATCGTCGACGCTGTCGCCGTCGGCGTGCACCCAGGCGCCGATCGCCGACGGACTTCTTGTCCTTGGTGAGCAGGTCGAGCTGGCCGGTGTCGGTGGTGAAGCCGTCGGCGGCGTACACGGCCAGGTCGAGCGGGGCCTTGCCGCGGTTGGCCACGACCATGGCGTCCTCGACCTGCCCGCCGGGATTGACGGCGTAGCTGAAGCTGGACCGGTCGGCGCCGTAGCTGTTCGAGGCCGTCCGGACCGTCCAGGCGACGTCGCCGTCGGCCGGCCAGGGCGGGGCCGGCGACCAGCGCCGGCGGCCGCGAAGGCGGCGAGCAGGGCCACGACGGCGGTGCGAACGAGCGGCTGGTCTTCGGGCGAGCGGCGCGTGCATCTGCGGGTCCTCAGGGATCTGGAGGCGAGTGGAGCGGCGGGGCGGGCACCCGAAGGCGCCCGCCCCGCCGGGTGAAACAGGTCCGGTCAGCTGCTCAGCGCGGTGATCGTGAGGGTGGCGCGGTAGCTGCCCTTCGTCGACGCTGTCCGGGATCTTCAGATCCAGGTCGGCGCCGAGCTTGGCGCGTGCCCCGCGGGTGGCCCTGCGCGGCCGCAGCCGAGGCCGCGCGAGACCGACAGGCCCTGGCCCTGGTCGTCGTAGCCGGACGGCACCGACGCCGCTGGCCTGCGCACCGGCGCCGGCGTCGAGCACGTACGGCGTCCAGCCGAGGTACGCGCCGGAGAACGTCTTGTCGGCGTCCCGGAAGTCGCCGACGCTGGCCGAGATCGACCACGGCGCGAGCGAGCGGCGGCTGTCCGACACGACGATCGGGTTGATCTTGCCGGTCGCCTCGAAGTAGTCGCCGTCGTGCTCCTGCGGCGGTGCCGAGGTCGACCAGGCCGTTGTAGCCGTCGATCGTCCAGCCGAACTCACCCGGGGCGGCGTTCGGGCACGTTGACCTGGATGTCCTGGCCGTCGCCGTGGTACGGGTGCACGGTGACCTTGTCGACGACCGAGCCGACCGGCTGGTCGGCGGTGGTGTTGTTGCACCAGGACGTTGCCGTGCTCGACGGCCGCGTTCGGCGCCGCGCAGGTGCCGCTGCGGAGGTTCTCGACGACCAGCTTGTCGCTGCGCACCTGGACCTTGACGTAGCGTGCGGACGTGCTCCTGGTTCTGCACCGAGTTGTACCAGTAGTTGTCCGGGTTCAGCGGGTCCGGCACCGTTGCCGGCGCCGCTCGTGCCGCTGCTGTCCGGCTTGGTGATGTCGTAGTACTTCGAGCCCGAGGCCGAGTTGCGCCGTCACGTAGAGCACGCCACCCGGACCGGCGAACACGTCGGCGGCACCGGGCTGCTCGGCCGGGTCGGCCTTCGCGCCGTTCTTGATCAGGTAGCTGCGGGAGTAGCTGTGGTCGTGGCCCTGCAGCACCAGGTCGACGCCGAGCTTGGAGAACGCGGTCGGGAAGTCGACCCGACGCACCTTGTTGTCGCCGTCCTTGGCGTGGTCGGCCGGCGAGTAGATCGCGTGGTGGTAGACGAGCACCTTCCACTTGGCCTCGGCGCCGTGCTGGTTGATGACGTCGGTGACGTAGGCGATGTGCGCCGCGTCGCCGCCGCCGCCCTGCGAGGTCGCGTAGCTGTTGCTGTTCAGGTCGATGAACAGCACATCCTTGTAGATGTACCAGTAGTCACCGCCCGACGTGTTCGACGCCGGGTTGCCGTTGGCGTACAGCGGGCCCGAGCGGTCCGTGTTCGGGGTGAACAGGTGCTGCTCGTAGGCCTTGCCGCCGACGTCGTGGTTGCCGATGGTGGCGGCCCACGGGTACTGGCGCAGCTTGTCGGGCGCCAGGAAGGCGTTCCACTGCGACTCGGTGTTGGCGGTCTCGACCTGGTCGCCGCCCGAGACCAGCAGTTCGGCGTTCGGGTTGGCGGCGAGCGACGACGTCGAGCGTGTCCTGCCAGCCGGCCTGGTCCTTGGCCAGCGTCACCGGAGGCGCCGATCTGCGGGTCGCCGAAGAACAGGAAGTCGTAGTCGCCCTCGAAGTCCTGCGTCTTGAAGGAGTACGTCGGGGACCAGCTGCCCTCGGCGCCGACCCGGTAGGAGTACGCCGTGTGCTCCTGCAGGCCGGTGATCGTCGCGTGGCGGTTGAAGCCGCCGCTGGTCGCGATGTTCGCCCCGCCGATGGCGTCGAAGGTGGCCGCGCCGGCCGGGAACTCGCCGTTGACGAGCTCGGCGGTCGGGGCGAGCTGGACCTGCTGCGCGGTGTCGGCCGAGGAGTACCAGGTCACGATGCGCTGGGACTCGTTGGCGCCCACGCCGAGGATGACGCCGGTGAGCTGGTGGGGTCGGCGGCGCTGGCGGGCTGCGCCAGGCCGCTGCCGAGGGCCACGGCCAGGCCCAGGAATGCCGCGGTGGCCCCGGAGGCCACGCGGCGCCGCACAGCCCGGGGCCTGTCGAGATGCTCGATCTCATCGGTTCCGTTCCCTTTCCGGATGAGAGGTGGTACGGAATAGCAAGGTCAACCTGTTCGCCGGCCCGATGAACCGACCATGAACCTGGCCAATGCAGGTAGTGGCCCTTGACCGAAGACCTGCGCGGATACTCAGACTCCGAACACCCGTTGCACGAACCAGACCAGCCCCATGACGGACACGCCCGCGGAAACCACGCCCGGTCGCCCACAGCCCGGCCCGCGGCGCACGGCGTGCGCAGCACGATCAGCAGCGGGAAGACGGCCGCGATGATCGCCAGCTGCACGACCTCGATGCCGACGTTGAACACCAGCAGCGACCACAGCAGCGTCCACGACCACGCCTCGTCGATGCCCAGCGCGCCCGCGAAGCCGAGGCCGTGCACGAGGCCGAAGCAGAACACGACCCCGAGGCGGGTCCAGCCCGAGCGGTCCAGGCTGAAGTGGCCGCCGTCCGGTCGCCTCGAGGTCGCTGGCGTGGTCGCCGCGCCGCCAGATCCGCCACAGGTACCAGCCGGCGACCACGGCGATCGACAGCGCGATGATCGGCTCCACGACCCGCGCCGGCACGTCGACCAGGCCGAGGGCGGCGAGCATGAACGTCACCGAGTGCGCCAGGGTGAAGCTCGTGGCGGCGAGCACGATCTCGCGCAGCCGCCGCGACCCGGCGATGAGCGCCAGCAGGAACAGGATGTGGTCGATCCCGGTCAGCAGGTGCTCGGCGCCGAGCCGGAAGAACTCCCAGAACCGCTCGTACCACGGCCTGCGCGGTCGAGAAGGACGGGTTGCTCGGCGTCGAGCGCGGCGCTGCCCGAGCGGCCGTCGATCTCGTACGTGACGATCGTCTTGGTGCCCTTGACGTAGCCCTCGGCGTCGGGGAACAGCCCGCTGCGCACCTCGTGCCCGTCCAGCCGCTCGTCGGGCAGGCCCAGTCGAGCAGCAGGTCGGCGTACGGCACGCCCTCGCGCTCGCCGATCGTGAAGTCGCCGACCCGGGTCGGCGTGCAGGCCGCCGTCCGAGGTGACGGAGAAGCGCTCGGTGACGTACCCGACGACCGACTCGGCGTGGGTGTTGAGCGCCGCGGTCTGCGCCGCGGTGTCGCCGGCGTCGAACGCGGCGGTGCCCGCCCGGAAGAGCGGGTCGTCGTGCCGGTAGTCGGCGGTGGACACGACGAGCAGGTCGTACTCGAGCTCCAGCTCCGTCCGAACGTGACCGTCGTCGCCCGCGGTGACGTCGACGTAGACGGTCGACGAGAACCCGTGGGCGGCGGCCGGGCCGGCGCTCAGGAGTCCGGCCATCACTGCGATGAGCCCGAGGAGGGCGGCGACGACGGTACGGCGGACGCGGGGTGACATGCGGCTCCTTCAGGTTGGCCAGTGCACGTTGCACGCGGCAGGTGAACACGAGTCGGCCCGCCGGCGAACCGCTGGAGAACAAACCTGGTGCAGCCAGCGGGTCCGGCCGGCGGTCGACTGAGATAGGAATGGGGCGCAGCACCCCGCCACCACCGCAGAGGACGATCCCTTGCGCCCCCCGCTTCGGGCCGTTGCCATGCTGGCCGCGACCGCCGCGCTGGTCACCGGATGCGGCTCCGGCGACGACTGGTCACAGCCGCACGCCCGACGCCCGCTCCCGTCGGCACGCTCGGCCCGGGCTTCACCGACCCCACCGCCCCGCCCGCCCCGGAGGCGCACGATCACGCCGCGGCCGGGTTCCTGGGACGGCGTCCACCCGCCGAAGGGCTACCGGGTGGTGCTGCTCACCGCCGGCGACGACGCTCCGACCAGGCGCTCGTGACCGCGATCAAGGAGCTGGGCCGACGGACGAGCACGTCGACCTCAGTACGGTGGTCGCCGGCATCCGAGCACGACCACGTTCCCAGCATCACCAAGGCCCTGGAGATGGGCCCGGACCTCATCGTCAGCGCGGGCAACGACCTGATCGACCCGCTGGCCCTGGTCACCGCGAGCCACCTGGCGCAGCAGTTCCTCGTGGTGGGCGCGGAGCTCGCCGAACCCACCCACAACGTCACGGCGGTGGACTGGTCCGGTGCGTCGTTCCGCGGCGAAGGGCTCGGCGATGTCCTCGACGTACGACGCCGGCTCGTTCACCGCGGAGCGCTGCGCGGCCGCCGTCCGGGCCGGTGTCGCGGCGGTGCTCAACGACCTGACCGGGATCGTGGTCTGGCTGGGCGACGAATCGGCACCGTAACTGTCGGTCGGGCGGGACAGAATGGGTGCGTGCAGCTGCCCGTCATGCCTCCTGTGCAGCCGATGTTGGCCAAGTCGGTGCCGCAGATTCCGGACGACCGGTTCTACGAGCCCAAGTGGGACGGTTTCCGGTCGATCGTGTTCCGCGACGGTGACGAGGTCGAGGTCGGCAGCCGCAACGAGCGGCCGATGACGCGCTACTTCCCGGAGATCGTCGCCGCGGTCAAGGAGAGCCTGCCGCCGCGGTGTGTGGTCGACGGCGAGATCGTCATCGCCAGCACCGACACCCAGGGGCTCGACTTCGGCGCGCTCCAGCTGCGGCTGCACCCGGCCGCGAGCCGGGTCCGGCTGCTCGCCGAGCAGACCCCGGCCAGCTTCATCGCCTTCGACCTGCTCGCGCTGGGCGACGACGACTACACCGGGCGGCCGTTCCGGGAGCGGCGGGCGGCGCTCGAGCAGGCGATGCGCGGCGCCCGGCCGCCGGTGCACCTCACCCCGATCACCACCGACCGCGCGATCGCGCGGCAGTGGTTCGACCTGTTCGAGGGCGCCGGGCTCGACGGGCTGATCGCCAAGAGCGGCGACGAGACCTACCAGCCCAACAAGCGGGTGATGGCGAAGATCAAGCACGAGCGCACCGCGGACTGTGTGGTCGCCGGCTACCGCGTGCACAAGAAAGAGCCGGACGCGATCGGGTCGCTGCTGCTCGGGCTCTACGACGACCCGGCCAACCCGATGCTCCCGGCGGTCTACCGCGAATACGGCGGCGGTTCCAACCTCAGCTCCGTCGGGGTGATCGGCGCGTTCCCGATGGCCCGCCGCAAGGAGCTCTTCGTCGAGTTGCAGCCGCTGGTCACCGACTTCGCCCACCATCCGTGGAACTGGGCGGCGGCGTTCGAAGGCACCGCCGACAACCGGCGCGAGGCCAGTCGGTGGAACCCTGACAAGGACCTCTCGTTCGTCCCGCTGCGGCCCGAGCGGGTGGTCGAGGTCCGCTACGACCACCTGGAGGGGCACCGCTTCCGGCACACGGCCCAGTTCGTCCGGTGGCGGCCCGACCGCGACCCGGAATCGTGCGGCTATGACCAGCTAGAAGCGCCGGTTCGCTTCGATGTGGCCGACGTTCTGGCTGGCCGGATCGCGCCGGAGGCGTAGCCACCACTTCGGGCGGTGGGGTTTTCCCGACCCTGAGTGGTAGGCCAGTGCAATACCCCCAGTTTTCCGGGGACCGATCCGAGGGGTCGGCCAGGGCGCTTCCCGATATCGGGAAAACGGCCTGGCCGGAAGCCTTGAGGCATGAAGAAAAACGCCGTCGCCCGCGCATTCGGAACGTTGTCGATCCTCGGACTCCTGACCGCTGTCGTGGCGACGGTCGTCGGGCACATCGGACTCGGCCCTGGGTACGACCCCCTGAAACTGACCATCAGCGACTACGCACTGTCCAATCGGGGCGTGACGATCGAGATCGCGATGGTCGCCCTCGCGCTCGCCGTGCCCGCCCTGCTCGCCGGGCTCCGCACCGTCGGGGTCGCCATCCGCGGGCTGCCGACCGTACTCATGTCGATCTGGTCCGTGGGGATGCTGATCGCCGCGATCATCCCGACCGACCCGCCGGAGGTGGCGGTGATGTCGACCGCCGCGTTGATCCACCGGTACGCGTCGGTGGCCGCGTTCGTCGCCCTGCCGATCGCCGCCGCGGTGCTGGCCGCCCGCGCCTCCGGGCTGGGCGCCCGCCTGGTGTCCACGGTCCGGGGGCTCTGCGTGACCTGCGCGGTGGGCGTCGCCCTGCTCTGGTACGTCGCCTTCCCCGGTGGCCGGGTCATGATGGGCCTGGTCGAGCGGAGCCTGGTCGTCGTCGAGATCGCCATCCTGACCGTCCTCTCGATCGGCGTCTTCCGCGCCACCCGCACCGCCAAGGCGGCCGCCGTGCCGACGATGCCGATCCCCGCCGACGACTACGTCTCCACCCGCCCGGCCCCCGCCACCTGGCCCACGATGATCAGCAGCACGAGCCTCGCCCGTGCCGCGTCGGAGCCGATGACGGGCCGCACGGCGGTCCTGGACCGCACGCACCGCGAGGACTCCCTGGTCGCGGCGGTTAGCGGCGCCGCCGACCGGGGTAGGTCGGAAGCATGACCGACGACCGCGCCCAGTCCCGAGCCGAGCATCCGCTCCCCGAAGAGGAAGCGGTCGGCAGCGACGACTTCCAGGAACAGGCCGAAGCGATCCTGATGGAATCCGACATCCGGGAGGAAAGTCCCGAGGCCACCAGGGAAGCTGTCCAACAAGGCGAGGATCCGGAAGAGATCGAACGCCGGACCTCCGAAGAGGCAGCCGAATAGATCCACGAAAAGATCCCGGCGTTCCCGCCGGGATCTTTTCGGCTGTTCAGGGCCGTAGTGGCGCCTGGGAGACCGCCGCCCGCATCTCGTCCGGCGTGCCGGGTGGCACCCACTCCATCCACCAGGTGGCGCCCGCCTCGGCCACGGTCGCCACGTGCAGCCGCCGCTTTGTCATGGCGGCGCGAACGATTTCGGGTTTTACAAATACATCTGGGATTTTGCACGGCTCAGAATCCGAGACATCGGCGGTATTACAATTCAAAACTTAGGTTTTACAAACGGCCGCCGGGCAAAAAAAGATACGACGCTTGCCAGAGAAATATTTACTTCCGAACGGGCTTTTGCGCTCATTTTACAGGCTTCATGTTAGGTATCCCGCGCACGTTGCCAATCTGAATAATCAAAACGAGGGCTTGAGAAAACCGTTCTCAAAAACAGTTTGACGCAAATAAAAAACAATTTGATTGGAAACTAAAGATTTTTCAAAATGGACGCAGAGACATCAGGAAATTTTAATCGAAAACATCATTAACAATTACCCGACCACGAAAGGCATCAGAACGACTCTGGAAACCGTTAGGGACTTTACTTTTAAGACCAATGCGTTATCAACAGCGGCAAATTCATTTGATTTCAATTCGAATAAATCTGTCCGCCCGCGCCGAATTATTAAGTTATGAGCTGCTTTTAATATTTTCAAAGCGTTAAAGGACGACAATCAAAGGTCGAGCTTTAGAGGTGATAATGAATGAAAACAAATAAAATTATCCTGCCGATACTTCCATTTAATTCTCTGAGCAGTTTTGTCGCCAAGGTCAAAGCAAGACTACCGCGTAGAAACACGGAAGGTTTTATTGAACCGTCTGCCAAACACCGCCTTTTTTTTCACGATACCGTTTTAGCCGTCCTGCAAAAAGATTTGAACAAAGCTGCAACTCTCGCCGCGTCCGTTAACTACGAGCTTGCGCAGTTGAACGACACAGGCGTTTATCGAAATTATGTTGTACTTATTGAAAAAACGTCGGGTTTTCGCGGGCTTGGCACTTACATTTTTGATTTAGCCTTTGAGCGCAATTTCGTTTTGGAAGTTCCTCATCCGCTTTTTGATACAAGCACGCCCGAAGAAAGCAGAGCTATCTTTCAAGAAACGAATGCGCGCGCGATGTTTATAGCCGGAACACATCGCTGCGCCAACGCAGCTCCATCGCCATGCAGCGGAACAACGACCGCTTGCAGCGCGGCAGGCAGCGAACCATTCAAAGTTTCGGATGCCGGACATTACACCAAAAACTTTTTTCAGGAAGCGCATCGTGCAACTTTAGGATTGAAGGTAAAACCTGTCGCAATATCGTTTCACGGCAATGAAATCGCTTCACTGCCTGACATCGTTTTAAGCAACGGTACCGACAAAAAAGCACATCACAATTCGCTCGTTAACCGTTTGCGGCGCAAACTGAATAATCTCGGAGTAAGCACCGGAAGCTGTAATCTTCCGACAGACGGAAACTTGTCTTTGTGCGGAACGACAAACGTACAGGGTCGGTTATCAAACGGTTCAAAAAATCCGTGTAACACGGATACAAACGACCGCCTCGGGTTTGTTTATAGTATGTCGAACAACATCTTAATGTTCGTAATAAGCCGACGCAGTTGATAAATGCTCTCAAGTTTGTGATTCCCGCCAAAAAATAAAAAGTAATCTTAATCGAACGAATTTAGTTTTTTTCCAACGCGTTAAAGATAAACGGAAATGTCGCCCACGTTTGCCCGCGATGCTGCGGGCGGAAGGCGAAAAGAACGATTTTGCCTTTGCCGTAAGTCGGTTTCGGCGAGCGCGGTTTTGCCGTTCAGATATTTTTCGCCGAGCATCCAGCCCGACAAGAAGCGATCTTTTTCGGCATATCGCGCGATGGTTTTGACTTTCGCTTCGTCCGCGATTTCGAACGCCGAGCTGTTTGATAAAATACGCGGCGGTTTCTTCGCGCATACCTTTGGCGAGCGGATGTGTTTGTGTCGACTTCGAGTTTGACGATCGAGCCGGGATTGTAAAATTCGTTTCGCTTCAACCCGCTCAAAACATTTTTCACCGGCAGATCGAACCGCTTGATAACCAGTTCGCACGAATCGTCGAAACAAATCAACTTTCCGCCGTTCTCGACAAATTTCTTCAGATTTTCGACGCCCGCTCGCCGATTCCGCCGGCGAATTCGGCCGGATAACGCTCCGCGCTCAAGCCTTTGACGATCGTGTTCTCGCTGTCGGCGGGCAAGATTATCGCGTCGAAATTCAAACTGTTCTCGCGAAAATCCGTGTCGGAAACCGATCGTGAAAGGAATCTGAAAAGTATCGAAAACAAAACGCGTCCAGCCTTCGTCCATCGAGACGTGTAAAGCCTTTGTAAAGCCCGATTTTCGGATTTGTTTTCAGCGGATTCGGCAGTTTGGCAAACGGCTCGTGCTTGGCGTTTAGATTCAAAACCTGCCGCGCCTGATTGATATTTTCGACCCGTTTCAGCGTGTTTCGGTACTTGCTCGAGATCGCGTGATGTCCCAGACCGCGTCGCGTCTCGACGCCCATCTGCAGAGGCAGCGTCCAGCCGGCGACGTCATACGGCACTTCGGCTTCGCCGTTCGCGTTGCAGGCGATGCGGGTAAACCTGTTTTTCAAACAGGCTCAAGACATTGTTTTTCTGCGGCTGATTGACGAAAACCAGAAAGCTGCCGAGCGGCATTTCGTGAAAATCGTCGCGTCTTTGCGTGTCTCATCGCAAAATAGCTTCGTTGCGTCATCTGGTGAACCTCGATGCCCTGCCACATCAGAATTTCGAGAAAGCGCGAAACGGTTTCCGGCATTCGGCTGTCCGGCCGTGACGATAAACGCCTGCGGTTCGTCCGTTTTCGCGTTCAAGATTCGCTTTGCCGAGCTCGTAAAAATTTCGCAGATATCGCGGGCGAAATTTCGCCGCCATTTCGAAGCAGACCGCGCGAGGCGGTCATTTCGATTTCGGCGATGTCGCGCCGGCCGCCACACGCCGCCCTGCCAGGCGTCGGGATAATTCGTCGCCGTTTCGAGCAGGTGACGGCAGCCCGCGAACGCGCGCGATTTTTTTGCAGTCGTTCTTCGGTGATCGTGACCGGCGACATCAGATTCGCGCTCGCCGCCTCGGACAAAATGCCGATCGAATTGTGATAATAAGGCGCCGAGCGAAAACCGCCGTGCCACCACGTATCGTAAGTCGAATTCGTCGCCACGCCCGCGATGTTCTTCGCCTGCAGATCCGCCGCCATCTTGTAACCGATCAGCCCGACCTCGCGCAGAATCGACGGCGCAATGCGCGGATTCGGCGGATCGAAAAACGGCGGAATGATAAACCGCGAAGCGTTTTGTCCCTGCTGATGAACGTCGTAAACGATCTGCGGAAACCATTCCTGCCAGAAAAGTTTCGTGATCGCCTGCGTCTCGCGCAGATTCAGCATGAACCAGTCGCGGTTGTCGTCGTGCCCGGCGTAGTGATGATAAAGCTCGGGCGGCGACGTTCCTTCGGATTTTGTGCCGAGCGTTTTGCGATACCAGTTCGGCGACGATCTCTATGCCGTCGGGATTTGACGACGGGATCAGCAGCAGTATCGTGTTGTCGAGTATTTCTTTCGTCTCCTCGTCGTTCGCCGTCGCCAGCTCGTATGCGAGATTCATCGACATCTGCGACGCGACGATCTCGGTCGAATGGATCGAGCACGAAATCGAAACGATCGTCTTGCCGTTTTTGACGAGATTTTCAAGCTCGGCCGCGTCTTTGATCGTTCGCGGATCGGCGAGCTTTGCGCTGATCTGCGCGGTATTTTTCGAGATTTTTGATATTCTCCGCCGACGAAATAAACGCGACGATCAGCGGCTTGCCGAGCGTCGTTTTGCCGATCTCTCTGACCGTCACCTGATCGCTTGTCGCGTCGAGTTTCGTAAAATAATCGTGATCTGCGTCCAGTCGGCGATCGTTTTATCGTCGGTCGGCTGAAAACCGAGAACCGATTTCGGCGACGGAACCTGTGCGACAATCGCAAGCGAAAAAAGTAAAAGTAAAACGCAGAGACGCAGAGACGCAGCGAGAAAGTAAAACAACAAACCGATTAAATACTTGAAATCTGAAATTTGAAATTTGAACATTGAACGATTTCGACTTTAAACTATTAGTCATGCAAAACCTTTCCCTTGAAGCGATTCGAGAAAACAAAAAACTGACGTTTCCTGTCAAAGAGTCTAACAAATCGCGACTTGCTCGGCAAACTTCGCTACTGGTGGTGCTGGTTTGCCGCCGGCGATTTTGCTGCTGGTCGTCGGCACGCCGTCGATCGCTGTTTCTGTGGATCATAAACCGCCGACTGTGGCTTTATCCGCTCGCGTTGTGGGGCGCGAAAACGTGGCTGAAAGCGTGCGGCGCACAGGTCAAAGTTACGCGGCTTGGAAAATCTCGAAGACGGCGAAAATCGTATGTTTTTATCTCGAATCATCGCTCGTATCTCGATACGGCCGCGCTTTTCGCTTATGCCGGGCAAACGAATCGGGCTGGTTGCGAAAAAAGAGTTGTTGAAAGTCCCGGTGCTCGGGCACGGGAATGGGTTTCGTCAATATTATCGCGATCGACCGCTCAAACCCGGAACAGGCTCTGCAATCGATGGAAAAAGCGCGCGAAGTGATGGAAGACGGTTATTCGTTCGGCGTTTTTGCCGAAGGCACGCGCGCGATGCCGGGCGAGCTTTTGCCGTTTAAGAAAGGCGCGTTTCATCTCGCGCTGCAAACCGACGCGCCGATCATTCCGGTCGCGATCAAAAATACCGACTGGATGATGGGCAAAAAAACGGGCGTCGCCTATCCGGGAACGATCGAGATGGTTTTGCTGCCGCCGATCGAAACGAAAAACGCTGCGAAGCCGAAGATTTGATGGAATTTCTGATAAAAACGCGCGAAGCGATTGCCGAAGAACTTAGTAAATGAAAAATGGAAAATGGAAAGTGGAAAATTAAAATCATAATTTTCCACTTTCCATTTTCCATTTTCCGTTAATTTACGGTTTTTTCGGCGTTGGCGTTGGCGTCGGTTTAGGTTCATCTTTGACTTCTACCTCGTCGTCGCCAATTTTCACATCGCTTCTGCCGACGCGGTAATTTGCATATTTGACGCGGATTTTCATTCTGACGACCTGTCCGCTGTTGAAAACCATCTCGTCGTCGGAAGTCGAGAAAACCGGAAACCAATATTTTCCGTCAACGCTGTCGCGCCACGTTTCCATGACCGGAAAACTTTGTTCATGCCGTTCATATCCTTGCCTTCGGGAACGGCTTTGCCTTTTGATTTCACGATCATTAAATCCTGATCGTCAACCCAAATTCTGCCCGGAGAAATATTTTTGCGTTGATTTTTTCGAATTCGGGCATAACTTTCGGCGAAACGTCGAAAACGTACAGAGTCGAGCTCGTCAATTTTTTCCTTGCCGACGAATGTAAAATTGTATTGACTAACGTATTTGGGTTCGATCGCAAACGGATTGATGCCGCCGAGATTTTCCAATATCTGCGGCAGAAACGTAATTTCCGTTAAGGTCGAGATCGGGAATAAATAGAATTTTTTCAAAGCGCGTGCCGTCGCTATTAAACGTCATAAACGAATTGCGCCGGTAAATTCCGGTAATTTGCCCGCCCATCCCGATGAGTTTGAATCTTCGCATCGCGATTGAAAGCATAAATACTCAGGCTTGCCGAAAATTGAATTCGTTTTCCGTAAACTTCTTGACTGATTTTATCGATTTCGGCTTGGCTCAAATCGGTTTTCACGACATTTGAAGTTTCCTGTGCCGCCGCGCCGATCGCCGAAAAACAAAAAATCAATAAGCTAAATAAAATTATTCGCGTTTTCTTCATAAAAATTTCTCTTGATTAAAAAGCTATCGAAATAGATGCAAATATTTTTCAAAAAGATGTTATCAGTTACGGAGAAAATAAAAAAGAACCGCGTCAACCTTATTAATTCACGCGTTCTCTTTCATATTAAGTGCGAACAAGATTGGAAACTTTTGAAAGAACTTCAGGCATCAGTGAAATCGGATGAAAATAGTTAAGGCAGAGTTTCGCGCGTTTTGAAAGTTAGCGAAACTCTGCCTTTTATTTTCTATGAGAGATTACGTTTTTTTAACGGTTTTATCGCCGGTAATCAATTCTTTCGCCGTTATCAACCCGCGTTGTGCGGATGCCGTTGTTGATTTTGGTTACTCTGCGCAATAATTCCGTTATTGTTTAAGCGGTCGCCATTCATCGTCGCGTAAGTGGTCGAACCGTTTTCAAAAGTAATCACGACCGAACCGTTGCTGTTGATGTCCAATGTAATCGTGCCGCCGGTTTGCGGGTTTCTGCCGTAAAATCTGCCAAGCGCCCAGCTCGGAATATTTCCGCCGCCGCCGTTGTCACCATTTCCGTTGCCGTTACCGTTGCCGTTGCCGTGCTGCGTGAAATAATCAATCCTTTCACCGTTATCATAGCCGCGTCGTGCGGATGCCGTTGTTAAGTCTGCTTACTCTGCGCAATGATTCCGTTATTGTTCAAGCGGTCAGCCGTTTATCGTTGCATAAACGGTCGAACCGTTTTCAAACGTGACTCGAACTGCACCGTTACCGTCGATGTTCATTGTGATCGTTGCCGCCGGTTTGCGGATTTCTGCCGTAAAACGTTCCGACTGCCCAGTTCGGAACGTTTCCGCCGCCGCCATCGCCACCGCTGCCGCCGCCGCCGCCTGTCCGTTAGACTCAGGCAAATCGTAGGTTTCGGCTAATTTATTGATGTCGCGGCGCATCTGGTTCCATTGCCGTTCGAGCCGACGGGCAAACTGACAGATTGTTCATCATGACTATTAACCTGGCGCGCTTCGCTCCATCACATTCTGCACGTTGTTGCGCGCTTGCCACCAGTTTTCCGAAGCTGTCGAAATTCGCGGCGCAATCTGTTTAAAGCGCGCTCGTAATTTTGGACAATTCTGTTCAAACGATCTTCTTCGCTGTTGTTCAGTTGATCGAACTGTTCGTCCAAATTCCGGTCAAACTCCCGCCTGAAATGTATTGCTGCTCTGTTCCAGTCTGGTGATGATGGAACTCGACATCGCGTTTAGAATACGCGTATTGGACGTATTTGTCTCCTGCGCGTTTGAAACGACAGGCAAGACCAGTGCAATCAATCCTAAACAAAAAGACGCTAAAACAAATAAATTTAGTTGTTTACTTCTCATATTTCCTCCTTATTCTGACAATTGACTATCCGAAACGGATTTAGATTCCAATGTTTGACGGGGCATTAATTCTGTATTTTAATAATACATCTTATTCTCTATGACACTCAACATTTTATCAAATTTTTAACGCCGGCTTTTTCGCGTAAAACAGAAAAGCCGGACATTTAGATTTCCGGCTTGTAAATTTAGTTTTCCGTATAATTTACGTTTTGTAAATAATTGTAATATTTTTTATTCGACGAATTCGACTTCGACCTTATTTTTGATAATTCCTTTGTCGTAGCCTTCCTGCAGAAGACGCTTGACGCCTTCGCTGCCCGCGTTCGCCGTAATCGAGCGTTAAATCGTTGACCCACATCGCGACGAAGCGGTCGGCGAGCTCGGGCGGCATATCGCGCGCAAACTGCATCGCGTAGGCAAGCGCGTCTTCGCGGTTTTCCATCGAATAGATAATGCTCCGGTGAAGATGTTTCGAAACCTGCTTCATCAGATCTTCGCCCAGATCGCGGCGGATCACGTTGCCGCCCATCGGCAGCGGCAAGCCGGTCTTCTCGTGCCACCATTCGCCGAGATCGAGAACTTTGTCAAGCCCATCTGCTTATAAAAAAGCTGTCCTTCGTGAATCAGAAGTCCGGCGTCGGCCTTGCCGTTTTGCACCGCGTCGATGATCTCGTCGAACGGCACGACCACGTATTCAAAATCCTGATTGTAGATCCGCAAAGCCAGAAACGCGCTCGTCATTTCGCCCGGAATCGCGATTTTCAGTTTCGGAATCTCTTCGGGTTTGCACGGCTCTTTCGAAACGACGATCGGACCGTATTTGTCGCCGATGCTCGCGCCGTGCGGCAGCAGCGCGTATTTGTCGGAGATATATGCGTAAGCGTGAAAGCTGATCGCCGTCACGTCAAACACGCCGTTTTTCGCGTCTTCGTTCAGCGTTTGAATATCCTTTAACGTGTGTTCGAACTTCAAGCCGTCGGTTTCGAGCTTGTTCGTCGCCAAGCCGTAAAACATAAATGCGTCGTCCGAATCGGGCGAATGCGCGACGGTGATCGTTCTTATTTCAGGTTTCTTCGTTTTTGCGTCCATAAATTAAATCTGTGAGTAGTAAATATTCGTGTTGTATAAAATCTGTATTTTACCGCTTTCTGCGTGTTTGGCAAAGAGGCGCTCGAAGTTCATTTATCATCGGCGGGAAAACGCGTTCGTTTCCGCCGGCATATACGAAGACGACAGCACTCTGCCCTTTAAGCCTTCAAAATCAAGCGTTTGCGCGTTTAGAAAGGTTTTCGCGGAAAATTCGTCTTGAAAAGAATCTTCGAAAATTTCTTTGTCGATATTTTCGTGCCGCACTTTTTCGTAATCGGTGCCGTATTTTATTAAAAATTGTTCATATTCGCGCAGAAAATCGTTCGTATCGAGCTGGCGTTCGTTCCAGATCAGCGCGATAAAGCCGTCCGCGCGCAAAATGCGCCGGAATTCCGCCCGCGTTTTCTCCTGATCGAACCAGTGAAACGCCTGCGCCGCGATGACAAAATCCACCGAATCGTCGGGCAAATTCGTGTTCTCCGCCGTTCCGTCCACGCTTCTGAAATTCGGGAAATCTTTCAAAAATTCTTCCGCCGCTTCGCGCATCGGCGCGTTCGGCTCGACGCCGAAAACCGTGTTGCCGTTTTCGAGAAAAATCTTCGCCGAAATTCCCGTTCCCGAACCGATATCGGCGATCACCGAAGTTTTCGTCAGATTCATCTCGTCGCGAAATAACTGCAAAATTTCCTTCGGATAACTCGGACGATATTTAACGTAATTTTCGACGCGATTCGAAAATCTTTCGACTGTATTCGTCATAAAACTTTAATCTCCGACGATAAAAATACATCATTTTCCACTTGCCGTTTCTCTTCTCGAAACCGGCGCGGTAATCGATCGGGCTGCGGACGAATTCGGCTTTGACGAAACCCGTCTTGCCGCCCAGAGTTTTGATTTTATACCACGCGTCTTTCTCCGGCTCTTTTTTATCTTTAATGGTTTCCGTGACTTTCGACAATATTATAAGAAAGCTTTGCCGACAGACCGTCGCGTTCATCTCCGGCTTGGCGCGGAAATTTACATTATTGCCGAAAATCACGTGATAGCTCGAATGCCGTCAAGATCTTCGGGAAAATCGTGAATAAGTAAAAGGCGCAGTAAAAAATGTCGTTCGTCGCGCTCTCCGCTGTTCACTGAATTTTCCGCCGTTGGTGATGACCGGCAGAAATTCATCCCAGAATTGGCTGTCCGGGCTTTCGATTTTCCAATTGCTCCTTGAATTCCTTGATTCCGTCAGTTGCCGTTCCGGCTGTTTTTGATTTCTTTATCGAGAATGCTCAAAATGTATTTCGTATCGCGTCGTTTCGCCGCGGCGATCAATTTCGTGCGAAAAGTCAGAAACGACGCATCTTTTTTCGCCTCGTCAACGAATTTGACGAATCGTCCTCCTCGCTTCTTGCGCCGAAACGCTCAAAAAACCAAAAACAATCAAAACAAAAAAAAAATAAATTTTTTATATCCTTTAGTCCTTCAAATTATTCATTCTTCTTCGAAACTTCCTCGCCTGACCATTGGGATTTTTTCGAATGCGGAATGTCGAACTGGTCTAAAATGCGAAAACACAAGATGTTCGACCAATTCTTCAATCGTTTTCGGTCGATGATAAAATCCCGGGCTCGCGGGCAGAATCTGCGCGCCGGCGCGCGAGAGTTTCAGCATATTTTCGAGATGAATCGCATTATACGGCGTTTCGCGCGGAACGAAAACCAATTTCCGACCTTCTTTCAGACAAACGTCCGCCGCGCGGTGAATCAAATTCGTTCCCGCGCCCGAAGCAATCGCGCCGAGCGTTCCCATCGAACACGGCACGATAATCATTCCGGCTTGCTTGTTCGAGCCCGACGAAGGTTTTGCCGCCAGATTATCGAACCGCCAGAATCGGATCATCTTCGAATCCTTCGGCAAACCGAGCCATTCGTTGATCTTTTCCGCGTTCGGCTCTTTTAAGATTGACGCCCATTTCAACCTGCGCGACGGTCGCGGACGTGCCCGACATTATCGAGATTTATCGTTTCGACCGCGCCGCTCGCCGCCAATAAGCTGCAAAGTTCGAAGCGCGTAAATCGTGCCCGAAGCGCCCGTGATGGCGACTGTCAATTCCATATAAAAACAACTCTACACCTCTTCATAATCTTTCTGCCAACTATGAGTTTGTATATTTTAAATCAGCCGGTGTGAATAATTCTAATTCATTTTAATTCGCTCAGAAGTTTCAGTTATTTGATACGGAATCGCAAAAAATAGCGCGTTAATAAGTGGACGGCGACGAATTTTTCAGGCTTTCGGCGGAATATAAAAAACGAGCGGCACGAATGTTGCTTAAGAATTAAGCGGAGTAAGGTGATGAGTGGAAAATACTTAGAAAACGAAGTTTATTAAATTTCGTCAGCCACAGCGCGGTTTCCTGGGCATTTGTAAAATTGTGCACGGCTTAGCAAATATGTTGGATTGTTTGTCTGACTTTTGCTTTTTATTCATTTGTCTTCTTTAACGAGAAAAACGGCGAATTTCACCTCGCCGCTTTTTTTTATTTAGCTCAAATGTTTTGTTTGTCAATCATTCCGAAACGGATATAAAATAAATTATGAAATGAACAACGACATCGAAGAGATTTTAAGGCGTCTCATGCGGGAGGAAATCTTTCCACGGCGGAAGCAACCGAGCGCTTAAAAAATCTATCGTACGAAAACATCGACTATGCGCGGGTTGACCATGCGCGCGCCGACAGACAAGGTTTTCCCGAAGTAATTTTCGGCCAGGGCAAAACTAAGGAACAGATCGTCGGAATCTTTGAAAAGCTCGTCGCGCGTTCGCCGAATGTGTTGATTACGCGCACGAACGCCGAAGTTTCGGCGAAATCCGCAATGTTTTTACCGAAGCCGAATGGCACGCATCGGCGCGCGCATTATCCGCGTTTTTCGCGATAAAACCGAACTCGGAGCGGGCGAAATCGCGATCGTTACTGCCGGAACGAGCGATATTCCGGTCGCCGAAGAAG
>CAWIXO010000005.1:0-104578 GCA_963840005.1 uncultured Actinomycetota bacterium | reverse complement strand
GCCGTGCCGACCACGCCCGGCCCCGCAGCGCCAAACCCGCCGCCGCCCCCACGAGTGCGGTGCCCTCGCAGCAACCCGCCCCGGCACGCCGTGCCAACCGCGCCTGGCTGCGCCTCTCGGCACCAGGCCTCTCCCTGCCCCCCGCAGGGCGCGGTGTCCTCGCCGCGCCCCGCAGCACGGCGACGTGAGTCGCGATGCGCGGCGTTGCCTTGCTCTGTCTCGCCGTGTCCGCACCTGGCACCGTGTCCCACGTGCCGCGTGCGGCACCGCACTGTGCGGTGCGGCACGGGCACGCCGTGCCGCGTCAGCGCCGCGTCCACGCCGTCCCTGTACGCGCCGCGCCCACGCCATGCCCTGCATCGCCGTGCAGTGCCTCGCGGCGCCCGCCACCCAACGGCGCGCCCGCCGTGTCGGCGACGCGATGCCGTGCCGATCAGGCGGCGCTCTGCCCGGCATCGCCGTGCCTGCCCCGCCGGCCGCCCACGCTGGGCCACGCCCACGCTGTGCCCTCCGTGTCCGCAGCTCAGTGCCATGCCTCGCGGCGGCACCGTTCCCCGCCCTTGCCTGCCGCGTGGCGCCGGCCCCTGCGGTTCTCTGCCTCGCGCTGTACTCGCCGTTCCTCGTGACTGCACGGCGCATCGCCCTGACCCGCTTCGCTTTCCGTCGCCTGCAGCACCGTTCCTTGCGGCCGCATGGTGCTTCGCACGCCATGCCGTTCCTCGTCGGCATTGCCTCGCGATGGTGCGCGGGGCAGCGGAGCGCCGTATCGCTCTGTGTCTCAGCGCGGTGCTACGCCTCGCTCCTTCAGTTCGGAGATGCCATCCGTCACCAGCTCTCCCGGACCCAATCGCCGGCATGTGCTGCCCGACCAGCCGCGCAGACGACTGGCCTTCGGGTAGGCCGTGCCCTGCCCCTCATCGCCGCCAGCGACGGGCCCAGCCGCCACATGCCGGCGTCCCACCAACAGACGACGCCTGGACTCGATCTCGGCTAGCGATGATCGGCAGGACACGGCCTCGTCCGAGCGCGGGTGGGACCGTGTTTCACGGGGAACCAAGGATCGCGGCGGGGCCGACGAACCGTGACGTCTGGAGTTCGAGGTGCGCCGGGCGGGCGCTGTATTCGTCCTGCGGGATCCGTTCCCTCTTGCGCAGCAGGGATGTGCAGAGACCCGTTACCGCCACCTTCGACCTGACCGCGCGCTGCAGCCGTGTGTCTGGGTGGCCTCAGCCGCTGGGGCGCTAGACGTGATGCGCCGCCGCTCTCAGCTCGGGCCCGCTAGATGTCAATGAGGGGAACGCGGCCACGTTCGCGCCGGGCGCTTGGACGGAGCGGTCGACGCGCGGCATCCCGCCTAACCGATCGCAACAGCCTGCGAACACGGCGGATGGCTATGCCTTGCTGCATGGTCGCTTCCGGAGCGCCGGGCTACGCATCGCGACGCCCTGCCGGCGCCGTGCCCGGCGATCGATGGTTTCACGTGAAACAGCAAGGTCCACTGTGCTATCGGGTTGGTTGGCCGAAACCGCCGGCCAGGCTGATCGGTGTCCACCACGGCCGCCCCTGAGGGTGCGCACACCACCCAACTCGTTGCGATGAACCTCGACTTGGCTGCAGGTATTGGCGTGGGCCGTCAGAGGCGGCAGTGCCACGAAGACCATCGACGAAACGGTGCGCCGTACCTAGCACCAAGACTGGCAGCTGATCACGGGGTCGACGGTCAAGCCGCGACTGGCGATTGCGCTTAAGTCAGGGACCGCCCCGGAGTCGTCGGGGTTCCACGCGTTCAGGGGCCTAGCCGAGTCGCTGGCGGCGGACGCTCGGCCAGCGACCGGCTCTCCTAGACCGGAGGGTAGCGGCGGCTCTTCGCTCGGTCGGCGGGCCTGGTCTCCGCCTTTCGGCGCAATCGGAGTGCCATCGCCTAGCACTGGATCCTGGCGAGGTGGCTCTACAGCCGCGACGAGCGGTCCCAATCGGAGCATGCGCCCGCGGCAACGCCCGACCTACCGGCGCGATGTTTCACGCGAAACCCAAGCGCTCCACGGTTACGGCCGCCTTGGCCGGCTTCATTGCTTACAGGCGGCGCCCACACCCAGACCGAGACGGTGCCGGTGGCCGGTTTGAGATGTTCGCGAGGTCGGGTCGCGGGCGCTGCGGTTCTTGAGACATCCCGTGCACCAACGTTGCTCTGGCGCACACGGACGCGATCGCGTGGCACTGATTCTGGGGCTGGTTGTCCGTAGGCGTCGCCGTCGTGACCGAGGACGGCGCCTGGATGCTCGAGACCACGATCGTCGACTGCACATGCCGGCGCTAGCCGAGCGGCCGTTGGCCCCGGGCGTGGCGTGGGCCGACCCAGACCAGTTCCGGCACGACGAGCCGCGGCGGCCGTGACTGTTCGGCCTGACGTAGGTCGCAGCGCCATCGAGCCCCGCTGACACGCGAACTGGGCGCACCGAACTGTTTCACGCGAAACGATGAATCGGGCCGGTCCACCCGGGGGTTGGCCTCGACCCCTCCATCGCAAAGTTGCGGCCTCGCGCGTATGTGACAAGCCCCAGGCACTTCACCGGCATGCGAGCCGTGCCCGTCCTAGTGACTCGGCGGACGATGCCCGTAGGGCGCCACCTCATCGACGCAATCGCCGAGACCCTCCGCCGATCTCTCCGATGCAGGCGTCTCGGCCGGGCGACGGTCGCAGGATTCTCGGGACACGACGCGCGGCGCTGGCAACGGCAGGCCGGGCCAAGGTTGGCACGCGCCGTGTTTCACGGGAAACCAAAGATCGCGGCGGGCCGCAGGGAACCGCACCGTCTCAAGATTGCGCGCGGCGAGCTACATCCGGACGTTGCACTGGTCCCACCGGCGTCGACCCAATGCGGACGACTTGCTCGTCGCCATCGCCGCGGCGACCCTCCGCCGCCTCCGGGCAGATCGCGATCCGCGCCACGCCCTGCCCGACCGCAGGCCTGTTGCACGTGGCGGCGGACCGCAGCGTGTGCCGCACCGGTGATGTTCCCGGTCGCGGCGCTGTCTCGACGACACTGCGCGGATACCGACGACCCGGCCATTCCCATGGAACGGCTCGCGTCTGACCGGGTTAGGCCGGGTGGCTTGGAGACGCAGAAGGACAGCGGGCCGGTTCGATCGGGCTTACCCACGACCGCACCGCGCTGTCGTCGCTGCGTCCCCCGCCGTAGGGGAAGCGTCCGCCGAGAAGATCACCGACGCGACGACAGCCTCGTCTGTCTGCGGTCGCCCACAGCACTAGATCCCGCCCGCTGCGGGCAGCGCGACGTGCTCGGCGAGGGCGGGCGCTTCTTCGACACGACGTCCCCGCTAAGCCCTCGCCTGCGCGCGTGCTTCCCGGCACCGCAACCCGCGCGGCGTGAGACGACCGGCCGCAGCGCGTTCGGTCCGAGTCGCTCGGGCATGTTTCACGGGAAACCACAAGATCGGGCCAGCTCGCGAGGACCGCCGGGCGTCCCACGTTCTAGTAGCCACGGCCAACGCGTTGGCGGGAGAAGGAAGGCTGAGACCGCTCGCGACACCGCCGCCCGCACCGACCCCACGGGTCCGACCCGGTTGGCTGCCCAGCCAGGCCGTCGCCGAGGCGGCTGGTGAAGAACAGGAACAGTGGCTGCACCAGGCGCTGCCTTCGGTTCAAACGTCGCCTCCCGTCGCGGACGCTCTGGCGCCGTTCGCCACAGGGCTCCTGCCGGCCGGCGCCGCGACTCGGCGGCGTCGAAGGCGCTCCGCGCCAGATCAGTGGGCGAGGGTCCGTGAACGCGACGGGCATCACGAACACGGCGCACGAGCGCACGATTCGCCCTTCGGGTTCACAAGCGCTAGGGCACGAGGGCCCTTCGGGCGTGAGTGGAGGGCGGTCGTATCGATTACGACACGTGGGCCGAGCGCGTTGGCCGATGGCGAGAACAGTGCATGGCCCTGGCTGGCCACAACAGACGTCGACACCGGCCCTGTAGGGGGGACCTCAGCACACATGGTGGCCCTGACGCAGGGCGCAGCGACGGGAGGTGGTCCGTCGCCTGCGGCGACAAGGTACTGCCGGTCGTGGTCGAGACCGGACGGCTCCCACCGCACACTCGATGAGCCAAACTGGCGGCTTCGCATGGCGCGTGGCAGCGTCGCGTCGGGTTGGCTCCGATCCTGAGCGCCGTGTAACCGCGGCTCGCAGGCGAACAGGAGGTAGGTGGGAGCCGAACCAGTCCGGGCCTTCCTCGGCTCCCAGGCGAGCTCCTGACCGCCCAAGGAAGCGTCGCACCCGCAAACCCGGCATGGAATGGGACGGCTCGTCAGCACCATTCACGTCCCGGGCGATTCCAACAACGAGGTCCTCGGTTCCACGGACCGGCAGGTTTCACGGCAAACAATGAGCGCACTGGGTCGCGGGGACCCAGTGCGCTCAGAAGTGCGAGTAGCGACGCGCTACGACTTCCCGGGTTTCGCCGCGCCGGCGACGACCACCGGGGCCGGGCCCCGTTCCGTCTTTCGACCACCGCCACCGCGTCTCCGCCATTGGCCGCAAGGCCGTCAGCGGCCTCGGCCGGCCCTTGGCGGCGTGCTCCCGCAGGCGCCGCTTTGGCACCCGCCGGGGGCTCGTCAACGGGCGCCACCCCAAACGCGGGCGGAGTTGCCACACCGACCGCTACCGCCGGCTCCTCGGGGGACCCAGCGGGCTTCGGACCGCCGGCCGCCTCGGGCACGCCATCCGACACTCCCTCCGGAGCCTCGGCGATCGCCACCGACAGCGGCTCCACAACCAAATCAGCGGACGCTGCGACCGCGGCCGGAGCCGACTGTGGGGTGAGGCTCGACGGCGCCTGCCACTCGATGTGGGGAGGCTCGGCGAGCGCGGTGCCGCCGAACTCCGCCAGCCAGGCGGCGACCAGAGCCAGGTTCTCCCGCCACACCGGCTCGGGGATCGGCGGCAGGATGTCGTCCCAGAGCGACAGGAACGTCCCGCGGAGCTGAAGCTGCCCGTACGGCCGGGCCAGGAACCACATGTGCAGGTGCGCCGAGCCGTCGCCCCAGCGGTTCACGTGCACCCGGGCCACACCGTCGAGCGAGCGGACCGCGCGCTCGAGGCGGACTGTCATCACCCCGAGCTCGGCCGCCAGGAGGTTTGGTAGGTCGCCCAGGTCTAGGTGGGATCGGGCCTCGAGGATGAGCACCATGGGCAGGCCGGTCGGCCGTTCCATCGCGCGTACCCGCCAGCGTTCGCTCACCCAGATGTAGGCGTCGTCCGGGGTGTTGCAGGCGACGCAGTCAGCTGCGTCTTCGCCCTTTCGCCGGGGCTCGGCGTCGACGGGGTCGGCGAGTTTCTTGACGCGCAGATCGCCCTCGAACGGGAATGAAGGCCACTTGGTGTATGCGGGGACCGAGTCGGCGGAGTGAGGCACGAGGGTGACCCTATCGGAGGATGCGGGCCGCCGTCCTTCCCCATTTCGGGCGGTCGAGGCCTGCTCTGGCCTTGTTCATCCACAGGCCCACAACGCCTCCGACACGGGGTTTCGCTGTTTTGGAGGGGTACCTGTGGACAACGCCTGTGTAAAACTTCCGGCCGCCGTGGATCGGGGTTTCACGTGAAACGGCCGCGAACCCGAGTCGGGTTCGCGGCCGTTTAGCCGTACGCGGTCACTCCTCCGCAGAAGCCTCGGTCATGCCGATGATCCCGACGATCCGCTCGAGGTCGTCGACCGTGGCGAACTCGATCGAGATCTTGCCCTTGTTGCGGCCGAGCTCGACCTTGACGCGGGTGTCGAAGCGATCCGACAGCTTGTCGGCGAGGTCGGCGAGCGCCGGGGCGACTGCCTTGACCCGGCGCTTCGCAGGGGACGACGGCTTCGCCGGACCGTCCGCCAGCGCGAGCGTCACCAGCTCCTCGGTCGCCCGTACCGACAGACCCTCCGCCACGACCCGATGCGCGAGCTCCTCCTGGGCCTGAGCGTCGTCGAGCCCGAGCAGGGCCCGAGCGTGCCCGGCCGAAAGAACACCAGCCGCGACCCGTCGTTGTACGACCGCGGGCAAGTTGAGCAACCGGATCGTGTTCGAGATCTGCGGCCGGCTCCGGCCGATCCGCCGCGCGAGTTCCTCGTGGGTCGCGCCGAACTCCTCGAGCAGCTGCTGGTACGCGGCCGCCTCTTCGAGGGGGTTCAGGTTGGCTCGGTGGATGTTCTCCAGCAGCGCGTCCCGCAACATCGCGTCGTCCCGCGTGTCGCGCACGATCGCGGGGATGGTCGACCGTCCGACAGCCTGTGCGGCCCGCCAGCGGCGCTCGCCCATGACGAGCTCGTAGCGACCGTTCTCGTCGGTCTCACGGACGACGATCGGCTGCAGGAACCCGACCTCCTGGATCGAGATCTTGAGCTCGTCGAGGGCCTCGTCGTCGAAGACCGAGCGCGGCTGACGCGCGTTCGGCACGATCGCGTCCACCGGCAGTTCCGCGAACCGCGCACCAGGAACGGGGGCGAGCTCCGAGTCCGGGTCGCTTGCCGCTGGCGCGGCTGCCCGTGCGGCCGGCGCCGGCTCCGCCACCGGTTCCGGCTCGGGCACCTCAGCGGGCACGGGCGGCGCCGGCTCCTCCGCCGGGGGAGCGGACACCTGCGCGGGTGCTGGCGGTGCACTCGTCACCGGCGGCGCGGGCGGTGCCTCGGTCTCCACCGGTGCCGGAGCGACCGCGACCGACGACGCCGGTGCCGGAGCAGTGGGGATCAGGGCTCCCAGCCCTCGCCCAAGACCGCCCCGCGGACGGTTCTTCATGCCTTGCCTCCCTTGACGCCACGCTCAGCGATCTCCTGGGCCGCCTCGAAGTAGCTGGTGGCGCCTCGCGACCCCGGATCGTAGGTCATGACCGACTGGCCATAGCTCGGCGCCTCGGAGACCCGGACGTTGCGGGGGATGACGGCGCGCAGCACCTTGTCGCCGAAGTGGTTGCGCACGTCCTGTTCGACGGCGTCGGCGAGGCGGGTGCGGCGGTCGTACATGGTCAGCAGGATGGTCGAGACGTCGAGCGTCGGGTTGAGGTGCTGGCGGACCAGGTTGATGTTGTTGATCAGCTGGTTGAGCCCTTCCAGCGCGTAGTACTCGCACTGAATCGGGATCAGCACCTCCTGGGCCGCGACGAGCGCGTTGACCGTCAACAGGCCGAGCGACGGCGGGCAGTCGATGAAGACGTAGTCGAAGGTGCCCGGATGCGCGGCGATCGCCCGCGACAGACGGGACTCCCGCGCGACGACGGAGACGAGTTCGATCTCGGCGCCAGCAAGATCAATCGTTGCGGGTACGCACCACAGGTTCGGAATGCCCTCGACCGCCTGGGCGACGTCCGACAGCGGGACGTTGTCGATCAGGCAGTCGTACACGTCCGGAATGCCGGCGTGATGTGGCACGTTCAATCCGGTCGACGCGTTTCCCTGTGGGTCGAGGTCGACGACCAGGACGCGGTTGCCGTGCAGCGCGAGCGCGACGGCAAGGTTGACGGTGGTCGTGGTCTTACCCACGCCACCCTTCTGGTTGGCGACGCACATGATCCTGGTGTGATCCGGGCGCGGCATGGTGACCTCGCCGCTCGGGTTCAGGATCTGCACGGCGCGCAGTGCCTCCATGGCCAACGGTGGGTCGTCCTCTTCGCGCGTCGGGGTTTCACGTGAAACGTACGCGTCGGTCACCGCTTCCTCCGGAATGGCCTCGGGTGCCACGGTGGGCGTGTTGGTCCGAGGCTGGACAGGCCGGGGCGGGGCGACATCGACCCGATCCGTGCTGGGGGTCGGCTGCGGGCGTGGGGCCGGAGCCGGGGGGCGCTCGGCCGCGTCGGGCCGGCCCGGGTAGGCGGTGTTGCGACTGCTCTCCGGGCTAGAGAATGGTACGGCGAGAGGAACTCGCGGCGCTGACCCGGCTCCGTCCTCCGCCGCGGCTACCGGCTCCGGCTGTCCACTCGCGACCCGCGCGTCTGGAACCGGTGCACGCCTGCCGACCGCCCAACCATCGGGCCCGGTTTCACGTGAAACATGAGGCGCCGTCGCGCCGGGGTCGGGGTTGCCGTTGTCATGCACGGTGTCGTCCCTGTCCGCTCGGGGTGTGTCGGCTTCGCCGAAGCTCGAGGTGATCGCGTATGGCGGCGACGTCGCTCCGGCCGGCCCAGCCGAGGCATTGTGTTCCTGGTCGGCCGGCGCGGGGGAGTGGGGTCCCTCCGCGCGTTCCGCACTATTGCCGCGCGGCCAGCCTACGGCCGAACTCCGTTCAAGGCCACGGCTGTTCGGACCGTCGATGGTTTCGGTACCCGAGTGTGGAGGGACAAACACCAGGAACCCGTCAACGAGCCGCAGGTAACCACCCCGACGTGGCGTCGCGACCGGAGGCCAGCCTGTGCCACCTACCGGGACCCGACGGGAACCTGACACGCCGCCACGCCGATTCGCGTTCTTGCCCGACTGGTCCGTGAGTTCGGCCTCAGTGTCGTTCGTCTCGTCGAGGCCCGGATTCGCTGCCGGACGCGGTGTCTTGGTGTTTGGCCTAGGGGTACGCCCACCGACGTCGCTAGGTGGCTGATTCCTGGCCTTTCGCCGCATGTCGGGCGGCGTTGCCTGGCCCCGTTGTTGCGTCGGTGCCGGCTGCACAGTGGATGCCGGCTCCGTCAGGTCTTCCTGTTTTGTTTCGTTAGCCCGTTCCACGTAATTATCCGCCTTACGACCAGCTCCGCCCGATGTGTGCCGGCGGTCGTTCCCGCCCGACTCACCACCCCGCATAACCGAACCAGACACCGCAGAACCTCGACTCGAATCGCGCGATCCTCTGCCCTTACTCGACCCACCCGACTCGCCTTCCGGACGAGCCGAGCCGCCTTCCGCACCCGACCGCTTCGCACGTGCGCCACCGCGGCGCTTGGTCTCCGGCGACCGCCGACCTTCCGGCACCGATCCCGCCACGCCCCGGCCGGCCCTAGCACCATCCGAACCGAGACCGACCGGGCCAGCTCCATCCGGGCCAGCTCCATCCGGGCCAGCTCCATCCGGGCCAGCTCCGTCCAGACCAGCTCCATCCAGACCAGCTCCATCCAGGCCCGAACCGTCCAGGCCCGAACCGTCCAGGCCCGAACCGTCCAGGCCCGAACGATCCGGGCCGGAACCACCCGGGCCGGAACCACCCGAGCCCGCGCTACCCGACCCCGCGCTAGCCGGGCCGCGGCCGCTTTGACTCGGCAGGCGCTGTCCGTCCTGGCTCGGCCTACGTCGCGTCTGACGCTGGCGTGCCGGAGTCTTCTGAGTTGGACCAACTTGAGGCCCGTTGCCCGGGATCATGCCGTCCTGGGCCGGACCGTCCGAGGCCGAACCCAACACGGCTGGACGTCGCGAGACCGCCCCGCTCTGATCCGCACCACCGCGGTCCGCACGAGCCCCGACCTCACCGCCCTCAGCCGCGCCACGCTTAGCCGGACCAACCTGAGTCCCGCTGCCCGGCCTCATACCGTCCCGGGCCAGACCGTCCGAGGCCGAACCCAACACGGCTGGACCCCTCGAGACCGCCCCGCTCTGATCCGCACCACCGCGGTCCGCACGAGCCCCGACCCCATTGCCTTCAGCCGCGCCACGCTTAGCCGGACCAACCCGAGTCCCGTTGCCCGGGCTCATACCGTCCCGGGCCGGACCGTCCGATGCCGAAGCCGACCCAGCCGGACGTCGCGGGCCCGGCCCGGTCAGGTCCGCACCACTGCGGTCCGCACCAGCCTCGACCTCACTGCCTTCAGCCGCGTCACGACGGACTGTTCCACCCCGAACCGGGCTGACCGGCTTAGCGCGCCCCTGGCGACCGACCCGGCTTGGCTTGCCCTGGTCCGCGTCAGCGCGGATCCGGGTTCCTGGAGCCGAGTGGCCCGGGTCGAGACCGGACGCCTCGCTCTCGCCAGTGGGATCAGTCAACGCGGGCTCACCTGCCACGAAGCCTGGTGCACCGTGCGCCGACGCTGCCGCAGGTGCGCCGGTCCCGCGCCGTGCACTCGGCACCACCCGGGTGGCGGCTGTGGACGGACGCGCTTCCTGCCGTGGGCGCGCCACACGCGCGCGTCGGGCGGGGCCGGTGGTGGGCGGTTCGACGGTCTCCGGGCTACGGGATCCATCGACAGAAAGGTCGAGGGCTAGCTGCGGATCCGACTGGGCCGTCGTGGATCGGGGCCGCGCTGCGGGTGTCGACTTGTTGGCCGCCCGCGAGCGGCTCGGACGGGCCGCACCTTTACGGGGGTCGGCCGCAACCGAGACCGGCGGTTGTTCAACGCCCGTCCCCGAGCGGTCGGAGCGTGTAGGACTTGATCCCACGCCAGCCGCTCGGGCAGCGGGTGCACCCGCCCGCGAACGGCTGGGGCCCGACGCACCCTTACGCGGGTTAGCCGAGACCGACGGTTGCTCGGGGCCTATCCCCGAGCGGTCGGAAGGCTTGGGGCTTGATCCCACGCCAGCCGCTCGCGGGGCGCGTGATCGCGGAGGAGTTGACCCAACGGGGACACGTTCTCCGGGGACCGCTGAGTCTGGTTCCCGAACGGGCGGAGACCGATGTGCCGACTTCGCCGGGCTCCGGGGAGGTGCGGACGCCGCGCCGGGGGCACGCGACCGTCGGCCTGTCGTAGCGGCTGAACCGTCGACGGCAGACCCCGCTTCTTTCAGCTCCGAGGGACCCTTCTGCTGCCGGGGTGGCTGCGGCCGACGACCTGAGGTCGCCCGCTTCTGTGTAGGCCTGGAAACCCCGGCGCCCGCCGACTCGTTCACCGCAGCACCTGTGCCCTCGCGGACCGACCCCGAGTTCGAGAGGTCCGATGTCGGAGGGGGAGACTGCGTCGACGACCGGCGAGGTGCTTTCACCTGCTTACGCCTGCCCGCCGCAGCGCCCGAAACATCGGCCCCTGAGTCTGCGGGAACCGAATCCGTGAAGCTTGGCTGCGGAAGAGGCGGCTGCGTGGACGGCCGACCGGCCGACGCCGACCGCTTCCGCGCCGGCGCGGGGACCACCGCGCCCGGCGACGCTCCTACCGCCACGCCCGACGCCTTGGAGCGAGCCACCGCGCGGACGGACTCCGTCAAGCCCGGCTGCGCCGAGGACACACGTTTGCGCTTGGACGAGGAAACGATGCCGACGGCCGGCCCGTCCATCGCAGCGCCTGCCCCATCAGGGCGGGATATCGCGGGCCTCGAAGGGACCGGCTCCGTTACGCCCGGCAGAGTCGGCGACTTACGAGCCGACGTCGACCTCTTCCGCGTCGGCGCGGGAACGATCGCGGCGACGGGCTCGCCCACCCTGGCGCCCGGCTTATCGGACCCAGGCCCTGTGGGAACCGAATCCGTGGGGGTCGGTCGCGGAAGGGAAGACGTCGCGGTCGACGTGCGAGCCCGCTTGCCCCTAGGCGAGGAAGCGATCGCGCCGGCGGGCCCGCCCGATCCTTCAGGCCCCGAACCCGTGGGAACCGAATCAGTCAGGGTTGGCTGTGAAATGGAGGACGGCGCGGTCGACCCACGAGCCGACCGCTTCCGCCGGGGCGCCGAACCCGAACTGTCCGGTGACTCGCCTGACTCGTCAGGGCGAGCCCCCGCGCGGACCGATTCCGCGAAGCCTGGCTGCTGGCGAGCTGACGCCGAACGCTTCCGGGCCGGCACGGAAACCGGCGTGCCCGCCGACTCGGCCGACACCGCAGGGACCAACTCCGCGAGGTCTGGTTTCGACGACCGACTAGTCGACGTGCCACGCTTCCGGCTAGGAACTGAGGCGGCCTGATCGCTCGCTACGGACGGCGCCGGGCGCTTTCGTGCCACCCGACCGGTGCTGCTAACTACCTGGTCCGGCTCCGCCCTTTTGGTCTCTGGCGATATAGCAGCAGAGGCGCGCGAACGGGGCGCAGGCTTTGCTGCGGACCCAGCCGCGGCGGACCGAGCGCGGGCCGCGCCGCCTGCGGCAGCCGGTACCTCCGCACCAGCACGGCCGGCCGCGCCTGTCGCCGGCGATTTCGACGGCGCGCTCGCGCCGCCGGTGGCCGAAGCCGCCGAAGCGCCACGGCGACGCACAGGGCGAGCCGACTGAGGCGGCACGGCGCCGGGCGGTGGATCGTCCGGGGACGGCGGGGAAGAGGTCTCAAGTCCAGGTGCTGGTCCCCGCCGGCCCATCTAACCCCTCCGCGTGCTCCCGCGCCTCCCGCCACGATCCGGAGCGGACCGGCGGTGACCCCGGTCAGCTGACCGGGGGTGTGCCGGCGCGACGACGCGCTCGCGGATGATTTCCACGACGGTCGTCGGCGGGTCGACCAGGCCGACCCCGCAAAGCCGGACGACCGGCGTGGAACCACCCAGTCGACCGATCGCGGTCTGGTGTTCCGCGATCTCGTCGGAGGCCGACGCGCCCTTGAGGGCGAGCAGCCGTCCGCCGGGTGCGGTGAGGGGGAGACACCAGCCGGCGAGCCGGTCGAGCGGCGCGACCGCCCGAGCGGTGACCACGTCGGCGGGGACGAGGGCGTCCCGTACCTCCTCGGCTCGGCCGCGGACGACGGTTACGGCGTCGTCCAGGCCGAGCTCGGCCACCACTTCCGCCAGGAAAGCGGTCCGTCGTGCCAGTGGCTCGACCAGGACCATGGAAAGGTCCGGCCGCGCCACCGCAAGCACGATACCGGGCAAACCCGCCCCAGACCCCACGTCAACCACCGAAGCGCCGGACGGGATCAATTCGGACATCGTGGCGCAGTTGAGCAGGTGGCGGTCCCACATCCGGGGTGCCTCGCGCGGACCGATCAGGCCACGGACCACGCCGTCGGTGGCGAGCAGCTCGGCGAACCGGACGGCCAGCGGCAGCCGGTCGCCGAAGAGGGTGGCCGCGGCGGGCGGCGGCGCGGGCAGGTCATGGAACGGCCCGGGCGGCGTGCCGCCCGGGCCGGAGTCGCCGCGCGCAGCGCGGCCAGGTTCATCCACCATCAGGAAGTCGGGCGCACGATGATCCGGCGGTGCGGCTCGACGCCCTCGGACTCGCTCTCGACACCGGCGAGCGCGTTGACCACGTCGTGTACGCACTTGCGCTCGAACGCCGACATCGGCTCCAGGCGCACGGACTCGCCGTACTCCTTGACCTTCTCGACCGCGTTCTTGGCCACCGCGGCGAGCTCCTTGCGGCGGTTCGCGCGGTAGCCGCCGACGTCGAGCAGCAGCCGGCTCGGCGAGCCCGTCTCCCGGAAGACCGCCAGGCGGGTCAGCTCCTGCAGCGCCTCCAGCGTGGCGCCGCGCTGGCCGACCAGCGGCTGGAGACGGCCGCCGACGACCTCGACCATCGGGCGGCCGCCGGACACGAGCTCGTCGATGTCGCCGTCGTAGTCGAGGATGTCGAGCAGGCCCTCGACGTAGTCCGCGGCGATCTCGCTCTGCCGGAACAGGTCGCCCTCGCTGGTCTCCTTGGTCTCGGCCACAACAGCGCCGGCCTCGCCGGCTTCATCAGCCTCAGCCTCGTCAGCTTCCTCAGCCTCGTCAGCTTCCTCAGCCTCGTCGGCTTCGTCCGTCAGCTCAGCCTCGTCTTTAAGGTCAGCCTCGTCCGCACGCGCAGCAGCCTCGTCGCTCTCCTCGTCGAACGGCTTGTCGGTGCGGGGGATGCTGGTCTCGGTCACGGTGTCATCTCCGTATGTCTCTCGCCGGACCACTGGGTCCGCTGGTCAGCCCGGGCGGATGAGCGAATCACCGCACCGGGCACGTCTGTCGTCGCGAGGCGCGGCCGGCGGAGGAGGCGCCGGCCGCAGCGCTCACTTACGTTTCGCTGGTCGGCCGCCGGCCCTCTTCGGGTTGACCGGTTTGGCGCCGGGCTTGGGCGCGAGCGCCTTGCCGTCGACCGTGGGCTTCGTCGCCTCCGGCTGTTTGCCGTTGGACTTGCCGCCCGACCGGGCCGCCGGCTTGCCGTTGGTCGCACCCTTGCCGACCGCCTTGGGCGCCGCGCCGGGCTGCGGCACGGCGGCCGACTTGGCGGCATCGGTGATGCGGCTGAGCAGTCCACCGGTCTTCTGTTGCGGCTGGGACCCGCGGGCGGCCGAGGCGGCCCGAGCCTTCTCGCCGGCCTCCGAGTAGCGGTTGACCGTGCTGGCGGAACTGACCGCCGGTGGCGGGAACTTGCGCAGCACCCACTGCTGCTGAGCCAAGGGTGAAGAGGTTGTTCGTGACCCAGTAGATGATCACGCCGATCGGGAAGATCGCACCGGAGATCAGCAGCGACGCCGGGATGCCGTACAGCATGATCCGCTGGATCATCCGCTGCTGCGGGTCTTCGGCCCAACCGGTCTTGAGGATCATCTGACGGCTGGTCAGGTAGGTCGTGGCGATCATGACCGCGACCAGGATGGCCGCGATGATCTTCACGGTGACGACGCTGGCGTCCGAGGGCGGCGAGCTCGGTCGCGCTCGAGCCGAACCGGCCGGAGATCGGCGCGGTGAACAGGGTCGCGTGCGACGCGCTGTCGAACTGCGCGGCGGTCCAGCCGTACAGCTCCTTCGCGCTGGTTGTTCGGGTCTAGCCGTTTCAGCACGTGGAAGAGGCCCAGGAAGACCGGGATCTGCAGGAACATCGGAAGGCAGCCCATGAGCGGGTTGGCCTTCTCCGTCCGGTACAGCTCCATGATCTCTTTCTGGAGCGTTTCCCGGTCACCCTTGTGCTTCTCCTGCAGCTCCTTGACCTTGGGCTGCAGTGCCTGCATCGCGCGTTGCGACTTGATCTGCTTGACGAAGATCGGGAACAGGATCACCCGGACGGTGACCACCAGGAAGAAGATCGCCAGGATCCACGACCAGTTGGTGCCGAGCACCGCCTTGTCGGGCACGCCGATGGCGTCCCACACCCCGTGCCAGCGCAGCAGGATCCACGAAATCGCCGTAGTAGATCCAGTCGAGACTGATGTGCACCAAGGGCTCCAGTCACTCGGCCAGGGGTTCCGCCGTGTTGGCGGGGCGACGACGACGCGGTTCCGGCACCGGGTCGTAGCCACCGGGGTGGAAGGGGTGGCAGCGCAGCAGCCGCCAGATCGCCAGGCCGGTTCCGCGGATCGCGCCGTGCCGCGACACCGCCTCCAGGGCGTACGCGCTACACGACGGGTAGAACCGGCAGCGAGCCGGCAGTGCCGGGCTTATCCAACGACGGTACGCGATGATGCAAAAAGCCAGCACGCGGGCGGGGATGCCGATGTTCTTGGGTGTCGTGTTGCTGATGGTTTCCTGTGAACTCACGACCGCTCCCGCCCACTTCGTGCCTGCGGCGATCGCCTTGTCGAGATCGGCACCGAGCCGCTGGTACGACCGGTCGGCCGCCCTGGGCAACGCCCGGACCACCAGCTGTGCTGCCCGCGGGCAGCGTGGCGAGCCGCTCCCGGACCAGGTGCGCGCAGCCGGCGCTTGACCTGGTTGCGCACCACGGCACCGCCGACGGCCTTGGACACGACGAAGCCGGCGCGCGCCGGCGGTGTGGCGTTGGCCGCACCGGAGGCGGACGTCGGCTGGTCGAGATCGTGCGTGGGACGGAAGGGTCAGGTGGACGACCACAGCGCCGCGGCCGGCTCGGCGGCCACCGCGAACGGCGGCGGTGAACTCGTCGCGGCGCCGCAGTCGCTGCGCGGCGGCCAGCATCGCTGCCCTACTTCCATCCTGGCTGCCGGACTCAGGCCGACAGCTCCTTGCGACCCTTGGCCCGACGGGCGGAGAGGATCGCGCGGCCGGCGCGGGTGCGCATGCGCAGCCGGAAGCCGTGGGTCTTGGCGCGCCGGCGGTTGTTCGGCTGGAAGGTGCGCTTGCTCACGTCAGGCTCTCCGTCGTCGGGCGGCCCGCGAGGGTCGGGCCGGGTCGTGTGATGTTCTGTGCACGCGCGCGGCTGCCGCGCGTCAGCCGGCGCTGATGCGGTGCGGCACCACGCAGCAAACACCGGCCACCCTACCAGAGGGCGACGGAGCGGCCGCTCAAGCCTACGCACGCAGGCAATGACCGTCAAACACCGGCAGACAGCGCGTCCACGCAGGCCGCGGCCGGTTCGACGCAGGCCGCGCACTGCCCCCTTTCGCGTATGCCGAGAAGGCAGTTCTGTGGACAACGGTTGTAGGGGTGTGGACAACGCTGTTAGCGTGCCGGGTTGCTGGTCGGCGATCTGGGGGGCTCACGGCTGCCATATGGGGCAAAACCGGGCAAGGTAGTCAATCGTTCGGCACGGTGTAGTCACACCGATGCCGGATCGGCTGAGCCCGGGGTCGTCAGTTCGTATGGGTATGGCGCCACGATCGGCTAGCACACAGGCTGTGGATAACTTGTGGACAGCGGTCAGGCCAGCCGCCCGTACGCGGGGGTTGTGCCAGGTCACGGCGGGTGGAACTGGCTCGTCTCGACCGAGCACATGGAGCGAGGGGGGTGGCAACGGGGTGGCCGAGACGATCGATCTCGCCGCCGTCTGGATGGCGGCGACCGATGAACTAGCGGACGAGATCGTCTCCGCCCAGCAACGTGCCTACCTCCGGCTGACCCGGCTGCGCGCGATCGTCGAGGACACCGCGCTGCTCTCCGTGCCCGACGCGTTCACCCGCGACGTCATCGAGTCCCGGCTGCGCCCGGCGATCACCGAGGCGCTCTCCCGCCGGATGGGCCGCGCGATCCAGGTCGCGGTCACCGTCCGCCCGCCGGAAGACGGCCAGGGCCGCCCGGCCGGCACCGTCTACACGGGCGCGCCGGAGAGCGGTTACGCCGCCACCGCGTTCCCGCCACACCAGCGCAGCATCGCGCCCGACGCCGAGCACGCGGACCAGGCCGGCACCGCCCGGGCCGCGCCCAGCCCCAGAGCAGCAGGCCCCGCCGGCACGTCGCCCGGCTCCCCGCCAGCGCCAGCCCGCACCGCAGCCGGCGACAACCCGGCGCCGCCGACCAGCGGCGGCGACGGCGCACCCGGAGAGCCGATCAGCGCGCTGAACGCGCCGACCGCCCTGCACAGCGTCATCTCGCCCAAGCCCAACCCGCCGATCGACCCGGCACCGGTGGCGCCGACCAGCCCCGCCGCACCGGCCCGCGCCGGCGAGCACCGGCGCGGTCGGCAAGGCCCGCCCACCGTCGCCCTCGGCCAACCCCCAGCCGCGCGACGTCGACCGGCCGGGACCGGCAGGACGCGCTGTTCGCCACGCCCTACCCACCGCCGCCGCCACCGACCATGCCCGGCTACCGGCACGGGCGGCACGACCTACGGCACGCCGGCGGCGTACCAGCAGCGGTCCGACACGCCACCGACGTTCCGCGCGGATGCCGCGGACCGGGACCGCCGCGACGGTCGCGGCCAGGGCGGCGACCACCGCGGCGGCGGGCAGTACGACGATCCGCCGACCCAGCCGATGCGCGCGCGACGGCGGCTCCGACAGCGGGCCGGGACGCTCCGGCGACCGGCGCGACGACCGGCGCGGCGGTGCCGACGGCGGCGGCAACCGGCTCAACCCGAAGTACATGTTCGAGACGTTCGTCATCGGCTCGTCCAACCGGTTCGCCCACGCCGCGTCGGTCGCGGTCGCCGAGTCGCCGGCGAAGGCCTACAACCCGCTGTTCATCTACGGCAGCTCCGGGCTGGGCAAGACGCACCTGCTGCACGCGATCGGCCACTACGCGCACGACGCTCGGCAACGCGCGCTCGGTGCGCTACGTCTCGACCGAGGAGTTCACCAACGACTTCATCAACTCGCTGCGCGACGACAAGACCAGCGCGTTCCAGCGCCGCTACCGCGACGTCGACATCCTGCTGATCGACGACATCCAGTTCCTGGAGAACCGCGAGCGGACCCAGGAGGAGTTCTTCCACACCTTCAACACGCTGCACAACGCGAACAAGCAGATCGTCATCACGTCCGACCGCTCGCCGAAGCAGCTGGCCACACTGGAGGATCGGCTGCGCACCCGGTTCGAGTGGGGCCTGCTCGCCGACATCCAGCCGCCCGACCTGGAGACGCGGATCGCGATCCTGCAGAAGAAGGCGGCGCAGGAGCGGCTGTACGCGCCGCCGGACGTGCTGGAGTTCATCGCGTCCCGGATCTCCAACTCGATCCGCGAGCTCGAGGGCGCGCTGATCCGGGTCACCGCGTTCGCGACCCTGACCCGCTCGCCGGTCGAGCTCGCGATCGCCGAGGAGGTGCTGCGCGACTTCATCCCCGACGGCTCCGGCCCGGAGATCACCGCCGACCAGATCATGGTGTCGACGGCCGACTACTTCGGCGTCAGCCTGGAGGACCTGCGCGGCCACTCCCGCTCCCGGGTGCTGGTCAACGCCCGCCAGGTGGCCATGTACCTCTGCCGCGAGCTGACCGACCTGTCGCTGCCCCGGATCGGGCAGGCGTTCGGCGGCCGCGACCACACCACGGTGATGCACGCCGACCGGAAGATCCGCCAGCAGATGGCGGAGCGGCGCTCGCTCTACAACCAGATCGCCGAGCTGACCAACCGGATCAAGCAGAACACCTGACCGCACTCAGGGTCTACTGACCCCCACAAGGGTCGCCTGACGCACCCGTGTGCTCACAACCCGTAGCGGTTATCCACAGGTCGACGTCGATCCACAGACGATCGGTCTTCCACACGTCTGACCCCAGGCAGTGTCCACACAAGGAAAAATCGTTGCAGCCAGCGTTTCCAGTATTGTCCGGATTAGGTTGTTTACTATGATTGGTCTGGATCAGTCTGCATCCCCAGGTTTCTCCCCAGGTAAGGAGTGGTTATCCGCCGAATACACAGGTGACTCGCGCTCGTCCACAGTTCCCACAGCTAATCCACAAGCCGCTGTCCACCGTCGTGGACGGCGCGGTCGTCGTACCCGTCGATATCCACACAGGCTGTGGATGAAGGCTGGGGACGAGCGCTGTGGACGTCGTCGCCGGACGTCCACAGCGACGGCGCAGGCATGTGCGAAGCGTGTTGAAGGTTCTGGGGAAAGCCCGAAGATGATCTCCAAGGCCTGGGGAGAAACCCGGGGGAAACCCGGTGGACAACCGGTGGACAACTTGGCGTCGCTGTGTGCGAAGGATCGGCTGTGGACTGGGGAGCCGAGTTACCCGCAGGTTCTCCACATGTTCAACACCGGTGGATAACGTGTCTGAGCTGGGAAAACGGCCGATTTCCACAGTTCGCACAGGACCGATGAAGACGACGAGTTATCTCTTTAGAGAGAACAAAACCAATCATCACGTCTGGGGATTTGTGCACGGCACGCGAGAAGCCTCGCCAGAAATCACCGGGGGCGGGCGCACGGCACGGCACACCTCGCCTTAAGGTGCGGTGGGGCATCTCGCATCCGCACCTGGCCCCGTCCCGAGCCGACCCGGAGGCAACGCATGAAGTTCCGAGTGGAGCGCGACGCGCTCGCCGACGCTGTGGCGTGGACGGCGAAGAGCCTGCCCAGCCGGCCGTCCGTGCCGGTGCTCGCCGGTGTGATGCTGCGGGTCGCCGACGGCCGCCTGCAGGTCTCCGGCTTCGACTACGAGGTCTCCAGCCAGGTGACCGTCGACGTCCAGGGCGACGCCGACGGCGCCGCGCTGGTCTCCGGCCGCCTGCTCGCCGAGATCACCAAGGCGCTGCCCGGCAAGCCGGTCGACATCGCCGCCGTCGGCGCGCACCTCGAGCTCGTCTGCGGCAGCGCCCGGTTCACCCTGCCGACGATGCCGGTCGAGGACTACCCGACCCTGCCGGAGATGCCGGCCAGCGCCGGCACGATCGACGCCGCCACCTTCGCCACGGCGGTCGCCCAGGTCGCGATCGCCGCCGGCCGCGACGAGACGCTGCCGATGATGACCGGCGTCCGGCTCGAGCTCAGCGGCGGCAACATCGCCCTGCTCGCCACCGACCGCTACCGGCTCGCCATGCGCGAGCTGGAGTGGCGCCCCGACGACCCGGAGATCAGCATCAACGCGCTGGTGCCGGCCCGCACGCTGCAACGACACCGCCAAGACGCTCGGCCCGCTCGGCGGCGAGGTCACCATGGCGCTGGCCCACGGCGGCGCCGGCGAGGGCATGATCGGCTTCTCGGCGGGCACCCGGCGCACCACCAGCCGGCTGCTCGACGGCGCCAACTACCCGCCGGTGCGCTCGCTCTTCCCGGCCAGCCACAACGCCGAGGCCCGGGTCTCCGTGCCGGCGCTGATCGAGGTCGTCAAGCGGGTCGCGCTGGTCGCCGAGCGGACCACCCCGGTGCTGCTCAGCTTCGGCGCCGACGGCCTGGTCGTCGAGGCCGGCGGCAGCGAGGAGGCGCGGGCCAGCGAGGCGATGGACGCGACCTTCACCGGCGAGCCGCTGACCATCGGCTTCAACCCGCAGTACCTGATCGACGGGCTGCAGAACCTGCTGGCGCTCGACGGCGGTCCTCTCCTTCGTCGACGCGTTCAAGCCCGCGGTGATCTCGCCCGCCGGCGACGACGGCGAGATCGTCCCCGGCTACCGGTATCTGATCATGCCGATCCGGGTCACCCGCTGATCCGGCGGGTACGGCACGAGCAAGGGCACGTCAACGGGAGGGGAACCCGCATGCAGCTCGGGCTGGTCGGCCTGGGCCGGATGGGCGGCAACATGCGCGACCGGCTGCGCGCCGCCGGGCACGAGGTCGTCGGATTCGACCACAAGCCGGAGATCTCCGACGCCGAAGACGCTGGCCGACCTGGCCGCGAAGCTGCCAGGCGCCGCGCGCGGTCTGGGTCATGGTGCCGGCCGGCGTCACCGAGGCCACGATCGACGAGCTCGGCCACCCACCTCAGCCCCGGCGACATCATCATCGACGGCGGCAACTCCCGCTTCAGCAACGACGCGGCCGCGGGCCGAGCGGCTCGACCAGCAGGGCATCGGCTACGTCGACGTCGGCGTCTCCGGCGGCATCTGGGGCAACGAACTCGGCTACGCGCTGATGGTCGGCGGCGCCGACGAGCACGTCGCCCGGCTCATGCCGATCTTCGAGGCGCTCAAGCCGGAGGGCGAGTTCGGCTTCGTGCACGCCGGCCCGGTCGGCGCCGGGCACTACGCCAAGATGGTCCACAACGGCATCGAGTACGGCCTGATGCACGCCTACGCCGAGGGCTACGAGCTGCTCGGCGCCTCGGAGCTGGTGACCAACGTGCCCGGCGTCGATCAAGTCCTGGCGCGAGGGCACGGTCGTCCAGTCCTGGCTGCTCGACCTGCTCGACCGGGCGCTCGACGAGGACCCGGACCTGGCCAGCCATCAAGCGGCTACGCCGACGACACCGGCGAGGGCCGCTGGACGGTCGACGAGGCGATCCGGCTGGCGGTGCCGATGAACGTCATCGCGGCGTCGCTGTTCGCCCGCTTCGCGTCCCGCCAGGACGACTCGCCGGCGATGAAGGCGGTCGCCGCGCTGCGCAACCAGTTCGGTGGCCACGCCGTCCACAAGACGCTGATCGGTGTACGTCCAGCCGGCTCGAGCTGGTCGACTTCCGCTCGTACGAGCGGGTGGCCGTCGACCTTCCAGCCGGGGCGAGCGTCCTGGTCGGCCCCAACGGCGTCGGCAAGACCAACCTGGTCGAGGCGCTGGGCTACGTGGCGACCCTGGACAGTCACCGGGTCGCCACCGACGCCCCGCTGGTGCGGGCCGGCGCCGCGGCGGCGGTGATCCGCTGCGCTGGTCGTGCACGACGGACGCGAGCTGCTGGTCGAGCTGGAGATCGTGCCCGGCAAGGCCAACCGGGCCCGGCTGGGCCGCTCGCCGGCCCGCCGCGCCCGCGACGTGCTCGGCGCGCTGCGGCTGGTGCTGTTCGCGCCGGAGGACCTGGAGCTGGTCCGCGGCGACCCGGCCGAGCGCCGGCGCTACCTCGACGACCTGCTGGTCGCCCGCCAGCCCCGGTACGCCGGCGTGCGGGCCGACTACGAGCGGGTCGTCAAGCAGCGCAACGCGCTGCTGCGCACGCGCCTACCTGGCCCGCAAGACCGGCGGCACCGCGCGGCGGCGACCTGTCCACACTGGACGTCTGGGACACCCACCTGGCCCAGCACGGCGCGGAGCTGCTGGCCGGCCGGCTGGAGCTGGTGGCCGCGCTCGCCCCGCTCGTGGCCAAGGCGTACGACGCGGTGGCCGCCGGCCGGGGCGCGGCCGGCATCGCCTACCGGTCCAGCGTCGAGATCGCCGACCGGTGGCCGACCGGGCCGACGCTCGAGACAGGCGCTGCTGGCCGCGCTGGCCGCCGGCCGGCCGTCCGAGAGTCGAGCGCGGCGTCACCCTGGTCGGCCCGCACCGCGACGACCTGACCCTGACCCTGGGCGAGCTGCCGGCCAAGGGCTACGCCAGCCACGGCGAGTCCTGGTCGTTCGCGCTGGCGCTGCGGCTGGCCGCGTACGACCTGCTGCGCGCCGACGGCATCGAGCCGGTGCTCGTCGCTCGACGACGTGTTCGCCGAGCTGGACGCCGGCCGCCGCGAGCGGCTGGCCGAGCTGGTCGGCGGCGCGAGCCAGCTGCTGGTCACCTGCGCGGTGCGCCGACGACGTGCCGGCCGCGCCTGCGCGGCGCCCGCTACGAGGTCGCCGAAGGGACGGTCCGCCGTGCCGACTGACCGACCGGCCCCGGACGGCCGCCGCCGAGCGACGAGCCCGAAGCCGAGCGACCACGAAGCCGGCGGACGTCGCGCCGGCCGGCGACGCGGCCGCGGCCGCGGGCTGGCCGGCCCGGAGCTGGCGCGGGCGGCGCTCGACGCGGCGCTGGCGCCGGCGCAGGCGCGGCCGCGCAGCGGCGCGCCCGGCGGTCGGCGACGGCGGCGGCACGGGGCGGCGGCTGCGCGGCTACTCCGGCCCCGGCCCCGACCCGCGCGACCCGCAGCCGTTCGGCGCCGTGCTCGGAACGGCTGGTCAAGGCCCGTGGCTGGCAGAAGCCGGCCGCCGAGGCGACGGTCTTCGGCGCCTGGGAGCAGGTCGTCGGCGCCGGACATCGCCGCGCACAGCCGCCCGGTCAAGCTGGAGAACGGCGAGCTGACCGTCGAGGCCGAGTCGACCGCCTGGGCCACCCAGCTCCGGCTGCTCGCCGGCGTCGCTGCTCAAGCGGATCGCCGGCGAGGTCGGCCACAACGTGGTGCAAGCAAGCTGCACATCCACGGCCCGGCCGCGCCGTCCTGGACGAAGGGCCCGCGCCGGGTACGCGGCCGCGGCCCCCGCGACACGTACGGCTGATAAGCTCAGAAGTCGGCGTAGACGGCGAACCCGCGGTCGGCGCAGCGGCGGTAGAACGCGGGCCAGCACCGCCAGCTCGCTGCAGGGTGAAGCTCCACTGCGGCGCGTCGCCCGACTCGTCGCGCAGCGCGTCGAGCCGCCGTCGAGCCAGCGCAACTGCTGCTCGGCCAGCCGGCCGCCGGCGAGCGCGGTGCGCAGCACCGCGCCGACCGACGTCGAAGGTGACCGCCTCGCCGTGCGTCGCGGTGCCCGGCGACGAACCGCTCCAGGCCGCCGGCGATCCAGGCGCACCCGTCCGGGTCGATCACCGGGTCCTCGTCCTCGGCGGCGGCGTCGGTGGCGTACAGCACACCGTCGAGCCCGAGCAGCAGATCGACCAGCTCGGTGTACGCGGTCGCGCGCACCGTGCCGGTCTTGGCGATGTGGCTCGGCCAGGGCGGCGGTCGGGCGCGGCGATCGTCGGGCGCGTCGGCCAGGTCGGCGAAGTCGACGAACTCGGCCGGGGCGACCGGATCGTAGAAGCGGCCGGTGCGCGGCCACTGCACCGCGACGTTGTCCAGCCCCATCGGGCCACCCTCCTCCGCTGAGCAGCGATCCCGACACCGGCGAGGCCGGCGTATCCGCGACGGGTGACTGCCCCGACGGATCGCGCCGCCGAAACTACGGCACGGTAGCCGGTTCGCGCGACCCCCGACCGGTCACCTTTGAGCGCGGGATCATGGCCCTGATGTCCGGTTTGCCCGGACCATCGCTCCCGGCGGCCACGTCGGCCACCGAGCCGGTTCATGATCCGCGGCCAGACGGCGCCAGCGGCGGCTCGGCTCGCGCCGAAGGGCCGTTCGTGTGGGGGAGTTGCGGACACCGGGGTTCGCGCCGCTACGGCGCGTCTCAGCGCGGTTACCGGGGTGCCGGATGGCGCGTTCTGTCGTCCGGCCCAGTAAGATTGACAGGAGACGAAGGACGACGCGCGGACGACCGATCGGGTCCTCCCGGCCCGGGCCGCCCGCGCGTCGCGTCCAGCCGATCGTGACCGCGGGAAGCCGCGGCGACCGGTGCGCGCCGACCCCGGTCGCGCCGGTCGCCGGTGGCCGTCCGCCGTACCCGCGCACCGCGCGTCACCGACGCCGGGCGGCGCGAGAAAGCGACCGAGAGTGGCAGCGCAGAAGAAGCAGGAGTACAACGCCGCATCGATCACAGTGCTCGAGGGCCTGGAGGCGGTCCGCAAGCGGCCCGGTATGTACATCGGCTCCACCGGCGAGCGCGGCCTGCACCACCTGGTCCAGGAGGTCGTCGACAACGCGGTCGACGAGGCGCTGGCCGGCTACTGCGACACGATCGACGTCACGCTGCTCGCCGACGGCGGCGTCCGGGTCGTCGACAACGGCCGTGGCTTCCCGGTCGACATCCACCCGAAGCTGAAGAAGCCGGGTGTCGAGGTCGCGCTGACCGTGCTGCACGCCGGCGGCAAGTTCGACGGCAAGGCGTACGCGGTCTCCGGCGGTCTGCACGGCGTCGGCGTCTCCGTGGTCAACGCGCTGTCCACCCGGATGGAGGTGGAGATCCACAAGGACGGCTTCGTCTGGCGGCAGACCTACACCAACTCCAAGCCGGGCCCGCTGGAGAAGGGCGAGACCGACCAACGCGACCGGCTCCTCGGTCTCGTTCTGGCCGGACGCCGACGATCTTCGAGACCACCGACTTCACCTTCGAGACGATCTACCGGCGCCTGCAGGAGATGGCCTTCCTCAACCGCGGCCTCACCATCGCGCTGCGCGACGAGCGGGCCGGCGAGCGAGGAGGACGGCAAGCAGCGCGAGGTCACCTTCTGCTACAAGGGCGGCATCGCCGACTTCGTCCGGCACCTCAACGCACACCAAGATCGCCGATCCACAAGTCGGTGGTCGAGTTCGGCGCCGAGGAGCGAGGGCATGGCGGTCGAGATCGCCATGCAGTGGAACGAGTCGTACGGCGAGTCGGTCTACACCTTCGCCAACACGATCAACACCCACGAGGGCGGCACCCACGAGGAGGGCTTCCGGGCGGCGCTGACCGGCGTCGTCAACAAGTACGGCGCCGACAAGAAGATCCTCAAGGGCGACGAGAAGCTCTCCGGTGAGGACATCCGCGAGGGCCTCGCCGCGATCATCTCGGTGAAGCTGGCCAACCCGCAGTTCGAGGGCCAGACCAAGACCAAGCTCGGCAACACCGACGGTGAAGAGCTTCGTGCAGAAGGCCTGCAACGAGTGGCTGGTCGACTGGTTCGAGCGCAACCCGGCCGAGGCCAAGATGATCATCACCAAGGCGACCCAGGCCGCCCGGGCCCGGATCGCCGCGCAGCAGGCCCGCAAGCTGGCCCGGCGCAAGTCGCTGCTGGAGTCCGGCTCGATGCCGGGCAAGCTGGCCGACTGCCAGTCGACCGACCCGCGCGTGTCCGAGGTGTTCATCGTCGAGGGCGACTCGGCCGGCGGCTCGGCCAAGCAGGGCCGCGACCCGCGGACCCAGGCGATCCTGCCGATCCGCGGCAAGATCCTCAACGTGGAGAAGGCCCGCATCGACCGGGTGCTGAAGAACAACGAGGTCCAGGCGCTGATCACCGCGCTGGGCACCGGCATCCACGACGAGTTCGACATCGAGAAGCTGCGCTACCACAAGGTCGTGCTGATGGCCGACGCCGACGTCGACGGCCAGCACATCCAGACGCTGCTGCTCACCCTGCTGTTCCGCTTCATGCGGCCGCTGGTCGAGCTGGGCCACGTCTACCTGGCCGCCGCCGCCGCTCTACAAGATCAAGTGGAACAAGAAGGGCGACGACGCCCAGTACGCGTACTCCGACCGCGAGCGCGACGGGCTGATCGCGCTGCGCCAGGAGAAGAAGCCCAACGCCAAGCCGGACGACATCCAGCGGTTCAAGGGTCTCGGCGAGATGAACTACCCGGAGCTGTGGGAGACCACGATGAACCCGGCGCACCCGCACGCTGCGTCAGGTCACCCTCGACGACGCCGCAACCGCCGACGAGCTGTTCAGCGTGCTGATGGGCGAGGACGTCGAGGCCCGCCGCTCGTTCATCCAGCGCAACGCCAAGGACGTCCGGTTCCTGGACATCTGACGCGACCGTCGACGGTCGGCCGGCGCACGCCCGGCCGATCGTCGACAGTCCACAGAAGTTATCCACAGCCTGGCCGGTTTCCACAGCCGTTATCCACAGCACGAAGACGGCTCTGAGTCTGATAAGGGTTGACTGTGACGGATACCCCGAGTCCTACGCCGAGCGAGCCGGAGCTCGACGCCGCGGCCGTCGCCGCGGTCGCCGGCACGCGACCGCATCGAGCCGGTCGGGCTCGAGGTGGAGATGCAGCGCTCCTACCTCGACTACGCGATGAGCGTCATCGTCGGCCGGGCGCTGCCGGACGTCCGCGACGGCCTCAAGCCGGTGCACCGCAAGATCCTCTACGCGATGTTCGACTCGCGGCTACCGGCCCGACCGCGGCTACGTGAAGTGCTCCCGCGTCGTCGGCGACGTGATGGGTCAGTTCCACCCGCACGGCGACTCGGCGATCTACGACGCGCTGGTCCGGATGGCGCAGCCCTGGTCGCTGCGCTACCCGCTGGTCGACGGCAACGGCAACTTCGGCTCGCCGGGCAACGACCCGGCCGCCGCCATGCGGTACACCGAGTGCCAGCTCGACCCGCTGGCGATGGAGATGCTGCGGGACATCGACGAGGACACCGTCGACTTCCAGGCCAACTACGACGGCCGGGCCAAGGAGCCGACGATCCTGCCGTCGCGGATCCCGAACCTGCTGGTCAACGGCTCCGAGGGCATCGCGGTCGGCATGGCCACCAAGATCCCGCCGCACAACCTGCGCGAGATCGCCGCGGCGGTGCAGTGGTGCCTGGACAACCCGGAGGCCGACGAGGCGACCACGCTCGACGCGCTGCTGCGGATCGTCAAGGGCCCGGACTTCCCGACCGACGGCCTGATCGTCGGCACCGCAGGCGATCGAGGACGCGTACCGCACCGGCCGCGGCTCGATCCGGATGCGCGCGGTGGTCGAGGTCGAGGAGGACAAGCGGGGCCGGCGCCTGCCTGGTCGTCACCGAGCTGCCCTACCAGGTCAACCCGGACAACCTGGCCGAGCGGATCGCCGAGCTGGTCAAGGAGGGCAAGCTCGCCGGCATCGCCGACATCCGCGACGAGTCCTCCGGCCGCACCGGCATGCGGATCGTGATCGTGCTCAAGCGCGACGCGGTCGCCAAGGTCGTGCTGAACAACCTCTACAAGCACACCCAGCTGCAGGAGACCTTCGGCGCCAACATGCTGGCGCTGGTCGACGGCGTGCCGCGCACGCTCAACCTGGCCCAGTTCATCCGCTACTACGTCGCGCACCAGATCGAGGTCATCGTCCGGCGGACCGCGTACCGGCTGCGCAAGGCCGAGGAGCGGGCGCACATCCTGCGCGGTCTGGTCAAGGCGCTGGACGCGCTCGACGAGGTCATCGCCCTGATCCGGCGCTCGCCGACCGTGGACGACGCCCGGCAGCGGCCTGATCCGGCTGCTGGAGATCGACGAGATCCAGGCCACCGCGATCCTCGACATGCAGCTGCGCCGGCTCGCCGCCCTGGAGCGGCAGAAGATCATCGACGAGCTGGCCAAGATCGAGATCGAGATCGCCGACCTGCAAGGACATCCTCGCCAAGCCGGAGCGGCAGCGGAAGATCGTCTCCGAGGAGCTCGCCGAGATCGTCGCGAAGTGGGGCGACGAGCGGCGCACGCAAGATCATCCCGTTCGACGGCGAGGTCTCGATGGAGGACCTCATCGCCCGCGAGGACGTGGTCGTCACGATCACCCGCACCGGGTACGCCAAGCGCACCAAGGTCGACCTGTACCGCTCGCAGCGGCGCGGCGGCAAGGGCGTCAGCGGCGCCACGCTGCGGCAGGACGACATCGTCAGCCACTTCTTCGTCTGCTCCACCCACGACTGGATCCTGTTCTTCACGAACAAGGGCCGGGTCTACCGGGCCAAGGCGTACGAGCTGCCGGAGGCCAGCCGGGCGGCGCAAGGGCCAGCACGTGGCCAACCTGCTCGCCTTCCAGCCGGACGAGCAGATCGCCCAGGTCATCGAGATCCGCGAACTACCAGGTGGCGCCGTACCTGGTGCTGGCCACCAAGAACGGCCTGGTCAAGAAGACCAAGCTGGAGGAGTTCGACTCCAACCGGTCCGGGCGGCATCATCGCGATCAACCTGCGCGACGAGGACGAGCTGGTCGGTGCCGCGCTGGTCGGCGCCGGAGGACGACCTGCTGCTGGTGTCGCAAGCAGGCGCAGGCGATCCGGTTCAACGCCACCGACGAGGCGCTGCGGCCGATGGGCCGGGCCACCTCCGGCGTGATCGGCATGCGGTTCACCGACGACGACGAGCTGCTGGCCATGGAGGTCGTCCGCGGGACGGGCACTGGACGTGCTGGTGGCCACGAACGGCGGATACGCGAAGCGCACCCCGATCGAGGAGTATCCGGTGCAGGGGCGGGGCGGTAAGGGCGTGCTGACCGCGAAGATCACCGAACGCCGCGGCGGTCTGGTCGGCGCGGTGGTGATCAGCCCGGACGACGAGCTGTTCGCGATCACCTGCAACGGCGGTGTCATCCGGACTCCGGTGAAGCCTGTACGCCGGACGCGCGACCGGAACACAATGGGGGTCAAGCTCATGGACCTGCCGGACGGCGTGACCATCGTGGCGATTGCTCGCAATGCCGACGAGCCCGACGAACAGGACTAGTTGATGACGGAGACACAGGCGAAGTCGGGGACTGCGGGGGCCTCGGCCAACCCGGTCGACGAGCGAGGCCGCGGAGGCCGGCGCGTCAGCGACCGGCCGCGCGGCAGTCGGCCGGGCGGCAGTCCCCGCCGACGCGCCGTCGCCCCAAGTTCACCCGGGCGCCGGGCATGCCACCGCCGCCGGACAAGCCTGGCGAGGAGCGGCGAGCCGCGTCCGACGGGGGCTCCGAGGCGTCCGGGCCCGCCGGCGCGCCTGGCGTCCGGTCCGGTCCGCAGTCGCCGGTCTCCGTCGACGCTCCGGCCGGCGGCGGTCTGCCCTCCGGCCCGTCCGGCGACGCCGCCGAGCCGATCACGCGCCCGGCGTGCCGGCAGCGCGCCCGGGCGACCGTCCGGTGACGCCGGCCCCGGCCGAGCCACGGTCCCGGCGCGGGCCACGGCCCTGGCGCGCAGCCGGCGACGGTCCGGCGCGCGAGCCACGGCGGCGTCGGCGGCCGGCTCGGCCGGCACGGCGACCGGCCGGCCGCGACGCCGGCCCGGTGCGGCCGGCGCGGGTCCGGCGTCCGCGGTGCGGCGCGGCCCGGGTGACCGAGGCGGTGCGCGCGGCCCGCTGCGACGGTCGGCTCGGCCGCCTCCGCGCGGGTCCGCGCCGGGCCCGGCTGCAACTCAAGCGGATCGACCCGTGGTCGGTGATGAAGTTCTCGTTCGCCGTGTCGCTGGTGCTGTTCATCGTGGTGATCGTCGCGACCTCGGTGCTCTACCTGGCGCTCGACGCGATGGGTGTCTTCGAGAGCGTCAACAACAGCCTGGCCGACCTGATCAGCGCCAGCGGCGGGCAGCGACGGCAGCACGCTTCAAGATCACCGCCAAGGGCGTGATCGGCAGCTCGGCCCTGATCGGCGCTGGTCAACGTGGTGCTGTTCACCGCGCTGGCCACGCTGGGCGCGTTCATCTACAACGTCTGCGCCGACCTGGTCGGCGGCATCGAGCTGACGCTCGCCGAGCGGGACTGAGCCTCGACGGTCGAGTACCGTCCGGTCACCGGAGGCGTGCTGCGAACGCGGCAGCGCCTCGCGGTGGCGTTACGGGCCCTCGGCCGCGCCGGGTATCCCGAGTTGGGGGAAGCGCGGGCGGTACGGTAACCTTGCTCGGTCGCACGGGGCTATAGCTCAGTCGGTTAGAGCGCAGAGCTGATAACTCTGAGGTCGCTGGTTCGATTCCAGCTAGCCCCACTTCAGACGGTCCGACAGCCAGTCGAGCGGAGGACTCGCCCCAATGTTGAAGAAGCTGCTGATCCTCGCCGGCGTCGTCGGCGTCGCCGCCCTCGTGGTCAAGAAGGTCAAGGACGTCCAACGACGAGCGGGCTCTGTGGCACGAGGCGACCACCGCGCCCGACCTGCGCTAGTTCGTTCCCGACCGAACTGGCGGCTCGCACCGCGCCGTCGGGGCCGTAGCTCAACTGGCAGAGCACTGCCTTTGCAAGGCAGGGGTTAGGGGTTCGAGTCCCCTCGGCTCCACCGCACTGCCGGCCGGTTAGGTCTGGACGCGCCGCGAAGAGACGATCGCGGGTCCGTCTAACGGCCACCAACGCCACCTGTTCACGCTCGTCCATGCGTTCACCGCCGCCGGTACGCTGCGCCCGTGAGCTATGACCTCATGTTTCTGCGCCGGCAGCCGGGGCAGAGCTGGGACGAGGCGATGGAAGCCGCCGAGGACTACCAGGATTTCGGTGCCGGGCCGGAGAGACAGGTCTGGCAGCGGGTGGTCACCCGGGCGAAGCTGCTGCTGGGCGAGGTCGAGGCCACCCTGACCGACGACGGCGGCGAGATCAGCCACGAACGCACCGGCATCCAGCTCTCCCTCTACGCGGACTCCGCCGAGATGAACGTCCCCTACGGCGACACCGGTGAGGCAGCCACCGCTCTGCTGCGGACGATGTTCCTGCTCGGCCAGGTAGTCGAGGAGGAGACCGGTCTCGAGGGCTACGACCCGCAGCTCGAACAGCCGATCCGCGAGGCCGCCGCGAACCTCGACCTGGGCGCCGCGTCGTTCGAGATGGTCGCCCGGATGCTGAGCAACCCGGCTGGCTGACCGCTACGGCGGGGTGATGTTCCAGCGCTTCGACAGCTGCCGGCGGCCCTCGTCGGTGACCCGGAGAGCGCGGTGGCCGGGCGCCCGCCGCACGAACCAGCCTTCCGCCAGCGCATGTGCGCACAACGCCGCGCCCAGGGCGCCGGCCAGGTGCGGGCGGCGTTCGGTGAAGTCGAGGCAGGAGCGGGCGAACGCTCGCCGGCTCGTCCGCGCGCCGGCCACGTCCACGCCCGCGTCGGCCAGCGCCTCGGCTCCGGCCGGTGTCAGGGTGAAGCCGTCGCCGCCGGCCTCCAGGAGCGACTGACCTACGAAGGCGTCGACCAGGGACACCGCGACGATGCCGGCCAGGTGGTCGTAGCAGGTGCGGGCGAACGTCATCGCCTCGTCCGTGCGGGACTGGCGCAAAGAGCGGATGGGCCGCGGGGGGCTGATCGCGCCCAGCGCCTCCAGGGCGTGCGCGACATCGGGCGAGGCCAGCCGGAAATAGCGGTGGCGGCCGCTCTGGGCGACCTCGACCAGGCCGCCGTCGACGAGTTGGGCCAGGTGGCCGCTGGCCGTCGAGGCCCGCACGCCGCCGGCCCGGGCGAGCTCACCGGCGGCCAGGGCCTGCCCGGACAGGAGCGCGTCGAGCATCGCGGCACGGGCCGGCTCGGCGATGAGCCGCGCGGCCGCGGCCAGGTCGACGTCGGTGGTCATCGCCCAACGGTAGGCCGGCGACGCTTCGGCGCCGAACGAAGTGTCCGGCACCTACCGTCGGCTCATGATCATTGAGCTGATTCCGTCGGCGGTCGACGAGGTGTTGACCCGCGCCGAGACCTGGCTGGGCTGGGACGGGCGCCCGGTCCACCGCGACGGCAACGCCTGGACACCGCACAAGGCGATCCGCCGCGTCGCCGATCACCTGGTCGACCACCTCGCCGAGATCGACTGCCGGCTCGCCGGACTGCCCACCATCCCCGACGAGTGGCACGGCCGGACGGTGACCACCCACGCCGACTTCGCCCGGTTCACCGAGACCGACCTGGACGAGGCGCGCAGCCGGCTGACCCGGCTAGGCGTCTGCTACCGCGCCCGGCTCCAGCAACTCGACGCCGCGACCCTGGACCGCGAACCCGAAGACGGTGCCTGGTCGATCCGCGCGGTCGTGGAGCACGTCGCGAACGTCACCTACTACGCCAGGATGCTCGACCCGACGGTCAGGACGCCGGCGCCTCCGACGGACCGGGTGGCTCCGTCGACGGGGACGGCGGGGTCGACGGGCTCTCCGGCGGCGGTTCCGGCGTCGACGTCGGCGGAGGCGTAGTCGGCCGGTGCGTGGGCGTTGGCGAGTGGGTCGGTGACGTCGACGGCTTCGGCGACGAGTCGGTGTCGCGCGGGGTGGGCGGCGGGGTGGTCTCCGCCGGCGGCGGATTCCGCTGCTGTTCGGTGCCGGACCCACGCTGGTCACCCACCCGCGCGCCCGCCGGTTCCGGCCGCAACAGCAGATACGCGGCGAAGGCGACCACGAAGACCAGCAGCAGCACCAGCGTCGAGAGCCGGACCTTGCCCAGGTGGCGGCTCATGAGGCGGCCATCGGCTCGGCGGTGTCGAGCGCCGTGACCACCCGAATGCCTTCGTGCTGGAAGGCGATCGCCACCCGGGAGCGCAGCTCGCGGCCCACGTCGAACTGCTTGCCCGGCAGCGTGCGGGCGACGATCCGCAGGTGCACCGAGTCGACCTCGAGGCTCTCCACGCCCGAGCACCGTCGGCGCGTCGAGCAGCAGCGTCGCCCGAGGGTCGGGTCTTCGACCGCGGCGGCGGTGACCTCCTGGAGGATCTCCCTGGCGCGCGTCAGGTCGACGCTGGCCGGCACCGGGACGTCGACGATCGCCCGGGCCCAGTCGCGCGACATGTTGATGACCTGCACGATCTGGCCGTTGGGGATCATCACCACCTCGCCCTGGAGGGTGCGCAGGCGGGTGATCCGCAGGGTGACCTCCTCGACGGTGCCGGTCACGCCGGCCTCCGAGCCGAGGCGTGCCGAGCCGGATCGACGTCGCCGAAGCCGTACTGGCGCTCGAAGATGATGAACGTGCCGGCCAGGATGTCCTGCACGATCCGCTGGGCGCCGAAGCCGAGCGCGACACCGAGCACCGCCGCGGGCGCGACCAGCCCGGTCACCGGGACGCCGAGGCGCTGCAGGACGAGCACGGCGGTGATCGAGTAGATCGCCACGATGATCACCCAGGTCAGGCCCTGGGTCACGACGTGGCGGTGCTTCGCTCCCTCGTCGGCGATCTGCCCGGTGCTGCCGGGGTGGGCGTCTATCCGCTGATAGATGCGTCCGCTGACCCACCGGGTCAGTCGGGACAGCAGGATCGCGCCGACGACGAACAGGACGATCAACAACCCGCTGCCGCGTAACCAGTCGGTCAGATCCCGCGTCGAAGCCATCGCCACCACCATGGCAACCCATCCTGACAGGGTGACTCGGCCACCGCACCAGCCGAGAGGTCGGTCAGGCCAGTTGGGCAGCGGCAATAATCACCTCCCCGAGCTCGACAGGGCGGGTGAACTGCGGCCAGTGCCCCGTGGGCAGGTCGATGTAAGAGACATCACGAATGCGGGCGAGCTCGGCAGTGTAGGGCGAACCGGTCTCAATCAGTGACCGCAGCCGCACGCTCGGGTATTCACAGGCGATCACCGTCGCCGGCACGTCGAAGCGACGAGGATCGGACAGCGAGACCGGCCCGGCCGCCACCAGCCGCGGTGACGGAATCGCCCGGGCCCGGAAGGCCGCCCGCAGCGGCTCGGACAGGTCGACCAGGTCCTCGTCGTCGAACAGCGACCAATCGGGCAGCGGGATCTCACCGTCGACGACCGGCAGACTGTCGTTGACGCAGTCACCGTCGGCGGCTGGGACCGCGTCGACGTAGACCACCCGGTCGACCAGCGACGGCCGGGCGTCGACCGCCGCATGCGCGATCGCCCCACCACCGGAATGGCCGACCAGCACGATGCCGTCGGGCGGCTCCAGGTCATCGACCACGGCGACCACCGCGTCGACGTGATCACCGATGGTGATCGAAGACCGGTCGGCGCCGGCCACCATGCCGGGCAGCGTCAACGCGTGCGTGCGATGACCGGCCTTCTCCAGCACCGGCACGACCTCGTCCCAGGACGACCCGTCGAGCCACAACCCAGGGATCAGAACGACATCCATGCGGAGGAGGCTAGGAGAGCCCTCCGACAATTCTGACGTGCGGCCGCCGGCGGAGCCGGACACCGAACGCGACCGCGACCACCACGAGGAGCAGCACCGCGGTCACCGCGCCGTGCAGCAGTCCCCGGTCCAGATAACCCGCGGACGTGTGGTCGACCGCGTACGTGGCGATCTCGCGGCTGAACCAGAACGGCAGCACCCGGGCCGCGTTGCCCGCCGGGTCGAGGATCATCTGCAGGCCGACCACGGTCAGCAGCACCAGCATCCCCTCCAGGTCGCGGGGCAGCAGCGCGCTGACGGCGAGCCCGAGCAGCGGCGCCACCAGCACGCCGAGCAGCATGATCACCGCGATCGCGCCGTACCGCACGTTCTGCTGGTCGAGCCGGATCAGCAGGAAGTACGGCGCCGAGAGCGCGAGCCCGAGCGTCCAGAGCGCCAACAGCCGCCCGAGAAAGAGCTGGTGCGTGCGATAGCCCGACAGCCGCAGCCGAGGCTCGAGCGACCGCGCCGCGGAACCCACGAACAGCGCCGCCGTGCTCAGCGCCCAGCTCAGACCCAGGCACACGAAGCGGATCGACTGACCCAGGTAGTCGCCCCGCCGGGCCAGGTAGAACGCCAACGGCAGGACCAGGAGCAGCACGAGTACGCCCCGCCGCCGCCCGGTCTCGCGGAGGGTCATCTCGGCGATCGTCACGGTCCGGTTCATGCCGCCACCCCCGTGGAGCCGGCCGACAGGTCGAGCACGAGGTCGACCCGGTCGAGCTGGTTGAGCAGGTGGGTGACCACCACGACGGCCTTGCCCGCGTCGCGCCAGCGCCAGACCTCGTGCCAGAAGTCGAGGTACGTGCCGCGATCGAAGCCCTGGTAGGGCTCGTCGAGCAGCAGCACGTCGGGGTCGCCGAGCCCGGCGAGCACCAGGTTGAGCTTCTGCCGGGTGCCGCCGGACAGGTGCCGGGCCTGCGCGTCGCCGGGCACCCAGTCGAGGGCGGCCGCCTGCTGGGCTCCGGCCCGCGCAGCCGCGGCACGTGGCACACCACGACCGGCGCCGATCAGCGCGAAGTGCTCGTCAGCCAGGAGAAAGTCAGCGGTGCCGCCGGCCTGCGGGCAGTAGCCGACCGTGCCGTGCAGCTCGACCCGGCCGCCGTCGGCCCCAGCCAGACCGGCGCAGATCTGCAGGAACGTCGACTTGCCGGAGCCGTTGGCGCCGACCACCGCGGCGACCTGGCCGGCGTGCACGGTCAGCGAGACGCCGGAGAGCACCGTGCGCCGCCCGTACCGCTTGACGATGTCGACGGCCCGCAACCGCACCGGGCCGACGGCGGCCCGCGCGGGTGCGGCGACCGCGCCACCGACGCTGTCCGCGACCGCCGCGGCGTAAGCCGACGGCGGACCGAACGCCCGCAGTGGCGGCTCACCGCTGTCGCGCAGATGCCCGGCCGCCTCGGCCACCACGTGTGCGGCCAGGTCGGGCCCGACGCCGTGCCGCCGGAGCTCGTCGGTGAGTGCGGCCAGCCAGATCTCGTGTCTCACCGCGCCGTCCTTTCCTGGAGTATCGCGCCGACCCCGCCGGCGAACGCCGCCCATTGGCCGGCGGCGTCGGCGACGACCCCAAGGCCCGCGGCGCTGATCGTGTAGTACTTGCGGGCCGGACCGCCGCCGCCCTCGCGCCAGTAGACGGTCACCAGGCCGGAGCGCTGCAACCGCAACAGCACGGGATAGAGCGTGCCGCCCTGGATCGTGCCGAGCCCCGCGGACTGCAGGGACTGGGCCAGCTCGTAGCCGTAGGAGTCGCCGCGCGCGAGCAGCCCGAGCACACAAAGGTCGAGCACGCCCCGCAACCACTGCGCCCGGCGATCCTGATCCACAGTCGAGCACGCTAGCACGGCTATCTAGATAGCGAAACCATCTAGTTACGACCCGGCCAGCGCGACGGTCGGTGCCAGGCGGGCCGCCCGGACCGCCGGATAGAGCCCGGCCACCGCGCCGATCAGCAGGGTCGCCGCCAGCGCGCCGAGCGACGCCCACGCCGGCACGACCGCCGGCCAGCCCTGGGTCAGCGCGTACGCCGTGGTCACCCCGATGCCGAGCAGCACGCCGCCGACCCCGCCGAGCGCGCACAGCAGCAGCGACTCGGCGAGGAACTGCGCCCGGATCTGCCCCCGGGTCGCGCCGAGCGAGCGGCGCAGGCCGATCTCGCCCCGCCGCTCCAGCACCGAGATCACCATCGTGTTGGCCACCCCGACACCGCCGACCAGCAGCGCCACCGCGCCGAGCCCGAGCAGCAGCCCGGTGAACGCGTCGTCCGCGGCCCGGCCCGCCTCCAGCGCGTCGGACGGCCGGGACACCTCGACCTCCGACGGCGTCTCCGGGTTGGCGGTGCCGGCGAGCACCGCGGCCACGGCCTCCACCGCCGCCTCGTCGGCCCGCGTGTAGATGGTCGTCGGGTGCCCGTCGAAGCCGAGATACGAGGTCGCCGCCGGCCAGCCGACCAGCGCCGACGTGTCGAGCTCCGGCGCCAGCGGCACCGGCGCGAGCACGCCGACGACGGTGAACCAGTCGCCGCCCAGCCACACCGGTTGCCCGGTCACCGTGCCCAACCGGTCGGCCGCCACCGCGCCCAGCACCACGGCCGGATAGTGCGCCGTCGCCGAGTTGAGCCAGACACCCCGGTCGACCGTCGCGCCCACCGTGGCGGGCAGGTCGAGATAGCTGGCCACCACCGCGATGCTGCCGTTCTGCGCCGCCGGGATCCGGTCGGTGCGGTAGACCTTCGCGTCCACCCGCCCGGTCGCGCTGACCGCGGTCACCGGGCCGATCCGGCCGACCATCGCGGGCGCGTCGAGCGGCAACGTCGCCGGCTCGTCGGCGAACAGCTTGCTGCCGGGCCCGACGGTGAGCAGGTTGGTGCCCAGCCGGTCGAGGGTGCGGTGCAGTTCCGCCCGGCTCGACGCGGAGACGCCGACGACCGCGACCATCGCGGCGATGCCGATCGCGATGCCCAGCGCGGCGAGCACGGCCCGCAGCGGCCGGGAGCGCAGCCCGGCGGCGCCGAGCCGGACCAGGTCGGAGGCGCGCAGCCGGGTCACCCGCGCACCCCCGCGATCCGGCCGTCGCGGATCTCCACCCGCCGCGGCAGCCGGGCCGCGACCTCCCGGTCGTGGGTGATCACGATGATCGTGGTGCCGGCACCGTGCAGCCCGTGCAGCAGGTCGAGCACCGCCGCGCCGGAAGCCGAGTCGAGGTTGCCGGTCGGCTCGTCGGCCAGCAGCAGCGCCGGCTCGCCGACCACCGCGCGGGCGATCGCGACCCGCTGCTTCTCGCCGCCGGAGAGCTCGTGCGGGCGGTGTCGCATCCGGTGCGCGAGCCCGACGGTGTGCAGCGCCTCCCGGGCCCGTCCAGCCGAACCGAGCGGCGTACCCCGGCGTAGAGCAGGCCGTCGGCGACGTCGTCCAGCGCGGTAACCCCCGGCGCCAGGTGGAACTGCTGGAAGACGAAACCGATCCGGCGCGCCCGCAGTGCCGAGAGCTGGCGGTCGGGTAACGCGCCGACGTCGTTCCCGTCGATCTCGACCGTGCCCGAGGTCGGCCGGTCGAGCGTGCCGACCAGGTGCAGCACGGTCGACTTGCCGGAGCCGGACGGCCCGACGATGGCGACCAGCTCGCCCTCGTCGACGGACAGCGAGATGCCGTCGAGCGCGACGACGCCGCCCGGGTACTCCTTGCGCACGTCGCGCATCGCCACCAGGGTCATGACGGCATCCCCACGGTCAGGCCCGCCGCCAGGCCCGCACCGCTGACCTCGACCCGGCCGTCGGCGAACAGCCCGGTCTCGACCGCGACGAAACGGCTCGTGCCACCGTCGACGACCTGCACGCCGTAGCCGCCCTCGGCCAGCGCGACCAGCGCGGCGACCGGCACGGTCAGCACGTCGGCCCGCCGGCCGGCGGTCAGCGCCACATCGACCGGCGCCTCCCGCAGGTCGCCCAGCGCACGCTGGTCGGTGACCGTCACGGTCACCTCGATGGTGGGCTCGGCGTCGTTCTGGCCCTGCCGTCGCCACCGCGCCGACCGTGGCCACCGTGCCCGGCGCGGTCTTGCCGTCCGGCAGCTCGATCGACGCCACCGCGCCGGCCACGGCCAGGTCGCGGTCGCCGACCGGCAGGTCGATCGTGACCAGCCGGGTGGTGCCGGTGTAGCTGAGCACGGTGCCGCCGGCCGGAGCACCGACGGGCGCGCCGTGCGCGGCCACCCGGATCGGCCCCGGCGCGTAGGTGACCAGGTGCGCGCCGACCGTGCCGGTCTCGTCGACGCCGAGGTCCTCCTGCCACTCCCGGACCGCGTCGGCCGTGGCACCGGTGTAGTCGTCGTCGACGGTGAAGCCGGTGTAGCCCAGTGCCGCCAGGTTCCGCTCGAACTGCCGCACGTCGGGACCGTCGAGGCCCGGCGAGAGCGGCCGGTAGAGCGGCAGCGCGCCGTAGAGCAGCACGACCGGGTCGCCGTCGGCCCGGAACACCGGCTTGCCGCGGGTCACCGTCGCGCCTTCGGCCGCCAGCCAGGTGACCATGCCGCCGGTGCCGCGCACCGCGACCGGTTCGCCGTAGCCGAGGCGACCCTCGACCTCGTCGGTGTCGACCAGCGTCTGCCGGGTCACCGTCGCGGTTTTCGGCGGCAGGTCGCCGGCGTGCGCCGTACCAGCGTCGCCACCACCGAAACCGACCGCGGCCGTGACCGCGGCTCCGGCCGCGACCACCGCGATGCCGGCCACGAGGACCACCCGCCTCACCTGCCGACTCCCGGCCGGCCACTGGGCGTGGGCACGACATCGCGGCACTTCTCGAGCGCGGCGAGCACGTCGTCGTCGTGTTTGTCCAGGATGTACTCGCGGACGGCCGCCCCACCGTCGGGATCCGGGTCGGGGAAGTCGGCCACACCGTTGGCCCGCATGCATTCCGCCAGCGCCCGCTGCCGCTCCAACTGGTCGGGGTTGAGCTTGACGTCCTTGCCGCCGCCGGGCATCAGGTCCCGGCACGCGTCGACCGCGCCGAAGACCTTGTCCTTGTCCAGCTTCTCCAGCTCGATGCCGATCTTGGCGCCCGGCTGTGGATCGGGCATCTCGACCCCGTGCTCGCGCATGCACTGCGCGAACGCGCGGCCCCGCTCCTCGTCGTCAGCGGCGGCCGCGCTCGCGCTCGGCGTGCCACCGCCGGCGGAAGCCACGCCGGGTGTCGCACCCGCGTTGTCGCAGGCGGCCAGACCGAGGCCGAGAACCAGCAGGGGTACGGCCAACGTACGTCTCATGACTGCTCCTTCCGGTGTTTCGTCGTGGAGCAGTTCAGCCGCCGCTGGATAAGGCCGGCATCAAGGCGGCCCAAGCGCTTATGGCCGCCTTATCCGCTGGTAGGCGACCATGGCGGAGTGCGGGTACTGGTGGTGGAGGACGAGCGGCTGCTGGCCGACGCGGTCGGCGAAGGGCTGCGCCGCGAGGCGCTGGCGGTCGACGTGGTCTACGACGGCGACGCGGCGCTGGAACGGCTCGGCGTCAACGACTACGACGTGCTCGTGCTCGACCGGGACCTGCCGATCGTGCACGGCGACGACGTCTGCCGGGCGGTGGTCGCGTCGGGCGCCGAGACCCGGGTGCTGATGCTGACCGCGGCCGTCGACGTCGCCGACCGGGTGGCCGGTCTGGGTCTGGGCGCCGACGACTACCTGCCGAAGCCGTTCGCGTTCGCCGAGCTCGTCGCGCGGGTCCGCGCGCTCGGTCGACGGGCCCGGCCGGCCGCGCCGCCGTTGCTGTCCGCGGCCGGCCTGGTGCTCGACCCCGGCCGCCGCACGGTCACCCGCGACGGCCGGCCGCTGGCCCTGTCCCGCAAGGAGTTCGCCGTGCTGGAGGAGCTGCTCCGCGCGGACGGCGCGGTGGTGAGCGCCGAGCAACTGCTGGAGCGGGCCTGGGACGAGCACATCGACCCGTTCACCAACGTGCTGCGGGTGACCGTGATGACGCTGCGGCGCAAGCTCGGTGACCCGCAGGTGGTGCTGACCGTGCCGGGAGTGGGGTACCAGATCCGATGAGGCGACTGACGGTACGGGTCCGGCTGACCGCCGCGTACGGCCTGGTGTTCCTGGTCGCGGGCGTCGCCCTGCTGGGCGTGACCTACGTGTTGATGGACGCCACGCTCGACCGCCAGAAGATCGACGCGTCGGTGATCCTCGCCAAGGTCAACGGCGAGCAGCTGCCGGCGGGCGCGAAGGACCTGATCGGCGGGATCGCGGTCGACAAGAAGCTGATCACCGAGGCGATCGAGGCCCGCCGGCTGACACCGGACCAGCGCGCGCGTGTCCTGGAGAACGTGCAGTTGGCCGAACAGCTGCAGGAGGACATCAACCAGCGCACCCTCAACTCGCTGCTGACCCGCGGCGGCGTCGCGGTCGGGATCGTCGACGGTGGTCGGGCTCTGGCTGGGCTGGCTGCTGGCCGGCCGCACGCTGCGCCCGCTGACCCAGATCACCGCGACCGCGCGGCGGGTCGCCGATCGCAACCTGCACGAGCGGATCGGGCTGTCCGGCCCGCGCGACGAGCTGCGCGAGCTGGCCGACACGTTCGACGACATGCTGGCCCGGCTGGACGCGGCGTTCGACGGCCAACGCCGGTTCGTCGCGAACGCCTCACACGAGCTGCGTACGCCGCTGGCGGTGAACCGGACCGTGTTGGAGGTGGCGATGGCCCGCCCGGGCGCGCCGACCGAGCTGGTCCGGCTGGGCGAGACGCTGCTGGAGGTGAACGCCCGGCACGAGCGGCTGATCGACGGCCTGCTCCTGCTGGCCCGCTCGGAGCAGGCGGTGTCGGATCCGGTGCCGGTCGACCTGGCCGACGTGGCGGCCCGGGTGCACGAACAGTTCGCCGGCGAGGCCCGCGGCCTGACCTTCGAACGGTCCGGAACGCCGGCGCCCACCACAGGCGACCCGGTCCTGCTCGAACGGCTGGCGCAGAACCTGGTGGAGAACGCGATCCGGCACAACGTCGCCGCCGGCCGGGTCACGGTGACCACCGGCTCGGAGGCCGGCCGCGCGCTGCTCACGGTGACCAACACGGGCCCGGTCGTCCCGGCGTACGAGGTGGCCGGCCTCTTCGAGCCGTTCCGCCGGCTGACCGACCGGGTCGGCTCCGCCCGCGGCACGGGCCTCGGCCTGTCGATCGTCCGCTCAGTGGCCCGCGCCCACGGCGGCGACGTCGCGGCGCACCCGAACCCGGGCGGCGGCCTGGTGGTCGAGGTGTCGCTCCCGCCTGACCTCAGTCGGGGGTGACGCGGAAGACGGGCCAGCCGATCTCGGTGCGCCAACGGTCGGGCGACGTCGGTGTCGCGGGGGCCGACCACATAGGTCTCGTAGACCGGGCCGTCGACGGCCAGCGCGTGCTCGATCACCCAGGCGCCGAGCCGCCCGTAGGTGACGTCGATGTCGTCGTGCGGCCCGGAATGCACCGCGACGGCGAGGTCGATCGCCGGCAGCTCGACCGCCTCGATCCGGCCGGACCCGCGCGGCTCGCGGACCGGGCGGAACACCGTCAGCACCCCGGCGCCCTCGGTGAACAGCTCGTTGGCGTAGCGGCCGCCGGGTGGGCCGGTGCGTTCGGCCGGCGGGTACGCGGCGTCCAGGTCGGCCATCGCGGCCGCGTACCACGGGAGGACGTCCGGGAGGGCGACCCGGCCGGTGACGGCGGCGACGGTCCGCGCCGGCACCGAGCGCAGCTCGACCTGGATCTCAGCGGGGTCGGGTCGGAGCAGTTGGCGCAGCGAGGCGACCGCGGACCGGGTGCGGTCGAGCTGCTCCTCCAGGCGCCGGAGGTGGCCCGCGATCAGCTCGGTGCGCCGCTGCGGATCGTCGGTGGCGAGGATCGACTTGACCTCGGCCAACGGCACGTCCAGCTCGCGGAGCCGGTGGATGACCTGCGCGGGCGGGATCTGCTCGCTCGAGTAGTAGCGGTAGCCGGTGAACTCGTCGACGCGCGCCGGCTCGAGCAGGCCGGCCTCGTGATAGCGGCGCAGCGTACGCACGCTCAGGTGGGTGAGTGCGGCGAACTCGCCGATCGTCAATCCTGGGCGCATTGGCCCATTTTGCTCCCTCTCCCTGGGGGAAGGTCCACGACTTGACCCTCTCCCGGCGGGAGGGGTCACGGTGGGTCCATGAACGCAACCAACCTGCCCGCCACGATCACCACCTATCTGACGGCCCACCAGGGCCGGGACGTCGAGACCACGCTCACAGTCTTCACGCCGGACGCGGTGGTGCGTGACGACGGCCATACCTATCGGGGTACGGACGAGATCCGCGACTGGCTCGCCGGCGCGGGTGCCGAGTACACCTTCACGACCGAGCTGATCGGGACGACCCAGGTCGATGCCGAGCACTATGACGTGCGGCAGCGGCTCGAAGGGGACTTCCCCGGCGGGCTGGTCGACCTGCACTACCGCTTCACGCTCAGCGGCCCGGCGGTGTCCGAGTTGGTGATCGAGCCATGAGGACCTGGTTCATCACCGGCGGCACACCCGGGGGCTTCGGCCTGGCGTACGCGGATGCCGCGCTCGAGATCGGCGACCGTGTGGTGCTGACCGCCCGGCGCACCGACCCGCTGCGCGACTGGGAACGGTCGCACGGCGACCGGGCGCTGGTCCTGCCGCTCGACGTCACCGACCCCGCGCAGGTGGCCGCGGCCGTGAAGGCGGCCGAGGAACGCTTCGGCGGCATCGACGTGCTGGTCAACAACGCGGGCCGGGGCTGGTACGGCTCGGTCGAGGGCTCCTCCGACGCGGCCGCGCGGCAGCAGCTGGAACTCAACTTCTTCGCCGTGCTCACCGTGCTGCGCTCCGTCCTGCCCGGGATGCGCGCCCGGCGCAGCGGCTGGGTCGTCAACATGTCTTCGGTGGCCGGGGTGCGCGGAGTGACCGGGTTCGGGTACTACAGCGCCGCGAAGCATGCCGTCGAGGCGATCACCGACGTGCTCCGCACCGAGGTCGCACCGCTGGGCATCAAGGTGCTGGCGGTCGAGCCGGGAGCCTTCCGCACCCGCGCCTACGCCAGCTTCGCGGACGAGCCGATCGAGGAGGAGATCGCCGACTACCGGCCGATGCTGGAGGGGCTGCGCGCCTCGATGGTCGAGCAGGACGGCAACCAGCCCGGCGACGCCCGAAGAGGCGTCCAGGCAGTGCTCGCGGCCATGGCCCAGGACCCACCACCGCACCGACTGGTCCTCGGCAGCGCCGCCTTCGACGCCGTGGCCTCGACCTTCGAGGACGCGCTGACCGACATCCGCACCTCCGAAACCCTGTCCCGCGGCGCCGACTTCCCACCGGGCGAGTAGTTAGGGGCAGGTCGGGCCTCGACCGTGCGAGGATCGGCGCTGTGATGGGAACGCTCAAGACTGAGCCGGCGCTGAGCCGGACCGACCTGTTGGCCAAGCCGGTTGTCGAGGCTCTCGAGCGCTGGCCGGGTGATGCGGCCGTGTCGGTCGACGACATCCTGGTCGCGCCGATCGATCCCGACCTCGCGGACACCGCGGCGTTCTGCGACGCGTACGAGGTCGGGCTCGACGTCTCGGCCAACTGCGTGATCGTGGCCGGCAAGCGAGGCGGCGAGGTGCGTTACGCCGCCTGCCTGGTGCTCGCCACCACGCGGGCCGACGTCAACGGCATCGTGCGCAAGCTGCTCGACGCGCGCAAGGCCAGCTTCGCGCCGATGGACGAGGCCGTGACGCTGACCGGCATGGAGTACGGCGGCATCACGCCGATCGGGTTGCCCGCCGACTGGCCGATCCTGGTCGACGCCCGCGTCGCCGGCACGGCGCGGGTGATCATCGGGTCGGGTGTGCGGCACAGCAAGATCGAGCTGCCGGGTGCCGCACTCGCGTTGCTGCCCAATGCCCAGGTGGTCGACGACCTCGCGCGCTGACGCCTCATGTTCCACGTGGAACATGAAGATCAACTAGCCGCGCCGGCCGCCTCGCGCTTCTCGACCTCGGCCAGCACCTCGAGCAGGGTGGTCGTCTCCTGCGCGCCGCTGACGCCGTACTTGCCGGCGAAGATGAACATCGGCACCGCGGTGATGCCGAGCTCGCGGGCCTCGGCCAGGGCGGCGCGTACCTCTTCGGTGCCGCCGCCCGACTCCAGGTACTCGGCCGCCGCGGCCTCGTCCAGGCCGATCGGTGCCGGCCAGCCGGGCCAGCTCCTTGTGCGAGCCGACGTCGACGCCGTCGACGAAGTGCGCCTCGTAGAGGGCCTCCACCATCTCGCCCGACTTGCCGACCTGGTCCGCGAACTGGACCACGCGGTGCGCGTCGAACGTGTTGGCGGCAAGCGACCGCGAGAAGTCGATGCTCCAGACCGTCGCGGGCCGCGGTCTGCGCGGTGTGCTCGGTGATCTGGCGGGCCCGCTCGGGGCCACCGAACTTGCGCCGCGAGTGCCTCGATGGTCGGCACGGGATGCGGTACGGGGGACGGGTCGAGCTGGAACGGCCGGTATCGGATGGTCACATCGCCGGGGTAGGACTCGAGCGCCTTCTCCAGCCGCCGCTTGCCGATGTAGCACCAGGGGCACACGACATCGGCGTAGATTTCGATCTCCACGCCAGGCCGCAACCCGGGGCTCAGGCGATCTGTTCCCGCACCTGTCGCTTGAGTCGGGCCAGAATCGCCGCGCCGCCGCGGACCCGCAGCGGGCTGATCGTCTGGGCCAGGCCCATCTGCTGGTAGAGGTCGTCGGGCACCGACAGCACCTCGTCGGCGCTGGCACCGGCCAGCCCTTCGGCCAGGATGCCGGCGAAGGCACGCGTCGTCGGCGCCTCCGGCGGGCAGTCGAACCAGGTCGTCACCGTCTTGTCCGCGGCCACCTCGACCTTGAGGAAGAACGGCGTCTGGCATTCGGGGACAGGCTCCATGCCGGCGTGACCCGCCAGCTCGGGCGGCAACGCCGGCACGGCGTCGGAGTATTCGAGCAGCATCTCCAGCACCACGTCGCGCGGTGCGGTGCGGAACTCGTCGACGATCTCGGCCAACTTCGGCGGCATGGGTTCTACGTTAGTTGCGTTGCGCGGTGGCTGCCGTCTCGTGGATGAGGGCCAGGTCACCCATGGCGATGATCCCGACGAGCTGGCGGTCGGTGTCGGCCACCAGAACCCGCCGGACCGATCGCTGTCGCATCAGGTCGGCCGCCTCCTTGAGCGTGGCCGACTGCTCGATGATCACGATCTCGCGGACCGCGACCTCGCCGAGCGTCACCGTGGACGGCTTGCGGTTGGTGGCGACCGAGCGGGTGACGATGTCGCGGTCGGTGACCATCCCCGCCAGGTTGGCGCCCTCGGTCACCACCACGTCACCGATGTCGGTTTCGGCCATCGCGCGGGCTGCCTCGTCGAGCGGTGTCTCGGCCGGCAGGTAGACGATCCGTTTGGTCATCACGTCCGCAACTCGCACAGTGGCCACGGCCCCTCCCGCTCCCCGTCGTGACGCCGGCGGGCGACCGGCGCTCCCAGTCTCCGTTCAGCTAAGCCGACGGTACGCCGGAAATGACGCTGCGAGTCGCAATCGCGTCAGCGACCTCCTCGACGGACATGTCGACCCGCTCACCCGTGGCCCGGTCCCGCAGTTCCACGAATCCCTCGGCGAAACGGCGGCCCACCACGACGGCGATCGGGACGCCGATCAGCTCGGCGTCGGTGAACTTGACCCCCGGCGAGACGTTGGGGCGGTCGTCGACCAGGACCCGCAGACCCATCCGATGCAGCCGCTCGCCCGAGCGCGAGCGCACCGGCGATCTGGTCGCCCTTTCCGGCGGCGACCACGTGCACGTCGACCGGCGCGACCGCGGCCGGCCAGACCAGCCCACGCTCGTCGTGGTGCTGCTCGGCGATCGCCGCGACCGCCCGGGAGATGCCGATGCCGTACGAGCCCATCGTCGGCCGGACCGGCTTGCCGTCGGCGCCGAGCGCGTCGACCGCGAAGGCGTCGGTGAACCGGCGCCCGAGCTGGAAGACGTGGCCGATCTCGATGCCCCGGCGGATCGTCAGCGTGCCTTCGCCGCAGGCCGGGCAGGGGTCACCGGCGCGCACCTCGGCCGCCTCGATCGTGCCGTCGGCGCCGAAGTCCCGCCCGTGCGTGACGTCGATCGCGTGCCGGCCGGCCTCGTTCGCTCCGGTCAGCCAGGCGGTGCCGACCGCGACCCGAGGGTCGACGAGGTAGCGGATGCCGAGCCCGGCGAGCACCTGGGGGCCGATGTAGCCGCGCACCAGCGATGGGTGGGCGGCCCAGTCGTCGAACATCGCCACCGTGGCCGGCTCGACGGCCGCGGCCAGGCGCTTGAGGTCGACCTCCCGGTCGCCGGGCACACCGATCACCAGCGGCACGCCCTTGCCTCCGGGCGGGGTGACCGTCACCACGACGTTCTTGAGCGTGTCGGCCGCGGTCCAGTCGTCGCGGCCGCCGAGCCGGCGCGCGTTGGCCAGCGCGACCAGCGACTCGATGGTCGGGGTGTCAGGCGTGTCGTGCGTGGTCGCGGCCGGCCGCGCTGCCGGGTCGCTCGCCGCACCGGGCGGGGTGACCACGGCCTCGGTGTTGGCGGCGTAGGCGCAGGCCGCGCAGCCCACGTAGGTGTCTTCGCCGGCCGGCGCCGTGGCCAGGAACTCCTCGGACGCCGAGCCACCCATCAGCCCGGACATGGCCTTGACGATCGTGTAGCTCATCCCGAGCCGGTCGAAGATCCGCTGGTACGCCGCGCGCATGGTCGCGTAGGACGCGCGCCAGGCCGGCGTCGTCGAGGTCGAACGAGTAGGCGTCCTTCATCAGGAACTCGCGGCCCGCGCAGCAGCCCGGCGCGGGGCCGGGCCTCGTCGCGGAACTTGCTCTGCACCTGGAAGAGCGTCACCGGGTAGTCCCGGTAGGAGCTGAACAGGTCGCGCACCAGCAGCGCGAACATCTCCTCGTGGGTGGGCGCCAGCAGGAACTCCGCGCCCCGCCGGTCGGCCAGCGTGAAGATGTCGTCGCCGTATTCGACCCAGCGCCCGCTCGTCTCGTAGGGCTCGCGCGGCAACAACGCCGGGAACTGCACCTCCTGCGCGCCGACCGCCTCCATCTCCGCCCGGACCACCTCGGTGACCCGGTCGAGCACGAGCTTGCCGAGCGGCAGCCAGGGTGAAGCCGCCCGGCGCGGCCCGCCGGATGTATCCGGCCCGCAGCAGCAGGCGGTGGCTGGCGACCTCGGCGTCGGCCGGATCCTCGCGCAGCGTGCGGAGGAACAACGTGGCCATGCGGAGCAGCATCTCGTGCAGCCTAGGTGGGGTACATGAGGGGAGTCGACCGACTTTGGCGCCGTCGCCGGCAGTGTCAGAATGGCGCCATGATGCGGCGTGCGTGGGGTAGTTTCGTAGCGGTCGGCGACAGCTTCACCGAGGGAATGGACGATCCGTACCCGGACGGCAGCTATCGGGGCTGGGCCGATCTGGTCGCGGCGCGGCTGGCGATGGACGCGGCCGGACTTCCGATACGCGAACCTGGCGATCCGTGGCCGGCTGTTTCCCAACGTGGTCGAGGAGCAGGTGCCGGCCGCGCTGGCGATGAAGCCGGACCTGATCAGCTTCGCGGCCGGTGGCAACGACGTCCTGCGCCGCTCGTTCGACCCGGAGGCCCTGATGGCCCAGTTCGACTCGGTCGTCAGCGACCTGCGGTCGACCGGTGCCGACGTCGTGGTGTTCCGGTTCGCCGACGTCACCAGCCGGCTGCCGGGACAGCGGATCATCGGCCCGCGGGCGGCCGCGCTCAACCGGGCCGTCGGCGAGACCGCGGACCGCTACGGCGCGCACCTGATCGACCTGTTCGCCGACGACGAGTTCCGCAACCCGGTGATGTGGGGTCAGGACCGGCTGCACCTGTCGGCCGCCGGGCACCGCCGGGTCGCCGGGCACGTGCTGACCGCGCTGGGCGTACAGGCGGATCCGGAATGGATGGTCCCGCAGGCCTGGCTGCCGTCGGCGCGCTGGCTGCAGGCCCGTGCCGCGGACGCCGCGCTGGGCCGGTCGGCACCTCGCGCCGTGGATCAAACGCCGGCTGACCGGCCGTTCGTCGGGCGACCTGGTCACCGCCAAGCGCCCGGAGCTGTCCCCGTTCGGGGAACTGAGTTGACCGACGTGTGACCTCGACGGTGTTCACTGTCCCACATGGCACAGCTGAGCCGCCGAGGTCTGCTGGGCGCCACCGCCACGGCCGCAGTCGGCCTCCTGGGTGTGGCGGCGTGCGAGGGTGAGTCCGCGGCGCCGTGCGCCGTTCGACCCGCGGCGACTGGGCGAGCGTGCGCGCGCAGTTCGCCCTCGACCCGGCCGTCGCGCACCTGTCCACCTTCGTCTTCGCGCCGCATCCGGCCGGCGTGCGCGCCGCGATCGAGAAGCATCGGGCCGGGTTCGACCGGGATCCGATCGGCTATCTGCACGAGCAACGAGGCAGTGGCCGAGGGCCGGGTGGCCGGCGCGGTGATGGAATACCTCGGCACCGGGATCGACCGGGTGGCGCTCACCGACTCCACCACGCTCGGGCCTCGGCCTGCTCTACGCCGGGCTGCGGCTCGGCCCGGGCGACGAGGTGCTGACCACCAAGCACGACTTCTACGCGACCCACGAGGCGTTGCGGCTGCGCACCGAGCGCGACGGGGTCGCGGTCCGCCAGGTCGAGCTGTACGCCGACCCGGCCACCGCGGCCGCCGACGAGATCGTCGGCAAGCTGGTCGCGGCGGTCGGGCCGCGGACGCGGGTGGTCGCGGTGACCTGGGTGCACTCCAGCACCGGGGTCCGGCTGCCGATCAGGGCGATCGCCGACGCCCTGGCCGGCCGCGACGTGCTGCTCTGCGTCGACGGCGTGCACGGGTTCGGCGCCGTCGACGCCGACACCGGAGAGCCTGGGCTGCGACTTCCTCGTCTCCGGTTGCCACAAGTGGCTGCACGGTCCGCGCGGCACCGGGCCTGGTCTGGGGCTCCGAGCGCGGCTGGTCCCGGTTCACGCCGAGCGTGCCGTCCTTCGACGGGCGCAGCCTGGTCGCCTGGCTGACCGCCGGCCGGGCGCTGACCCCGCCCGGGCCGGCCGCGACGCCGGGCGGCTACCACAGCTTCGAGCACCGCTGGGCCCTCGCCGAGGCGTTCCACCTGCACCACAGCATCGGGCGGGACCGGGTCGCCGGCCGGGTCCGCGAGCTGGCCACCCGGCTCAAGGACGGGCTGGCCGGCATCGGCGGGGTCGAGCTCGTGACGCCGCGCGACCCCGAGCTGTCGGCCGGGGTGGTCTGCTGCCGGATCGGCGACATACCAGGTCGACGAGGCGGTGGGCCGGCTCGCCGCGGCCAAGGTGGTGGCCAGCGTCGACGCCGTACCGCACCTCATACGTGCGGTTCGGTCCGAGCATCGCCAACAGCGAGGAGCACGTCGACGCCGCGGTGCGCGCCGTTCGTGGCCTCGTCTGACGACCGGCGGGTATAGCGTTGAGCTTATGCCCGTTTCGAACGACCCGGACCCCCGGCTGCAGGCATACGCGGACCCGCAGTCGCTGGTCACCACCGAGTGGCTGGCGGAGAACCTGGGCGCGCGACGGCCTGGTCGTCGTCGAGTCCGACGAAGACGTGCTGCTCTACGAGTCCGGTCACATCCCCGGCGCGGTCAAGGTCGACTGGCACACCGAGCTCAACGACGAGGTGACCCGCGACTACGTCGATCCCGAGGGCTTCGCCGCGCTGTGCGCGGGCAAGGGCATCGGCCGCGACGACACCGTGGTCTTCTACGGCGACAATTTCAACTGGTGGGCGGCGTACGCCCTCTGGGTGTTCTCGCTTTTCGGCCACCGCGGACGTGCGGCTGCTCGACGGCGGCCGGCAGAAATGGGTCGCCGAGGGCCGCGAGCTGACCCGCGACCGGACCCAGCGGCCGCCGACCCCTACCCGGTGCCGCGCCGCGACGACGCCCGGATCCGGGCGTTCCGCGAGCAGGTGCTGGCCCACATCCAGGCCGGCCGCCCGCTGGTCGACGTGCGCTCGCCCGACGAGTACACCGGCAAGCTGCTGGCCATGGAGGCCTATCCGCAGGAAGGCGCGCTGCGCGGCGGGCACATCCCGGGCGCGCGTGAGCAAACCGTGGAAGTCGGCGGCCAACGACGACGGCACCTTCAAGTCGGCCGACGAGCTGCGCGCCATCTACGCGGACCAGCTGGGACTGTCCGAAGGGGACGACGTCATCGCGTACTGCCGCATCGGCGAACGCTCCAGCCACACCTGGTTCGTGCTGCAGCACCTGCTCGGCTTCACCCACGTGCGCAACTACGACGGCTCGTGGACCGAGTGGGGCAACCTGGTGCGGTCGCCGATCGCCCGTGGCGAGGAGCCCGGCGCGCTCAAGCGCTGAACGTGACGTGCGGCACGGGTAACCGGCGGACAAATCACCACAGAAACCCCCGAAATACTAGGGCAAATTCAAGATCGCGGCACCTTGTTGGTCTTGACAGCTGGCTAGGCTGGCCACGTGACGCTGGAACAACAAGCGGACCCCGCCACCCCGAGCGCCGCGTCCACCCCGCCCAAGCGCCGGACCACGGCGTGACGAGATCCTCGAGATCGCGGTCGGTCTGTTCGCCTCCCGGGGCTATCACGGCGTCTCGATGGACGACATCGGGTCGGCGGCCGGGGTCACCGGCCCGGCGCTCTACCACCACTTCGCCGGCAAGGAAGCGATGCTGGTGGCCGCGCTGATCCCGGTCAGCGAAGGGCTGCTGGCCGGCGGCCGGGAGCGGGTCGCCCGCCACCCGGGCGCAGGCCGCCCTCGCCTCGCTGGTCGAGTTCCACGTCGACTTCGCCCTGGCCAACCCCGCGGTGATCGCCCTGCACCTGCACGAGCTCGACCGGCTGCCGGAGGACCCGCGCCGGCAGATCCGCCGGCTGCAGCGCCTCTACGTCGAAGAGTGGGTGCAGGTGCTGCAGCGGATCCGCCCGGAGCTCACGGCGCCCGAGGCGCGGGTCGCTCGCCCACGCGGCGTTCGGCCTGATGAACTCCACCCCGTTCCTGGGTGGCGAGGTCGACCGCGACCGCGCTCGCCGAGCTGCTGCGCGCCGCGACGCATGGCCGCGCTGCGCCCGAGGCCTGACCCCGAGGCCGCGAGCCAGGACGCCTCTGGTCATCCTGCCCGAGCCGGGCAGTGTCGCCCGCCGAAGAGGGGAATCCTGATGATCGAGTCTCTGCTGGTCGCCAACCGGGGCGAGATCGCCCGCCGGGTGATCCGCACGGCGCGCCGGCTCGGCGTGCGCACGATCGCCGTCTACTCCGAGGCCGACGCGGACCTGCCGTTCGTGGCCGAGGCCGACGAGGCGGTGCTGATCGGCCCGGCCAACCCGGCGCAGAGCTACCGCAACGTCGAGGCGATCCTGCGGCGCGGCCAAGACCACCGGCGCGCAGGCGATCCACCCCGGCTACGGCTTCCTCTCCGAGAACGCCGAGTTCGCCCGCGCGGTCGAGGCGGCCGGGCTGATCTGGGTCGGTCCGGCCGCCGAGGCGATCAGCGCGATGGGCGACAAGATCAACGCACGCAACCTGATGGCCGCGGCCGGCGTACCGGTCGCGCCCGGGCACCACGCGACCCGGCCGCGTCGGTCGACGCCGCGGTCGAGGCGGCCGCCGGCGATCGGCTATCCCGGTGATGGTCAAGGCCGCCGCGGGCGGTGGCGGCATGGGCATGGCCGTCGCCACCGACGAGGCCGCGCTGCGCGACCGAGTACGACAAGGTCCGCGGCGTTCGCCGAGCGGATGTTCGGTGACGGCGCCGTGCTGATCGAGCGCTACTTCCCGCGCGTACGCCATGTCGAGGTGCAGATCCTCGGGCCTGGCCGACGGCACGGTCGTGGCGCTCGGCGAGCGGGAGTGTTCCGTGCAGCGCCGCAACCAGAAGCTGGCCGAGGAGTCGCCGTCGCCGGCGGTCTCGCCCGAGCTGCGGGCCCGGCTGCTGGCCGCCGCGGTGCGGGCCGGCGAGGCGGTCGGCTACCGCAACGCGGGCACCGTCGAGTGCCTGCTGGAGCCGGCGACCGGCGAGTTCTTCTTCCTGGAGATGAACACCCGGCTCCAGGTCGAGCACCCGGTGACCGAGTTGGTCTACGGCGTCGACCTGGTCGAGGAGCAGTTGCGGGTGGCGGCCGGCCTGCCGCCGGCGTTCGACCCGGCCGCGCTGGCGCCCCGCGGGCACGCGATCGAGCTGCGGATCAACGCCGAGGACCCGAAGCGGTTCCTGCCCGGCCCGGGCGCGATCACCACCTGGGTCGAGCCGTCCGGCGAGGGGGTCCGGGTCGACTCGGGGTACACCGCCGGGACGACGGTGACGCCGTTCTACGACTCATTGATGGCCAAGCTCGTTGTGTATGGCGACGACCGTGCGCAGGCGCTGGCGCGGGCCCGGGCCGCGGTCGCGGCGTTCGAGATCGAGGGCCCGAAGCACAACCTGCCGTTCTTCGCGGAGCTGCTGGACAACGCCGAGTTCGGCTCCGGTGACTACGACACCGGCATCGTGGCTCGCATGCGATAAGTAGCTAGATGACCATTTTTTCCATTCACCTGCGTGACCCCGTTCAGGCCAGTTCGTTACCTAAGTCAGTGGCGGTCATAACCGGTCAAATCAGGCCGGACCGCCACTGCTAAACGAACCGGCGAGCGGGAAGGCGGGCCCATGATTCGGTCGGGAGTCGCGCGCGTCAAGCGCCAGGCTTCACGCCGGGTCCTGGTCCGCACGCTCGTCGTCGGTGGTCTCGCGGGAGCGGCCTGGCTGCTCTCCGCGTCGGCGGCTAACGCCGCCGCCGCGGAGTCACCGGTCGACCGGGGTACGGGGTCCGTCCTCGTGCCGCTGGCCGGCGTGGTGGAAACCGCGAAGCCGGTGTTGAGCACGGCAACCGGCCTGCTCGGGGGAGTGTTGGCGCCGGCGACGGCGCACGCGCCCGTCGAGCAACCGATGCCGACCGGCCGGACCGCCGTGCGGCGGGTGAGCTCCACTTCCGCCGCCGCTGTCGTCGCACCCAGTACGACGGCGAAACGCTCCATTATCGATCGCGGACCCGGCACCGGCTCTCGGGCCGGACCACGCCGCCGTCCGTACGGCCGACCGTGCCGGTGCCCCCGACGGGGCACCGAACCGCTCGGCGGACCGGCCCGGAGCCCGCGCCAGCGGGTTGGCCGGCACTGCTGGACTGGTCGTTCCGCTCGGGGTCACCCGAGCGCTGGCCGTCCCGGGCGCCCTGCTTACCCCGGTGGCTCAGGTCGCCCTGCCGGTCTTCGCGCCGGTCACCGCGTTCTTCCGTCCGCTGACCTCGATGCTGCGGTTCGCCGCGGTGCCGTTGTTCAGCACGGTCGGCATGGTGGCCAGGACGGTGACCGGCACCCTGCCCGGCCCGCGCGGCCGGCCAACCTCGGTTGTCACGCCCGCCGGTTCTGTTGGCGTGCACGGACGTGTGTCATCCGGCACGACCGGCACGACCGCTCCCGGTTCGGCCACGCTGGCCGCGCTTCGGGCCGCTCACACCGAGACGAGCACCATCCGGCACCACGCCGGTCTGCCGGAACACGCGGCCCCGGCCGCGTCGTACACGGACAAGGGCGAAGCGCCCAGCCTGCCGTATCCCGCTCCCACGCGGGGTGAGGGCAGTGCGTCGGGGATCCCGGCCAGCGCGTCGGGTTCACCGGTGGGCGGTGGTGCGTTCGCCACCGTTCCCTCGTCGGTCGCGGGCAGCATGGTGGCCTTCCAACTGCTGCCGAAACCGGCCGACACAGTGGTACCGCGGCGTGACGCCGAGGAACCGACCGTCTCACCTGACTAGTGATGAAGGACCTGCACCGGCACTCGCGGGCAGGAGCCGACCAGCCCCACCGGGCCACCGGGCCCGCGTAGCGCGGCAGACCAGGGAATCCGAAGACCGCTCTGACTAGCGGCGAAACCCTGGCCGGACATCACGAACCACACCTGGGCGCATGTCGACAGGCGGAGTCAGGGCACCTCAGGCACCGTCGCGCCCGGACAGCGACACCACAGCAACACCCTCTTACTGACATTACTTGAAAGGTCATTTCACCCAATGAAGACTTGGGTTCGTAAGTCCATCAGCGTTGGCGTCATGGCGGCTGGTGGTCTGCTCGCGACGCAGGCGGCGGCACAGGCCGACGTCGTCACCACAGGCAACTACGGCGCGCTCAACGGCACCCAGGTCGTGGTGCCGATCCAGATCCCGATCGACGTCTGCGGCAACAGTGTCGCGCTGATCGGCGGGGCCCAGGCGGCCTGCGGCGGCGGCGCGATCGCGGTCAACGAGTCGTCCCGCACCGAGGCCGACATCGTCTCGGCCGGCAACTACGGGCTGCTCAACGGCACCCAGGTGTACGCGCCGATCCAGGCCCCGATCAACGTCTGCGGCAACGCGATCGCCCTCATCGGCGGCGCGCAGGCAGCCTGCGACGGCGGCGCGGTCGCGGTCAACGGCGGCGGCGAGGACGACGACGACCGGGACCCCGGCTACCGCAAGCACCACGACGACGAGTTCACCTCGATGTCCGAGGGCAAGCAGAAGCACGGCAAGAAGCACGGCGACGGCCACGGCCGCGGCGCCTTCGACGGCGGCGGCAACAACATCGTCTCGGCGGACAACTACGGGCTCCTCAACGGGACCCAGATCGTCGTTCCGATCCAGGTCCCGATCAACGTCGCCGGCAACGCCATCGGCATCATCGGCGGCGCGTTCGCGCAGGCCACCGGCGGAGCAGCCGCGGTCAACGAGAGCGCTCGCGTCGAGGGCTACGACCGCGGTCAGGACACCGAGGCCAACCTGATCAGCACGAACAACTTCGGTGCCCTCAACGGCACCCAGCTGTACGCGCCGATCCAGGTTCCGATCAACGTTTGCGGCAACGCGATCGCCCTGATCGGTGGCGCCTTCGCCTCCTGCGGCGGTGGCGCGTTCGCGATCAACGAGAGCGCGACGACCGAGGGTGCGAGCCGCGAGGAAGCCAACCTCATCAGCACCAACAACTTCGGCCTCGGCAACGGCACCCAGCTGTACGCGCCGATCCAGGTCCCGATCAACGTTTGCGGCAACGCGATCGCCCTGATCGGTGGCGCCTTCGCCTCCTGCGGCGGTGGCGCGTTCGCGATCAACGAGAGCGAGAGCACCGAAGGGGCGCGCGACGAGGCGCTGCCGCTCGTGGGCTCGCTCCCGGTCGTCAGCGGCCTCCCGGTCGTCGGTGGCCTGACCGGTGGCGGCCAGAGCGCTGCCCCGGCCGCGCCGAAGATGGACAACGCCCTGGGCGCCCGTGGGGCGACCGAGGGTGACGACTACGACGACGACGACCGTGGTCACGGCAAGCACGGCAAGAAGCACGGCAAGAACGGCAAGGCTGCCGGCCCGAGCGGGGCCGTCGCCATCAACGGTGGCGGCACCACCATGGTCAGCTCGAACAACTTCGGTGCCCTGAACGGCACCCAGGTGTACGCGCCGATCCAGGTCCCGGTGAACGTCGCCGGCAACGCGATCGGCATCATCGGTGGCGCCTTCGCGCAGAGCACCGGTGGCGCGCTGGCCCTGAACGGCTGATCCGACACACACCGCACGACGAGGGGCCCCCGCGACCTGCGGGGGCCCCTTCGTTTTCTGGATGTAGTACCTTAACGATAGTTCAGTATCGTTGGCGAAGGGGTCGGTGTGGCACTCGACGACGAAGAGCTCGAGCAGCTCGGCAAGCGGGTCCGGGCCGGTGGCGCGGAGCGCTACCACGCGGCCAACTCGGCCAAGGGCAAGCTGTTCGCCCGCGAGCGGGTGGCCCGCCTGGTCGACGAGGGCTCGTTCGTCGAAGACGGGCTCTACGCCAACGCCCTGGCCGAGGGTCTGCCGGCCGACGGGGTGGTCACCGGCCAGGCGACCATCGACGGCCGCCGGGTCTGCCTGATGGCCAACGACTCGACGGTGAAGGCGGGCTCCTGGGGCGCGCGCACCGTCGAGAAGATCATCCGGATCATCGAGCGGGCCTACCAGTCCGGCCTGCCGATGGTCTACCTGGTCGACTCGGCCGGCGCCCGGATCACCGACCAGGTCGACCTGTTCCCCGGCCGGCGCGGCGCCGGGCACATCTTCTGGAACCAGGTCCGTGCCTCCGGCTCGATCCCGCAGGTCTGCGCGCTGTTCGGCCCGTCCGCGGCGGGCGGCGCCTACATCCCGGCGTTCTGCGACGTGGTCGCCATGGTCGACGGCAACGCCAGCATGTACCTCGGCTCCGACCGCATGGTCGAGATGGTCACCGGCGAGAAGACCACGCTGGAGGCGATGGGCGGCGCGGCGGTGCACACCCGTGAGTCCGGCGTCGGCCACTTCCTCTGCAAGACCGAGGACGAGGCGCTCGACACGGTCCGCCGCTACCTGTCCTACCTGCCGGCCAACTACACCGAGCAGCCCCCGGCTCTTGCCGCGGTCGAGCCCCCGACGGCCGACCTCGCCGCGATGGTGCCGCCCAACGAGCGACAGGCGTTCGACATGCGCCGGTTCGCCAAGGGCCTGCTCGACGAGGGCTCCTTCTTCGAGATCCAGGCCCTCTGGGCCAAGGAGCTCACGATCGGCTTCGGTCGCCTCGACGGCGAGGTGGTCGGCGTAGTGGCCAACAACTCGATGTTCAAGGGCGGCGTGCTGTTCGTCGACTCCGCCGACAAGGCCACGCGGTTCGTCCAGCTCTGCGACGCCTTCAACGTGCCGCTGCTGTTCCTCTCCGACGTGCCGGGCTTCATGGTCGGCACCGCCGTGGAAAAGCAGGGGATCATCCGGCACGGCGCCAAGATGATCACCGCGATCTCCGAGGCCACGGTGCCGAAGATCTGCGTCGTGGTGCGCAAGGCGTACGGCGCCGGCCTCTACGCGATGGCCGGCCCGGGCTTCATGCCCGACGCGACGATCGCCCTGCCCACCGCGAAGATCGCCGTGATGGGCGCCGAGGCCGCCGTCAACGCGGTCTACGCCAACAAGATCGCCGCCATCGAGGACCCGGAGGCCCGGGCCGCGTTCGTCGCCGAGCGGCGCGAGGCCTACGAGCGCGACATCGACATCGTCCACCTCGCGAGCGAGCTCGTGATCGACGCCATCGTCCCGCCGGACCGGCTGCGCGGCGAGCTGGTCGCCCGCTACGCGGCCGCCCGCGGCAAGGACCGCCACTTCTCCCGCCGTCGCCACGGCGTGACGCCCGTCTAGGACCGAAGGAGCCCGCCATGCTCAACGAGGAGCACGAGGCGCTGCGTGAAAGCGTCCGCGAGTTCGCCCAGGACGTGGTCGCGCCCGTCATCGCGAAGCACTACGACAACCACACCTTCCCGTACGACGTCGTCGCCGCGATGGGCAAGATGGGCCTGTTCGGCCTGCCGTTCGCCGAGGAATACGGCGGCATGGGCGGCGACTACTTCGCCCTGTGCCTGGCCCTCGAAGAGCTGGCCCGGGTCGACTCGAGCGTGGCGATCACCCTGGAGGCCGCGGTCTCGCTGGGCGCCATGCCCGTCTACCGGTTCGGCACCGAGGAGCAGAAGCGCCGCTGGCTCCCGCCCCTGATGCGCGGCGAGGCCCTGGCCGGCTTCGGCCTGACCGAGCCCGGCTTCGGCAGCGACGCCGGCGGCACCACCACCCGCGCCGTCCTCGACGGCGACGAGTGGGTGATCAACGGGGCGAAGGCCTTCATCACCAACTCGGGCACCGACATCACGTCGTTCGTCACGGTGACCGCGGTGACCGGCACCCGCGCCGACGGCAGCAAGGAACTGTCGACCATCATCGTCCCGTCGGGCACGCCCGGCTTCACGGTGGCGCCGGGCTACTCGAAGGTCGGCTGGTGCGCCTCCGACACCCACGAGCTCAGCTTCGAGGACGTCCGCGTCCCGGCCGAGAACCTGCTCGGCGAGCGCGGCCGCGGCTTCGCCCAGTTCCTCCGCATCCTCGACGAGGGCCGCATCGCGATCGCCGCGCTGGCCGTCGGCCTGTCGCAGGGCTGCGTCGACGAGTCGGTGCGCTACGCCAAGGAACGGCACGCGTTCGGCCAGCCGATCGCCGGCTTCCAGGCCGTCGCATTCAAGATCGCGGACATGGAGAAGCGCGCCCACCTGGGCCGCCTGGCCTACCACGACGCCGCCGCCGAAATGCTGGCCGGCCGCGACTTCAAGCGCAAGGCGGCCATCGCCAAGCTCTACGCCAGCGAAAGCGCCGTAGACAACGCCCGCGACGCCACCCAAATCCACGGCGGCTACGGCTTCATGAACGAGTTCCCCGTAGCCCGCTTCTGGCGCGACTCCAAGATCCTGGAGATCGGCGAAGGCACCTCCGAAATCCAACGCCTCGTCATCGCCCGCGACCTAGGCATTGGTTAAAGAAACAAGAGCAAGAACAAGTACGAGATCTGGTCCCGGGCCCGTCGGGGGTGCGACCGTCGCTCCCGCCGGGGACCGCTCCGCTTCGCTCCGCTGCCAGGTCCGCCGTGGGCGGTCTCGCCTGATCCAAGCTCGCGCCCGTTCGTGGGTCTGCCTCGCGCCGCCATGGGCGCGAGGATCCTGGCTTGCGTCACCGTGGGTGTGGGGCCCACCTGTGCTCCCGTCTCGCGGCGCCTACGGGCGCGCGTGCCGCGCCGCGTGCGGCAATTTCCGTGGCGCCCGCGGGCGGCGGCGCCCGTACCGCATAGCTGAGCGGACATCATCGTCTCTCCATCGCAGCCCGCCGGAGAATCGGTGCGGGCGAGGCGCGGTTGGGCGTTGGGTGCGGATATCCGACGCGAAGCCCGGCCGAATGCCGGGTGGCGCGGGGGTATTCGAGGTGCTTGCATTCCCCGGTATTCACCTGGGGAGGTGCGATCCATGTTCGCTGCGCTCGGTCGGGCCATGGTGCGGTGGCGGTGGGCGGTGCTCGCCTCGTGGCTGGTGCTGGTCATCGCCGGCTCGGCGTTCGGTGGGCAGGTCTTCGACCGGCTCGCCGCCACCGACAACCTGCGGCCTGACGCCGAAGTCGCAGCAGGCTGACCGGCGGGTGCAGGAGCTCAAGCCGGAGGGCGACAGGTTGTCGCGGTGATCCGGGATCGCGACATCTACGACCCGCCGCTGGTGGAGAACGTCCAGAAGATCGCCAACGAGATCCGCGGGATCGACGGCGTCAAGGCCGTCGAGGACCTCTACAGCGCGCCCGGCGGGCGGATCGGCGCCGACAACCGCAGCTCCCTTGTCGGGTCGAGTTGCGGCCCGGCCTGGTCGACGCCCAGCGCGAGCAGGCCGAGGACCTGGTGGTCGCCGCGCTGCACCGGATCGACGCGCCGCGGGTGCTGGTCGGCGGCGAGAAGCTGGCCGAGCGGGCGTTCGCCGAGCAGGCCATCCGCGACGCGGCCGTCGGCGAGTAGCATCGCGCTCGGCGTACTCCTGATCGTGCTGGTCCTGATCCTCGGCGGGTTCGTCGCCGGGCTCGCTCCCGCTGGCCGCGGCGCTCGCGTCCGTGGCCGTGACGCTGCTCGGCCTGCTGGCGCTGACCGCGTTCGGCGAGGTCAGCGAGTTCACCGTCAACGTGGTCACCCTGCTCGGCATCGGGCTCGCGGTCGACTACGCGCTGCTGGTGATCGCCCGGTTCCGGGAGGAGCGCGCCGACGACCCGGACGCCCCGGTCGGCGAGCTTGCTCGCCCGGACCACCGCGACCGCCGGCCGGACCGTGCTGATCTCCGGGCTCGCCGTCGCCGCCGCGATGGTCGGGCTGTTCGCCTTCGCCGAACCGCTGCTCGGCCAGCGATGGCGCTGGGCGGCGCGGTCGTCGTCGTGCTGGCCACCCTCGCCGGCCTGACCGCGGTGCCGGCGCTGGTCGCCGTCGCGCACCGGCGGATCACCGGGCCGAGGGCACCCGGCACCGGCTGCTCGACCGACTGCCGCGGCCGCGCAAGGCCCTGCTGCTCGCGCGGCTGGCCGCGGTCGCGCAGGCCCGGCCGGGGCCGGTCGCGATCGCCGTCTCGGCCGGCCTGCTCGTGCTCTCGCTGCCGTTCGTGCTCGGCGCCAACCTGGCCAACTCCGACGCCCGGGCGCTGCCCGCGGACGGCCGAGGCGCGCCAGCTGCACGAGGTGGTGCAGCGCGACTTCAACGTCGGCCGCGCCGAGCCGGTCGTCGTCGTGGTCGACGCCGACCCGGCCACCGCCGCCGTCCGTGACCTGCTGAACCAGCTCAACACGATGCCCGGCGTCGTGCTGATGCAGCCCCGGCCCGACATCGCCGGGCCAGGCCGCGATCATCGACGTCACGCCCGAGGGCGCGACCGCCGACCAGACCTCCCGCGACCTGGTGCGCGCAGATCCGCGCGCTGGACACACCGGTGCCCGCTGCTGGTCGGCGGGCCCGCCGCCGAACTGGTCGACTACCAGGAGTCGGTCGCCGGCCGCCTGCCGATCGCCGTGCTGGTGCTGTTCCTGGCCACCGCGATCCTGCTGTTCGTGCTCACCGGATCGCTGGTCATCCCGGTCAAGGCCCTGCTGATGAACGCGCTCACCCTGCTCGCCACGCTCGGCGTGCTGGTCGTCGTGTTCCAGTGGGGCGTCGGCGACGCTGTTGCTCGGCTTCGACTCCTGGGGCGCGATCGACGTGACCACGCCGGTGCTGCTCTTCGTCTTCATCTTCGGGCTGTCGATGGACTACGAGGTCTTCCTGCTGGCCCGGATCAAGGAGGAATGGGACCGGCGGGTACGCCGCCGCCGGCCCGGTGACGACGCCGCGGCCAGCGACCGCGCGGTGCTCGCCGGCATCGACCAAGACCGGCCCGGTGGTCACCACCGCCGCGCTGTCCATCTCGGTGGTCTTCCTCGGCTTCCTGCTCGGCGGGCTGACCGCGGTCAAGGAGATCGGCTTCGGCATGGTGGTCGCGGTCGTGCTCGACGTGACCGTCGTCCGCGGCCTGCTGCTGCCGGCGCATGATGAGCCTGCTCGGCGAGTGGAACTGGTGGTCCCCGGCGCCGCTGCGCCGGCTGCACCAGCGCTGGTTCCAGACGGCCAGCGGAGCGCCGGTCCGGGCGACCGCCGCCGTCGCGGCGCCGAAGGCCGATTCTGCACCCAAGACAACGATTTCCACCTGACAATCACTCTTCCTCTGTCGGGAATCGGGCGTTCACCGGTCAGTGACGCGACGTTGTGCTCCCGGTCCGGCCCCGCGCTGCGTAACCTTCCTGGCCATGACCGCGGATCACGGCGCTGACCAGGGTTTCGACGCCCTGCTCAAGGCTCGTCGCCGGGAAGCCGGTCTGACCCAGAACGAGCTGGCGTCCCGGGCCGGTGTTGGCGTCCGGACGGTTCGCGATCTCGAGCGCGGTCGGGCATCCCGGCCCCAGCGCACCACCGTCGACCTGTTGGCCACCGCGCTGCAGCTGGCCGGCGCCGCCCGCACCGAGTTCTTCGCCGTCGCGCGGGGCACGCCGGCCGGACCCGCCAGCGCGGAAATGGCCGTCGGGGAGCCGCCGACGGCGGTGCCGGCGATGACGTCGCTCGCGTCCGCGTCGGTCTCGACCCGCCGCGGTCGCGGCCTGCCGCCGCCGGGCGTGCTGGTCGGTCGCGACCTGGACGTGGCCGAGGTGGCGCTCACCCTGCTCCGCGGCGACGGCCTGGTCTCGCTGGTCGGGCTTGCCGGAGTCGGCAAGACCAGCGTCGCGCTCGCGGTCATCGAGCGGGTCAAGGAACGCCACCCCGGTGGCGTCGCGGGCATCCTGATCACCGAAGGCTCGACCGAGAGCGACGTGCTGACCGCCGCCGCGACCGTGCTGGGTGTGGCCCGGGCCGACGAGCTGGCCGGGCGGCTGGCCGGCGCGCCGAGCCTGCTGCTGGTCGACGCGGTCGAGCGGGCACCGGGCGCGGTCGCCGAGGCGCTGCACCGGTTGGCCAACGTCGCTCCGTCGCTGCGGATCCTGGCCACCGGGCGGCACCCGATCGGGCTGCCCGGCGAGCGGGTCTGGCCGGTGGTCCCGCTGGAGGTGCCGCCGAACGACGACCTCGACCTGTCCACGGTGTCGCGGTTCCCGGCGGTCGCGCTCTTCCTCGACCGGCTGGGCCGGGTCCGGCGTGACCCGCTCGAGCCGGGCGAGGTCCGCGCGCTGGTCCGGCTCGTCCGCCGTCTGGGCGGCCTGCCGCTGGCCATCGAGCTCGCCGCGGCCCGCGGCCGGGTGCTCGACATGAACCAGATCCTCGACCGGTACGGGCATCGCCTGCTCGACCTCGCCGGCCCGGAGAGCACGCCGGGCAGCGGTTACCAGGCGGTCGCGGTCAGCCTGCGCGACGCGGTCGCGGCCAGCTACCGATTACTCGAACCCGAGGAGCAGGTCGCGGTCCGTCGCCTCTCGCCGTTCCGCAACCGCTGGTCGGTCGAGCTCGGCGAGGCCATGCTGGCTGACCCCGACGCGCCGGGGGGCCCGCTCGACGGTGACCCGGTGCCCCTGCTCGACCGGCTGGTCGCGCTCGGCCTGCTCGGCATGCGCGGCGCCGGCTCGATGCGGTTCCGCCTGCTCGACGTGGTCCGTGACTACGCCGAGGAGCAGGCCGCGGCCGAGGGCGAGCTGGCCGCGATCCGCCGCCGGCACGCTCTGGTGATGGCCCGCTTCGCCGCCCGGATCGCGCCGGACCTGGCCGGAGGCAGCCTGCCCGGCGCCGTGGCCCGGCTCGACGAGGTGACCAGCGACCTGTGGGGCGCGCTGGCGCATTCGGCGATCGACGACCCGCACACCGCGCTGCTGCTGGCCGCGAACCTGCCGCGCTGGTGGCGGTTCCGCGGCCGGGACGCGGCCGGGCGGCAGTGGCTCCGCCGACTGCTCGACGATCCACGCACGACCGGTGCCGACGCCGTGCTGCGGGCCTGGGCGCAGCTCGGGGTGGCCCAGCTCGCGGCCGAGCACAGTGCCGGGCCGACCGAGTTGCCGGCCGCTGAGGCGGCGCTGGCGACCTTCCGCGAGCAGGGTGACGTCTCGGGTGAGCTGGCCGCGCGCAACCAGCTGTCGGGGCTGTGGATGTCGACCGGTGGCTACGACGAGGCGCGCCGGCACGGTGCGGCGGCGCTGGCCCTGGCCACCCGCACGGGACGCACCCGCGACATGGCAGTGGCCCAGAGCAACCTGGCCTGGCACGAGATCCGGGCCGGCGACCTGGCCGCTGCCCGGCGGCGGATGGCCGCCGTCGACCGGCTGGCCGCCCAGTGCGGCGATGACCGTTTGCGTGCCCTGGCGCTGGCCAACGTGGCCGAGGTCAACCGGCTCGACGGCCGCTACGAGGAGGCCGTGAAGATGGGCCGCCGCGCGATCGCGGCGCTGGAGCGGCTCGGCGACCCGGGCCACCGGGCGCGGGTGCTCGGCACGATCGGGCTCGCGCTCGCCCTGGCCGACCGGCCCGACGACGCGTTGGCGGTGCTGGAACAGCTGCGGGCCGCCGCGGTCGGCGCCGATCCGGGCGTCGGCGAGGCGCCGGCCAACGACGTGCAGGGCCCGAGCGCGATGATCGAGGCGACGCTGGCGGCCAAGCGGGCCGACCGGGTGCTGGCCGCGGAGTGGTTCGGTGTCGCGGTGCAGTCCTACGCCGGCGGGCGGGACCTGCGGGACGTGGCCGAGGCGCTGGTGGGCCTGGCGTCGGTGACCGACGACTCGGCGACCCGCGCGGCAGTGGTCGAACGGCTCGAGGCGGTCTGCAAAGAAGGCGGGATCACGTTGCTGCCGGCGGAGCGGTCGCGGGCCGAACATGAAGACAGCCGGCGCTGACCGCCCTCCCAATCAGTCAGCACCGGCTGCCTTCCACCCCCGCTCGACGCGGACCAGCCCGCCCCCCGACAGACCTTCGGAATGTCCGCGCCGCGCCCCCGTGGCGCTTTCGCTTCATCCCCGTGGATCGTTGTTCGTGAGTACCGTATCGGGGCTCAAGCGCCCGGTGCCCCAAATGTGGCTTTTGGCGATAAGAGGCTAACGGTTCTGCCGGTCTTTCTGCCGGTGACTCCGGCAGGGGCGGTCAGGAGGTGACCGGCTCCGGCTGGCCCGACTCGGAGTCGGGGGCGGCGCCGGCGGTGGCGCAGGGGTTGACCGCGTCGCGGATCCGGCGCAGGTAGCCGAGGAACTCGTCGAGCTCGGCCGGCGACAACTGGCTGGTGAGCCACTGCTCGATCAGCTCGAGGTGGCCGGGGAGGGTCTCGGTGAGCCGGTTCATACCGGCGGTGGTCACACCGGCATAGGAACTGCGCCGGTCCGTGGGGCAGGCTCGACGACGGAGCAGGCCGTCGCGCTCCATCCGGTCGACGACCCGGGTGACCCCGCTGGTGGACAGCGAGGTCTGCGCCGCGAGATCGGTCATCCGCAACTCGTGCCCCGGGGAGCGGACCAGCCGCATCAGCACCTCGAACTCGACTCCGGAGAGCTTGTGTCCGGCCAGTTGCGCGGAGAAGCGCGCCGAGAGCCCGGTGAAGGCCTCGGCGAGCAGCCCGATCGCGGTGATCCGGGGGTCGTCGTGCAGCTCAGCCACGAGGTTGAGTGTAGCAGTCCTTGACACGCGGAATATTGCTAGCGGTATAGTTGCTGAGTCAAGCGTTAGCGCAAGACGACGTCCCTTAGAAGGAGCCAACTCGCGATGAGCGACACCGCCACCAACAACACCCGCGTCTGGAACGGCGTGACCATCCCGGCCCCTGGCACGTACGAACTCGACCCCGCGCACAAGTTGGTCGGTTTCGTCGCGCGCCACATGATGGTCGCGAAGGTCCGTGGGCACTTCGACGAGGCCGCGGCGACGATCACGGTCGCCGAGGACCCGAAGGACTCTTCGGTTACCGCCACGATCAAGACGGCCAGCATCACCACTGGCGTCGCGGACCGTGACGCGCACCTCCGCAGCCCCGACTTCCTCAAGACCGAGGAGTTTCCGACCATCGAGTTCCAGAGCCTCGGTGGCGTCAAGGAGATCAACGGCAACGAGTTCGTGCTCCCGGGCGAGCTGACGATTCGCGGCGTTACCCGCAAGGTCGAGCTGAAGGTCGAGTTCGAGGGCGCCGGCCGCAACCCGTACGGCATGGACATCTTCGGCTTCTCGGCCAGCACCGAGATCGACCGTGAGGACTTCGGTCTCACCTGGAACGTCAACCTGGAGACCGGTGGCGTTCTGGTGGGCAAGAAGGTCCGCATCGAGCTCGAGGGCGAGGCCGTTCGCCAGGCGTGACAACCGCCTTTCCAAGGCCCCGGCAGCGATCATTCGCCGCCGGGGCCTTGGCGTATGGTGGACTGAACGCTTTGATCCGCTTACAAAGGGTGATAAGTATCTGGTTTGTCCCTGGCCGAGCGCCCTCGGCCCTCCTACCGTGAAGGGTCCACTCGCCAGTACGGGGCCGTGCGCCGGGGAGGGCAGCACATGGGCAAGGACGTGTCGCCGGTTGGCTTCTCCCGCGAAGACCGCGTCCGATATCGGCAGAAAGTTCGCCGATGTCTGGATGTCTTCGCGCTGATGCTCGACGACTTCGAGTTCGACGCAGAGCGGCCCACGACGGGCCTGGAGATCGAGCTCAACCTGGTCGACAAAGACGCCGAGCCAGCCATGCGCAACGCGGAAATCCTGACCAACCTCGCGGATCCGACGTTCCAGACCGAGCTCGGTCAGTTCAACCTCGAGCTCAACGCCCGGCCACGCCTCATCGATGGTGAGGGTTTCGCCGACTACCAGCACGACATCCAGGCCAGCCTCGGGCGCGCGGAAGACCGGGCCAACAAGGCCGACGCGACCATCGTGCTCATCGGCATCCTGCCCACGCTCACCCCGCGCCACCTCGTGCTCGCCAACCTCTCCAGCAACGAGCGCTACTGGGCCCTCAACGAGCAGATCGTCGCGGCCCGCGGAGAGGACATCGGGCTCGACATCCGTGGCGTCGAACGGTTGCAGACCTTCACCGACTCGATCGCGCCGGAGTCGGCCTGCACCAGCGTGCAGTTCCACCTGCAGGTCTCACCGGACACCTTCGCCGACTACTGGAACGCCGCGCAGTCGATCGCCGGCATCCAGGTCGGCATCGGGGCCAACTCGCCTTATCTGTACGGGAAGCAGCTCTGGGCGGAGACCCGGATCGCGCTGTTCGAGCAGGCCACCGACACCCGTCCGGACGAGCTGAAATCGCAGGGCGTACGCCCGCGGGTCTGGTTCGGCGAGCGGTGGATCACCTCGATCTTCGACCTGTTCGAGGAGAACGTCCGCTACTTCCCACCGCTGCTGCCGATCACGGACGACGAGGACCCGGTCGACGTGCTGCACAGCGGCGGCGTGCCGAGGCTCGGTGAGCTGCGGCTGCACAACGGCACCATCTACCGCTGGAACCGGCCCGTCTACGACATCCACAACGGCCGCCCGCATCTGCGGGTGGAGAACCGTGTCCTGCCGGCCGGACCCACGGTGATCGACATGCTGGCCAACGCGGCGTTCTACTTCGGACTCGTGCGCGACCTGGCCGAGGCCGACCGTCCGATCTGGAGTCAGCTGCCGTTCACCAAGGCCGAGGAGAACTTCCACGCCGCGGCCCGGCGCGGCCTGGACGCCCGGGTCTACTGGCCCCGGCACGGCGAGGTGCGGATCGCCGACCTCGTGCCGGAGGTGCTGCTGCCGCGGGCGGCGGCGGGCCTGGACCGCTTCGGTGTCGCACCGCGCTTCCGTGACCAACTACTCAACATCATCGGCGAACGCTGCCGCACGGGCCAGAACGGCGCGGCCTGGCAGACGGCCATGGTCCGCACCGCCGAACGCAAGCGCGGCATGGACCGCACGACCGCCCTGCACCACATGCTCGGCCGCTACACCGAACTAGCCCGCACCAACGACCCCGTGCATACCTGGCCCATCGAGTAGAGGCCCTCGAAGAGCGAATATCAGCTTTCGACAAGCCGATATGAGATCGGCACTTCGAAGAGCCGATATGAGACCGGGTCCCGGGTCCGTCGGGGGCGCGACCGTTGCTCCCGCCGGGGATCGCTCCGCTTCGCTCCGCTTGCCAGGTTCGCGGCACACAACCAACGGATCAGGCTGTCGCGAGGCGGGGCATTTCGCCGGCTTGGGCGATGCGGCGGTTGGCGGTGCGCAGAGACAGGAAATCGGCGGCCGCCGCCGCGGCGATGGTTCGCCGCTGACCAGCGCGTCCGGTGCGAACGGATCGCCGGCGTCACCGGACCCTCAGGGCGAGGTTGGCGACGCTGTTGTCGAGCTCGGCCGCGAACCGGTCCCGTCCCATGTCAGCTCCTTGAGGATCGCCACGTAGTCGTCTGGCCGCGGCCGGGCCGGCTCAGGGTGGGTCCATTGACCGGCCGCGAGCGGGCCTGCGGGGTCGGTCGCCAAGCGGCGCCAGGGGCGGGGGATCCCGTCGTCACCCGCGAGGCCTGCCGCGAGCTGCGTCTGTCGCTGCGCACCGCGCACGGGGTCGGTCGGCAGGCGGCGCCAGGAGCGGGGGATCCCGTCGTCACTCGCGAGGCCTGCCGCGAGCTGCGTCTGTCGCTGCGCACCGCGCACGGGGTCGGTCGGCAGGCGGCGCCACGGGCGGGGATCCCGTCGTCACCCGCGAGGCCGCGAGCTGTGCCCTGTCGCTGCCCACCCCGCACCTCGTGGCCATCGGCTGCCGCCTCGGCGTGCTCGGAGTCAGAAAGGCCGGCTGACGGCGACGAAGGGCCGCGGCCAGCACGACGAGGCGCCGTCACACCGGGCGGCTTCGTCAAACGGGTGGTCGACCTCGAAGCCGGCTTTGGGGGAAGCACCGCTGTCAACGGCGCGACGATTGGACGGGTCTCGCGGTCGGCGGGCCTGGTTCTAGGCTTCGGTTTCTGTGTTGCGGCGGCCGAAGCGGCGCTTGCGTTCTGGCTTCGACGGGGGTGTCTCGCCCGGTGCCGTGCCCTCCGGCCACAGTGGAGTCGCGACCGGGGTGCGGGTGGTGGTCACGGACTCGTCGTCGTCGGTCGTGGGCGGGGTGAAGTCGTCGAGGTGCGAGTGCGCTCCGGCCGCCGGCTTCTCGTCGGTGTGTGCGCGTTGTGTTGGCACCGTCACCATGGAGCGGTCGGCGCGCTGTGCCAGCGTGGTGACCAGCACCGAGCCGGCCAGGCCGGCCAGCACCGCGTAGGGGGCCAGCAGGTGGGCCGAGACCTGCTCGGCGCGGATGCCGGACAGGCGGGGTGCGGCCAGGAAGTAGGCGGCGGCCACGACGAGCGGGCCGGCGATGCCGGAGACCGCGGCGCCGACGCGGTGGAACGGGTCGCGGGCCGGGCGACGGGCGATCAGGGCGCCGATCACGAATGCCGCGCCCAGCGAGAGCGCCGCGCCGGGCCAGTAGAGGTAGTCACGGAACCAGAACGCCTCGCTGCCGGTGGTGATCTGCCAGACGCCGAGTTGGGCCGGCGGCTGGTCGCCGCCCGAGACCACCCCCTCGGTCACCGAGACCACCGAGAGCAGCCACAGCCAACCGACGGTCGCGATGACGTTGCCGGCTGCCGCGCGCGACGACAGGGCCCAGGTCGCGAAGACCAGGCCCAGCAGAACGCCGATCACCGCGTAGCCGGCGGCGATCGTCTGCGGCGAGAAGGTGTCGGCGCGGACCGCGGCCCGGGCCGGCACCGCTACCAGCGCGACGGTGACCAGCGCGCCGACGGCGGCGGCGACAACCAGCGAGAGCCGGCCGAGGAACGCGGCACCGGGTGGGTCGCCGTCGGCGTCCGCCGCTTCGGTGAGCCGTTGCGCTCCGATCGCGCCCGCGACGGTCGAGGTCGCGGCGATCCACGCGGCCCACGACAGACTGGCGGCCCAGGCCGCCTCGCCAACCCGGTCGGACGCCGGCAGCCAGGTGATGATGCCCAGGCCGTAGCCGAGGCCGAGCTGCGCGGCGCCGGCGCAGGCGGCAATGCCGATCGCCGCGGCGATCGATCCTCCCCAGCCTCGTACGGCCATGCCGGGCAGCGTAGCGTCCGCCCGCAGCGCGGGCGAGTCTTGCGTGCGACCAGGGGCCGCTCGTCCGGAGCGTGATCCACCCGGGCAGGCTAGGGTCGGTTCCGGATCTTCCCGGCGGCGAAGGGATCGAGGATGGCCGACCAGCCCGAGGACCCGCGTGCGCGGCGCGGTTCCGGCTCGGACGACCCCGATCAGCCGCTCGACCGGACTGCGCCGTTCGACCCGATCCGCGACGACGACGAAGACGGGGATGACCCCGGCGACACGGAGCGGACCCAACGGGTGCCGCCGCCGGACGAGCCCGAAGCGACCCGGCGGCTCCCGGAGGACCCCGACCGCACGGCCCGCATCGAGCCCCAGGCCGACGACCGCACCACCCAGATCCCGTCGGCCGGCGGTCGGGTGCCCGACGACGACCGAACCACCCAGATTTCGCGACCCGGCGGTCGGACGCCCGACGACGACCGCACCACCCAGATCCAGCAGAACGGCCCGCGCAACGCGACCCCGCCGGCCGACCGGGCCTGGGCCGGCCGCGCCGGCATCCCGCAGCCCGGTGGTCCGGGCGGGCCACCCGACGACGGACCACCGGACCGCTGGCAGCCGGGCCCGCCTGACGGGCGGCGCTGGTGGATGCCGATCCTGATCGGCATCATCGCGCTGATCCTGCTCGGCGTGCTCGCCTTCGGGCTCTGGCTCATCCTGCGTGGCGACGGCGGCCCGACACCGGAGCCCAGCCCCACCACACCGGCCGCGACCACGCCCGCTCCGACCAGCGCGGCCCCGACGACCAGCGCACCTTCGCCGACGGCCACCACGCCGGCGGCGGTGGCCGTGCCGATCCTGGAGGGGCTGACCGTCGCGGAGGCCGGGCAGCGCCTCGCCGAGTTGGGGCTGAACTCCCGGCTCAACTTCGTCGACTCCGACCGGCCGGCCGACACGGTGCTCGACTCCGACCCCGGCCCCGGCACCCAGGTCCAACCGGGCAGCACGGTCACCCTCGACGTCTCGTCGGGCCCGCCGCCGACGCCGACCCCCACGCCGACCGCGACCACGACACCGACCGCCCCGCCAGGCCGTTAGCCGTCACCGGCCGGGGCGGCGGTTGAGCACGACGCCGCACGGTGCTCGACTCCGACCCCGGCCCCGGCACCCAGGTTCAACCGGGCAGCACGGCCACGCTCGACGTCTCGTCGGGCCCGGCGGCCACGCCGGTCATTAGCGTTCACCAGCCGCGGCGGCGGTTGAGCACGACGCCGATGCCGATCGCGGAGATGAGGATGCCGGCGATCCCGGAGTAGATCAGCGGGCGGGCATAGCCGACCGGCTCCGCTCCGCCCGCCGAGCCGCGTGGTGCGCCGGCCGCCGGCGTGTCCGTCGACGGGCGGTCCGGGAAGAGCTCGTCCAGGCCTCGGGTGTCGGCGGGCGAGGGGGTGGTCGTCGGGGTGCGCGGCAGCCGGGGCGACGGGCTGACCGGTGCGGGCCTGGGCGCGGCCCCAGTGGCCGGCGGTGGAGCGATGGTCGGTCGCATCGGCTCGACCGGTGGGGCGGGTGCGTCGGGCACGGCCGGCGCCTCGGCGTCCGGTTCCTCCTCGTCGGGTTCCGGCGCGGCGGGTGGCTCTTCGTCGGGTTCCGGCTCGTCCGGGTCCTGGTGGTCGAACCACCCGTCCGGGTCGCCCGGCTGAGCGGCGCCGCCGAGCCCGGGCACGGGTACCGGCGTGGTGCCCGGCAGGCGGAGCGGGTTCAGGTGCTGCCAGGCGGGGGTCGGCAGGGCGATGCCGGGCACAAGACCCTCCACCGAGGGCAGTCCCGGGATCGGAGCCAGCCCTGCGATCGAGGGCAACCCGGTGATCGAGGGCAACCCCGTGACCGGCGACAGCCCCGCGGTGTCCGGTAACCCGCCCGGCACCCCGGGCACGCCGGGCAGCCCGTCCGGCGCGGGCAACGCCGCACCGCGTGCGGCAGGCGCGGCCAAAGCCGTGCCGCGTGCGGCCAGCGCGGCGCCGGGTAGGGCGACGCCTGGCAACGCGACGCCGCCGATGACGAACGCGGCGGCCGCGAGACACACTGGGGCACAGCGGATCAGCGGTCGCGCCGGTGGCTTGACCATGGGTGACCCCCAGGAATAGGGGTCCTGGTCACGCCCGGGAAGAACTTTTCGGTGGGTATGTCGAGTCTAGGGCCGCGAAGCCCGGCGCATGCCGGGAATGCGGAAGGGTCAGCCCGCGCGCGCCGCGACCTGCATCGCCGGCACGCCGATGCGGCGCGGCGCGTTGCGTAGGTCGTTCGGCGAACGCAGCTGGCGCAGGCCGCTGACCTGCACGAAGATCGAACGCCGCTCCACCGCGTCGCCTGCCGCGTTGAGCTCGTAGCCGTCGAGCCAGACCCAGCCGTCATACGTCGGCCAGTCGTGTACGCGGATTACGCGGAAGAGAAGCGGGTCGATGAACTGGACGCTCGCCGCGCGCGTCACGTGCAGCACGTCACCGGAGCGAGGAAGCACAACTACTCCTGTTCCGAAGCCGAATGATCGGGACAACTCAGAAAGGACCGTCGGGGAGAACTGATCTTTCAGAAACGCTGAGTAACCCGTGGCATACGTAGAGAGTGCACCAACAACATGATCAATGCAAGTTGCACTTTGGTAGTGCTTTCGTGGCCACTTGCGGCCGCAATGGTCCTTGATGTCCAACCGATTAGCGCGTCAGACTGAAGCCGCATCACCAGCGACCGTCGCAATACGCGTAGCTCGCCGCTTTGGTCCGATTTGGTCCGTTCTCGCGGCGGGTGCGGACGCTAACGTCTTTCCGCACCTGTCCGGAGGTGACCCGGTGACCGAGCGCCGGAGCCCGACCATCCGCCGTCGGCGACTAGGCGCCGAACTACGCCGCCGCCGAGAGGGGGCCGGCGTCACCATCGACGGCGTCGCTGAGCGGCTGGAATGCTCCGCGTCGAAGATCTCCCGGATCGAGACCGGGCACACCTCGGCGACCCCGCGCGACGTCCGCGACATGCTCGCCATCTACGGCGTGACCGGCGCCGAGTGCGAAGAGCTCGTGCAGATCGCCCGGGAGGCCCGGCAGAAGGGCTGGTGGCATCCGTACAGTCCGTGCTCGCCGGCGCGTATGTCGGGCTGGAGGCCGCGGCCCATTCCATCCGGGCGTACGAACAGCAGGCCGTGCCGGGTCTGCTGCAGACCGAGGACTACGCCAAGGCCATGATCCGCGCCGCTCGGCCGGACTTCACCGACGATGATGTAGACCAGCGGGTGCGTGTCCGTTGCGCGTCGTCAGTCGTTATTGAAACAGGACGATCCGATCGATCTGTGGGTGGTGCTTGATGAGGCGGTGGTGAGCCGGCCGGTGGGCGGTGACGCGGTCATGCGGGCCCAACTGGAGCGGCTGGTGGAGGCGGCTGAGTCTACCGAACGTGACGCTTGCAGATCCTGCCCTTCGAGGCCGGTGCGCATGCCGGCATGGACGGCACTTTCACCATCCTCGGCTTCCCGGAACCGGGTGATCCGGAGGTGGTGTACGCGGAGAACGCCACGGGTGGGCCTCTTCATCGAGAAGAGCGACGAGCTGCGGAAGTACGTCTTCATCTTCGACCACATCCGTGCGGCGGCCACTCCGCCCGGAGGAGTCCGTCGCCTACATCGCGAAGCTGGCAGAGGAGCCATTGTGGAAGTGCGAGACCAAGGGGTTCCGCGTCGACCTGACCGGCGCAGCCTGGCAGAAGAGCTCGCGTAGCGGGCCCAACTGTGACAACTGCGTAGAGGTGGCGTTCGTGCGCGGTGCGATCGCGGTGCGGGACTCGAAGAACCCGACCGGCCCGGCCCTGATGTTCACCCTCGACGAGTGGGACGCGTTCGTCGGCGGCGCCAAGGACGGCGAGTTCGACCTGTCAGACCCCGACCGGCGCAGCCGAGGCGGTCACCCGGTCGCGGAGCCGCCGGAGGCGCGCGGCTGCGTTCGTCGCAGTCGGTGCGGGCGACCGCGGTATCCGCCGTCGGCCGTCGTCGCCAACCCGCCGGGTCGTTGTACCAGACGGCACGGCAGTGCCACGCCAACCCGCCGCAGCGGGTTATCCGAACCGAGCGAGGCAGGCGAGGCGGATGACGATGGGGTCGGACAATCTCGGCAACGGTTCGGCGAAGCCGGAGCGGTTCACCGGAAGTACCGTACCGCGGACAGCACGCCAGGCGCGAGGCGTCTCTGACCATCGACCTCGGCCCCGCGGAGCGCGAGCCGGACCGGGTGTCGTCCGCCAGGGACATGCCGCCGGGACCATGTCCCCGCCGGCAACGTGGCGCCGACCGACCGTCGCTGGACTGGCCGCCCTGGACCGAGCCGTCTTCCCGCCGGCCGGCTGGCCGGACGGCAGCCGAGCGACGCCCTCTCGCCGACCACCCGCTGCTGCGCGGCCTGCTGCTGGAGCTGCCGCCGAAGGGCAGCATCCCCACGGCCGGTCTGGCTGGACCGCTGGTTCGAGGCCGCCCGCTCGATCCTGGAGCTGCTATACGTGCAGGACGCCAGCCGGCCGCGCTGACGCTACCGGTCGGTGCACGGCTCGCTCGGCGAGGCGGCTGTGCCGCAGCGCGTGCGCACCCCGATGCCGGCGATCGACCAGGCCGGCGGCGGTCAACACCGCACCGAGCACGGCTCGGCACGGTCAGCGCGACCAGGCCGGCGGCGGCCAGCACGGCCGCGCAGCCTCGCCAGCGCGGTCGACCTGGATCGGCAGGGCGAGCAACGGATGCGCGGCGGCGGCGCGCAGTGCCGGGCGGCGCGGGTGTGTGCGGCGCCGTCGCGAACGCGGCGGCGCCGACCCAGAGCTCGGCCGATCCGGCGTACCGTCAGACGAAGGCGACGGCCAGCTGCGGGCACCGCCGGCAGGCGAGCCCGACCGCGGCCCGGTCGGCGAGCCGGCGGCCCGGCTCGACCGATCCCGGCCAGCACCCCGCGAGCCGGCGCGCCGACCAGACAGTTGCAAGGCGAGTCCGCGCGCGCCGGCGCAGCACGGCGGCGGTGGCAGCCGGGGCAGCAGTCGGCGAGACGCCGGCCGCGGCGAGCCAGACGGCGGCGATCGCGAGCAGGATGGCGAGTTCGGTCCCCATGCGTCTCAGACTCGCTTGCCCGTTTTTCGGCCCGGCGAATCCGGGCCGCGCCCCGGCCGACCCCGCAGAAGCACCCCGTAGGGGCATCGCTACCGATCATGATAGAAAATTCGGGATCTATCTACTTCTCCCGATGCCGATAACCTCACCTCGATCGGTGAACGCCGATATCGTCGTCACAGAGCGGGACGGCCGGTCCTGCGCCGATCGGAGGGGAGGATGGGAGATGAGTCTCCCTCGCAGAGGTCCGTCCTGGTCGGGGTAGTCCCCTGACCAGCGTTCGCCGTTCGCCGCTCCGGCCGCGGCGGCCCCGAACCGGACGGCACCATCCGGCACGCCGGCGGCGCCACCGCCGTCGCGGACAGCTACATCGTCGTGTTCAAGGACAGCGCGGTCGCTCGGGCACCGTCGGTCGACGGCAACGCCGCGCCTGACCAGCCGGCACGGCGGCAGCGTGGCCCGGACCTACCGCACCGCGCTGCGTGGCTTCGAGCTGCAGCGCCAGCGCCAGGCGCGGCGGCCCGGATCGCGGCCGAACCCGAGCGTGGCGTACGTCGAGCAGAACCACACGGTGCACGCGTTCGGCACCCAGCCCAACCCGCCGTCCTGGGGCCTGGACCGGATCGACCAGCGGAACCTGCCGCTGAACCAGTCCTACACGTACCCGAACACGGCGCCGAACGTGCACGCGTACGTCATCGACACCGGCATCCGGTTCACCCACAACGACTTCGGCGGTCGGGCGATCAGCGGGTTCGACGCGGTCGACGGCGGCTGCGGCCGACGACTGCCACGGGCACGGCACGCACGTGGCCGGCACGGTCGGCGGCGGCGCGTACGGCGTGGCCAAGGGCGTGCCAGCTCGTCGGCGTCCGGGTGCTCAACTGCCGGGCAGCGGCACGCAACGCCCAGGTCGTCGGCCGGCATCGACTGGGTGACCGCGAACGCGCGTGAAGCCCGGCGGTGGCCAACATGAGCCTCGGCGGCGGCGCCGACACCGCGCATCGACGACGCCGGTGAACAACTCGATCGACGCCGGCGTCACCTACGTCGTCGCGGCCGGCAACGGCAACGCCCTCGGCTAGCGGCAGAACGCCTGCAACTACTCGCCGGCCCGGGTACCCGAACGCGATCACGGTCGGCGCCACCCAGAACAACGACGCCGCGGCCATCGTTCTCCAACTTCGGCACCTGCGTGGACATCTTCGCGCCCGGGCGTCGAGCATCACCTCGGCCTGGTCGACCAGCAACACCGCGACCAACACCATCAGCGGCACCTCGATGGCGACACCGCACGTCGCCGGCGCGGCGGCGCTGGTCCTCTCCGCCAACCCGGGCTGGACGCCGCCAGCAGGTCCGCGACTACCTGGTCAACAACGCGACCCCCGAACGTGGTGACCAACCCCGGCACCGGCTCGCCGAACCGGCTGCTCTTCGTGGTCAACGACGGCACACCGCCGCCGCCAACGACTTCTCGGTCTCGGTCTCGCCCGACCGGCCGGGTCCGTCGACGGCCGGGCAGTCGCCGCGACCACCGGTCAGCACCGCCACCACGGTCCGGCACCGCGCAGTCGGTGAGCCTCTCCGCCAGCGGCCTGCCCGTCCGGCGCGACCGCGTCGCTTCAGCCCGGCCTCGGTCACCTCGGGCGGCTCGTCGACGCTGACCATCGCCACCTCGGCGCCGACCCCGGCCGGGCACCGTACCCGTAACGGTCACCGGCACGGGCGCGGCGGCCAGCCGGACCGCCACCTACTCGCTGACGGTCACCGGGGCACCGGCGGCGGCTGCTGCCGGCACCAACGGCGCCGACGTCACCATCCCGGACACCAACACGGCCGTGGCCAGCACGATCGCCATCTCCGGTTGCGGCCGGAACGCCGTCGAGCACGTCGACGGTGGCCGTCAACATCGTCCACACCTACCGCGGTGACCTGGTCATCGACCTCGTCGCGCCGGACGGCACGGCCTACCGGCTGAAGAACAGCAGCGTCGTTCGACAGCGCCGACAACGTCAACGCGACCTACACCGTCAACCTCGCCGCCGAGGCGGCCAACGGCAACTGGCAGCTGCGGGTCCGCGACGTCGTACAGCGCCGACACCGGCTACATCAACACCTGGACGCTGACCCTCTAGTCAAGGGAATGAAGAAAAAGCGGCTCCGTCGCCATCGGCGACGGAGCCGCTTTTGCCCGAGCGTTGCTCGATCTTGACTGAGCGACATCTGTTCATGTCTTCGCGTGCCGCATAGCCTCACTTTCGGTCTGCGGACGGCGATGTCACGAACGGGGCGTCCGGCCGCCGACCGGAAGGGGAGGAGGGAGATGAGACTCCCGCGTAAGTCCATTTTGGTCGGAGTCAGCGCCCTGACGGTGTTCGCGTTCGCGGCGCCGGCGGCGGCGGCCGAGCCATCTGGAACGATTCGCAGGGCAGGCGGCGAAACCGCCGTCGCCGGCAGCTACATCGTCGTCTTCAAGGACAGCGCGTCGCCCGGCACGGCGGTCGGCGGCAGCGCCAAGCAGCTGACCGGGCGGCACGGCGGCACCGTGGTCCGCACCTACCGCGCCGCGCTGCGCGGCTTCGAGCCACGCGGCAGCGCGGCGCAGGCGGCGAGGATCGCGGCCGACCCGGCGTGGCGTACGTCGAGCAGAACCACACCGTCCGATGCGTCCGGCACGCAGACGCAACCCGCCCTCCTGGGGCCTGGACCGGATCGACCAGCGCAACCTGCCGCTGAACAGCTCCTACACCTACCCGAACACGGCGACCAACGTGCACGCGTACATCATCGACACCGGCATCCGGTCCACCCACAACGACTTCGGCGGCCGGGCCACCAGCGGCTTCGACGCCGTCGACGGCGGAACGGCCGACGACTGCAACGGGCACGGCACGCACGTGGCCGGCACGGTCGGCGGCACCGCGTACGGCGTGGCCAAGGGCGTCCAGCTCGTCGGCGTTCGCGTGCTGAACTGCGCCGGCAGCGGCACCGACGCCCAGGTGATCGCCGGCATCGACTGGGTCACCGGCAACGCGGTCAAGCCGGCGGTGGCCAACATGAGCCTCGGCGGCGGCGCCAGCGCGGCGCTCGACGCGCGGTCAACAACGCGATCAACTCGGGCGTGACGTACGCGATCGCGGCCGGCAACGGCAACGTCCTCGGCCTGCGGCAGAACGCCTGCAACTACTCGCCGGCCCGGGTGCCCGAACGCGATCACGGTCGGCGCCACGCCAGATCAACGACGCGGCGGCATCGTTCTCGAACTTCGGCACCTGCGTCGACATCTTCGCCCCGGGCGTGAACATCACCTCGGCCTGGTCGACCAGCAACACCGCGACCAACACCATCAGCGGCACGTCGATGGCGACGCCGCACGTGGCCGGCGCGGCCGCGCTGGTGCTCGCGACCAACCCGAGCTGGAGCAACCAGCAGGTCCGCGACTACCTGGTCAACAACTCGACGCCGAACGTGGTGATCAACCCCGGCACCGGCACGCCGAACCGGCTGCTCTTCGTGGTCGACGCCCCGCCGGCCAGCAACTTCGCGGTGTCGGTCTCGCCGACCTCCGGCGGGGTCGTGATCGGCGGCTCGACCACGGCCACGGTCGGCACCAGCACCTCCGGTGCCACCCAGTCGGTCTCGCTGGCCGCGAGCGGCCTGCCGGCCGGCGCGACGGCCAGCTTCGCTCCGGCGACGGTCACCTCGGGCGGTTCGTCGACCTGACGATCGCCACCTCGGCATCGACCCCGCCGGGGACCTACCCGGTGACCGTGACCGGCACCGGCACCTCGGGCGCCCGCTCGGCGACCTACACGCTGACGGTCATCGACGGGCCGGGTGGCTGCTCCGGCAGCAACGGCACCGACGTGGCGATCCCGGACGGCGGCGGACCGGCCGCGCTGAGCACGATCACGATCGTCGGGCTGCGACCGCAACCCGGCGACCGCTTCGAAGGTGGCCGTCACCATCGCGCACACCTTCCGCGGCGACCTGCTGATCGAGTTGGTCGCCCCGGACGGCACGGCGTACCGGCTGAAGGCCGCCAGCCCCTTCGACAGCGCCGACAACGTCAACTCGACCTACACGGTCAACCTGTCCGGTGAGTCGGCGAACGGGGCCTGGAAGCTGCGGGCGAACGACCTCTTCGACGGCGACACGGGCTACATCAACACCTGGACCCTGACGCTCTACGAGAGCGTCAGTACCGGGAAGGCTCGTGAAAGACGGTCGCGGTCCGTCGCCGGTGGCGGCGGGGTCGCTTTCCACATCCCGAGCTTCTGTGCGAAGAGCCGGGTCAGGTAGGCCGGGTTGAGGATCACGTAGCGGCGCCAGAGCCGGCGCGGCTCCAGGCCGAGCCGCCAGAGCCACTCGAGCCCGGCCCGCTGCATCCACGGCGGCGGCTTGCGCAGCAGGCCGGCGTGGTAGTCGAAGGCGGCGCCGACGGCGAGCTGCGGCATGTCGAGCAGCGGGCGCATGGCGTACGCGAAGATCTCCTGCCGCGGGCAGCCGAGCCCGACCAGCACGACCCGGGCACCGGACGCACGGATCCGGTCGGCGATCTCGATGGCCTCGCCGGGCCGGGCGGTGCGGAACTTCGACGGCTCGTGGCCGGCGAACTTGAGGGCCGGGAACATCTTCTCCAGCGCCGGGACCAGCCGGGCGAGCGTCTCGTCGGTCGAGCCGTAGAGGTAGACCGGCAGACCTTCGGCGGCGCACCGGGCCAGCACCCGCAGGGTCAGCGTCGGGCCGTAGACCCGGTCGGTGAGCCCGGCGCCGTGCAGCAGGTTGAGCCCCCAGCGCACCGGCTGCCCGTCGGGGGTGACCACGTCGAACGAGTTGAGCCGGGCGTTGTGCGGCGGGTCGAGCACGCCGGTCATCACGCCGTGCACGGCCAGCGCGGTGAGCGCGCATGGGCCGGCGTTCGTGCGCCGCCTCGATCACGCGGGCGGTCGCGGTGTCGTAGTCGACGGCGTCGACCAGGACGCCGAGGACGCTGTGCCGGCCCTTGTCGATCACGACCCGGGCACCCAGCGGTCGACGTTCGCGTCGTGGATCTCGCGCAGGATCATCGGCACGTCGTACGTCTGCTTCCAGTCGGGGTAGTGCTCCTGGAAGCGGGCCATGCTGCTGATCCACCACTGGTGGTCGCCCATCCGCGCCTGCTCCACGTAGTTGATCTTCGGCGTCCGGCCCGGAGATCTCCTGTGCGATGGCGAAGGCCTCGATGTGCGACGTGTTGGAGTGCCGGCCGCCGCCCAGGTTGTAGATCTGGCCGGAGCGCGGGGCCCGGAAGAACGCCTCGAACGCGGTCAGCACGTCGTGGGAGTGGATGGCGTCGCGGACCATCTTGCCCTTGTAGCCGTAGAGGTTGTAGACGCGCCCCTCCATCACGCAGCGCATGACGTAACCGAGGAAGCCGTGCAGCTCGGCCGCCGAGTGCGCCGGGCCGGTCAGCGTGCCACCACGGAACGCGGCCGTCTTCATGCCGAAGTAGCGGCCGTATTCCTGGACCATCACGTCGCCCGCGACCTTGCTCACCCCGAAGATCGAGTGCATGGAGTCGTCGATCGACATGTCCTCGGTCACGCCGCCGGCGTACGGGTGGTCGGACGCGATTTCATAACGAGTTTCGTGCTCGACCAGGGGCAGGCGTGTTGGGCCGGTCGCCGTAGACCTTGTTGGTCGAGCAGAAGATGAACGGCGCGTCGATCGAGTGCTGACGAGTGTTCTCCAGCACGTTGAGGGTGCCGACGGCGTTGACGTCGAAGTCGGTGAACGGCTCCTTCGCGGCCCAGTCGTGCGAGGGCTGGCCAGCAGTGTGGATCACCACAGCGATGTCGGAGCCGTACTTCTTGAAGATCTGCTCGAGCCCGGCGCGGTCCCGGATGTCGGTCTCGAAGTGCGTGTACGCGGTGCCGAGGTCGTGACCCAGGCTCGCGACACTCCAGGCGGTCGAGCCGTCCTCGCCGTAGAAGTAGCGGCGCATGTCGTTGTCGATGCCAACGACGTCTAGGCCCAGACCGGCGAAGTGCCGGCTGGCCTCCGAGCCGATCAAGCCTCCGGAACCGGTCACCAACGCGACGGACACGCCAACTCCAGGTGCTGCTCGGCAACAAAGGGGTGCATAACGTTAAGGCCCCGCGAATCGCGGAGCCCAAACGTCATGGTGGGGAAGGGGGGAGTTGAACCCCCACGCCCTTTCGGGCACACGGACCTGAACCGTGCGCGTCTGCCATTCCGCCACTTCCCCGGGAACAGCTGCCGGCACATATTACGCTATGCCTGCCGGTGGCCGTGGGCGGTTACCGCTCGCGGCGCCTGGGAAGACTAACACGACGCTGCCCGCCACTCCGGTGGCGGGTTCGGTCCCCCAGACGCCGCGAGCGGCAGCGCTCCCACGGCTTCTATCAAGGCCGGCGTAGACAGTCGGTCGGTCGCCATGCGGACTGCATGTGCCCCGGCCGGATACCATCATGGCCTCGGAACCCGAGGAGGAGCCGGTGAGCGTGCTGCAACGCTTTGAGAAGCGTTTGGAAGGCCTGGTCGAAGGGGCCTTCGCCAAGGTGTTCAAGGGGGTCGTCCACCCTGTGGAGATCCTCAACGCCATGCAGCGGGAGGCGGAGGCGCACAAGGCTATCCTGGCCGGCGGGCGGACTCTGGTGCCGAACCGCTACGTGATTGACCTATCTCCCTACGACCACAGCCGGCTCGCGCCGTACGCGGCCGCGCTCGCCCAGGAGCTCGCGCAGTCGCAGGCCGAGTTCATCGGTGAGCAGGCGTGGACGGTCTACGGCGACGTGATCGTCGAGATCGAGCGTGGCGACGGCCTCGACACCGGAATGTTCCGGGTCACGGCCGAGGTCTACACCGGGGGCGACGTCGCCCCGGTCCCGCAGGGCTACGACGCGCCCGGCGGCGGTGGCGGTGGTGGTGGCTACCAGCAGCCCTACGATCAGGGCTACGGGCAGCCGCCGATGCATGGCGGTGGTGGTGGAGCCGGTGGTCGCAACATCCGGCTGGTCTCCGGCGACGGCCGGACCTATCCGCTGCAGATGGGTTCGACCGTGATCGGCCGGGGCGACCAGGCCAACCTGCGGCTGCCCGACGTCGGCATCTCGCGGCGACACGCCCGACTCGACTTCGACGGGGCGCAGGTCGTCCTTACCGACCTCGGCTCGACCAACGGCACGATGGTCAACGGCCAGCGGGTCTCGGCGGTGGCGCTCAACCCCGGCGACATGATCCAGCTCGGCACGACGACGCTGACGTTCCGCGTGGACGGTTAGCCCGTTGGCCGGAGATTTCGTCGTCGCGGTCGCCCGGTTCGGGTTCCTCATTCTGCTGTGGATCTTCGTGTTCACGGTGGTGGGTGTGATCCGGCGTGACCTCTTCGCCGGGGCCCGGTCCAGCCGGCTGGTCGCCGCACCACGGGGGGTGGGTGCGTCGACCGGCCAGGCCCGGCCGGCCAAGGTGAAGCGGGGTCGCGCGGCTCACCAGCTCGTGGTGACCGCGGGTCAGCTGGCCGGCACGCGAATCACGCTCGGTGACGGCCAGATCACGATCGGCCGCGCCGAGGACTCGACACTGGTGATCACCGACGACTACGCGTCGGCGCGTCACGCCCGGCTTGTTCCCAGGTCAGGGCAGTGGTTCGTAGAAGACCTGGGCTCGACGAACGGGACGTATCTCGATCGCGCTAAGGTCACCGGACCGACCCCCGTCCCCCTCGGCGTGCCGATCCGCATCGGCCGCACTTCACTCGAGTTACGGCCATGACACTGACCCTGCGTTACGCGGCCCGCAGTGACCGCGGTCTGATCCGGGACGGAAATCAAGACTCCGTCTACGCCGGACCGCGGCTGCTCGCCGTTGCCGACGGCATGGGCGGCATGGCCGCCGGTGACGTCGCGAGCAACATCGTCATCGGCGCCATGGCTCCGCTCGACGAGGACGTCCCTGGTGACGCCCTCGTCGACGCGCTGCGCACTGCCGTCGATACCGCCAACCAACAACTCCGCGACACCGTCGACGCCAACCCGCAGCTGGAGGGCATGGGCACCACGCTCACCGCCATCCTGTTCTCGGGCAGCAAGATCGGCATGGTGCACATCGGCGACTCGCGGGCCTACATGCTCCGCGACGGCGAGTTCGCGCAGATCACCAAGGACGACACCTACGTCCAGATGCTCGTCGACGAGGGCCGGATCAGCGCCGAGGAGGCGAGCAGCCACCCGCAGCGGTCGCTGCTCACCCGCGCGCTCGACGGCCGCGACATCGACCCCGAATACTCGGTGCGCCAGGTGCTGCGCGGCGACCGCTACCTGATCTGCAGCGACGGGCTCTCCGGCGTGGTCAGCGCCGAGACCATCGCCGACACGTTGCGCGACTACGCCGACCCGCAGCAGTGCGTCGAGCGGCTGGTCGCCCTCGCCCTGCGCGGCGGCGGCCCCGACAACATCACCGTGGTCGTCGCCGACGCGACCGACCAGGACATCGTCGAGGCGACGCCGATCGTCGGCGGTGCGGCGGCCCGGGACCGGGGCAAGGCCACCTCGGCCGACGCCGACACGCCGGCGGCCCGCGCGTCGGCGGCGCTCTCCGCGCCGCGTGCGGCGGTGCCCGACCAGACCTGCCGGCCGAGGCCAACGGCCGCGGCGGCGCACACGAGGACGACGCCGACCGGCGTCGCCGCCGACCGGTGCGCACGGCCGTGCTGCTCGGCGTGCTGCTGATCATTCTCGGCGGTGGCCTCTGGGCCGGCTGGCGCGTCACCCAGCAGCAGTTCTACGTCGGCGCGACCGAGGAGGGTCAGTTCGCCGTCTTCCGCGGCGTGCCGGGCCAGATCGCCGGCGTCGACCTGTCGAGCGTCCAGTCGACCAGCGCGACGAGCCTCGACGACCTCACGTCGGTCGCGCAGGAGCGGGTCAAGCAGGGCATCCAGGCCGAGAGCGAGGCCGACGCGCAGCGTCGACTGGCCGAGCTGACCACCGACGACCCGACGAACCCCAACCTCAAGCCGGCCTGCCCGCCGAGCCCCGACGCCGGACGTCGCGCCGACCAGCGCGCCGACCGTGCCGCCGACGACCAACCCGACGGTCGGGCCGACGGCGACCGGCAGCGCCGGCGACGGGCATCGGCGCACCTACCTCGGTGCCCGACGCGCCACCGACCGACACTGTCCCACCGGTCATCGACCCGGCTGACTGCCGGCCGTCCGACTGACATCGTGAGTTCGCAGGCCGGTTCGGTCAACACACCCGCGGCGACGGGTGAGCTTCCGCGCGTCCGTGACGTCCAGACGCGGCGCAACGCCGAGCTGGCCCTGCTCGGTTTCGCGATGGCACTGGTGGCCGCCTACAGCGCGACCATCGAGATCACCATGTTCGACACGATCACCGGCAACTTCTGGGTGCCGGCGGCCATCCTCAGCGCGCTGTTCCTCGGCCTGCACCTGGTGGTCCGCTTCCTGGCGCCGTACGCCGACCCGGCGCTGATCCCGGCCGTCGCCCTGCTCAACGGCATCGGCGTGGCCTTCCTGCGCCGGCTCGACCTGGCCGACGACGCCGGCCGCCGAGCGGCTCAACTACCCGATCTTCGCGGGTACGGGTGGTCGGCAGCTCGCCTGGACGCTGATCGCGGTCGTGTGCGCCGCGATCGTCCTCCTGGTGGTCATGGACCACCGCTCGATCTCGCGGTACGCGTACACGCTGGGGCTCGCCGGCATCGTGCTGGTGCTGATCCCGGCCCTGCTGCCGGGTCGGTTCTCCGAGATCAACGGCGCCAAGCTGTGGATCAGGGTCGGCGGCTTCCAGATCCAGCCGGGTGAGTTCGCCAAGCTGGCGCTGCTCGCCTTCTTCGCCTACTACCTGGTGCGCAAGCGCGAGGTGCTGTCGCTGGCCAGCCGGCGGTTCCTCGGCGTCGACTTCCCGCGCGGCCGCGACCTCGGCCCGGTGCTCGCGGTCTGGGTGGTCAGCCTGCTGGTCCTGATCTTCGAGAAGGACCTCGGCACCTCGCTGCTCTACTTCGGCATGTTCGTGGTGACGCTCTACATCGCCACCGAGCGGGTGAGCTGGCTGATCATCGGTCTGCTGCTGTTCTTCGGCGGCGCGTACCGCGCCTACCTGCTCGGCGCCTCGGTCGGCGGCCCGTTCGCCAACTTCTACGATCGCGCGGAGATCTGGCTCGACCCGTTCGCCGACCCCTACGAGCGGGGCTACCAACTCGTGCAGTCGCTGCTCGGGCTGGGCACCGGCGGCCTGTTCGGCGCCGGGCCCGGGCGGCGGCCAGCCGACCATCATCCCCGAGGTGCACAACGACTTCATCTTCGCCGGCATCGGCGAGGAGATCGGCCTGTTCGGGCTCTCCGCGCTGCTGGTCATCTACCTGCTGATCGTCCAGCGCGGCCTGCGCGCCGGCGCTCGCCGTGCGCGACTCGTTCGGCAAGCTGCTCGCCGGCGGCCTGGCGTTCACGCTGGGCCTGCAGGTGTTCGTCATCGTCGGCGGGATCAGCCGGCTGATCCCGCTGACCGGCCAGACCACGCCGTTCCTGTCCGCCGGTGGCTCGTCGCTGATGGCCAACTGGATGCTGATCGCGCTGCTGCTGCGGGTCTCCGACGCGGCCCGGCGCCCGGTCGACGGTTCGGTGTCGGCCCGGCCGAGCGGCGCGACAGCGAGCGCCCCCGCGCAACTGCACGGGGCGCCCACGGAGGTGATCAAGCCGTGAACGCACCGCTGCGCCGGGTCGGCGTCGTCGTCCTGGTCCTGTTCGGGCTGCTCTTCGCCAACCTCAACTGGGTGCAGGCCTACAAGGCCGACGAATACCGCAACAGCGACTACAACGGCCGGGTCCAGGTCGCCGAGTACGAGCGGGAGCGCGGCGTCATCGAGGCCGGGCGCACCGCGCTGGCCACCAGCAAGCCGACCGACGGCGAGCTCAAGTACCTCCGGCAGTACCCCGCCGACGAGGCGTACGCGCACGTCGTCGGCTACAAGCCGGTCAACCTGGCGGCCACCGGCATCGAGAAGCTGCGAGAACGAGTTCCTCGCCGGCACCTCCGACGCGCTGGTCGCCGACCGGATCTCCGACCTGTTCACCGGCGAGAAGACGCCCGGCGGCAACGTGCTGCTCAGCCTCTCCAAGCGGGCGCAGGAGACGGCGTTCAAGGAGCTGTCCAACAACAGGGTCGGCGTCGACAAGGGCGCCGCGGTCGCCATCGACCCGCAGACCGGCGCGGTGCAGGCGCTGGTGTCGATGCCGAGCTTCGACCCGAACCCGCTGGTCAGCCACGACACCGACGCGGCCGAGGCGGCCTACGACAAGCTCGACAGCGACCCGGACAAGCCGCTGATCAACCGCGCGCTCAGCGAGACCTACCCGCCGGGCTCGACGTTCAAGGTGATCGACGCCGCCGCGGCGCTGGAGAACGGCTACACCCAGCAGACCCAGATCCCGGCCGGCCCGGTCTACCGCGCGCCGACCTCCGGCACCGACATCCGCAACGCCGCCGCGTCGATCTGCCCCGAGCGCAGGTCACGCCTCAGCGAGGCGCTCACCGAGTCGTGCAACACCGGCTTCGCCCAGCTCGGCGTGGCGCTCGGCGCCGACAAGATCAAGGACGAGGCGCAGCAAGTTCGGCTTCGGCCAGACGGACCTGACCTGCGGGCGGCTCAACGGCGAGGGTCTGCCGGTCGCGGCCAGCGAGACCGGCGAGATCAAGAACCCGGACGGCGGCGACGACCCGGCCGGCGCTGGCCCAGTCGGCATCGGCCAGAACAACGTCCGGATGACCCCGCTGCAGGGCGCGCTGATCGCCGCGGCGGTCGCCAACGACGGCAAGCAGATGCGCCCGTACCTGGTGCAGCAGCTGCTCGGGCCGGACCGCACGACCTCGCACTACACGGCCCAGCCGAAGGAGCTCAACGGCGCGGTCGTCAGCAGCCAGGTCGCCCGCGACCTGCAGGACATGATGGTCAGCGTGGTCGAGAACGGCACCGGCCGCAACGCCCAGATCGACGGCTATCGGTCGGCGGCAAGACCGGCACCGCCCAGACCGCGCCGGACCGCGAGGACCACGGCTGGTTCATCGGCTTCGCGATGAAGGACGGCAAGCCGGTCAGCGCGGTCGCCGTGTTCCTGGAGAAGGCCGGCAGCGGCGGCAGCGCCGAGGCGGCCCGGATCGCCGGCCAGATCATGCGCGCCGTGGTCACCGACGCGGAGGGCAGCTGAGGTGATCAGTCCCGGGGTCATGCTCGGCGGCCGCTACCGCCTCGACGAGCGCATCGCCGGCGGCGGCATGGGCGACGTCTGGCGCGGCACCGACGAGGTGCTCGGCCGCACGGTCGCGGTCAAGATCCTGCTGCCCGCGCTGCTGGACGAGCCCGGCTTCGCCGAGCGGTTCCGCGGCGAGGCCCGCACCATGGCCACGATCAACCACCCGGGCGTGGTCGACGTCTACGACTACGGCAGCGACCAGCAGATCGCCTTCCTGGTCATGGAGTACGTCGAGGGCGACGCGCTGTCGCGCACGCTGAGCCGGGTCGGCCGGCTCACCCCGGCCCGCACGATGGCGCTGGTCGCCCAGGCCGCCGACGCGCTGCACGCCGCCCACGAGAAGGGCATCGTGCACCGCGACGTCAAGCCGGGCAACCTGCTGGTGCGCCCGAACGGCACGCTGGTGCTGACCGACTTCGGCATCGCCCGCTCGGCGATCGTCGGCCAGCTCACCGCGGCCGGTTCGGTGCTCGGCACGGCCTCCTACATCTCCCCGGAGCAGGCGGCCGGCGCGATCGCCACCCCGTCCTCCGACGTGTACGCCCTCGGCGTGGTCGCCTACCAGTGCCTGTCCGGCCGCCGGCCGTTCGAGGGCGACAACCCGCTCGAGATCGCGATGAAGCACGTCCGGGAGAACGCCCGCCGCTGCCCGGGACATCCCGCCGGCGATCCGGTCGATCGTCGAGCGGGCGATGGCCAAGGACCCGGCCGCGCGCTGGCCCACCGCGCTCGGCGTTCTCGGCGGTGTCTCGGCAGGCGGCGGCGACCATGGCGGCGCCGGCCCAGCCGCAGCAGGCGCACCGGCCGCTGACCCCGGCCGCCCCGCCCACCGCCGGGCCGATCTCGGCCGCGCCGGCCTCGCCCGCGCTGGCGCCGAGCGGGCGGGCCACGGTGCCCGGCCCCGCCAACCCGGCCGCGCCCCGCAGCGGCAACCCGACCCCGCCGCACCGGCCCGCGTCACCCGTGGTGAGTAGCCCGGCAGCGCGCGGTGGCTACCCGAACGTGCCGGCAAACCGGCCTCAGGTGCCCGCAGGATACGGTTACGCGTCGGTGCCCTCCGCCGCCGAACCAAGCAGCGGAGGACGACGACTACTGGTCGTGTTGGCAGTGATACTCGGCGTGCTGGTTCTGATCTGCGCCGGGACCATTTCCTACATGCTCAGCCAACGCAACAGCGGACAGGGCAACGGCGGCACCGGCATGGCCCCCGTGGGGAAGGTAACGACCGCGCTTCATCTACCCGTCGGTGGAACCGAGGCGGCAAATGCCCCGTACCGTCTTGGAGAGCGAATCCTCCACATCGGGATGACGAGCGAAGGAATGTTGACGAGATGACGCAGGCCCGCCTGCTCGGTGGCAGGTACCAGGTCGGCGAGCTGCTCGGATATGGCGGCATGGCCGAGGTGCACCGTGGCCGCGACCTCCGGCTCGGCCGGGATGTCGCGATCAAGATGCTCCGCACCGACCTCGCCCGCGACGCCACCTTCCAGATGCGGTTCCGGCGTGAGGCGCAGAACGCCGCCTCGCTCAACCACCCGGCGATCGTCGCCGTCTACGACACCGGCGAGGAGATCGCGCCGACCGGCGAGACCCTGCCGTTCATCGTCATGGAGTTCGTCAACGGCCGCACCCTCAAGGAGGTGCTGGCCGCCGAGGGCCGGCTGCAGCCGCGCCGGGCGCTGGAGATCACCGCCGACATCTGCGCCGCGCTGGAGTTCAGCCACCGGCACGGCATCATCCACCGCGACATCAAGCCCGGCAACGTGATGCTGACCCAGAACGGCCAGGTCAAGGTCATGGACTTCGGCATCGCCCGGGCCCTGGCCAGCGGTGCGACCACGATGACGCAGACCAGCGCGGTGATCGGCACGGCCCAGTACCTCTCGCCCGAGCAGGCCCGCGGCGAGGCGGTCGACGCCCGCTCCGACGTCTACGCGGCCGGCTGCGTGCTCTTCGAGCTGCTCTGCGGGCACCCGCCGTTCGTCGGCGACAGCCCGGTCAGCGTGGCCTACCAGCACGTGCGGGAAGACCCGCGGGCGCCGAGCGAGATCAACCGCGACGTCACGCCGCCGATCGACGCGATCGTGCTCAAGGCGCTGTCGAAGAACCCGCTCAACCGCTACCAGAGCGCCGGCGAGATGCGCGCCGACCTGCTGCGCGCGGCCGCCGGCCGGCCGGTCATGGCCACCCCGGTCATGCGCGACCAGGAGACCATGCCGATGGGCGCGGCCAACGGCGCCACGGCCGTGGTCCGCAGGCCGCAGGGCGCGCAGACGCGCGCGATCCCGGCCGCGGGTCGGCGACGCGCAGCGGCGCCAGCGCTCCAACTGGGTGCTGGCCGTGCTGAGCGTGCTCGGCGTGCTCGCGGTGATCGCGCTGGTCGCCGGCCTGCTCGTGCAGAACGCCCGGGGCGAGAAGGTCGAGGTCCGACCTCGGTGCTGGGCCAGCCGGTGGCGACGGCTCAGGCAGGTGCTCGACGCGCCAAGGGCTTCACCGTGGAGACCGCACCTCGGGAAGACCGCCGACTGCGACCCAGAACAGGTCATCGAGCAGAACCCGCAGGGCGGCGCCAAGGTCGACGAAGGCGAGCACGGTGACGCTGACCGTCTGCGCCGGACCCGGCACGGTGCCGGTGCCCGACCTCAAGGGCCAGACGCGGGAGGCGGCCGAGCGTGCAGCTCGAGCGGCTCAAGCTCAAGCCCGACTTCGACGCGGTCGACAGCTCGGTGCCGAAGGACCAGGTCATCAGCGTCGACAAGGCGGGCAGCTCGGTGAAGCCCGGCACCACGATCAAGGTCAAGATCTCCAACGACGAGCTCGTGAAGGTGCCCGCCCGTCGTCGGGAAGTCCAGCGAGGATGCGCCGAGGCCGTGCTGACGCAACGCCGGCTTCGACGTCAACGTCGAGGACGGCCAGAAGGTCCAGAACCGAGAACCTGGCCGACAAGGTCATCGATCAGAGCCCGAACGGCGATGAGGAGAAGAAGAAGGGCAGCACGGTGACCATCAAGGTCACGGTGTTCGAAGAGCCCGACGACGACCCGTCGACCGATCCGACCACACCGCCGCCCGGGCGGCAACAACGGCGGCATCGGCGACATCCTGCCCGGCATCGGCGGCGGCGGTCCGCCCGGTCGGCCAGTCGCGGACCGGGCAGCACCAGAACTGAGCGTGGCGCCGCCGCCGGTCAGGCGGCGGCGAACGCGGCCAGGCGCCGGGCCTCGACCTCGGCCGACAGCTCCGGCGCGCGGTCCAGCGCGTCCGGGTGGCCGCAGGCGGCCAGCCAGTTGGCCAGCATCAGGTGACCGCCCTGGGTGAGCACCGACTCGGGGTGGAACTGCACGCCCTCGATCGGCAGCGTGCGGTGCCGCATCGCCATCACCACGCCGGACTCCGTGCGCGCCGGTCACCTCGATCTCGTCCGGCAGCGTCTCCGGCAGCACGGCGAGCGAGTGGTAGCGGGTGGCGGTGAACGGGTCGGGCAGCCCGGCGAGCACCCCGGCGCCGCCGTGGTGCACCAGCGAGGTCTTGCCGTGCAGCAGCTCCGGTGCCCGGGTCACGGTCGCGCCGAACGCCGCGCCGATCGCCTGGTGGCCGAGGCAGACGCCGAAGATCGGCAGCTCGCCGGCGTACTCCTTGATCACGTCGATGCAGATGCCGGCGCGCTCGGGCGTACCCGGGCCGGGCGAGAGCAGCACGCCGGCGGCGCCGGAGCGGCCGACGTCGGCGAGCTCGATCTCGTCGTTGCGCCGCACGTCGCACTCGACGCCGAGCTGGCCGAGGTACTGCACCAGGTTGAAGACGAACGAGTCGTAGTTGTCGATCACCAGGACGCGCATGGCGTTACCTCGGAAGCGGGTTGTCGGTCGCGGTCGAGTACGGGATGTCGTGGTCGTCGAGGCCCGACTCGCGCGGGTCGGGTGGACGACGCCGGCCGAGGCCCGGGTCGCCGACGCCCGGCACACCGCCGTCCTGGGTGACCTGCACGTCGTCGAACGGCAGCAGCGGCTCGGCCCACGGGAACACCACGAACCAGAACAGCGCGAGCATGCCGGTGACCAGCACGAGCGAGGTCAGCAGCTTGCCCGAGACGCCGCGAACGGCAGCTTGCGCCAGATCCACGCGTACATCGGTCAGCCCCCCAGCTCGGCCGGGTCGCCCTGCGACTTCGGCTGGGTGCGCGACCAGCTCACCGTGCACGATCAGGCGCTGGTAGTTGTCGAACTTCGGGTTGCACGTGGTCAGCGTCAGCATCGCCTTGGTCGGCTTGGCGCCGGGCAGCTTCGGCACCGGCGCGACCACCTCGACCTGGGTCGGCATGACGATCCGGGTCTTCACGACCTGGTAGACGTACCAGTTGGCCTTGTCTCGACCACGATCGCGTCGCCGTTGTCGAGCTCGTCCAGGCCCCAGAAGATGGCCCGGTTGCGGTGGCCGGCGACGGAGAAGTTGCCGACCTGGCCGGGCATCGCGGTGTCCGGGTAGTGGCCCGGGCGCGTAGCGGATGTCCGCCTGGGTGACCCCCTCGACCACCACCCAGTGCTTGTCGAGGGTCGGGATGTAGAGCTTGGCGATGCCGTGGATCTTGGAGCCGAGGCCGCCGACGCCGGCCGCCCGGGGTCGGGCCGACGGTCGGGTCGTCACCGGGCTCGTTGGCCCACTGCTGCTCGAGCGCGCCGGCCAGGTCGTTCTGCTTGCCGCCCTGGACGACACCGACACCCCAGACCTCGTACGCGGCGAAGAGCAGCACGACCAGGCCGAAGGTGATCAGCAGCTCGCCGCTGACCCGGATGCCGGACCGGATGCGCGACCACACGGTCGGCCGGGTCAGCTCGGAGTACACGCTCTTGTAGCCGTCGCCGACGTTCTCCGCCCGCAGGCGCGACCACCCGCTCACCGCGGCGCGGCTGTCGGCGGCGGCGGCGGGCAGCTCGGCCGGGCTCGGCTTGTCCGGGCGCCGCCGGCACCGCACCCATCACGGTGCGTCATGTCGGGCGCCTGGGTGGCCAGCGCCGTCGGGCCGGGGACCTTGGGTATGACCGCCGTCTCGTCGACCACCTTGGGGATGACGGCGGTCACGTCCGGCGCGCGGCAGTGCCGCCGTGACCTTGGGAATGACGGCGGTGGCGTCGGACCGCCTTCGGGATGACCGCCGTGGTGTCCGGGCTCGGCTCCGGGCGCGGGTGGCGCGCAAGCGTCGGCGCCGGCCGTCACCGGGACGTCGCCGGCACGGTGGCCGACGGCGTCCGGACGCCGCCCTGGTGCTCGAGCGGGCGCGGGTGCGGCCGCGCGTAGGCGGCGGCGCTGCACCGTCGGCGGCGGGCTGCTGCGCTGACGATGCTCGGCTGCGGTGCTGGTGCCGGCGGAGCCGCCGGCGGCTCGGCTCGGTCGATCCGCGGGATGATCGCGGTCGCGTCGTTGGCGTCGGGCGCGCGATGGCGGCCGTTCTGATCGCCCGTCATGACGGCGAAAGCCTCATGAAGTCACCTTCGCTGATCGGAGGGCACTAGACCCCTCGAACGCGGGTATCGTCACGTCCTTCTCCACCGTCTCTTGATATCCGAGCTGGAAGTGGTCGACAGCGTCTTTGAACAGACGTACGCCGTCGGATTCGCCCAATGCCTGCCGCATCGCGCTGGGATCACCGATCGCCGTGATCACGAACGGTGGTGAGTAGACACGTCCGTGCAGGAGCAGGGTGTTGCCGACGCAGCGTACCGCGCTGGTGGACAACACCCGTACACCCATGATCGACATTGCCTCGGCCCCACCGGCCCAGAGCGCGTTGACGACGGCCTGCACGTCGCCCTGGTGTACGACCAGATCGTCGGGGCGGACCCCGTCCGGCCGGTCGCCCGGCCGCTGGGGTGCGTCGTCGAGCCGGACGGTCAGCCCGGGACCGTGCAGCGCGGTGAACCCGGCGGCCGGTTCCATGCCGCTGCGCCCGCTGGCTCTCGGCGCGGATCGGCCCGTCGGTGCGGGCCAGGGCGTCGGTCTGGCTCTTGACCGCCTCGGCGAGCTCGCGGGCCCGCTGCTGGCTGGCGGTGACCCGGTCGCGCTCCTCGTTGACCACCTGGGCCAGCCGGGGGCGTCGATCCTCGCGCAGCGCGGTACCGTCGGCGGTGCGGGCGGTGGTGGTGAACAGCAGCCCGGCGGCCAGCGCGATCAATGGCACCAGGGCCGACCAGCCATTGCGGGGCTTTCGGACACGCGCCACCCGGCGCAGACCGGCCCGCCAGACAGACGAGTTCGGCACCGGTTCCTCCTCCGTGCACGCTGGTCGATCCGGTCGCCGGGATTATTCCCATAACCCGGTGCCGCCCGTCCATGGCCGCGACGCGCCGCGTTGACTACGCTAGCTGTCGAACATTATTGGCCATGGACCGTCGCCGGTTGACAGGCCCGAGCGAGGACCACAACCAGGAGAGAGCGTCGTGCCCAAGTCGCAGGTTCGCAAGAAGAAGGTCTACACCCCTCCGACCGACGTACGCCCGTCGTCGGCGGCGGCGAGCCGCAAGCCCAGCCCGCGGTGGCTCCCGGTGACTGGTGTCGCACTCATCGTGTTCGGCATCGCCTGGCTGGTGGTCTACTACCTGTCTGACACCAACTACCCGGTCGCGTCGTGGAGCTACTGGAACCTCGCGATCGGGTTCGGTGCGATGGTCGCCTCCCTCGCGGTGTTCAGCCGCTGGCGCTGATCTCCGATTTACTAAGGTGATCTGAAGACCAGGTGCGGCATACCTCACGTTACTGATGAGTAACTAGTGCCGTAACCTGGTCCTCAGCCACACCTAGGCCAACGGAGGCTGCGCGCATGGGCGTCGTCGAGATCATCTGTACGACCATCGCGGGTCTCATCACGCTCGTCGCAGTCGCGCTCGCGGCCCGCGCTGTCACGCGGATGCTCGGCGTCGTCCGGCAAGGCCAGCCCGACCCGACCCGGCTCGGCTCCTGGGGCGCCCGCGACGAAGGTCATGCTCAAGGAGACCGCCGGCCACACCCGGATGTTGAAGTGGACCGCGGTCGGCGCGGCGCACTGGTTCGTGATGGTCGCCTTCGTCGTGCTCTCGCTGCTGGTGCTCGAGGCCTACTTCGAGGTGGTCACCGCCGACCGGCGGCATTCCCTGGCTGTCGGGCTGGGTGGTGTTCGGCTTCGTCACGGAGATCATCGGCATCCTCGGCGTCATCGGGATCCTCTATCTGATCTCGGTGCGGCTGCGGAACCGGCCCGGCCGGGCGCGCGGCCTGTCCCGGTTCACCGGCTCGACCATGTGGCAGGGCTACTTCGTCGAGTGGATCATCGTCGGCGTGCTGGTCTGCGGGTTCCTGATCCGCGGGTTCAAGGCCGCCGAACGACCACCTGGACTTCCCGACCTGGGCCGCGCCGCTCTCGCACGGCCTCGGCTCGGTGCTGCCGGCCTGGGAGTCCGGCGCACCCGGTGGTCGCCGCGATCAAGATCGTCATCTCGATGACCTGGCTGATCGTCATCTCGCTGAACGTGACGATGGGCGTCGCCTGGCACCGGTTCCTGGCGTTCCCGAACATCTTCTTCAAGCGCGACCCGGCCAAGCCGGCCGGTTCCGGCCTGGGCGGCGCTGCGGCCGATGATGTCCAACGGCAAGCCGCTCGACTTCGAGGAGGCCGACCCGGAGAAGGACCAGTTCGGCGTCGCCCAGGTCGAGCAGTTCACCTGGAAGGGCCTGCTGGACTTCTCCACCTGCACGGAGTGCGGCCGGTGCCAGTCGCAGTGCCCGGCGTGGAACACCGGCAAGCCGCTCTCGCCGAAGCTGCTGATCCTCTCGCTGCGCGACCACGCGTACGCCAAGGCGCCGTATCTGCTGGCCGGCGGCGGCAAGGACCTGACCGGCGAGGAGAAGGCCGCGGCGGAGCAGTTGGTCGGGGTCGACGTGCTGGCGATGGCCGAGGCCAACCGCCCGCTGATCGGCGGCGCGGCCGAAGGCGGCGTGATCGACCCGGACGTGCTCTGGTCCTGCACGACCTGCGGCGCCTGCGTCGAGCAGTGCCCGGTCGACATCGAGCACGTCGACCACATCGTCGACATGCGCCGCTACCAGGTGCTGATCGAGTCGTCGTTCCCGTCCGAGGCCGGCGTCATGCTGCGCAACCTGGAGAACAAGGGCAACCCCTGGGGCGCCCCGCCGAACACCCGCGAAGACTGGACCAAGGGCCTGGACTTCGAGGTCAAGCGGGCCGGCGCCGGCGACGACTTCGAATACCTCTTCTGGGTCGGCTGCGCGGGCGCGTTCGAGGACCGGGCCAAGAAGACCACCCGCGCGGTCGCGACGCTGCTGCACGAGGCCGGCGTCGACTTCGCGATCCTGGGCGAGGGCGAGACCTGCACCGGCGACCCGGCCCGCCGCATGGGCAACGAGTTCGTCTTCCAGATGCTGGCCCAGCAGAACGTCGAGACCCTCAACGAGGCTGGCGTCAAGAAGATCGTCGCGTCCTGCCCGCACTGCTTCAACACCTTGCGCAACGAGTACGGCGCCCTGGGCGGCAGCTTCGAGGTCGTGCACCACACCCAGCTCCTGGCCGACCTGGTCGCGTCCGGAAAGCTGACCCCGGTGCAGCCGGTCGACGGCGGTGTCACCTACCACGACCCCTGCTACCTGGGCCGGCACAACCGGGTCTTCACCCCGCCGCGCGAGGTGCTGGAAGCCTCGGCCGAGGGCGGAGAGCTGACCGAGATGCCCCGCAACAGCGAGCGCTCCTTCTGCTGCGGCGCCGGCGGTGCCCGGATGTGGATGGAAGAGCGGATCGGCAAGCGGATCAACATCGAGCGCGTCGAGGAGGCCATCTCCACCGGCGCTCACACGATCGCGGTCGGCTGCCCGTTCTGCTCCACCATGATCAGCGATGGTGTGACGGCCAAGCAGGCGGCCGGCGCCACCGACGGCGTCGAGGTGGTCGACGTGGCCACGGTGCTGCTGCGCTCGGTCAAGCCGGAAAGCCCGGCCGCGGCCCAGCCGGAGGCCGCCGCCGCGGGCTGACCTTTCGGCTGAGGGAAAGAGAGCCGAACGGTCTGTCGTCCTTTCGGGGACGGGGTCGCGTCTTGATGTGTGCACAGGACGTGCACGACGCCCGGCCGGCGACGCCTTTCTCTTCCTCAGAAACGGTGCCCTCATGAACGCGATCTCTTCGCGGAGTATTGCCCGCTGGACCGTCCTCGCCACCGTGGTCGCGCTGACCGCCGCCTGTGAGGCCAAACCGACGCCCGCCGGAAGTCGGCCGGTGGCCTCAGCACCGTCCATTTCGACCTCGGCCCCGCCGTCACCGGCCGCGTCGTCACCAGCCGCTTCGATCCCTGGTCGCTTGTACTACCTCGAGCACGAGCGGTTGGTTCAAGTGGCGGGGTCCGAGGTGAAGACGGTGTTGGAGAAGGATGCGTACGCGGCGAACGTCTCGCCGGATGGTGCGCACATCGCTTTCATCGAAGGCGGCCTGGTCGATCCCGGGAACGTGGTCATCGCCGACCGTGATGGTCGGAACCGTCGCACGGTGTTTCGGGGTGCCGAACGCGCCGGGTTCGAGCCGGCGTGGTCGCCGGACTCGAAGCGACTGTTGATCTCGAAGAGCCCCGGCGGCGGGGTGCGCACGATCGGCGTTCTCACGATCGCGACGGGCCGTTTCACGCCGTGGGCGCGGCAATCCGTCAACCTCGTCCACTTTCTGTGGACGGCTGACGGAAAACGCGTCGGGTACGCGGATGGCTACCGGCTCGCGACGGCTGATCCCGACGGGCGTAACGCCCGGGTCGTGCCGGTGTTCGGCAGCGACGACAGGCGGCTGAACCCGCAGCGACGCCGCAGCTCTGACCCGTACAGCATTTCCGCGAATGGCCGTCTGGTCTCCGTATGGCAGCGCACGAATGACGAGGACAGCTCCGACATCGCCCGCGATCTGATCGCGGACGCGATCGTCGACACCCGCACCGGGGAGAACGTCGGTGTGCCGGTCAGGGGTGAGATCGACGCCATCCTGCTCCAGCCCAACGGCGACATCCTGGTGCGGACCAAGGGCGAGCTGACGCTTTTCGGTCCGAACTGGACGGTCAAGGCGCAGGTGACCGAGCCCGCCGGGGTCAAGGACTTCAAGCTGCTCGCCTACAGGCCCAACTGAGCCAGCTGCCCCGCGGCGCACACGGGGGCGCCGCGGGGCAGCCTTGACCAGGGGAGGTTCGGTGCAGGTCCAGACAACGGCGTTGGCGCGGCTAGACTCCTGGCCCGCACAGGTTTCGTCGTCGATCGGATCGAGCATGGCTGCCGTCGAGGATGAGTACGTCGCGTTCGTGCGCGCTCGAAGCCATGCCCTGCTGCGGTCGGCCTATCTGCTCACCGGCGACCAACACCTGGCCGAAGACCTGGTCCAGGAGGCACTCGCGCGTACGCACCGGGCCTGGTCCCGGCTCCACGAGCTCGGCAACGCCGAGGCGTACGCCCGCCGGGTCATGTATCACCAACAGGTCTCCGTGTGGCGGCGGCGCAGGACGCCGGAGGTGCTCTCCGGCGACCTTCCCGAACCGGTGGACCGCCGCGGTCACGACGACCCAGAGTCGATCACGCGCCGGATGACGGTCGAACGGGCGCTGCGATCGCTCAGCCCACGGCAACGCGCCGTCGTGGTGCTTCGCTACTTCGAGGACCACACGGAGGCCGAGGCGGCCGACCTGCTCGGCGTGTCGGTCAGCACCGTCAAGACGCAGACCGCGCGGGCACTCGAGCAGCTGCGCAAGCTCGTACCCGAGCTCAGGCAATTCCGGACCACGGAAGGGACCGGAAGATGAACGACGACGACCTGCTGCGGGACAGCCTGACCGAGATCGGCGACCAGGTGAAGTCGGTGGACTTCGTCAACCGGTCGCTGGCCCGCTCGAAGCGGATCGGCCGCAACCGGGCTCTTGCCAGCGGCGCCGCCGCGGCCTGCGCGCTGGTGCTGGCCGGCGGGTTCGCCTGGCAGGCGGTCCTGGCCGGGCCGGACCAGCCCTCGCCGGCAACCGTGCCGACGGCGCTGCCGTCCGTCACCAGTTCGCCTTCGCCGAGCGCTACGCCGGTGGGTAGCTCGATCGCCGGGTTGCCCGGTGGCTCTACTACGCCGATTCCGAGCGGTTGGTCCGGGTCACGAAGTCCGGTGTGGACACGGTGTTGGAGAAGGACGCGTACGCGGCGAGTGTGTCGCCGGATGGTGCGCGCGTCGCCTTCGTCGACAAGAGCGGGAAGGTGGTCGTCACCGACCGCGATGGTAAGAACCGTCGCACGGTGTTCCAGGGCGCCAAATATTACGGCTACGAGCCGGCATGGTCGCCGGACTCCGAACGGCTGCTGCTGGCGAAGGGCCCGGACGGAGAGGCCACGAAGGGCATTCTCACGGTCGAGACGGGCCGTTTCACGGCGTTGGCGGATCAGCCGTCGGCGATCCACTTCCTGTGGTCGGCCGACGGGCGACACATCGGGTACGCCACGGGTGAGTGCAGGCTCGCGACGGCCGATCCCGACGGAGGCAACGCCCGTGTCGTCCCCGGGTTCGGCAGTGACGACGTGCAGGCGAACTACGGGCGACGGCGCAGCTGTGACCCGTACAGCATGTCGGCCGATGGCGGTCTGATCTCCGTCTGGCTGCGCAAGGGTGAGGAGGAGGACTCCGACATCGCCCGGGATCTGATCGCGGACACCGTCATCGACGTGCGTACGGGCGAGAACGTGGGTCTGCCCGTCAGAGGTGACGTCCAGGCGATCCTGTTCCAGCCCAACGGCGACATCCTGGTGCGAACCCAGGGCAAGTTGACGCTGCTCGGCCCGGACTTCGCGGTCAAGGCCGAGGTGGACGAGCCCGCCGCGGTCAATGACCTGAAGCTGCTCGCCTACACACCCGACTGAAACCGGGGGTCGACCACAGCTCGCGGGGTGTGGAAAACCGCAGTTGTAGCGTGCAGCGCATGGGAGCGGTGCTGAGCGCGGGCGGGCGGCTGTTCGTCGGCGTGGTCGTCGGCGCCGCCACTGCCGTCGCTGAGCTGGCCTTTCTCGGTTGGGCCGCGCTCGTCGTGCTGATCGAGCTGACCCGTGGCCGCCGGCCCGCCGCCATCGAGCGGCCGGCCCGCCACCTGGTCGAGGTCCAGCGCTGGCGGATCGCCGCGTTCCTGCCCGGCGGCGGTGCCGTCGACGCGCTCGACGACTACACCGAGCGACGCGCGGTCGCGTACCTCGGGATCCGTTGGCTCGTCGGGATGCTCGGCGGGTTCGTCGCCCTGCTCTTCCTCTACGGGCTGGGCACCGGCGCGGTCTGGGCCCGCGACCTGTTCGTCGGCCGCAGCAGCACGCTGCTGGTCGTCGCGCAGGTCGTCGGCGGCCTCGTGCTGCTCTTCCTCGCCGTCCAGGGCTTCCTGGGCGTGGCCGCGCTGGACCGGTGGCTGGCCGGGCGCCTGTTGGTGCCCGGTGACCGGGCCCGCTACGAACGCCGGATCAGCGAGCTGGCGGCCAGCCGGGCCGGCGTGGTCGCCGCGGTCGACGCCGAGCGCCGCCGGATCGAGCGCGACCTGCACGACGGGGTCCAGCAGCGGCTGGTCGCGCTCGGACTGCTGCTCGGCCAGGCCCGGCGCGGCACCGACCGGGCCCGCTCCGACGAGCTGGTCCGACAGGCGCACGACGAGGCCCGGGAGATCCTCGCCGAGCTGCGCGACGTGGCCTGGCGGGCGTACCCGGCCGACCTCGACAGCCTCGGTCTCGCGGAGGCGCTGTCCCGGGTGGCGGAGCGCGGCGGTGTGCCGGTCTCCGTCGACTGCCCGGTCGACCGGCTGCCGTCCGCCGTCGAGACGGTCGCGTACTTCGTGGTCTCCGAGGCGGTGACCAACGCGGCCAAGCACGCGCCCGACAGCCGGGTCACCGTCACCGTCGCGCGCACTGAGCAGGGGGTACGGGTGACCGTGACCGACGACGGACCCGGCGGCGCCGACCCGTCCGGCGGCGGCCTCTCCGGCCTGGCCCGTCGGGCGGCGGCGCTGGACGGTTCGTTGACCGTCGACAGCCCACCCGGCGGCCCGACCACCGTGACGGCGGTGCTGCCATGCGCGTGATCCTCGCCGAAGACTCCGTTCTGCTCCGCGCGGGACTGGCCCGGCTGCTGACCGACGAAGGCCACGAGGTGGTGGCCGAGGTCGGTGACGCGCCGGCGCTGCTGGCCGCGGTCGCGGCGGACCAGCCGGACGTCGTCGTGGCCGACGTCCGGATGCCGCCGACGCACCGCGACGACGGGCTGCGGGCCGCCGTCGAGATCCGCGACCGCTGGCCGGCGGTGGGCGTGCTGGTGCTGTCCCAGTACGTCGAGCGCCGCTACGCGGTCGAGCTGCTCACCACCCGCAGCGACGGGGTCGGCTACCTGCTCAAGGACCGGGTGGCGGAGGTGGGCGAGTTCCTGGACGCGCTGGACCGGGTGGCCGCCGGGCGGTGCGGCGTTCGACCCCGAGGTGGTTCGCCAGTTGCTGGCCCGCACCTCGCACACGGACCCGCTGCGCCGGCTGACCCCGCGCGAGGCCGAGGTGCTGGACCGGATGGCGCAGGGCCACACCAACGCGGGCATCGCCGCCGCAGCTGCACGTCTCGCAGAGCGCGGTGGAGAAGCACGTCAACGCGATCTTCGACAAGCTCGGCCTGTCGCACACCACCGGCTACAGCCGCCGGGTGCTGGCGATCCTGCACTACCTGGGTTCCTGATCCGCAGGACCTTCACATCCGGGTGTACGAGGCGAACGGCTCCCGGGCCTTGTCGAGGTCGCGGTGCATCAGGTGGCCCCAGGCGGTCAACACGGCGGCCGGGTCGTACCGGCGACGCATCTCGGCCTTGGCGGCGGCCGACCGTTCGGCCCAGACGTCCGGGTCGGCGTTGGCCAGCAGCGCGGCCGCCGCGTCGTCGACCGACGAATGGATCCAGCGGTCGTCGTAGACCTCGTTGACGCCGGGCCAGGGCCGGAAGACCGGGACGGCGCCAGAGGCCATGGCCTCGGCCGCGGCCAGGTGCACGCCTTCGATGTCGCTCATCGACAGGAAACCGCCCACCCGCCGGTACCAGCGGGCCATGTCCCGGCCGGGCGACTCGAAGACGACCCCGCCGCGCAGGATCGGGTCACGCTCGAGCCGGTCCTGGCACCAGCCGGCGTATTCCTGCTCGTCGCGGTTGAGCCAGACGAACTCGCTGTCCCACGGCGTCATCGAGCGGACGTGCAGCGTGAACCGTGGGTCCTCGCGGCGGACCGCGGCCACCACGTCGAGGGCGAGGTCGAGGCGCTTGAGGAAGCGCTCGGTGCCGACCATGCCGATCGCGAACCGCGCGTCGGGCAGCTTCGGCCGGTCGAGCCAGTCGATGTCGAGGAAGTTGGGGATGTAGACCAACTTCTCCTTGGGCCAGCCGATCTCGTCGCGGATCCGTGGGCCGAGCGCCGGTGCGATGTAGACGACGGCGTCGACCTTGTCGATGTCGATCTGGCTGGGGTACGCGGTGTCCAGCTCGAAGCGGTGCAGCCGGACGATGAGCGTGGACTCGGGCCGCTTGTGGTCGGCGAGCCAGGCGGCGCTCGGCCGCGCCCACTCGGCCACGACCGTGTCGGCCTCCGCCTGGAGCGCCTCGGTCCGCAGCGACGGCGCCTGGTTGGTTTTCACCATCCGCCACGGGTCGAGGCAGACGCGCAGGTCGTCGCGCTGGTCCAGCCGGTTGCCCAGGTCGTTGATGAACTTGAGGTCGAAGCCGGAGATCAACACGGTTCGTGCCGGACGGTCGTCGGCCGGCTCGACAGGCAGCGTCGCCGTGACGAGTTCGCGGGCGCCGCGGTCCTGTGCGGCGGCCGACCAGTCGGGCGAGGCGTCCGGCAGGCCCGGCCGGGCCCAGGCACGGCCGTCCTGGGCCCAGTCGAGCCAGGCGGTCGGTGACCAGTCGGCGTCGAGGCCGCGCCGGCGGGCCATCGGGAACGAGTAGGTGTTGTCCGGCTGGCGCCAGGCGACGAGCTGCGCGACCGCGTCGGTGGTGTCCGCGTCCAGCTCCGGCAACGCCGGGGCCTCCGCGTCGACGCAGGACGGGCAGGCGCGGTCCGTCGCGAGCGGCGGCAGGACGATCACCCGCGGACGCCCGCTGGCCGCGACCCGCTCTACCGCGTCCCGCCCTAGCTCGCTGTCGGTCACGAACCCGGCGATCCGGCCGGCCAGCTCGTCGACCAGCGTGCCGAACGACGTGCTGCCGCCCTGCACCGTGCGGGTCGGCGGCAGGGCGAGCGCCCACAGCCGGTCACCGGGCGCACCACCCTCGACCGCGGCGAGCGCGGCCGGCAGCGACTCGGCGACCACGATCGTCGCGCCCTCCAGACCGGGGACCGCCGGTGGTGGCGGCGGTGGCGGGGGCGGCGGGGGCGGAGGCGGAGGCGGGGTGACCATCTTGCGTACCTTCCGCACCACCTTGCCCACCAGGCGCACAGCGGGGCGCAACGGCGCCGGTATCCGATCGGAGCGGCGGACCACGGGCGGTGGGGGCGGAGGCGGCGGCACGGAGCCCGGCCGCACGTACTCCGGCCCTTGCCAGGTCACCTCGGTGACGACCGTCCCGGCGGCGCCGAACGCGGCCTGGGCGGCGGCGCGCCAGCAGCACACGCCGGGCACGTCGGGCCACCGGCTGTCGCGCAGTAGAACCAGACGGGGAGTGGACGCCATCGGTTGTTCCCCTGGGGTGAAAAAGTGAGAAGGGCGCACTTACGGTAGCGGGACCGGAAGGGTACGTCGATGGCATCCGGCAATCACGGATCTTGACTGTGGTCAGTGGGTACCGTGCCGCCCGACCGGACGGCGCAAACGGCTCGTAACGAACCAGATCACCAGGACCGCGACGGCCCCGATGACGATCTTCTGGAGCACACCGGCGTACGCCTCGACGCGCCACCAGGATTCGCCGAGCTGGTAGCCGGCCAGGACGAAGACGGTGTTCCAGATCAGGCTGCCGACCGCGGTCAGGGCGAGGAACGTCGCGACCGGCATCCGTTCGACGCCCGCCGGCACGGAGATCAGGCTGCGGAAGATGGGAATCATTCGCCCGAGGAACACCGCCTTGGTCCCGTGCCGCGCGAACCACGCCTCCGTGCGGTCGACGTCGTGTAGTCGGATCAGCGGCAGGCGGGCCGCGACCGCACGGATGCGCTCCCGCCCGACCGCGGCGCCGACGAGGTAGAGCGCGAGCGCGCCGACGACCGAGCCCGCGGTGGTCCAGAACAGCGCACCCAGCAGGCTCATCTCGCCGCGGCTGGCGGTGAAGCCGGCCAGCGGCAGGATGATCTCGCTGGGCAACGGCGGGAACAGGTTCTCCAGGGCGACGGCCAGGCCGGCGCCGGGCGCGCCGAGCCGGTCCATCAGATCGACGGCCCAGCCGGCGATGCCGTCGGTGGTGGCCTGGGGTTCGCTGGTAAGGATCATGCGAACGACGCTATGGACGGTGCCGGTCACCCACCATGCGGCCGACCACCGGGCCTACTGCGGAAAACCTCAGGAACCCGCCGCGGTCGTCGCCGGAATGATCACGGCAACCATGATCGCGGCCTGCATCTCCTCGATTGCCCGCTTCACGGCGGCGGCCGCCCAGTCGGCCCGGCCGACCTCGTCCAAGCGGGCCCGGACCTGGTCGCGGGGCACCTCCGGGAAGGTCCGGCGCTCGAACTTCGTCGCGCGGACCAGCGCCAGCAACGCCGCCGTCCGAGGCTCGACCGGTCCCGACGACCGGATGACCCGGTCGAGCCGGGCCCGCACCTGCGACTCGGCCGGCGCTTCGACGCCCCGCGGTGAGGGGTATCGGGTGCTGGTGAACACCCACAGCACCTTGTCCTGTTCGCGGTGGAGGATCCCGGCGGTGACCAGGCCGTCGACCACCCGTTGCGGCAGGCCCTTGGCCAGGCCGACCACCCAGTCCTTCGGTTTGCGGTGCTTCTCGTGGTCGGCGATCCGGGCGAGCGCGTCGTCGACCAGCGCGTGCCCGGTCCGGCCACGGTCGACCACCCGGACCCGGCCGTCCTCGACGACGACGCGGCCGGCCAGCGCTAGCTCGACGAGAAGCGCACCGGCGAGGGCGTACCCGAACCCCGGGTTGCTCATCCGGTTGATGCCTGCGTCGTCGTAGGCCAGCAGCGCCAACTCGTCGGCCAGGGTGAGCGCGGTCATGGTCCGACTGTAGGTCGGTGCGGCTAGTCGCTGTTGGCCCAGCCGAAGAGCACGGCGCTGAGGAGCACCGCGGCGATCAGGATGCGGCCGGCGACCTTGCGGAAGCTCGCCCACATCGCCTTCTGCAGACCGGGCACGGCTTTCTTGGTGCCGAGGTAGTCGGAGCGGGCGCGCCGGTAACGCTCCCCGAACCAACCCATTGTCCACCCGACGACCACCGCACCCGCGAAGGTTGCCAGCACCGCGCCGCCCATCAGGCCTCCCGCGCGTTGATCACCCGCTGTGTCCGAACCGTGCCCGACAGCATTGCGGTACGTAGCCGTGGAGGTCAATAAGCCGAAGCGTGAAACAATCCCGCCGAGGTGAACCGATCATCGACGACGTCCTACTGACCACCCTCCTTCCGCTGGTCGGGTTCGTGCTGCTGACCGGCGCGAACGCGTTCTTCGTCGCAGCGGAGTTCGGCCTGGTCACCGTCGACCGGTCGGAGATCGAACAGCGCGCGACCGGCGGTGACAAGCGCGCCGCGACGGTGCGTAGGGCCCTTTCCGAACTGTCCTTTCAGCTCTCCGGTGCCCAGCTCGGCATCACCATCGCCGCCCTGCTCACCGGTTATCTGGCCGAGCCGGCGCTGGCCAAGCTCTTCCGTCCGCTGATCGAGCCGCTGGCGCACGAGTCCACCCGCACGGTGACCACGATCCTCGCCCTGGCCCTGGCCACCCTGCTGTCCATGCTGTTCGGCGAGCTCGTGCCGAAGAACGCGGCGCTGG
>CAWIXO010000004.1:0-171976 GCA_963840005.1 uncultured Actinomycetota bacterium | reverse complement strand
CCAAGGCAAACCACAGTCTTGGCACAAACTCGCCATTCTCGCGCTGCATCGATTTCGGCAGCTGTTGGCACACATTACCCATAGCGCTCCCAGAACGGCAGAAGCGCTCCGAAAGCTGCCATAGTCGCTGGGAACCCCATGAAGTTCATACGGAGAGAAATTGCTGCAGGCCATCGCAATCGCGTCGCCGATGAGCGAGGGATTTACCCCTCGTCAGGTAGCCTGCGGAGATTCCTGACGCGCGCTAGGCACAACGCGCGCACCTCGATCCCAATCATTGGGCAGGGTTCGATAGAAATATCGTGTAGCGGTACTTGCCGAGAGGTCCCCGGTACACGTCAGGCTTGTCGGTCTTCCCTGTCGCACGACTGTTGCCCTCTGGACCAAATCGCTGGAGTTCAACATCATCGCGCATCAAACGATCACCATCATCAAGTGGAGGACCCGTATACTTCTTCGCGCAAGGGGCGCTCATCGTCGCGCTTCTGGAATATCTGAAGTAGCCGCCCCGTACGCTCAACACGTCCCAACTTTCTAACGCCGCTACGCTCGCTCGACGACGCGCTCGAGCTTCTTGCTCAGAATCCAGGAGAGACCGAGGAACGCGACCAGCATCACCAAGCCCAGGCCCGAAGAGGCATCGCTCATGACCTTCTCCGACAACTGGCCGAAGGCATAGCCGGCCGAAACGACGGCGCAGGACCACAGGCCCGCCGCAACGAAATTGAGCGCCAGGAAGGTGGACCAGGGCAGCCGCGACATCCCGTAGGCAAAGCCCGCGACACCGCGAATGCCGTGCGGGTAGCGATGGAACAGGATCATCCAGACATAGTGACGGTCCGCCAGCTGGGCTGCAGTCTGGACGGCGCGTTCAAGCCGTGGAAAGGGTCCGAGCCAGCGCGTGCCAAAACGCCGCCCGATCCAGAAGCGGATCACATCGCCGGTGAAGCTGCCGAACCAGCAGACCACGATGAGAGTGCCGAAACCCAGCGCGCCCGAATGCGCGGCGTAGCCCGCGAACAGCGCAAGCAGCAGGCTGTGCGAGGCCGCATAGGCGAACATGAGGCTGTAGGCCGCATCGCCGTGCTGGCGTATGAGGTCGAGGAACGAGGCGAGGTCGGTCGGAAACAGCATATGGGCACCGCCATCAGGCCTTCATCCCGGAGTGAGCGGGGATCGCAGAACTGCTACCACTACGGGCACGCGGAAGCCAGGAAACCGGCAATCGGCTCTCCCCTCCGCCTTCGATAAAGCAGGCGACCGAGGGCCACGCTATCCGTGACAAGCACGATGCCCGCATGGGATTGTCTATCGACGCAATTCCATTGGCCAGGCACTACACAAGGCCGATTTGCCTCGCGATTGAGCGCTACGGCTTCGACGTCATCGGCATTTCGTGTTTGGGCTCGGTCTCACCGTCAAGTTTCCCGCCATGGCCATTCTCCCGCATCAGAGGACATTTCACTCCGCGGCCACCATGTCCGCAATTGGCACTAACTCACCGTTCGCTACGTTGCGCAATTCCGGCAGCTAGCGGGGGCAGAACCGACTGCTTTCCCTAGCGCGCTTGATGCGTGCTCTTGACCCTTACCGGAATCGCCGCGATCCCATTGGGCGGCACTCGGACGGAAATCGCCGCCTTACATTTGCCAGCCAAACTACTGCTGGGTCTCAGCGCGGTCATCGCGCTGCGCCGCCCACTTCAACAGGGCATCGAGCGCCGGACAAAGCGACTGCCCCCAATCAGTCAGGCCGTATTCCACCTTCGGTGGCACTTGATGATGCACGATGCGGCGAACGACTCCATCCGTTTCCATCTGCCGCAGTTGCTGGATCAGCATCTTCTGCGAGATCGCCGGAATGGCGCGCTCAAGATCGGAGAAGCGCACGATCTTGCCTCCGAAAAGGTGGAAGAGGATGACCAGCTTCCAGCGTCCCTCCAGGATCTTGAGGGTCTGCTCGACGCCCTTGGCGGCGGATGTCGGCGAATGCGGTACCTTACCTGAGGGTAAGTACCTTACTTTTTTGTCCGTTCTTGTCATTAGGTAAGCTTATCTTATTCTTCTGCCCATGCAAACGGAGAGAGCGAACCAGCTGTCTCCTGAAGAAGTGGAAAGGAAATCTCATGACCATAGAACTACCAAAGCCAATATCCGCGTATTACCAAGCCGATCTGCGCGATGGCGCTGCAGTTTCAGACTGCTTCGCCGCACGTGCAGTGGTTACAGACGAGGGAAATCAATATACGGGCCACCAAGCCATCCGCGAATGGAAGACGAAAGCGTCCAGAAAATACAGCTACACTGTCGAGCCGTTTGCGATTGAGGAGGCTGGAGGCAAGATCGTCGTTACCGCCCACGTCGTCGGTAATTTCCCCGGCAGTTCGGTGGATTTGAGATATTTCTTCGGTCTCGAAGGCGACAAGATCGCGTCGTTGGAGATCAAGCTATGAGCTTCGATCTTGAGCTTGCCGGCCGACGCGCCGTAGTCACGGGTGGCACAAAAGGGGTCGGCGCAGCGGTCGTCGAGTCGTTGCGGATGGCCGGCGTGAAGGTTGTCACGACCGCACGTTCGGTGCTCAACAGGTCAGCCGATGGCGTCAGCTATGTCGCGGCGGATCTGACGACTGCCGAGGGCTGCCAGATCGTCGCCAATGCCGTTCTCGATTGCCTCGGCGGCGTCGATATCGTCGTGAACGTCGTTGGTGGATCGAGCGCGCCGAGCGGCGGATTTGCGGTATTGAGCGACAGCGAGTGGGAGAGTGCGATCAATCAAAACCTGATGTCTGCCGTGCGCATCGATCGCGCATTGTTGCCATCGATGATTGAGCAGGGAGCCGGTGTCGTCATCCACGTCACCTCCATCCAACACGAGTTGCCGCTGCCGCAATCCACGACCGCCTATGCTGCGGCCAAAGCGGCGCTGTCGACCTACAGCAAAAGCCTGTCAAAGGAAGTGACGCCCAAAGGTATCCGCGTCGTGCGGGTATCACCGGGATGGGTCGAGACCGATGCCGCCGTCCACCTCGCCGAGCGGCTCGCTGTGCAGGCCGGAACAGACTACGAGGGCGGCAAGAAGATCATCATGGACTCCTTGGGCGGCATTCCGCTCGGACGTCCAGCCCGGCCGCAAGAGGTGGCCGATCTGATCACCTTCCTGGTATCGCCGCGAGCCGCATCCATCTCTGGTACCGAATATGTCATCGACGGCGGCACGGTGCCGACTGCATGAGCCAATAAGGCGCGCCAAAATTCCGTGATCGGATTCGCTTATGCTCAAATGTCTGCAAGTGCCAAGACCGAGGCCTTCGAGCAATCGCGGCGCGACCGCAAGCGTGTCGAGATGCTGTTTCGCTCACCTGAAGCGCATCCTCAGGCTCGGCCGGCTTCGGTTGCGCGGGCCCCGTGGTGCGCAAGACGAGTTCACACTCGCAGCCATCGCCCAGAACCTGCGGCGGCTGGCCAAGTTCGTCGCCAGACCGCCGCCACCGGCCGTCGTGTCTGTTGCGTGAGGGTCATCCGCGTCAGTGCCAATGCGTCGATGCCGCCGCTCCCATGCGGGGCGAGCGGCACGAATGGATGACCGTCGACATTCACACCAATCTCGTCACCGACTTCTGCAACACAATCGGCACTTCTCTGCCGTACGCCATTCGGCAGGTTCTATACAGATCCGGACATTTCGCTTTCTGTCGTTGCCGATGCTGGTCAGACCTCGCAAACGTCTGCTCTCGGGTGAACTCCGGTCGTCAGGCGTTGTCCTTGTGTGCGAACGGTGGTCGTCGGAAGGGTCACCGTCCGGTGAAGCTTGCGGCTGAAAAACCGGACTGTTCTACTCCCGTCGAGCCCTTCTCTAGGGCGCCGCGAGGGCGCCATCTTGTTCAGCGCACGTTCATATCCTGGACGCCACGCTCGTTTATAGCAGCGCTTTTCTCCACGAGCGCTGCGTATCCCTCCTCGCCAGGCGATTGTGTGCACATGACCGCACGGTTGCGATTGAGCCGCCGAGACCTGGTCAAGCTGGGGCTCGGCATTGCGGCTGAGGTCGCCGCTACCCCAGTGCTGGCGCAAGGCCGCGGGCCGAGCATCTACGGGTTTGGCGCCTACAATGCCGGGTCAGACGACAGCGAGCTCACAGAGCAGCACAACCCGGTTCTATTCTGGAACGACATAGGACACGTAGACCTGGGCGGCCCGGGAGCCGGCCGCGTCGAGGTAGGGCAGCGCCGTCTTCGCGATGCCCCCGCCGGATGGCGTGTGCGAGCCGATCACTGGCAATACAGGACTACCTGGCTCTGCGGAGCGACCGGCGTGTTCTCGGTCGGCTGTTGCGCGAACACCGTGCCGTTGGGGTTGAGCTGCGGGTTGGGCACGAGGCCCATGCCCTGGAGCTGCTGCACCGCCTGCTGACAGGGCAGACCGATCAGCGGGGGTACGACGATCTGCGGCGGGCCCTCGCTGACCACCAGCTCGACCTTCGCGCCCGGCTCCACGCCGGCGCCGTCCTTGGGCGTCTGGTCGATCACCTCGTCGCGCGGCTTGTCGGACTTCTTGTAGGCGATCAGTGGCTCCAGGCCCATACCGATCAGCGTGTTGCGGGCCTCGTTGAGGTTCTTGCCGACCACGCGCGGCACCGACAGCGGCGCCTTGCCCTTGCTGACGAAAACGGTGACCTTGTCGCCGGGCTTGGTCTCGGTGTCCAACGGCGGGTCGGTCGCGACCACGACACCCTTGGGCAGGTTGTCGTCGTAGCGGTCGGGGCCCTTGACGATCTGGAGCTTGCGCTCTTCGAGCTCGGAGGTGGCCAGGTCGAGCGTCATGCCGGCCACGTCGGGAACGGTGTAGCGCTCGGCGCCCAGCGAGAGCACCAGCGTGATCGTGCCGCCCTTGAGGATCCGGCCGGCCGCTTGCGGGCTCTGGCTGAGCACGACGTCCTTGTCGACCTTCTCGTCGAACTGGGCCTCGCCGTACGCGATCGTGAAGCCGCCCCTGGTCGCCTGCTGCTCGGCGGCCGCCTTGGTCATCGCGGCCAACTGGGGCGCGACCGTGTAGCGGCCCATGCCCCACCACCAGCCGCTGATCGCGAAGAGCAGGCCGACCACCACGATCGCGCCGGCCACCATCATCCGGCCGCGCGGGTTGGCCATCACCATGCGGTAGCGCTCGCCGACCTTGGACCGCAGACCAGGGCCGCGATCGTCGTCGTAGTCGTCGTACGTGGGGTCGGGCGCCCGGCGGCGCCCGCTGGGCGGCTGCGCCTGCGACTCGGCCTGGCCGGGCAGTCGCGTCCAGGAGGGTCGGGCCGGCTCCGCGGCGGGCCCGGTGACCCGCGGGATCGTCACGGTGCGGTCGGAGACCTGCCGGAGCACGGCGGTGTTGGCGTTGGCCGTGCCGAGGTCGTCGCGGGCGACCTGGACCTCGGAGAGGAACGCGCCGGCGTCGGTCGGCCGGGCGTGCGGGTCGCGCCGGGTGGCCCGGGCGACGAGCTCGTCGACCACCGGCGGGATGCCCGGCACGAGCGACGAGGGTGCCGGCACGTCGCGGTCGACGTGCTGCCAGGCGACCTCGACCGGCTGGGCGCCGTCGTAGGGGACCCGGCCGGTGAGCATCTCGAACAGCACGATGCCGGCGGAGTAGACGTCGCTGCGCGGGTCGGCGCGGCCCTCGGTGACGAGTTCGGGTGCGACGTACGCGACGGTGGCCATCAGCTGGCCGCCGTCGGCGTCGGTGGCGCTGGCCTCGACCGCGCGGGCCAGGCCGAAGTCGGCCACCTTGACGACGCTGTCGACCAGGTTGCCCGGGCCGCCGCTGGGTGCCTCGGCGACCAGCACGTTCTCCGGCTTGACGTCGCGGTGCACCAGCCCGGCGCGGTGGGCGGCGGAGATCGCGGCGAGCATCTGCTCGAGGATCGCCAGCGCCTCACCCGGGTTGAGCCGCCGCCGCTGCGCCAGCACCTCGCGCAGGGTGTGTCCGCGCACGTACTCCATGACCAGGTACGGAAGCCCGGCATGGCGGCCCTGGTCATAGACCGCGACCACGTTCGGGTGGGTGAGCCGCGCGATCGTCTTGGCCTCGTCGGTGAACCGTTCGAGGAACTCCGGATCGCGCGCCTGCGCCGGATGAATGATCTTGAGGGCGACCGTACGCTCAAGGCGCTCGTCGGTCGCGGTGTACACGGTCGCCATGCCGCCACGGGCCACCCGGCCACGGATGCGGTAACGCCCGTCGACCAGCGTGCCCAAGAGCGAGTCAGCGACCTGGATGTCCATCGGCAGGCAGTCTATGTGCCCGTCCGGCGAGTGCGACACAGCCGTGCCGGCAAAGTCATCGCTAACCCCGCTATCAGGGGTTTTCGTCCTGGTCATGGCGGTGGTGCCGATGACGCCTGCGACCCTCGTCCGTGGGTTGGTCGCTCCGGGTCGCTGGCCGAGGGGGTCGGCGACGGGCTCGGCGACTCGGTCGGCTCGCCGGTCGCCGACGGGGTCGGGGTCGGGCTGCCGGTCGGTGGCGGGGGGTCGACCCGCGGTGGGGCGTCATCCGAGTCCTCGGGCACCGGGGCGCCCCGCGGCCGCGCCGGGTTTACGGCGGGTCCGTCGCCGCCCTGGACACCGTCGTGCGTATCCCATGAACCGGCGCCACCGGCCGAGGCCTGCCGGCCGGCGGCGGTGAGCGGGCCACCCTGCCGGGCGATCCGCACGGTTTTGTCCGGCCGGGCCTCGGCCGGCCGTTGGCCCGTGCCCTCCGCGCCGGCCACCACGGACGCCGGCGTCTCCTGCTCGGCGGTGGGACCGGTCGCGAGCAACGCGCCCAGGCCGTTGACGACCGCGAAGTAGGTGCCGATCGCGCCGGCCAGGCTGACCAGGGCGAACCCGCCGGTGGCCCGCAGCCGCCGGGGCGGGCGGTCCTGCTCGGGGAAGATCAGCTCAGTGGTCTCCTCGCCGTTCCTGCGACGCGACCGCGCGCGGGCCAGGTCGTACTGCACCGATCGCCACGCGCCTTCGAGTTCCTTGCGCACACCCCGCCAGGTGGTCACGGGAGTTCCTTCCGAAATGATCGTCCGGTACGGCCATACCCCGTACCGGGTGGTTCGGTGGTGTCGCACCATGTCGGCGTGGCAATGTGAGCGGGTGACCGAAACCGTTCCCGATCAGTGGCTGCCTTTGCCCGACGTGGCGGAGCGCCTCGAGGTGTCGATCAGCAAGGTGCACCAGATGGTCCGCGACGGCTCGCTGCTCGCGGTCCGCCGCGACGGCGTCCTGCGGGTGCCGGCCGAGCTGGTGGCAAACCGCACCGTGCTCAAGCACCTGCCAGGCGTCATCACGTTGCTGCACGACGCTGGGTACAACGACGAAGAGTGCCTGCGGTGGCTCTACGCGCCCGACGAGACGCTGCCGGGCTATCCCGCGGTGGCCCTCGGCGGTGACAAGGCGACCGAGGTGAAGCGCCGAGCCCAGGCGTTGGGCTTCTAGGTTTGCGCCTCGTCTACCTGGCGGTCCTGTCGGGCTGCCTGGCCGGTGCACTGTGGCTGGAGCCGACCCTGCGGGTCAACGTCCTGCGCCGCTGGCGCCGCCTGCTGTTGACCCTGGTGCCGGTGATGGCGGTGTTCGCGATCTGGGACATCGCCGCGATCGCGGCCGGCCACTGGTCGTTCGACCCGCGCCAGACGACAGGCATCCTCCTGCCCGGTGACCTGCCGCTGGACGAGCTGCTGTTCTTCCTGGTCGTCCCGCTGTGCGCCATCCTCGGCTTCGAGGCGGTGAGAGCGGTGCTGCGGCTACCGGCGGGCGACGAGGCGTGACCTACACGACGGCGTGTCTGGTGGGCGTCGTGTGCGCGCTCGTGCTGGACCTGGCGGTCCTGCGTACCCGCCTGGTCCGCCGCCGGGTGTTCTGGGCCACGTACCCGATCATCGTGTTCTTCCAGCTCCTGTCGAACGGGGTGCTGACGGGCCGGGACATCGTCCGCTACGACCCGTCGGCGATCGTCGGACTGCGCCTCGTGTACGCGCCGGTCGAGGACCTGTTCTTCGGGTTCGCGCTGGTGCTGTCGACGCTGTCGCTGTGGGTCTACTGGGGGCGGCGCGGGGTTCAGCGCGAGCCGTCGGCGGGGACCGGGTCGTCGTGGGTGCTGCGGCGCTTGCGGAAGACGGTAGGCGAGGGCCGCGACGATCGCGACGTCGAGGATGGCTCCGGGGAGTTTGGTCAGCACCGGTAGGCCTAGGCCGTTGGGCAGGGTCAGCGCGGTGATCGCGATGGCCGCGGTCGCGAGGAGGGTTCTGGTTCGGCCTGGTGGGGTGGCGCAGGCCAGGACGGCGAGCGGCACCAGGGCGTACCAGGGATAGAACACCGGGAGCAGGATGGCTGCCGCCGCGAGCGCCCACCCACAAGCGGCAACGACCTCCCGCCGGCGCTGCGTGGCGCGCTCGTCTGCTGTGCCGACCTCCGGGCGTGCCGGTGGCGGGCTGGTCTGCTGCGACAACCTGCCGGCGGTGCCCGGTGGCGGGCTCGTGTGCCGTTGCCTGCCGGCGGTGCCGCGTGGCGGGCTGGTCTGCGGTCGCGACCTCCCGGCGGTGCCGCGTCGCGGGCTCGTCGCCTCATCCCGGGCCCTCGTGGGTTCGGTGACCGGGGTCGGGGTCGCGTTGTCCGGTCGGAGTGCCAGCGTTGACCGGAGCGCGTGCCAGCAGAGGCCGAGGCCGATGACGGCGAGCGCCGCGATGCCGCAGATGCGGGCGACGTCGACCGCCGTGTCAACGGCGCCCGGGGCGCCCGCCGCGCGGAGCAGGTAGCCGGCGGCCATGCCGATGCCGGTCGGCAGTGAGGTCCACTGGACGAGGCTGCCGGTGTCGGAGAGCGCACCGATCCAGCCGAGGTCGAGGCCGGTGGCCAGAGTGGCGGCGGCGAATACGACGGCGGCGGTCCCCGTCACGGTGACCCCCGCGAGGGTGATCGTGACCCATGCCGGTGTCTCGCGGCGCAACCGCCAGCCGGCCACGAGCAGCACGACGAACGGGAGGGCGATGATCGCGGTGACCTTGACGCCGACCGCAAGCCCGAGGAATGCGCCCGCGCCCACAGCCGATCCCCACGGCGCGCCACGGCCAACCCAGGCCGAAGTCCTGCCCTCGATCTGATTCTCGGCCTTGGCGGCGCTTCCGGTGACAGGCCCGCCCCGGTCCCGACGGTCCGGCTGCGGGACGCGGCGACCGCCAGCGCCGCGACGAGCAGGCCGGCGGTGAGGGCGTCGTTGTGCGCTCCGGAGACGAGGTGGACCGCGACGAGCGGGGAGAGCAGCCCGAGCCAGCGCGCGGTCGTCGGCGCGCACGCCGACGGCGGTGGCCAGGCGGCCGGCGTACGCGGCGATCAACACGCCACCGACCAGCGCGACGATCCGGAGCAGGGTGACCGCCACCAGCAGTTGGTGGTCCGCCGGGCCGCCGACGGCGCGGGCGATCGCGGCCGCCGCGCCGGACAGGGCGACGCCGACCGGTCCGTAGGGCGCCGGTGTGTGCTGCCACAGGTCCGGCACCGCGCCGGACCAGAGACAGCCGCCGTCGGCCGCACCGACCGCGTACGGGTCGAGCCCGGAGTGCCAGATCTCACCCTGGCAGGCGTAGGAATAGACGTCCCGGCTGGCCAGCGGCGGTGCGAGCAGCAGTGGCAGAGCCCACAGCACGCCCGTCGTGATCAACCAGCGGCTGCTGACGCCGCTCAACCGTGATCCGAGCCGCCACCAGGCGCCCGACAGGATCGCCAGCCCGACCACCCATGCGGCGAGGCCCCACCAGAAGCCGGCGCCAGGCGTGCCGGGACCACGCAGGCCGAGGCCGGGGTCTCGCCCCGGCAAGGCCCCCGCTCCATATGCCCCGGCGGCGACAACGGCGACCCCGACAAGCCCGGTGACGCGCAGACCCCACGGGCTGTCCAGGCCACGCACGCCATCGATGATCCCACGCCATTTGCGGCGCCATCCGCGCCGGACCCCGGTCGGGGCTGGTGCTAGCAACGCCGTGACCTGCTCTGGGAGAGGAACACCTACCCGTCGGGGGACAAATCGGATGTGGGATTCGAACCCACCGTCCGCGCCCGCGCCGACGGTGGGCGAGTCAGTCGGTGCGGGTGGTCGCGGCGTGGGCGAGGTCGATCAGGGCCGCCCGGGCTTCGCCGTCGATCGGCGCCGACTCGATCGCCGTCAGGGCCGACTCGAGGAGCGCGCTGATCCGCCGCTCGGTCCGCTCGGCGGCACCGCTGGTCACGATCACCTCGCGGAGGTGCGCGATGCCGGCCGCGTCGAGGTCGGGGGAGCCGAGCAGGCGGTGCAGGTCGCTGCGGCCGGCCTCGTCGGTGGCTTCGAAGGTGGCCGCCACCAGGAAGGTGCGCTTGCCCTCGCGAAGGTCGTCGCCCGCCGGCTTGCCGGTCAACGCGGGGTCGCCGAATACGCCCAGCAGGTCGTCGCGCAGCTGGAAGGCCTCGCCGAGCGGCAGCCCGTAGCCCGAGTAGGCGGCCGCGATGGTCGCGGGCGCCGAGGCCAGCGCGGCGCCGAGCAGGAGCGGGCGCTCGACCGTGTACTTCGCCGACTTCAGGCGTGCGACCTTGCCGGCGCGCTCGATGGACGTGTCGCCGGTCGCCTGCGTCAGGACGTCGAGGTACTGGCCGATCGTCACCTCCGTGCGCATCTCGTCGAAGACCGGGCGGGCGCGGGAGAGCGCCGCGGGGTCGAGGCCGCCGGCGTGGAGCAGCTCGTCGGACCAGACCAGGCAGAGATCGCCGAGCAGCACCGCGGCGGAGTCGCCGAAGCCGTCCGCGTCGCCGGCCCAGCCGTGTGCGCGGTGCCGGGTCGCGAAGCGGCGGTGCACCGCCGGCTCGCCGCGCCGGGTATCGGAGCGGTCGATCAGGTCGTCGTGGATCAACGCACTGGCCTGGACCAGCTCGAGCGCGGCCAGGGCGGTGACCACCTGGTCGGAGTCGCGGCCACCGGCCCCGCGGAATCCCCAGTAGCCGAAAGCCGGCCGCAGCCGCTTGCCGCCGCGCAGCACGAAACCCTCGATCGCGTCGGCGACCGGCGCCAGGGCGCTGTCGACCTCGGCCATCCACGCCCGCCGGTCGGCGAGGAACCAGGCCAGCGACTTGTCGACCCGCTGCCGCAGGCCGACGCGGTCGGTGGCGGGCAGGCTCGGAGCGGCGATCGGCCGGTCTGGGTCGGCGGGATCCGCGCCGGCGGCGTCGGAAGGGCTCGTCGGCTCGGTCACGCCACGACGCTAGGGTCAATCCGCCGGAACGACAACCGGAGCTGCGGCTCCTGAACAGTCGGATCGCCGGCGCGCCCCGACGGCGGCCCGCGACCCCGGCCCGCCGGCCATCGATCGCTCACCGGCGCCCCACGGCTCGACCACGGAGCCACGGCACCACCTCCACTCCTCGCGGTCACCACCCGACGCCCGCCCTGAAGCGGACGACCGGGTGCCCGGCAGACCCCGGGGCGCCGCCTGGACCTGGGCAGGGCCACCTGATCCACGAGACACCTAGTCATCACCGGCCGCCCGGGGGCCCGCGACCGGCTCGTCGCGCAGCGGTCGCGGAAGGTAGGGCCTGGCCGCCACCAGCAGGTCGGCGTAGTCGCGTGCGGCGGCCAGCCGGGCATGCGGCGCCACCAGGTCACCGAACGCGGTGAGCAGGTCGAGTGCCCGCGTCGAACCCGAGCGGATCGTGTCGAGCACGGCCGCGCCGGCGGCCAGCAGCGCTCCCTCGGCCTCGCCGGCGTCGAGGCGGGCTCGGGCCAGCCAGGCCTTGTCGAGCGCCGCGGTGCGCGGCTGGCCGGAGCGCGCCGCGGCCCGCGACAGCAACGGCAGCGCCCGGGCCGGCCGGCCGAGCGCGACCAGGCAGCGGCCGGCCAGCGCGTCGAGCTCGCCCTCGTCGAGCCAGTAGAGCCAGGGTGGGTCGTGTTCCGTGGCTCGGCGCTCGGTGGCGCGCTGCGCCGCGACGAGCGCGGACTCGGCGGCACCGCGCAACCCGGCCGACGCCGCCGCGAACGCGATCCGGTGCAGCAGCAGCGCCCGCCCGGACGCCGACAGCGCCCGCCGCGACCCCGCGTAGGCGGTGCGCGCCAACAACAACGCCGGCGCCGGGTCGCCGGAACCGGCCAGCAGGTGACTGGCCGAGCCGAGCACGTGGCCGGCCAGCGGCCGGTCACCGGCGGCCGTCGCCGCGGCCAGCGCCACCCGGTAGGCGGACAGCGCTCCCACCGGGTCGCCGGCGTCGGCCAGCGTCCAGCCGCGGAGCTGGGCGACCTCGGCCCGCAAGCGCGCCGCGCGGCGGGTCAGCGCGACGCCGGCCGGCGGCGTCGTGGCCCGCGCGGTGGCGGTCGCGAGCCGGTGCACCGCGGCGACCAGCTCGGCGCCGCCGAGCACGTCGTCGAGCCTGCGGGCCGCGACCAACCGGGCGGTCACCTCGGCCACGGTCGGCCGCGCGGATCGGGCGGGAGCCGGGGGAGCGGCCCGAGGTGGACCGATCAGTGGCGTCGCGTCGCTGGTCAGCCAGGTGTGGGCGAGGCCGAGGAGGTCGAGACCGACCCGGTCACGGCTCTCCGGCCGGCCGGGGCCGGCCCGCCCGGGCGGCGCGATGAGGCGATGACGAACCCGGCTGCGCTCGGCCGCGGCGGCGAGACGGTCGATCGGCGTGTCGAGCACCGCGGCGAGCCAGCCCAGCCAGAAGTCGGCTGGTAGCCGGTCCTCGCGTTCCCATCGGCTGACCTCGTGCCGGGTCACGGTCGGGCTGCCGGAGGCGGCGCAGAGCTGTTCGGCCAGCCGGAGCTGGCTCCAGCCCCGACGCAATCGCAGCTGCGCCAGGTAGGGACCGAACGGCGGACGCGGACCGGCCGCGTCGAACGGGTGCGGTGGCGACGCGGACATCATGGACCCTCCCCGAAGCAGCGGTGCACGCCTGTGGCCCCGGGACGCCGCGGACGACGCCCCACGCGCCGACCAATGGACCGTGGTGACGGCCCGCGGCGCGTAGAACATATGTACCCCTCGGGTGCGACGTTTTCCCGTCCCCATCCCGATGGCGACTGTCGTCACCAGCGCGAACGTGCGTTATCCACAGGCGCCCGGCTGGGCGACCCGCCACGTCGCCCAGCCGGTACGCTCAACTCGTGGCGCTCGGACTCCCCTCGATCCTTCCGGGATCGCAACCATCGATCGGTGACCTGGTCCGCGAGGCCGGCCCGACCTTCTCGTTCGAGTTCTTCCCGCCCAAAACACCCGAGGGCGAGGTGCAGCTGTGGCGGGCGATCCGCGAGCTGGAGTCGCTCCGGCCGTCCTTCGTCTCGATCACCTACGGCGCCGGCGGCACCACCCGCGACACCACCGTCGCGGTCACCGAGCGGGTCGCGACCGAGACCACGCTGCTGGCGATGGCCCACCTGACCGCCGTCAACCACTCGGTCGCCGAGCTGCGCAACGTGATCGGCCGGCTGGCCGGGGCCGGCATCCGCAACATCCTCGCCGTGCGCGGCGACCCGCCGGGCAACCCCAGCGGCGAGTGGGTGCGCCACCCCGAGGGCGTCGACTACGCCGAAGATCTGGTCAAGGTCATCCGCGAGTCCGGTGACTTCTGCGTCGGCGTCGCGGCGTTCCCCTACAAGCACCCGCGTTCGTCCGACATCGCCACCGACACCGACTACTTCATCCAGAAGTGTCGCGCCGGCGCCGACTTCGCGATCACCCAGATGTTCTTCGACGGCGACGACTACCTGCGGCTCCGCGACCGCGTGGCGGCCGCCGGCTGCGACACCCCGATCCTGCCCGGGGTGATGCCGGTGACCCGGATGAGCACCATCGCCCGCTCCGAGCAGCTGTCGGGTGCGCCGTTCCCGCCGGCGCTGGCCGAGCAGTTCGCCCGGGTGGCCGACGACGCCGAGGCGGTGCGCAAGCTCGGCATCGAGCAGGCCAGCGAGATGTGCAGCCGGTTGCTGGCCGAGGGCGTGCCGGGCATCCACTTCATCACCCTCAACCGGTCCACGGCGACCCGCGAGGTATGGCAGCACCTACGGGTCAACGCGGGCGTGTGACCTCGACCGCCGATCGACGGTTGAGCTGACGTGGGCACACGGCTGGGTTGGCACGACTACGCGTCGAGGTGGGCGGCACTGCACGGCGGCTTCGACCCCCGCCAGGCAGGCACGGTCGTCCGCGGCTGGGTCCGTCTCTCCTATGAGATCGGCTCGCGCCTCGGCCGCCTCCGGGTCAGCCCGACGGCGGTCACGGCCGTCGGCCTGGTCTTCTGCGCGGCGACTCCGATCGCCGCCACCCGAGCCCCGTCGGGCCTGTTCACGGCCGCGATCCTGGTGGTGCTCGCGGCCGTCGCCGACAGCGTCGACGGCGCTGTTGCGGTGGCCACCGACCGCACGACGCGCCTGGGCTACGTCTACGACTCGGTAGCCGACCGCCTCGGCGAGATCTGCTGGCTGACCGCGTTCTGGGTGGCCGGCGCCCCGGCACCCCTGGTCTTCACCGCCGGCGCGCTGTCCTGGCTGCACGAGTACATCCGGGCCCGCGCCACCGCCGCCGGCATGACCGAGATCGGCACGGTCACCGTCGGCGAACGCCCGAGCCGCGTCATCGTCACTGCGGTCGCCTTCGTGGTCGCCGCCGCCGCCGGCGGCCTCGACCGCGACCTCACGCCCGGCACCCTCACCGTCTTCCTGGCCATCTGGGTCCTGCTGGCGGCCTTCGGCCTGGCCCAACTGCTGCGCGCGGTCCGCCGCCTCCTGCGCTGACCCGACCGCCAGGACTGCCCGGCGGACGCCGAGGCCGCGACGGCCTCGTCGGGTCAGCGCGACGCGGCGATCGCCTGGGCCACGACGCGGGCGCCCGGACCGACGCTGCGACCGCTACGGCGTCGTCAGGTCAGGCCGGCGCGGCGGAGGAGGTCGATGATGATCGTTGACTTCTGGTTCGCGTATTCGGCCATGTAGGTCAGGCCGGCCTGGGCCAGACGGCGTTTCTCCGCGGCGTACCGGGCGCGGTCTTCCGGGTGGGTGCGCAGCCAGTCCCGCAGGATCACGTGGCGCAGGTGTTCGTCGCAGTCCGGCGGGAAGACGTGCACGTTGGCCATCGGGTCGAAGCCGTGCAGGCAGCGGTGTTCGTACCAGTCCGGCTCGCGGATCCGCAGCACGTAGCCGGCCGCCTCCAGTGCCGGCAGATAGGCGTCCTCCGCCGTGGGGTCGGTCACGATCACGTCGATGTCGATGCGGGACTTGGCCGCGAGGCCGGGCACCGCGGTCGAGCCGACGTGCTCCACGGCCAGCGCCGCCGGGCCGAGCGCGGCGCGGATCCGTTCGGCATGACGGGCATACAGCGAGGGCCACGACGGGTCGTACGCCACGATCTCGATCGGGCCCGACAGCCGGGGTGGGTCGCCGACGTTCCGCGAGCGCAGCCATTCCTCCGTGACCGGCGGCGACGGCAGGGGCAGCGGCGGCAGGCGCATCCGGCGAACGTACCCGATCAGGCGGGACCGATCTGGTCGGCGACGATCCGAGCCGACAGCGCGACCATCGGTAACCCGCCGCCGGGATGGGTGGACCCGCCGACCAGGAACAGCCCGTCCACCGGGCCGCGGTTGGCCGGCCGCAGCAGCCCACCCGCGGTTCCGTAGATCGCGCCGCCCGGCGCGGCCGCCGACGACTCCAGCGACGCGGGCGTCAGTACCTCGCGGAACAGCACCCGGTCGCGGACGTCGAGACCCCGTGCGGCGAGCACGGACAACACCCGGTCGGCGTACGCCGTGGCCAGCCCCGGCCGGTTCCAGTCGACCGCACCTCGCCCGACGCCGTGCCGAGGCGCGTTGACCAGCACGAACCACGCCTCGTGGCCGTCCGGACGCACCGACGGGTCGTCGGCCACCGTCACGAACACCGCCGGATTCGCGGCCGGCCGCCCGTCGAACACCGCGTCGAACTCGGCGTCGTAGTCCCGCGGCGGGAAGAACACCGTGTGGTGCGCCAGCCCAGGCGTGCGGCCCGCGACACCCAGCAGCAGCACGAAACCCGCCAGGCTGCGGTCGGCGAGCCGGGCCAGTCGGCGCGGCGTCGGCAGCAGGTCCCGGTAGAGCGAGACCGCGTCGACATTGGACACGACCACGTCGGCGGGTACGAGCGAGCCGTCCACCCGCACCCCGGTCACCCGCCCGCCGGCCGTCGCGATCCCCGTCACCGCCGTCCCGGTGCGCACCGACACGCCCAGCGCGACACACCGCTCGAGCAGTGCCTCGGCCAGCGTCCCGAGCCCGCCCGGCAGGTACCAACCCCCGAACGACAGCTCCGCGTGCGGCACCGCGACCAGTGCCGCCGGCGCCCGCCGGGGGTCCGCGCCGGTGTAGGTCGCGTACCGGTCCAGCATCATCCGCAGCCTTGGGTCCCGCAGCCGCCGGCTCACCCCGCGCAGCGACCTGCCGGGTGCCACCGCCGCCAGGTCGCCGAACCGCCACGCCAGCCCGGCCAGCGCGGCGGGTGAGTCGACCGGCCGGCGCAGGATGTCGCGCCACGACGCGTCCCAGACCCGCCCCGCCCGCCGCCACAGCCTCTGCCAGTCGGCGGCGGCGGACGGGCCCAACGAGGCGTCGATCCGGTCGGCGAACTCGGCCGGGTCCGCGCACGAGTCGAGCACCGCGCCGTCCGCGAACACGTGCCGGACCACCGGGTTCAGCGGCACCAGCCGCGGCGCTTGGCCGCCGAGGTCGGCGAACAGCTCGTCGAACACCTGCGGCAGCGTCAGCAGGCTCGGCCCGGTGTCGAACCGGTACGTGCCCTCCGGCCGTTCCACCACCCGGCGGCCGAGCTTGCCACCGACCACCGTGGACCGTTCCAACACGGTGACCCGGTGCCCAGCCGCCGCGAGCCGGCCCGCGCACGCCAGCCCGCCCACCCCGGCGCCCACCACGACGACCTCAGCCATCCACGCCTCCCGTGATCACGACGGCACCACCGGCCGGCCCCGCCAGCGGAGCGCGCCGGCCCGCCGGAGCCGGTAGGAGCGCACCACCAACCACCCGAACAGCAGCACCGACACCGGCTGGGTCAGCGCGTCCGGCCACCAGCGTCCGCCGGTGGCCACCGCGGTCGCGACCCGGCCCAGCACCCCGAGTGCATATCCGATAAATCCGGCATAAACCAAAGAAGCCGCGCCGAACAGCCCCACCACGACCAGCAGCACCGGCACGACGTACACCAGAAAGAGCAACCCGACCACAGCCGAGGCCCCGGCGGCGGACCCGAACGACGCCCACAGCGACTTCGTATACCCGGAAACCAACTCGGCCCACGACCCGTACATCCGACACGCCGCCACCCGCGACCCGTCCGCCAGCGCGATCCGCCCACCGGACCGCTTCACCGCGCGGGCGAGCGAGATGTCCTCCAGCACCGACGACCGCACCGCCGCGTGCCCACCGGCCGCCCGGTACGCCGCGCGGTCCACCACCAGGAACTGCCCGCCGGCCGCCGCCAGCGACGGCCGCGCCGAGCGCTCCATGGCCCGCAGCGGCAGGAAGGTCAGCCACGACCACTGCAACAACGGCTGCACGAGCCGCTCACCCCAGGAACCCGCCACGATCCGGGGGTACGGCGACAGCAGCCCGACGCCGGCCGAGCGCAGCAGTTCCGCCGCACCCGCGACCGCCGTCGGTGCCAGCACCACGTCGGCGTCGACGAACGCGAGCACCGAGGCCGCCGGGTCGGCCGCGTCGGCGAGTTGCTGGCAGGCGTGCGGCTTGCCGAGCCAGCCGGGTGCCAGCGGCGCGCCGGTCAGCAGCCGCACGCGCGGGTCGTCACCCGCCAGCGTGCGCACCACCTCGGCGGTGCCGTCGGTCGACCCGTCGTCGAGGACCAGGATCGAGAGCCCGGGTACGCCGCGCTGGTCCAGCAGCGACCGCAGGCAGGGCGCCACCCGGGCCGCCTCGTCGCGCACCGGGAGCAGCACGGCGACCGGTTCCGCACAGCTCGACGCGGACGGGCGGCGCAGCAGCCGGGCGTTCAGCACGGCGTGCAGCGCCAGCGCGCCGGCCAGCGCCGCCGGCAGCCACGCGAGCGCGTTCACGCTCCGTACTGTACCCGATGGGCGTTGGCCAAGCGTGCCGGCCAAGGGCAGCGCGACCAGCCCCATGCCCAGCGCGCCCCAGCCCGCCGACGCGGGCAGCCCGAGGAACGCGGCGTGCGCCAGGATGCTGGAGAGATAGGTCCACAGGTAGAGCGCGTACATCGGCGCGTCCCGACCGGCGACGGTCGCGGCCGGGCCGGCCAGCGCGCTGAAGACGGCCATCATCAGCACCGCAACGACCAGCCAGCCGGCGTAGTTGCGCAGCGGCACGTCCGGCACGCCGGGCAGGCTCGGCGACGGGTCGAACCAGGTCCAGTAGCCCTCGGCGACCATCTGGGGGTCGAGGAACAGGTCCCACGCGGCGAGGCCGACGCCGGCCACCCCGATCCGCAGCGCGGGGTGCCGGACCAGCCGCACCGCGGCGAGCCAGGCCGGCCACGCCATCCACGTCCAGGCCAGCGGGATCACCCAGGGCACACCGGCGATCTTCGGACCGAGAGCGCCGGAGTACGCGTAGTCGCCGAACGGCACGCCGCTGGCCACGCCCGCCGCCTCCACCAGGAGCCCGCCGCCGGTGGTGACCAGCACCAGCGCGGCCGCGACCCGGGGGCCGTGTGCCAGCGCGGCGTGCCCGACCGAGAGCAGGTAGCCGAGGACGACCGTGGTGACGGTGAGCGTGGCGCGCGCCCCACCGTCGGTCAGCGGATAGCAGATCTGGGCGAGGATCAGCAGGCCCAGCCCGTACCAGGGCAGCCTCTGCGTCATTCCCCGGATGGTGCGCGCAGCGGCAGGTCCCGGCCGAGCACCGCGAAGGCCCGCTCGTCACCGGGGAAGCGGAAGTCGCGCAGCACGTCGACGAAGTCGAAGCTGCGGTAGAGCCGCCAGGCGCGGGACCGCTGTTCGTCGGCCTCCGGTGTGGACAGCAGCGTGGTCGCGCCGGATGCCATCCCGAGCAGCGCGCGCAGCTGGCGGGCGCCGACGCCGTGGCCCTGGGCGGCCGGCCGGACGTGCAGCTCGACGACCTCGAAGCAGTCGTTCAGCCAGCGCTTGCGGTGCTCCTCGCTGAGCGCGGACTTGACCTGGTCGTGCCACCACTGGCCGGCACCGGAGACGTAGCCGTAGCCGAAACCGGCGAGCTGCCCTTCGCTGCTCAGCGTGGCGACCGCGCGGAACCCGGATCGGCGCACGTGCGTGGCGATGATCCCGCGCCGGGCCTCCATCAGCTCCGGCCGGTAACCCATCGCCTCGCCATAGACGGCCACCACGTCGTCGAGCCGACGTGCCAGGTCGTCCGGCTTCCACGGCACCAGCCTCATGCCGGATCGCTCCTTGTCATCTGTTCCCAGCCGAGCACCTCGCGGTCACCCATGATGCCGCATATCGCGAACCGGGCAAAAAGCTCCTCGGCGTACCAGCCGACCCGCGCCGTGCGCGCGATGGCGGCTCGATGCTCCGGCTGACGGTACGCGAAGGCGACCAGATCCGGTGTGCTCCGCCACACGGTGACCGTGCCCTGCCAGCCGATCGGTGCCTCGCCGATGCCGAACCGGGCGAGCAGCCCCGGCGCGTCGCGCAGGGATGCGGCCACCGGGGGGATGGCGCTCCAGAAGGTCGCGGCTCGGGACAGCTTGAGGCGGGCCCGGGTCAGGGCCAGAACCATCCCGTCGGTACGGGCCGGCGTGCTCGTCTCGAACGGCTGGCGGCCGCTCCAGGTGCCACGGCTGGCGATCGGGGCCAGGTCGAGGCGGGCGTGGGTCGCACTGAGGTTGGTCCAGCTCTGAATGACCGGTGGTGTTTCGGCCGGGTCGTGGACGAGCAGGGCCGCCCAGCGGGTGGTGTCGACGTCGCCCGGGCCGAAGCCGGTGCCGGTGCCCGTGCCGAGCAGCTTGGCGAAGCGGACGCCGGGGTGGCGGCGGAGCCGGGCGCGGTCGGTCGCCATCCGGGCGAGCACCTCGGGGAGGGCCCGCGTGGGCATCCGCCAGACGTGCAGGGTGACAACCGTGTCCATCGCGCCCAGTCTCCACCGTCGGTGGCCCGGGCGGTCAGGCGACGTCGGTGACGGTGCCCCCGGTTAGTCGCTCGAGCTCGGCCGGGGTGATCGGGAAGACCGCGTGCGGGATGCCGCCGGCGGCCCAGACCTCGGCGAACGCGAACAGAGCGGTGTCGACGAGAGTACGCATCGCGGGCCGGCCCGGATGGATCGGCGCCACGCCGCCGATGACCTGGCCGGTGTGTTCGCGGACGAAGTCGGGGTTGGCCCGGCGGACCTTGGCGATGTCGTGCTCCTTGGCCACCCGGGCGGTGTCGACCCGGTGCGCGCCGCTGGTCAGCACCAGCAGGGGCGCGCCGTCGGCGTCGAAGACGAGCGAGTTGGCGATCTGGCCGACCTCGATGCCGAGCTGTTCCGCGGCCGCCGCGGCGGTGGGCGCGGCCTCCGGCAGGATCCGGACCTGGCTGGGGCGGCCGGCGGCGTCGCGGGCGCCGGCGGCGTCGAGCGCGTCCTGGAGGGCGCGGACGTTGGGATGCGGTTGCATCGGGACACGTTCTCATGTCGCGCTTCGGGTTCGCGCCTGGTTTCCACGGCGTGGCGTTCGCGCTGGTGGGCGGCGTTTTGCCGGTGCTGGGGAACATCAGCGGGCATCAGCGCGCGGCACGTTGCTTTTTTGTCGGACCCAAGGTGTACTCTTCTTGTAGTTAGAACGCGTGTTCGATTAGCTCGCACACTCGTTCTGACGGTCCGGGAGGCGCGATTCGCGGCGTGGCTTCCCGGAAGTGCGGCTTCGCGGGCCGCACATCAGGCAGGACCGTCGTCCGCCGCCCTCGACCCCCGGGCAGCGGACGACGGACCAGCCGACCCTGCCGGTCGGGTGTGGTGTGGGGAAGCGTCACGCCCGACCGGCAACTTAGAAACACCGCTGCGCCTTCCTCCGCGGCGGGGCACGTCCACGGGTCCTTCCGGGGCCCGTGCACAGGCTGCAAACGCGGAGGAGACAGGTTCATGACGACAGCCCAGGCGCCGACCGTGCCGGCCCACGTGCTGCCGCACCGCACGCCGGCCCAGCTACTCGCGATCGCCCGCAACGGCCTCGCCGAGGCCGCGCAGACCCGTCCCGACGGCCTGCGCTACGCCGCCGCACACCTGGCCGCCCTACGCGCGGCCGCCGCGATGCTCGCGGCCCGCGCCCGCCCCTCGCCGACCCGGCGCAACCGGATCACCAGCGTCTGGGCGCTGTTGGTGATGGTCGCGCCCGAGCTCGACGAGTGGGCGACCTACTTCGCCGCCGGTGCGACCAAGCGCGCCGCCGCCGAGGCGGGCATCCCCCGGGTGGTGACCGCCCGCGAGGCCGACGACCTGCTCCGCGCCGCCGAGCAGTTCGTGGCCGTGGTCGAGGTCGCGCTCGGCATCGCACACCAGCCCTCGCTCGACGGCCTGGCCGCCTAGGCCCCGTTTCAGCAGCACCAGCACAACCAGCACAACCAGTACGACGGGGGTGAGCGCATGGCGGGGCAGATGACGCTGGGATCCGCGGCCTTGTCGGGCCTGGTCCGGCCGGCCAGCGCCGCTCCCGACGACGCGCACCGCACTCTGCCGGTGCCGGCCGAGCTGCGCGGGCTGCTGCCCGGGCGCGGCCTGCGCCGGGGCAGCACCGTCGCGGTGGGCACCGGCCCGCGGTCGCCCAGCGGGGGCACCTCGCTGGTCTACGCGCTGATCGCCGAGGCGTCCCGGGCCGGTTCCTGGTGCGCGGTGGTGGGCGTGCCGGCGTTCGGCGCGGTCGCGGCCGCCGACGGCGGCGTCGCCCTCGAACGGTTGGCGCTGGTGCCCAACCCCGGCCCCGAATGGGCCACGGTGGTGGCCGCCCTGATCGACGGCGTCGACGTGGTGGTGCTCGCCGTGCCGGCCGGCCCGGGCGCCGTCGCCAGCTCCGTCACCGACCGCCTCGCCGCCCGGGCCCGGCAACGCGGCAGCGTCCTGGTGCCCTACGGCCACTGGGACGGCGCCGACCTCACCCTCCGCGTCACCCGCGGCCGCTGGGACGGGCTGACCGCCGGCCGCGGCCGGCTCCGCCGCCGCGAGGTCACCATCGTCGCCCGCGGCCGTGGCGCCGCCACCCAGCCCCGCGAGATCACCGTCTGGATGCCGGGCTTCCGCCCACTGACCGGCACCGTCGCGATCGCACCGCTCGAACCCATCGCCCTGCACGCGGTACCCATCCCGCCCGCCGCCGGTCAGCCGGCGCTGGGCGACCAGGCGCCGGACGCCGGCTCCGGTGCGACGCTGTTCGACCTGACCGCGAGCGGTCATGAGCTGTCGGGCGACCAGGAACGGTCGGCGATCGGCGGACCGGATCCCGCCGACGCCGACTGGGTTGTCGGTGTGGTTCCGGCCGGCGACCGGGAGGCCGCTCCGGCCGCGGGCGGCCCGGACGAGATCTCCGGGTCGCGGGCCGGGTCTGACGCGCTTCCGGCGGCCGCGGATCAGGGGATGACCCATCCGGACCTGGCCGACGAGCCGGAGCGACCACGGCTCACGCTGGTCGCCGGAGGCGCCCGATGACCAGGCGACGAGCCGGAGCCGCGGGGCGCCCGCAGACCGCGGCTGCCGACCGGGCCGCGGCCGCCGGGCAGGACGTGGGCGTCGGACAGGACGCGCGGGTCGGTCGGGGCGCCGGCGACGCCGGGGTGGCGCGTACCGCGGTGCTGTGGTGTCCGGATTGGCCGGTCATCGCGGCCGAGATCGTCGATGGTGTGCCGGCGACCGGCCCGGTCGCGGTGCTGCACGCCAACCGGGTGGTGGCGGCGTCCGAGGCGGCCCGGGCCGACGGTGTGCGGCGGGGGCTGCGCAAGCGGGAGGCGCAGAGCCGGTGCCCGGGGCTGGTCGTGGTCGACCACGACCCGGCCCGCGACGCGCGGGCGTTCGAGCCTGTCGTCGCCGCCGTCGAGGAGATGGTCGCGGGGGTCGAGGTGGTTCGGCCGGGTGTGTGCGGGTTCTCCGCGCGGGGGCCGGCCCGCTACTTCGGCGGCGAGGAGCTCGCCGCCGAGCGGATCGTCGAGCATGTCGCGCAGACGTGCGCGGTGGAGAGCCAGGTCGGGGTCGCCGACGGCGGGTTCGCGGCCGGGCTCGCGGCCCGGGAAGGGCTGATCGTCGCGAGCGGGGAGACCGTGGCGTTCCTGGCGGGCCGGCCGGTCGAGGCGCTCGCCCGGCCCGCCCTCACCGAGCTGCTCCGCCGGCTCGGGATCAGCACCCTCGGCGCGTTCGCCGGGCTGGCCCGCGGTGACGTGCTGGCGCGGTTCGGGTTCGACGCGGCGCTGGCGCACCGGCTGGCCGCGGGCGGCGACGAGCGGCCCCTCGCGGTCCGTCGGCCACCGCCGGACCTGGAGGTCAGCGAGGACTACGGCGACGACCCGCTGGAACGGGTCGACGTGGCCGCCTTCGCCGCGCGGGCGCTGGCCGAGCGGCTGCACGAGCGGCTGGCCGGCTATGGGCTGGCCTGCACCCGGCTGTCCATCGGCGCGGTCACCGCGCACGGCCAGGAGCTGCACCGGGTCTGGCGGCACGACGGGCTGCTGACCACCGCCGCGATCGCCGACCGGGTGCGCTGGCAGCTCGACGGCTGGCTGTCGGGCACCACCCGCCGGGGCGCCCGGAGCGCGCCGGCCCGGCCGACCGCCGGCATCATCCGGCTCCGCCTCGTGCCCGAGGGCGTGCTGCCGCACGCCGGTCTCCAGCCGGGGCTGTGGGGCGAGACGGGTGAAGAGAAAGAGCGGGCGCATCGCTCGTTCAACCGGATCCAGGGCATCCTGGGTCCCGAGTCGGTGGTCACCGCCGTGCTCGGCGGTGGCCGTTCCCCGGCCGACCAGGTGCGCCTGGTGCCCTGGGGCGACGAGCTGGCACCCGCCCGGCCCGCCGCGCCCTGGCCGGGCCGGCTGCCAGCGCCGGCGCCCGCGCTGGTGCTGCCCGCACCGCTGCCGGCCACCGTCCGCGACGCGACCGGCGAGCCCGTCGGCGTGTCCGCCCGTCTGCTGGTCACCGCCGCACCGGCCCACCTCACGATCGGCAAGGGCCAGCCCGCCGAGATCGTCGGCTGGGTCGGGCCGTGGCCGGTCGACGAACGCTGGTGGGCGCCCACCGAGGCCCGCCGCCGCGCCCGGTTCCAGGTCGCCCTGGCCGACGGCAGTGCCTTCCTGCTCTCGTTGGCCGCCGGCCAATGGTCGGTGGAGGCCATCTATGACTAGCGAGAACCGATACGCAAGGTCATCTCGATGTAACAGGTATGAAGACGCGGACCTGGCAGCGAAGCGGTCCCCGGCGGGAGCGACGGTCGCGCCCACCGCGGGCCCGGGACAGGCTCTTACGATCTTCGCTCCTGAGCTTCCGGAGAGCGAAGATGGGCTTCAATAACCCCGGGATCTCGTGGTCGCAGCTGGAGGGGACGCTCTCCGGGCGACGGCACCTGCACGTCGTCGACCCGCTGGCGATCGACGCCGACGGCGGCGACTCGCCGGCGTGGACCCGCAAGCGCCCGCACTACGAGCCGCCGCCGGAGCCGCTGCCCGAGCAGGACACGGTGCCCTACGCCGAGCTGCACTGCCACTCCAACTTCAGCTTCCTCGACGGGGCCAGCCACCCGGAGGAGCTGGCCGAGGAGGCACGGCGGCTCGGGTTGACCGCGCTCGCGATGACCGACCACGACGGCTTCTACGGCGTCGTGCGGTTCTCCGAGGCGGCCCGGGCGCTCGGGCTCAAGACCATCTTCGGCGCGGAGCTGTCGTTGTCCCAGGGGGTGAGCGGCAAGGACACGGTGATCCGCTCGGGCGAGCCCGACCCGCACGGGCGGCACCTGCTGGCGTTGGCGCACGGCACCGAGGGCTACGCGCGGCTGTCGTCGGTCATCGGGCAGGCGCAGCTCGACGGCGGTGAGAAGGGCCGCCCGGCCTACGGCACGCTCGAAGACGTCGCCGACCGGCTGCGTGACCACGTGCTGGTGCTCACCGGGTGTCGCAAGGGGACGGTGCCGGCGGCGCTGCTCACCGAGGGGGTCGACGCGGCGGCGCGGGAGCTCGACCGGCTGGCGCGGCTGTTCGGGGCCGACAACGTCGCGGTCGAGCTGACCGACCACGGCGACCCGACCGACGGCGACCGCAACGACGCGCTGGCCGCGCTCGCCGCGCAGCGTGGGCTGCCGACCGTCGCCACCAACAACGTGCACTACGCCACGCCGGCGCGGCGGCGGTTGGCCACCGCGGTGGCCGCGGTGCGGGCGCGGCGCAGCCTCGACGAGATCGACCCGTGGCTGCCCGCCGCGGCGACCGCCCACCTGCGCACGGGTGCCGAGATGGCGCAGCGGTTCGCGGCCTACCCGGGTGCCGTGGCGCGGGCCGCGGAATACGGGCGTGACCTGGCCTTCGACATCCAGCTGGTGGCGCCGAGGCTGCCGGACTACCCGGTGCCCGACGGGCGCAGCGAGATGGACCACCTTCGCCGGCTGACCATGGAAGGCGCGCTGGTCCGCTACGGGCCGCGGGCGGCGCATCCGGACGCCTACCGCCAGCTCGACTACGAGCTGAACATGATCGAGCAGCTCGGCTTCGCGGGCTACTTCCTGGTCGTCTACGACATCGTCAAGTTCTGCCGCGACAACAGGATCTACTGCCAGGGGCGGGGGTCGGCCGCCAACTCCGCGGTCTGCTACGCGTTGTGGATCACCAATGTCGACGCCGTTCAGCACGGGCTGCTGTTCGAGCGCTTCCTCGCGCCGGAGCGCGACGGGCCGCCCGACATCGACGTCGACATCGAGTCCGACCAGCGGGAAGACGTCATCCAGCACGTCTACAAGAAATACGGCCGGCGGCACACCGCCCAGGTCGCCAACGTGATCTCCTACCGGCCGCGGTCGGCGGTGCGCGACATCGCCAAGGCGTTCGGCTTCTCGCCCGGCCAGCAGGACGCGTGGAGCAAGCAGATCGACCGGTGGGGCTCGGTGGCCAAGGTCGACGTCGACGACATCCCGGAGCACGTCGTCGACTTCGCCAACGAGTTGCAGACCTTTCCCCGGCACCTGGGCATCCACTCCGGCGGCATGGTGATCTGCGACCGGCCGATCATCGAGGTCTGCCCGGTCGAGTGGGGCCGGATGCCGGGCCGCACCGTGCTCCAGTGGGACAAGGACGACTGCGCCGCCATCGACCTGGTCAAGTTCGACCTGCTCGGGCTCGGCATGCTGTCCGCGCTGCGCTACGCGTACGACATGATCGAGGATGAGCTCGACATCAGCACGATGCCGCTGGACGACCCCGAGATCTACGACATGCTGTGCCGGGCCGACTCGGTCGGGGTGTTCCAGGTGGAGAGCCGGGCCCAGATGGCGACGCTGCCCCGGCTGAAGCCCCGCGTGTTCTACGACCTGGTGGTCGAGGTCGCGCTGATCCGGCCGGGCCCGATCCAGGGTGGCTCGGTGCACCCCTACATCCGGCGCAAGAACGGCCAGGAGAAGTGGGAGCACGACCATCCGCTGATGGCGAAGGCGCTCGACAAGACGCTCGGCGTGCCGCTGTTCCAGGAACAGCTGATGCAGCTCGCCATCGACGTCGCCGGCTTCGACGCGTCCGGCGCCGACCAGCTGCGCCGGGCCATGGGTTCCAAGCGGTCCACCGAGCGGATGGCCGAGATCCGCGACCGGCTCTACGCGGGCATGGCCGAGCGGGGCATCACCGGCGCGCTGGCCGACGACATCTTCCTCAAGCTGTCGGCGTTCGCCAGCTACGGCTTCCCGGAAAGCCACGCGATGAGCTTCGCGTACCTCGTCTACGCCAGCTCCTGGCTCAAGCGCTACCACCCGGCCGCCTTCCTCGCCGCGCTGCTCAACGCCCAGCCGATGGGCTTCTACTCGCCACAGACCCTGGTCGACGACGCCCGCCGGCACGGCGTCGAGGTGCGCCGCCCCGACATCAACGCCAGCAACGCCCAGGCGATCCTGGAGTCCAGCAGGGACACCCGCTGGGGCAGCGGGCCCGGCGAGCCGCCGCACCAGTGGGGGCTGGGCGGTCCCGCGGTCCGGGTGGGCCTGGCCGGCGTCCGCACGATCGGCACCGACCTGGCCGAGAAGATCGAGCAGGAGCGGGCTTCCGCGGGCCCCTATCGCGACATGTCCGACCTGGCCCGCCGGGTCGGCCTGACCACCGCCAACATGGAGTCCCTCGCCACCGCCGACGCCTTCGCCTGCTTCGGCCTGACCCGCCGCGAAGCGCTGTGGGCGGCCGGCGCCGCGGCGCAGGAACGTCCCGGCCGGCTACCCGGCACGACCGCCGCGACCCAGGCGCCACCCCTGCCCGGCATGGACGAGGTCGACCGCCTGGTCGCCGACGTCTGGGCCACCGGCCTGTCGCCCGACAGCCACCCGGCCCAGTTCATCCGCACCCAACTGGCGGCGATCGGCGCGATCCCGATCGCCCGTCTGGGCCGCTACGAACACGGCCAACGCGTACGCGTCGGCGGCATCGTCACCCACCGCCAACGCCCGGCCACCGCCGGCGGGGTCACCTTCATCAACCTCGAAGACGAGACCGGCATGCTCAACGTCACCTGCTCACCGGGCCTGTGGCTGCGCTACCAACGGGTCGCCCGACGCAGCGCGGCCCTGGTCGTCCGCGGCCGCCTGGAGATGGCCGAGGGGGTGGTGAATCTGCGCGCGGACCGGCTCGACGCCATCACACCACCGATCACCTCCGCGTCGAGGGATTTCCGATGAAGATCAAAATCTAGGGTCGGCTTTCCCGGGTTCGTTGTAGGCGCGACCGTCGCTCCCGCCGGGAGCCTTTGGGACGCAGCGTCGGGACCGGGTCAGGGGAGGGCGAGGACGCAGAACTCGTGGCCCTCCGGGTCGGTCAGGCATGTCCATGGGACGTTGCCCTGGCCGACGTCGAGGTCGGTGGCGCCGAGGGTTCGCAGGCGGGCCACTTCCGCTGCTTTGTCGTCGCCCGGGTACGGCAGTAGGTCGAGGTGGACGCGGTCCGGCACGGTCTTCGCGCCGGGCGTGCGGAGGAACTCGAGATACGGGCCGGTGGCCTTGGCGGAGCGCGACACCGCGTGGTTGTCGGTTACGTCGAGCAGGGTCCAGTCCGTGGCCTCACCCCAGAATCGGGCCATGGCGCGCGGATCCGCGCAGTCGACCACCAGTGCGGCGATCGGGCCGGTGTCCCGGTAGGTCTCCCGGGGCTCCAGCACGCAGAACTCGTTGCCCTCCGGGTCGGCGAGGACCGTCCACGGCACCGTGCCCTGGCCCACGTCGGCCGGTGTCGCGCCGAGCGCCCGGAGGCGCGCGATCAGCTCCGCCTGATGGGCCGGCGAGGTGGTGGCGAGATCGAGGTGCAGGCGGTTCTTCGCTGCCGTCTTCGGTTCCGGGACGGGGACGACGTCGACGCAGACGGCGACCGGGTCCGGCCAGCCGAAGTCTCCGGCGGGTGCGACGTAGGTGGTCTCGCCGCTGACCACGCTCCAGCCCAGCGCCTCCGCCCAGAACTGGCCGACCGCCGCGTGATCAAGGGCCTTGATGTTCACCTGAACGGGTCGCAGTGCCATGCCGGCGACCCTATGCGCCCGCTCCACAGAGCCATCGGGTACCGCCGGCAGGGCGGGCTCAAGCCGATCCTGGCCGATGACCAAGCAGGGCGTCGGCCATCGTCTCGCCGAGCCAGCGTTCGAAGCGGTCCAGCGACCACCGCCGCCGGCGGACCAACCGGTAGAGGACGTCCGGCGAGGTCAGGGTCCACAGGACGTCGGCAGCGTCCTCGACCGACAGTCCGGGGCGCAGGCCGAACCGCTCGGCCACGTACCGCGCGATGTTGGTCGTGCCGAGCCCTCGCTCGTTCTCGATCGTGTCGATGAACGTGCGGACCTCGCGGTCGCCGGCCGCGCCCTCGGTCAGCAGGATCGGCACCAGCGGCCCGATCCGTTCGTAGATCTCGCGGCTCATCCGGGCGTACAACGCCAGGCACTCGCGGGCGTCGTCGGTGGCGCGCAGGGCGCGGCCGGTCGGCCGGTCGATCATCGGGATCGGGTCGGCGTCGCCGGCGATCGTCACGTCGTAGACGGCCTTGAGCACCGCCGCCTTGCCGCCCACCGTGTTGTAGACCGTCTGCACGCTCACCTGGGCCCGGGCCGCGATCGCCTCGACCGTCGTGCCGGCGTAGCCGCGGCGGACGAACAGGGCCCGGGCCGCGTCGAGCACCCGCTGCCGGGTGGCGCGGGACTGCTCGGCGCGGACCTCGCTCCGGTAGCGCCGGGTGGTCACCCCACTAGTCTCCCAGCGGTCGCGCCGGCAGACCGAAACCCGCCGCCGGAGGCGGGGGCAGCGCCCCCACCTGCCACAGCACGCCGAGTTCGTCGCGGATGCCCCAGTGCTCGACCAGGAGCCCGCCGGCCTCGCGGTAGAGGTGCATGGTGTGCATCGCGTACGGCTTGCCCGTCGGTGCGAAGCCCAGCGTGTCGACCTCGTTGACACCGTGCGCGGTGGCCCGGATGGCCACCTTGTCGCCGGCCGCGACGATGTCGTGCAGTTCGTAGCGGATCCGCAGCGCCCGCGTCACGTACCCGAGGATCTCCAGATAGCCGGCCCGGCCCTGCGGCGCCCACGGCGGCGCGCCATGGTCGACGAAGTCCTCGGCGACCAGCGGGCCGACGGCGGCGATGTCACCGGCGTTCATCGCGTCGAGCACCCCGCGGGCGAGCTTCTCGGCGAGCGTCATCCTGGCCTCCCTTTCAATGGAAGCAACCTCAAATCAGTGGAACCACCATCCAGTGAAAGGAACCGTCCGGGCAACGAAACTGGAGTGATCCGCGAGCGCGTTCCAGCCAACCCGGATCGGCACGCCACGCCGGCCAGGCACGCGACCGTTAGGCTCGGCGCGTGGAGCGAACAACGGTCCGTCCCGGCCCCCGCACCGCGGTCGTCTGGCAGGTGCTGCGCCGCGAACTCGACCGCGCCGCCGAGGGCGGCCTCACCATCCTCGACGTCGGTGGCGGCACCGGCGGCTTCGCCGTGCCGCTGGCCGAGGCCGGCCACCGGGTCACCGTCGTCGACGCCAGCCCGGACGCGCTCGCGGCGCTCAACCGCCGCGCCACCGAGGCCGGCGTCGCGCCGCGGGTCCGGGCCGTGCAGGGTGACGGCGACGCGCTGGGCGGGCTGGTCACCCCGGGCTCCGTCGACCTCGTGCTCTGCCACGCCGTGCTGGAGGTGGTCGACGACCCGCGCGGTGTGGTCGCCGCCATCGCCGCCGCGCTGCGCCCCGGCGGTGCCGCCTCGGTGCTGGTCGCGTCCCGCGCCGCCGCCGTGCTGGCCCGCGCGACGGGCGGCCACCTGGCCGCCGCGGCGGCGCTGCTCGCCGACCCGGACGGCCGCACCGGCCCGCGGGACACGCTGCGCCGCCGGTACGACGCGGACGGCGCGGCCGACCTGCTCCGCGGCGCCGGGCTCGCGATCGAGGGCATCCACGGTGTACGCGTGGTCGCCGACCTGGTCCCCGCCTCCGCCGCCGACGCCGACCCGCGAACCCTGCTCGACCTCGAGCTCGCGGCCGCCGCCCGCTCGCCGTACCGGGACATCGCCGCGCAACTGCACCTGCTCGCCCGCCGCCCCGCCGAACCGGTATGAGCGAGTTCGACCAGGTCGTCCCGAGGTACGGCGCCGACAGTCTGATGGACGTGCTGCCGAGCGCGCTCGCGCGCGCTCGGCGTGCCCGGGCTTCCGCGACATCCTCGGGCTGGAGCTCGACGGCGTACGCCGGATCGCGGTCCTGCTGATCGACGGCCTCGGCTGGCACCAGATCCCGACCGCGGCCCCGTTCGCGCCGACCCTCGCCGACCTCGCCGCCCGCGTCCCGCGGATGATCACCACCGGCTTCCCGTCGACGACCCCGACCAGCCTGGTCTCGCTGGGCACCGGCGTCAGCCCCGGCACGCACGGCGTTCTCGGCTTCCGCGTCGCGATCCCCGGCACCGACACGGTCCTCACCCACACCCACTGGCGCGCCGACCCGGACCCCGCGACCTGGCAGCCGGTGCCCACCCTGTTCGAGCGCGCGGCCGCCGCGGGCCTGACCGTCGGCGTCACCAACCGCCCCGAGTTCACCCACAGCGGCCTGACCCAGGCGGCCAACCGGGGAGCCGCGTACCACCCGGCGTCCGACGTCGACGAGCTGGCCGCGGCCGTGCTGGCCGGCCTCGGCACCGCCGGCGACCCGCCCGCGCTGTCCTACGGCTACTACCCGGACCTGGACCGCTACGGCCACGTCTTCGGCGTCGACTCGGACCCGTGGCGCGAGGCCGCCGCCGCCGTCGACCGGCTGCTCGACCAGGTGCTGCACGGCCTGCCACCGGACGCCGCCCTGCTCGTGACCGCCGACCACGGCCAACTCGACGTGCCGCCGCACCACCGCTTCGACTTCGACGCCGACCCGCGCCTCCAGGCCGGCGTCCGCGTCGTCGCCGGGGAGCCGCGGGTCCGCTACCTGCACACGCTGCCGGGCGCGACGGACGACGTCCTGGCCGCCTGGACCGAGATCCTCGGCGACGCGGCCTGGGTAGCCCACCGCGAGGACGTCATCGCCCAGGGCTGGTTCGGCCCGGTACCCGACCGCAACATCGACCGCATCGGCGAAGTTGTCGCCATCTGCCACGGCACCCACGCGGTCGTCGCGCCCACCTCGGAACACGCGATCAAGGCGATGCTGATCGCCTACCACGGCGCATATTCGGCCGTCGAAATGGAGATTCCGCTGCTCGTCGCGCGCCGTTGACGAACTCGAACCCGGCGAAGGGCGATGTCCCGGGTTCGTCGGGGGCGCGACCGTTGCTCATTGGGGAGACTGGGTGTGCCCGGCGTTGATGGTCGGGTGCACCTGGACCGTTGGGCCACTGCCTACTGTTGCCGCCCCCCTTGTTTGAGGGCCTGCGGGAGTTTTTGCGGGGTCTGGCGGTCCGGGACATCCCGACTGGCAACAGGGCTACTGCGCCGTAGAGCGCCCGTCAATGAGCGTCCGGCAGTGATGTCCCGAACCACCAGGTGCTTCCTGACACTGATCTGAGCAGCGCAGGAGCAGCTTTGAGTGTGACCGATGCGGTCGTCGCGTCGCGACTGGCTGGTATCGATTGGGCTAAAGACAACCACGCCGTGTGCGTCATCGACCAAGACGGTGAGCCGTTGGAACGGGTGGTGGTGCCGCATACGAAGGCCGGGATAGGTCGGGCGGTCGCGGTCTTGGCCGGTCATCGGGTTGTCGGGGTGGGGATCGAACGGCCGGACGGGCCGCTCGTCGCCGGGTTGTTAGCGGCCGGGCTCGACGTGTTCGTGATCGCCCCGTCGCAGGTCAAGGCGTTGCGGCGCCGATACGGGTCGGCTGGGCACAAAGACGACCGGTTCGACGCCTTCGTCCTGGCCGACACCGTCCGCACCGACCAGCGCCGGTTGAGCCCGTTACGGCCGGACACGCCGGCCACGCCCACGTTACGGGCCTTGGTGCGGGCCCGCACGGACCTGGTCGTGCACCGGGTCGCGGTCACCAACCAGCTCCGCGCCCATCTGGACACGGTCCTGCCCGCCGCGGTCGGGGTGTTCTCGGAGCTGACCCTGCCGATCAGTCGCGCGTTCCTTTCGGCGTTCGAAACCCAGGACGCGATCGACGCACTGACCGTCGAGACCCTGGCCGGCTGGCTAGCCGCGCACCACTACCGGCCCGGCCAGCCGCGCTGATCCTGGAACGGCTCCGAACCGCCCCGGCCGGGGTGAGCGGCCCAGCCGGCACCGCCCTAGCCGCCATCACCCGCGCCTACCTGGCCACGCTGACCACCCTCATCGAGCAGATCAACGCCCTCGAACAGCAGATCACCGCCGCCCTGGCCGCACACCCAGACCAGCCCATCTTCACCTCGCTACCCCGCACCGGAACCGTCCGCGCCGCCCGTCTCCTGGCCGAGATCGGCGACGCCCGCGGCCGGTTCCCCACCCCGCCATCCCTGGCCGGCCTCGCCGGCGTCACCCCATCGACCCGCCAATCCGGGCACATCCGAATCGTCGCGTTCCGCTGGGCCGCCGACAAACAACTCCGCGCCGCCATCTGCGACTTCGCCGCCGACTCCCGCCACGCCAACCCCTGGGCCACCCACCTCTACCAACAAGCCCGAGCCCGCGGCCACCGCCACCCCCACGCCGTCCGCATCCTCGCCCGCGCCTGGCTCACCGTGATCTGGAAATGCTGGACCACTAACACCCCCTACCAACCCAGCCCACCACAACGCCCTACAAACCCTCCTCAACCAAGACCCACACGCGCAGGGCCCTTGACACACAGGGCACTCCCGCCGGGGACCACTCGCTGACGCGTCGTTTGCCAGGTCCGCGCCCGGTCGCCCATACCCCGTTTATCAACCCCCAGCGGGATCGGACCCGGTAGGCCTCTCCCGGAACGATCTGGGCCAGCGGATCCCGGGAGAAACTTCCAGATCGCCCAGCGGACCGGCTCGGCCGGGAGGCTGGCGACGGGGGCCGTGGCCCGGAGACAAGAGCGACCTCGTCTGTGCGGACCGGCTTCGGGCAGGGGCTGGCGACGGCGGGCGGCGCGGCCGCGTACCAGGTGAACGAGAGCCACCTCGTCTGCGCGGACCGGCTTTCCGGCGGCAGCGGCGGCCGACGTGACGCGACCTCGTCGGACCCCGGCTCACCGGGGCTGACGACGGCGGGAAGCGTACCGCGGCCCCAGAGAACAGATACGCCGCGACCCGCGCCCCGGCCACGAGACCAACGGCCTCCGGCTCGTCGCCTTCAGCGACGCCCCGGCGGTGGGGGGACGGGCGCGGCATCCGACCGCAGCTGGGCCACGTCGCCGACTCGAGTTTCAGATCTGCCGTCCCAGATCGTTCCGGGACCGGCCTGAGACCTGCGGTTCCGGGGACGGTGGTGATGCCTGAATGCGCACATGGTGGTTGTCGCTGGATGATCATGGGAGGCGGTGCCGGAGGTTTCGTCGTACCCGCTGGTTAGCCTCTGTTCGTGGGACGCAGTCAGGTGGTGCCGCGTGGGGGTGACGCGCGGTTCGGGGCGGGGGCCGATGACACCGGCTGCTCGATCCTGCATGTCGACATGGACGCGTTCTACGCCTCGGTCGAGGTGCGCAAGCGGCCCGACCTGGCCGGCCGGCCCGTCGTGGTGGGCGGCATCGGCGTGCGCGGTGTGGTGAGCTCGGCCAGCTACGAGGCGCGCGCCTACGGGGTGCGCAGCGCGATGCCGACCGGGCGGGCCCGGTCGCTCTGTCCCGGCGCGGTGTTCCTGCCCGTCGACTTCGCCGCCTACGGCGAGGCCTCGCGGGCGGTGATGGCGATCTTCAACGACGTGACGCCGCTGGTCGAGCCGCTCTCGGTCGACGAGGCGTTCCTCGACGTGGCGGGCGCGGTCCGGTTGCTCGGTTCGCCGGCCGCGATCGCGGCGCTGATCCGTCGGCGGGTGGCCGAGGAAGAGGGCCTGACCTGCTCGGTCGGGGTCGCGTCGACCAAGTTCGTGGCCAAGCTGGGCTCGGCTCGCGCCAAACCCGACGGCGTCGTGGTCGTCCCCAAAGACCAGGTGCTCGACTTTCTCCATCCGCTCCCGGTCGACACGCTGTGGGGCGTCGGCGAGAAGGCGGCCGAGACGCTGCGGCGGCGCGGGCTGGCGACGGTGGGCGCGGTGGCCCAGGCGCCGGTCGCGATGCTGCGGTCCGCGCTCGGTGACGCCGCCGCGGCGCACCTGCACGAGCTGTCCTGGGGGCGCGATCCGCGCCGGGTGTCGACCGAGCACGTCGAAAAATCGATTGGGGCCGAAGTTACTTTCGACACCGACGTCGCCGATCCCGAAGTGATCAAGCGGGCGCTGCTGGAGCTGTCTACCAAGGTCGGTGTGCGGCTGCGGCAGGCCGACCAGGCCGGCCGCACGGTGTCCATCAAGGTCCGACTGGCCGACTTCCGCACCGTCAACCGCTCCCGCACCATGGGCACCCCGACCGACGTGGCCCACGAGATCTTCGCGACGGCGTGGGCGCTCTACCAGGCCCTTTCTCCGGGCGACCGGATCCGTCTGGTGGGCGTGCGGGTGGAGGGGCTGGCGGTGCCTCGGGTGGCGCGCGGCAGCCCGAGCTCGGTGCGCCGGAGCACGGGTGGCGAGAGGCGGAAGCGGCCGCTGATGCCGCGGCTGCCCGATTCGGGCGGTCTGTCGTCCGACCGGCCAGCCTCCTCACGGGCGAACGGCGAGAAATTCGACCACGGCCGTCGGTCGTCCCGCTTTCCGACCCGCGAAGCCCCTCGTAGACTTGCGGGTAAGCAGTCGGTTGACTGTCACGGTCTGTCGGCCCGCCCGGGTCGACCTCGCGACCGGGGAGGAGTGCCGTGCCGCTCTCTGAGCACGAGCAGCGGCTGTTCGAGCAGATCGAGCAGTCGCTTGCCGAGGACCCAAAGTTCGCCTCGGCCGTGCGAGCCAGCGACCCGCGTTTCCACGCGCGCCGTCGTCTGCTCTTGGCCGCCGTCGTGATCATCGCTGGCTTGGCCCTGGTTGTCTTCGGCACGGTGAACAAGTCACCGCTGCTCGGCGTGGCGGGTTTCGTCGTCATGCTGGGTGCCGCGGCGTTCGCCATGCAGTCGCATCGCAAGGCGCAGCAGCCTGACCTGCACGTCGTGGGCGGCACCGCCAGCCGCCGCACGCGCGTCCGGCGTTCAGGCCTTCTCGACCGTCTCGAAGAGCGCTGGAAGCAGCGCCCGGAGGGACACCGCTGACAACCCGCTGAGGCGGCATTCCTGCCGCCACATCGGTGCACCTCTCTGGTGGCGTCGGACCATGCGTCCGACGCCTTTCTGCGTCTTCGGAGGGCCGCCCCGATGCGCTTCCGCACCGCCGTGCCCACCGACGCGCCCGCCGTCGCCGCCCTGCACGCCGACAGCTGGCGCCGCTTCTACCGGGGTGCCTACACCGACGCCTACCTCGACGGCGACGTGCTCGCCGACCGCCTGGCCGTCTGGTCCGCCCGGCTCATCGACCCTGACCCCCGGCACGTGACGATCGTTGCCGACGCCGACGCCGACGCCGATGCCGACGCCGACGCCGACGCCGACGCCGACGCCGACGCCGACGCCGACGCCGACGCCGACGCCGAGCCGACGGCCGACGCCGAGCCGCGGCCGACGCCGGCGACGCCGGCGCCGACCGGCAGCAGCCGCGGCCGACGCCGGCGCACGAGCTGCGGCCGACGCCGGCGCACGAGCCGCGGCCGGCGCCGGCGCCTCGATGGCCACCGCACACCCGGAAGTGGCCGCCATCGGCGCGTCGCGCACCGGCGCGGCGGAAGCGTCCGGAACCCGACAGGACGGGGTCGCGGCCCGGCTCGCCGGGTTCGTCCATCTCGTCCTCGACCACGACCCGCGTTGGGGTTCGCTGGTCGACAACCTGCACGTCACCAGCACACGGCAGCGCGGCGGCCTGGGCTCGGCGCTGCTCAGGCGGGCGGCGCGACAGACCACCCAACACGGCACCACCGCGGCGCTCTATCTATGGGTGCAGGAACAGAACACCGCCGCACAGGCCTTCTACGCCGCACACGGCGGCCGGGTGGTCGAACGTGCCCGCATCTCGGACCCGGGCGGCGTGCCAGGCCGCCTCAACGGCGAACCCAGGAAGCTCCGCGTCGCCTGGCCCGACGCCCGGCAGATCTGACGAGAACGGCCGCGCCCGGGGGAAACCCCGTGGCGCGGCCGTCCGGAGACCGTCAGCGGGCCCGGTTGGTGAGCAGGCGGCGCGGGCTGAGCCGGCCGACCTGCTCGCGTGCCCGGGACACCGCCGTGAACACCGCGGTCGAACCGTCGACCACCGCGGCCCGCCAGCGGGCCAGCACCGACGGCGGGAACAGGGCCGCGACCAGGCGGGTGCGCCTGGTGGCCCGGCCCGCCAGCCCACGGCGGACCGACCGGACCGCCTCGGACAGGCCGGGGCCGGTCAGCGGGCTGCGGGCGTACCGCGCCCGCTCCTCGGCCCGGCCCAGCAGCCGAACCCCCTCGATCGCGCCGTTCGAGTCGCCGCGCAACTCGGCGTCCGCCAACCGTTCGGCGGTCGCCCGCGGTGTCTCCGTGCGGTCGATCGGGACCCGGAAGTCGGCGAGCGTGTCCATCAGCTCGTCCCAGGCCGCGTGGGCGTGTGCCCGGCTGCGCCGGGCCTCCTCGCTGGTCGGCAGCACCGTCGCGGCACCCGGCTCGAGGTCGCTCGTGGCGGCGGCCACGGTCGAGACCCGCCGTCGGCGGCGCAGCGCGGACCGGCGGAACGCCGGCATGCCGAGCACCAGGAGGGCCAGCACGACGGCGCCGGCGGCATAGAACGGCCACTTCGGCGTTGTCTCGGCCGGCCCCGACGGCAGGGCCTCGTTGCCGCCCGGGTCTTCCTTGCCGGGCACGTCGTTCAAGTCGTCCGGGTTGCCGCCCGACCGCCGCCGACGGGGTCGCCGACGGCGTGGTCCGCGGCTGGTCGGGGTCGGGCGCGTAGCCGGGACGCACCGCGCCGGGCACCCCGGTGCGCGGCGTCGCGTCGAACGGCACCCAGCCGTACTCCGGCGAAGTAGACCTCGGTCCAGGCGTGCAGGTTGAAGTTGGTCAGCACCATCGCGTCGCCGTCGCGGGAGGTGCCGTTGGTGAAGCCGAACGCCACCCGCGCCGGGATGCCGGCCGCCCGCACCATCCAGGCCATCGTCGCGGCGTACTGCTGGCAGTAGCCCTTCTTGTTGGTCAGGAAGTTGACGATGTCCTCACCGGAGGTGCCGCCCTCGGTCTGCAGCTCGTACCGGAAGCCGTTGGTCGCCGAGAAGAAGTCGGTAGATCGCCATCACCTGGTCGTAGGTGGTGCGTCTTGCCGCCGACCAGCTCGTCGACCTTGTTCTGCACCTGCCGGACCTGCGGCACCTGGGTGAACCGCTTGACCTCGAGGCTGTCCGGGTCGGGCGTGGCGGCGGCGCGCAGCGCCTCTTCGGTGTAGTAGGTGCGCACGAAGTCGAACCGGTAGTCCTTGTCGCGGGCCGTCGCGCTTGTTGGAGAAGATGACCTGCTGGTTGCGTGTCGTAGAGCCACGGTTGTCGAGCCCGTCGGTGCCGATCGGCGTGCCGTAGATGGGCACGAACTGCATCTGGAAGTCGGTCGACATCTCGACCTCCGCCGAGTACTGCTCGTAGCTGACCCCGGCGCGCGGCTCCGACCGCGGGTCCTCGAGCTGGCGCAGGCTGCGGCCCTGCGGGGAGCGGCTGCGGAAGCCCTCGGAGGTGAGGTCGTCGGCGACGCCGAACCGCAGGTAGAACGGGTCGGGGTCGGCGGTGGTCACCTTGCCATGTCGACCAGCTCGTTGACGCCGCAGCTGACCCTTCAGCGACGAGAACAGGTTGATCCGGCCGGGCTTGCCCGAGCCGTCGCCGAGCCCGCGCCGTCGCCGACGCCGCTGCCGAAACGGTCAGCAGGCCGGAGGTCATGCCGGGCACGGCCAGCGGCAGCACGACCGCGACGACGCACGCCGACCACCGCGAGCCGGCGGCCGGCCGCGGCCAGCGGCGACGGCTCCCAGACGTCGATGTCGCGGCCGTCGCCGGTGAACCGGCGGCCGAACCGGCGCACCCGGTCGACGTTGTCGGTGACCAGCAGCCAGAGGAAGCCCATCGCGCCGACCACGAACGGCGAGGAAGCTGACGCTCGTCGGCGTAGACCGCACCGGCACCGAGTAGATCGCCAGCATCGGCAGCCCGGCGAGCGCCGGCCGGCGCAGGCCGACCACGCGCCAGGTCGACCACGACGGGACCGAGCCGATGCCGAGCGCGGTGAGGAACAGCAGGCGGTCCTGTCGGGACCGGCACGCGCGCGTCGCGGATGTCGACGCCGGCCTCGGCGAGCAGCTCGTTGAAGTGCGCGATCGTGCCGGTCGTCGGCAGGATGCCCGAGCGATCGCGCTGCCGCTCGGGAACAGCCAGGTCAGCGCGAGCAGCAGGGTCGACCAGCATCACGACGAGCTGGGCCCAGACCGGCGCCCGCACGCGTGCGGCCAGCGTGGCCGCGCCGGCGATCAGCGGCGACCACGACGAGCGCACTGGACCAGCCAGGTCCACTGCTCGAAGACCGACGACAGGCGGCAGCGCGGCGATCAGGGTGGCGACGCGCCGCGCACCAGCGCCCATGGTGCTCGCCGACTCGCTCATCGCGCTCACTCCCAACGTCCCGGCGACCGTCTCGGCCATGGCGGCCCGCCAGGTGAAGCCCTGCGAGCCGCGGGCGGCCTGCGGCCACAGCGCCGCCAGCTTGGCGCCGTGCGCCGACGCCGACCACCCGCCAGCCGCTGCGCAGCAGCGCCAGCGCCGCGGCGCTCGTGGGCCGGCGTCGGCCTCCGCCCGGGCCGTCGTGGGCAGGTTGAGCCAGGTGGTGCTGTCGATCAGCAGGGCCATGCAGGTGGCGCCGTTGCCGCGCAGCGCGGCCAGCAGCTCGGCCTCGCCGGGCGTGATCAGCCCGAACACGCGCGATGACCAGACCGCCGTCGGAGCGGCGCCGGACCCGCTCGACCAGCGTGCGATGTCGCCGCTGCTGGGACAGCTTCACCTCGGCCAGGTGGTCGAGCAGCACGCCCTCGCCGCCGCCCTCGGCCGCGTCGACGTCGATCGCCGGCGTCGGTGACCAGCCGCAGCTTGTAGCCGTCGTGCGCGCAGGTGCAGCGCGATCGCTGGCGGCCGCCGACACCGCCCACTCGAAGCTCGACGTCGGGCCCTCGCCGCGGTGCGCCATGCTGCCGGGTGTCGAGCACGACGGTGGCCCGGCTCTCCCAGGGCTGCTCCTCGCGGCGCACCATCAGCTCGCCGACCCGGGCGGTCGACCGCCAGTGCACCCGGCGCAGGTCGTCGCCGTGGCGGTACTCGCGGGTCGCGGCGTCGTCCTCGCCGTGCACGGCCACCGAGCGGGCCCGGCTCTCGCCGGTGCCGGCGTACTCGCCGGCCAGCCGGACCGACGGCAGCGGCACCACCTGCGGGATCACGGTGAGCCGGTCGACCGACGGGAACGACCGGGTCAGCTCGCACAGCCCGAACGGGTCGGTGAGCCGCACGACCAGCGGACCGACCTCGTACCGGCCGCGGACGTCGGCCCGCACCGTGTAGGCCACGGAGCTGGCCTGGTGCGCGCCGAGCCGTTCGAGCACCAGCCGGGGCCGGCTGCCCAGCGCGTACGGCAGCCGGTCCTCCAGCAGCATCGTGCCGGTGGGCAGCCGGGACAGGTTCTGCAGCCGCAGCACCACCCGGGAGCTGGCGCCGACCTGCACCCGGTGCGGCTCGCAGCGACCGGCTGCAGGACAGCCGGTACCGGGTGCGGCCGACGTAGGCCGCCGCGAGCAGCGGCAGCGCCGCCAGCAGGACGGCGACCCGCAGCAGGTCCTTCTCGCCGAGGATCAGCGCCGAGAGCGGCGGCCGCGCCGCCGGCGGCGAGGAACGAGCGGCCGCGCGTGGTCAGCCCGCGCAGCGCCTCGCGCACGTCACCGCCTCCGGTAGTCGCCGCGGCCGTCGGTGGCTGCTGGCGGTCCGGGTGTCGTAGGGGGAGTGCGGCTGCCGGTCGGTGGGCAGCGGCAGCCGGTGCACGAGGTCGGCCACGATCGCGTCGGTGGTGCGGCGGGCGAGCTGGGCCTCGGCGGTCGGGATGATGCGGTGCGCCAGCACCGGCACGGCGAGGCTCTGCAGGTCGTCGGGCAGCACGTAGTCGCGGCCCTCCAGCGCGGCGACCGCGCGGGCGGTGCGCAGCAGCTGCAGGGTCGCCCGGGGCGACGGCGCCGAGCCGCAGGTCGGGCGACTCGCGGGTGGCGGTGACCAGGTCGACCGCGTACTGCTTGACCGCGTCGGCGACGTGCACGTCGCGGACGGTGGCGATCATCCGGCGCACCGTGTCGGCGTCGGACGACCGGCCGCAGGTCGTGCAGCGGGTCGTGGGCGCCGTGCACGTCGAGCATCGCCAGCTCGGCGCCGGCGTCGGGGTAACCCATCGCGATCCGGGCGGTGAACCGGTCGCGCTGCGCCTCGGGCAGCGGGTAGGTGCCCTCCATCTCGATCGGGTTCTGCGTCGCGACCACCATGAACGGCGTCTGCAGCGGGTAGGTGACGCCGTCGACGGTGACCTGGCGCTCCTCCATGCACTCCAGCAGCGCCGACTGGGTCTTCGGCGAGGCGCGGTTGATCTCGTCGCCGACGACGATGTTGGCGAACACCGCGCCCGGCTTGAACTCGAAGTCGCGGCTCTCCTGGTTGTAGACGCTCACCCCGGTGACGTCGCTGGGCAGCAGGTCGGGGGTGAACTGGATGCGTCGCACCGAGCAGTCGATCGACCGGGCCAGCGCCTTGGCCAGCTTGGTCTTGCCGACGCCGGGCACGTCTTCGATCAGCAGGTGGCCCTCGGCCAGCAGGACGGCGAGCGCGAGCCGGACCGTGGCCGTCTTGCCCTCGATGACCTGCTCGATGTTGGCGACGATGGCGTCGCTGGCAGCTCGGAACTCGGGACCGGGCAATGGTGCGCCCAGATCGTCCCAGGTCTGCTGTGTCACGGGCCTCCTCCTCGGGGGTGTTGCGGCTTCATACTCAAGAGCGTTTGGACCCGTGGTTTGGTTCACCCGGTGCGGGGGGAAATCGGCAAGCCGCCGCAACACCGCCGGCCCCACCCGTTCCATCAGGCTATCTGGATTTTTCGGCGGCGCCGACCCGGCGGCCCCCGCTGTCCAGGATGGGTGGTTTGGCCGGGCGGGAGGGCCTTGGCCGGATAATTGGAAACAACGACAAACCGCGCGATGAATTGGCGGATCGATACCTTTCATAAACGATCATCGACCACTATCGTGATGCGCCATGGCTTCCCCTCAGGCGGACGTGAGTCCGCAACCGACAGAGGGACCGGCATCCCTCGAGAACTTCGGCTATCGCCAAGAGCTTCGTCGGGAGCTCCGCTTCGCCGACATGCTGGCCTACGGCCTCGTGTTCATGGTGCCGATCGCCCCCTTCGCGATCTTCGGTTCGGTCTTCCAGGTCTCCGGCGGCATGGTCGCCCTGACCTATCTCGTCGCGCTGGTGGCGATGCTCTTCACGGCCAACTCGTACGCGCAGATGGTGAAGGCCTTCCCGATGGCCGGTTCCGTCTACAACTACGCGAGCCGCGGAATCGCGCCGCCGGTCGGATTCGTCGCGGGTTGGGCGATCCTGCTCGATTACATCCTCGTGCCGAGCCTTTTGTACGTGGTCGCGGCATTCTCGATGCACGCGATCGTGACGGCGATCCCGGTCGCGGTCTGGCTGGTGGCGTTCGTCCTCGTCAACACCGCAGTCAACTATCTTGGCATCAAGATCACCGCGACAGTGACCCGGTGGTTCCTGTTCGCCCAACTGCTTGTGCTCGCGCTGGTGGTCGTCGTCTTCCTGATCGCGCTCGGCCAAGGCAAGGGCAACGGTCTCTCGGCCGGCACCGCGCTGTTCAACGGTGACACGTTCAGCTGGTCGCTGATCTTCGCGGCCGTAGGCGTCGCCATGCTCTCCTTCCTAGGCTTCGACGGCATCTCGATGCTCGCCGAGGAGAACCGCGAGGAGGCACGAAAGATCGGGCGGGCGATGGCCGGCGCGCTGATCGTGGCGGGGGTCCTGTTCGTCCTGCAGACTTGGTTGGCATCGATGCTCGTGCCCGACCCGCAGGGGATCCTGGTAGCGGAGTCACTTCCCGGCGACGAGTTCTCGCAGGCCGCCGAGGCGGCGAGCGGTCACTGGATGTACGTCCTGACCTCACTGGCCACGGCCCTCGCCTGGGGCATCGCCAACGCCATGGTCGCGCAGGGAGCCACGTCGCGCCTGCTCTTCGCGATGGCCCGCGACAAGCAACTGCCGCCGTTCCTGGCCAAGGTCTCGCCGCGACACGCGGTACCGACCAACGCCGTCATCCTGGTGGCGCTGCTGTCGCTCACGCTCGGCCTGACGCTGTGGTTCACCCGGGGCACCGCGACCTTCGCGGACCTCGGCCGCCTGATCAACTTCGGTGCCCTGGTCGCGTTCATCACCCTGCACGCGACCGTCTTCTGGTGGCACGTGGTGCGCAACGGCAGCCGGGACTGGCTGCGGCACGCGATCCTGCCGGCGCTCGGCCTGGGCATGCTCCTCTTCGTGGTGATCAACCAGAAGATCTTCGCCCAGCTGATCGGCGGCATCTGGGTGCTCATTGGCATCGCCGTGGTCACGTTCCTGGTTGTCACCAAGCGCACGCCGATGCTCGCCGGCATGTCCGAGGAGACCACGGTGGACCCCGACGACAACGTGCCCACCGCTCCCTAAGATCAACAACGACACAGCACACCCCGGAAGGCGGAAGCGTGACCGACGTTCTCCGCTACCGGCCGACGGCCGCCGAACTGAGCTACACGTTCGGCGGCCGTGAGCCGGTGGCCCGCATCAAGCCCGGCGACATCCTGGACACGTACACCGAGGACTGCTTCGGTGGTGTCGTCCGGGGTGTCGGTGACCTGCCGTCGCAGGTCTGCGAGTTCCCCTACCTGAACCCGGTCACCGGGCCGTTCTACGTGGAGGGTGCGGAGCCCGGCGACACGCTCGCGCTGCACTTCGTGTCGATCACGCCGGCCCGCGACTGGGCCGTCTCGTCGACCTTTCCGCACTTCGGCGCGCTGACCGCCACGCACACCACGGCGATGCTGCACGAGCCGCTGGAGGAGCGGGTCTGGGTCTACGAGCTCGACAAGACCAACGGCCTGGTCCGCTACGCGGCCCGCAACAGCGACTTCACCGTCGACCTGCCGCTGGACCCGATGCACGGCACCGTCGGCGTCGCACCGGGCGCGTTCGAGGCCCGGATGACCATCGTCCCGGACGCGCACGGCGGCAACATGGACACCCCGGAACTGCGCGCCGGCACCACCGTCTACTTCGGTGTCAACGTGCCGGGTGCGCTGTTCGCGCTCGGTGACGGGCACGCCCGCCAGGGCCAGGGCGAGGTCAGCGGCGTCGCGGTCGAGGCGGCGATGGACACCGTCGTCGCGGTCGAGCTGATCAAGGGGGTGGCCACGCCGACCCCGCGGCTGGAGACCGACGACCACCTGATGTCGGCGGGTTCGGCCCGGCCGCTGGAGGACGCGTTCCGGATGAGCCAGCACGACCTGGTGACCTGGGTCGCCGACGCCGGCAAGCTGGACGTCCTCGACTCCTATCAACTGATCAGCCAGGCCGGCGAGGCACCCGTGGGCAACGTGTGTGACGCCAACTACACGATGGTCGCCAAGGTGTCCAAGCGCTACCTTCCCTCCGTCGACATGTATCAGGGCGCCCACGCCCGACTACGCGCCCTCGCTGACAGCTACCGCTGAACGCCGTCGAGGGGGAGGGACGGATTCGGTGCGGCTGCGCGAAGAGCTGTTCGTGCTCGGCTTCGACAACGCCGGCAAGGCGGCCGTCCACCCGGAGAGCCTCGACATCGGAGTCGCCGGTGCCCGGCTGGTCGAGCTCGTGCTCGCCGGCCGGGTCGGCGTCTCCGGCGGCCGGCTCAGCGTCATCGAGGCGGTGCCGACGGGAGACGCCGACTCCGACGCGCTGCTCGCGGCGATCCACCGGGCACCCAAGCCGCCGCCGCTGGCCGGGGCGCTGACCCAGCTCCGCGCGGGCGCCGGCGACGCCGTCCGGGCCGAGCTGCTGGCCGAGGGCGTGGTCACCAAGGTCGCCCAGCGCCGGCTCGGCCTGGTGCCGGTGACCCGCTACCCGGCCGACGAGCAGGTGGTCCGGGCCATCACGGTGCGGATGTGGTACGCGGCACACGGCCGCTCGCAGCCCGACGAGCCGACCGCCGCCCTGTGCGGCCTGGTGCACGCCGTGCTGCTGCACGAGCACGTCTTCGTCACCATGCCGCTGGCGGGGCTCGACCAGCGGCTGCGGGAGATCCGGGGCAAGCTGTCGGACCCGGTGCGCGAGATCGTCGATGCCGTCGGCAGCCTGGTGTCCAGCGCGGCGTTCGCGATCTATCGCTGACCGGGGTATTATGCCCCCATGGCCAGGGCCTTCCTGCTCCTTACCGAGCCGTGCTGACGCGCTGACGCGACCGGCACGGCTACCCCTCCTGCGCGAGGGGCTTTTTTATGCCCTGATGCGTGTCCGACTTCCCGGGACACCCCGCGCGCCGCGGCGCTGGCCCTGACGATGAAAATACCGAGGTGGCGAACATGAGCGAGGCAGCCGAGCGACCCGACCAGGACGTTCCCCCGTTCCGGTACACGGCCGCGCTGGCCGGCGACATCGAGCAGAGCTGGCAGGACCACTGGGAGGCCCGCGGCACGTTCCGCGCGCCCAACCCGGTCGGCGAGCTGGCCGATCCCGAGCACCCGCGGGCCGGCGCTCCCAAGATGTACGTGCACGACATGTTCCCGTACCCGTCCGGCGACGGCCTGCACGTCGGTCACCCGCTGGGCTACATCGGCACGGACGTCTACACCCGCTACAAGCGGATGACCGGCTTCAACGTGCTGCACCCGATGGGCTTCGACGCGTTCGGCCTGCCGGCCGAGCAGTACGCGGTGCAGACCGGCACCCACCCGCGGATCACCACCGAGCGGAACATGGTCCGGTTCTGGGCGCAGCTGCGCCGCCTGGGCATGGGCTACGACGACCGCCGGCGGATCGCGACCAGCGAGCCGGAGTTCTTCCGCTGGACCCAGTGGATCTTCCTGCAGATCTTCAACTCCTGGTACGACTCGGCTGCCGGTAAGGCCCGGCCGATCGACGACCTGATCGCCGAGTACGCCGCCGGCACCCGGCCGACCCCCGGTCCCAAGCCGTGGGCCGAGCTGTCCGGTGTGGAGCGCCGTGCGCTGCTGGACGAGCACCGGCTGGCGTACGTGTCCGAGGCGCCGGTCAACTGGTGCCCCGGGCTGGGCACGGTGCTGGCCAACGAGGAGGTCACCCCCGACGGCCGCAGCGAGCGCGGCAACTACCCGGTCTTCAAGCGCCGCCTGAAGCAGTGGATGATGCGGATCACCGCGTACGCCGACCGGCTGGTCGACGACCTGGAGACGCTGGACTGGCCCGAGCCGGTCAAGATGATGCAGCGCAACTGGATCGGCCGCTCCACCGGCGCGCACGTCGACTTCCCGTTCGAGACCGTGGCCGGTGCCGAGGGTGAGATCACCGTCTTCACCACGCGCCCCGACACGCTGTTCGGCGCCACCTACATGGTGATCGCGCCGGAGCACCCGATCGTCGACACGCTGACCGCCCGGCACTGGCCGGAGGGCACCCACGACGCGTGGACCGGCGGGCACGAGACCCCGGTCGTCGCGGTCGCGGAATACCGGCGGGCCGCCGCGCGCAAGACCGAGGTCGAGCGGGCCGCCGAGGCGCGCGACAAGACGGGCGTGTTCACCGGCACGTACGCGGTCAACCCGGTCAACGGGGCGCGGGTCCCGGTGTTCATCGCCGACTACGTGCTGGCCGGCTACGGCACCGGCGCGATCATGGCGGTGCCCGGCCAGGACGAGCGCGACTGGGAGTTCGCCGAGGTCTTCGAGCTGCCGATCATCCGCACGGTGCGCCCGGCGGACGGGTTCGACGGCAAGGCGTACACCGGCGACGGCCCGGCCATCAACTCGGCCGCGCCCGACCGCGGCCTGGTGCTGGACGGCCTGGGCGTGACCGAGGCCAAGGCCACCATGATCGCCTGGCTGGAGGCGCGGGGCGCCGGCGTCGGTGCCACCACCTACCGGCTGCGCGACTGGCTGTTCAGCCGCCAGCGCTACTGGGGCGAGCCGTTCCCGATCGTCTACGACGAGACCGGGCTGCCGGTCGCCCTGCCCGACTCGATGCTGCCGGTCTCGCTGCCCGAGGTCGACGACTTCGCGCCCCGCACGTTCGACCCGGACGACGCCGCCAGCAACCCGGAGACGCCGCTGTCCCGGGCCCGCGAGTGGGTCGACGTCGAGCTGGACCTGGGTGACGGGCCGAAGCGCTACATCCGCGACACCAACACCATGCCGAACTGGGCCGGGTCGTGCTGGTACTCGCTGCGCTACCTGGACCCGCACAACGAGAAGCAGGCGGTCGACCCGGAGAACGAGGCCTACTGGATGGGCCCGCGGCACGAGGGTGACTGCGGCGGCGTCGACCTGTACGTCGGCGGCGTCGAGCACGCCGTCCTGCACCTGCTGTACGCCCGCTTCTGGCACAAGGTCCTGTTCGACCTGGGCCACGTCTCGTCGTTCGAGCCGTACCGCCGCCTGTTCAACCAGGGCTACATCCAGGCGTACGCGTTCCGCGACGAGCGCGGCATGGTCGTGCCGGCCGAAGAGGTCGAGGACCGCGACGGCCACTGGTTCCACGAGGGCGCCGACGGTGCGGCGCGAGTACGGCAAAATGGGCAAGTCGCTGAAGAATGTCGTGACTCCGGACGAGATGTGTGAGGCCTACGGCGCCGACACGTTCCGGGTCTACGAGATGGCGATGGGCCCGCTGGACGTCTCCCGCCCGTGGGAGACCCGCGCGGTGATCGGTGCGCAGCGCTTCCTGCAGCGGGTCTGGCGGCTGGTGGTCGACGAGGAGACCGGCGCGACCCGCGTCGGCTCGGAGCCGGCCGACGAGCCGACCCGCCGCGTGCTGCACCGCATCATCGACGGCGTCCGCGGCGACCTGGACGAGCTGCGCTTCAACACGGGCGTGGCCAAGCTGATCGAACTGACCAACACCCTGACCGCCCTGGGCGGCCCCGCGCCGCGCGAGGTGGTCGAGCCGCTGGTCCTGATGACGGCACCGTTCGCGCCGCACGTGGCCGAGGAGCTGTGGCAGCGGCTGGGGCACACCGAGTCGCTGGCCTACACCGACTTCCCGGTCGCCAACCCGGCTCTGCTGGTCGCCGAAGAGGTCACCTACCCGGTCCAGGTCAACGGCAAGGTCCGGGGTCGCGTCTCCGTGGCCGCCGACGCCGCCGAGGACGAGGTCCGCGCGGCCGCCCTGTCGGCGGTCGACGACGCCCTGAGCGGCAAGGCACCGAAGAAGGTCATCGTCGTCAAGGGACGCATGGTCAGCGTCGTCGTTTAAGGATCGATCGTTCCGGGTCCGACGGGGCTCCCCGCCGGACCCGGGGCATTAGCGTGACTGTCATGGCTTCCATCGAATTCGTCATCATCGAGGCGAGCGACCCGACGGCCACCGAACAGTTCTGTTCCGCCGCCTTTGGACTGGGCGATCGGCTGCGTGTGCGGGCCGGCGATGCGGAGACCGACGGTTTCCGTGGCTTCACGATGTCGCTGATCACGTCGCAGCCGGCCAACGTCGACGCCCTCGTCAAGACGGCCCTGGAAGCGGGCGCCACGGCGGTGAAGCCGGCCGCGAAGTCGCTCTGGGGTTATGGCGGCGTCGTCCAGGCCCCGGACGGAACCCTGTGGACGATCGCGTCCTCGTCGAAGAAGGACACCGGCCCTGCGGCCCGGCAGATCGACGACGTCGTGCTGCAGCTGGGCGTCGAGGACGTGGGGACGAGCAAGCGGTTCTACGCGGAGCGCGGCCTCACCGCGGCGAAGAGCTTTGGCGGCAGGTACGTCGAGTTCGACACCGGCCCGGTCAAGCTGACGCTCAACAAGCGCCGCGCCCTGGCCAAGGCCGCCGGCGTGGCCGCCGAAGGCACCGGCGCGCACCGCCTGGCGATCGGGAGCGACGCGGGCCCGTTCACCGACCCGGACGGCTTCCCCTGGGAGACGACCAGCGCCGGACGGTGAGCCGGTCCGGGCCCGTCAGGGGTCCCGGCCCTGCCACGTTGTTATGCAGGCCTCGTTGCCTTCGGGGTCGGCCAGAATCCAGAAGGCGGGAGCGCTGGTCGCCGAGACGAGTTGGCCGCCGGCCGCCAGCGCGGCCGCTAGTCGGCTCGGGGCCTCGTCGTGTGGGACGCAGACGTCGAAGTGGATGCGGTTGCGTTGCGGGCGCGGCTGGTCCATCTGCTGGAACCAGATCGCCGGGCCTTGGCCGACTGGGTCGACGATCGGGTCTTCGGGACCGTCGGAGCCGGGTTCGTCCGTGTAGCCCAGCACCGCCTTCCAGAACGGGCGGACCGCCGCGATGTCGAGGGCGTCGATCGCGATCTCCAGGACCTGGACCGATCGGTGTGTGCCGGTGCCGATCTCCGGGTCCAGGCGGTGGCCGACCTCGGTCAGCGCGGCGGATAGTCGCTGCGCCAGGTCGATGTCGCGAGCGGTCAGCGCCGCCTGCTCGAGCGACTGCAACGTCAGCACCGCCCGCTCCGGGCGGATGTCGACGCGTAGGTGCTGGTCGGCGTCGCCGCCACAGGCCGCGACCGCGCACGCCGCCACCTCGGCCGCCCGGCTCAGCGAGGCGACGGGGACGGACGTGCGCAGGGAGCCGAGTAGGAAGCGCCAGCCCAGGTCGGTGACCGCGGCCGAGGCCTCCTGGCGACTCAATGTCTCTTCCATGCCGGGATCCTCGCAGTCACCACCGACAATTCCGCCGGCCGCTGTCGGGAGACGGGGCTCACCGTGGCGATGATCGGTGACGGCGGCTCGCGTGGGTGCCAGTAGGAATAGCACTCATGAGCGCACGTTTTGACGGTCGGGTTGTACTGATCACCGGTGGTGCCGGGGCGATCGCCGGCGCCACGGGACAGGCTTTCGCCGAGCGGGGTGCGACTGTCGTGCTGGCGGGGCGCGACACCGGGAAGCTGGCCGCGGCGGCGGGGCGGATCGACGAGGGCGACGGCGAGGTCGACTGGATCGCCGCCGACGTCACCGACAGCAAGCAGATGGCCGCCCTGGTCGCTGAGGTGGTCCGCCGGCACGGTGGGTTGCAGGTGGCGTTCAACAGCGCCGGCGTCTTCACCGCGCCCGCCCCGCTCGCCGACGTGGACGAGGCCGACTGGGCGCGGCACGTCGACGTCAACCTGACCGGCGTCTTCCTGGCGATGAAGCACCAGATCAGGCACATGCGCGCCAACGGTGGCGGCGTCATCGTCAACATGGCGTCCAACATCGGCGCGCACGGCCGCCGCCCGGGCATAGCCGCCTACGCGGCCACCAAGGCCGCCGTCAGCGTCCTGACCCGCTCGGCCGCCCGCGACCACATCGGCGACGGCGTCCGCATCAACGCGGTCAGCCCCGGCGCCAGCGACACACCGATGTCCTTCCGCCCCGGCGAAACACGCGAAGACCGCGACGCCCGCGCGAGCGCCACCATTCCCGCCGGCCGGGTGAGCACACCGCAGGAGGTGGCCGCCGCCGTCCTCTGGCTGGCCTCCGACGAGTCCAGCTACGTCATAGGCCACGACCTGGTCGTCGACGGCGGCACCACCGCCTGAGCATGGAATGGTCACTGCGGCCCGCGAAGCCGACAGACGTCGAGCCGATCGCTGAGCTGAGGGCGGTCGTGATGCGCCCTGACCTCGAGCGCCTGGGCCACTACGAGAAGCACCGATCCGCCAACGCCTCAGGGACTCCTCTCCCCACAGCACTACCTCTATCTCGCTCCCGCCGCACAGGGCCGGGGCCTCGGCTCAGCGGTCTTGCGGACGCTGCTCAGCCAGGCGGACACGGCCGGCGAAACCGTCCGCCTGGACGTCCTGCGGGGCAGCGCAGCCCGCCGCCTGTACGAACGCCACGGCTTCACCGTCGAGACCGAGGACGCGATCGACGTCTATATGGTCCGCCCACCCGTTCGAGCCGACTGACACCCACCAGCGTCAGCCACCGAAAGACCGGGAGCAGCGACGAGCAAAGACCCCGTCAGCGCGAAGCGGAACCGGTCGTGGAACGACGCCAACGCCAAATGATGATCGCGGTAGCGAACAGCCCGAACGAGGCCGGCGCGACGGCGAACCAGTTGATCGACCCAGGGGACACCACCGCGGACCCGATCGCCGCGTACCCGAAGGCCGACGGGATCGAGGCGATCACGCTGCCGGCCAGGTAGGGAAGGAGCCGCGCCCCCGTGGTGCCGTAGCCGTAGCTGACCAGCCCGAACCCGCCGATCGGCAGGAGCCGCACGGTGATCACGCCGAAGATGGACTGGCGGGTGAACCAGCCGTCGAGGCGGGCCAGCCGCCCGCGGACCCGTTCGGCGACGAAATCACGCCCGAGCCAGCGGCCGACAGCGAACCCGAGCAACGCGGCCAGGAACGCCGCCGCCAGGGTGTAGCCGGCGCCGCCGAGCGGGCCGAACAGCGCACCCCAGGCCACCGTGATCAGGGTGCGCGGCACGAGCACGATCAACAGCGCCGCGCCGACGCCGACCGCGGCCACGGGCGCGAACGGCCCCAGCCGGTCGACCGCGTCCGGGATGGCGCGCAGGTCGGGCGGGGCCAGCAGGAGGAGCAGGCCGAAGCCGGCCAGCAGGGTGACCAGGGCCGCGAACCGGAGCACCGGGTGGCGGTGCCAGCGCCGGCGTAACCCGGGCGGAAGGGCCAACCGCCGGCGGCCCGGCGGGAGCGCCGGCCGGACCGGTGGCCCGGTGAGCGCCCGCCGAGGCTCCGGCGACTCGGTCACGGCGCGACGGCGACCTGGCGCTCGTGGCGCAGGCGGTCGGCCCAGGTGTCGTCGAGCGGCGGCAGGTAGCTCGCTCCCGTCGCCCAGCGCAGCAGCAGATCCGCCAGCGCCGGGTTGCGGGACAGTGCCGGACCGTGGGAGTACGTGCCGAGCAGGTTGCCCCGCCACGCTCCCTCGCTGGTGCCGTCGTTGCCGATGCCCGTCGTCACCTGGGCGAGCGGGGAGACGCCGGGGCCGAGGTGCGTACGCCCGCCGTGGTTCTCGAAGCCCGACAGCGGCGGCAGGCCGAGCCGTGGGTCGATCGTGCCGTGCAGCTCGCCGACGGCCCGCGAGGGGCCGCGGTCGGAGTACAGGTCCAGCAGGTTGAGCCCGGGGAACGAGGCGCCCTTGGCGAAGAACGACGCGCCGAGCAACTGGTAGCCGGCGCAGACCGCGAACACCACCGAACCCCGCGCGACCGCCCGGTGCAGGCCGCCGTCGGTGTTGAGCCGTTGGGAGGCCAGTGCCTGGGGGCCGTCTTCGCCGCCGCCGATCAGGTAGAGGTCGGCCGAGTCGGGCAGCCGCTGGTCGGAGCGGACCTCGATCGTCTCCACCGGGATGCCGCGGGCGTGCGCGCGGGCGGCCAGGATCAGCATGTTGCCCCGGTCGCCGTACGTGGAGAGCAGGTCCGGGTAGATCCAGACGATGCGCAGGGCTTCAGTTGACACGGTCCAGCTCCGCTCGGATGTCCTGGAAGGCGGTGTAGTTGGCGATCACTTCGAGCCGACCGGGTGGCACCGCCTCGAGTGCGTCGGCGAAGGTGGTGACGTGTTCGAACGGGATGCCGTTGACCTGCAGCCGCACGGCCAGGTCGTACGCGCGGTCGCCGGTGATCAGCACCCGCCGCCCGTACAACGGGGAGAAGTCCACGTCGAACAGCCACGACGTGTCGAGGCCGTCGGGGTCCCGGGCGTTGATGGACAGCAGTGTCGGCGCGGCCTCGGCCATGTCGAACGCCTCGAGCCAGCTCGCCGGGTTCTTCGCGAGCAGCAGCCGGATCAGCCGCCCGTCGCGCTCGACCTGCGCGTAGCGGCCGGCGACCGAGGTGACCGAGCTCAGCCGCAGCACGGCGTCGGCCGGCCGCACGCCGAACTGCGCGGCGACGGCGAGCGCGGTGGCCGCGTTGCCGATGTTGACGGTGCCCGGCAGTTGCAGCTTCACCTGGTGCCAGGCGCCGGTCGGGTCGACCACACCGTCTTCTTCCACCACCCAGTGGGGCCGGGGCCGGCGCAGCGGGCAGTTGGTGCACCGCCAGTCGCCGCCGGCGCGCTCGATCGCGCCGCCGCACTCGGGGCAGACCCACGAGTCGTCGTGCCAGCGCTGGCCGGCGCTGAACCAGGTGACCGCCGGCGAGCGCATGGCCGCCCAGGTGACCATCGGGTCGTCGGCGTTGGCGACGACGTGCACGTCGGGGTGGTTGGCCAGCGCCTCACGCCACATCTGCGCCATCATCGCCACCTCCTTGGCCCGGTCGAGCTGGTCGCGGGAGAGGTTGAGCAGCGCGACCGCGCGGGGCCGGGTCTCCTCGAGGACGCGCGCGAGGTAGTGCTCGTCGACCTCGAGCACCGCGTACGGCGTCGCGCCGGCCTTGGCCAGCGCGGAGGTGTGGCCCGTCGGCATGTTCGCGCCGAACGCGTTGGTGGCCACCCGGCCGACGCCCTCGAGGGCGGCCACGGTGAGCTTGGTGGTGGTGGTCTTGCCGTTGGTACCGGAGATCAGCGCCACCGACCGCCCGGCGGCGAGATGGGTCAGCAGCTCAGGATCGATCTTGAGCCCGATCCACCCGCCGATCACCGAGCCGTCGCCGCGCCCGGCGGCGCGGGAGAGTGCCGCCGCGGTGCGCGACACCGAGCTGGCCACCTTCGCCCGCAGGGGCATTTTCGCGTCCGTCACGCGAGCGAGGTTACCGGACAGGACATAGCACGCGGCTGGTCGCGCGCAGACGTCGGGTTCGGGAAAATGTCCTAGTTTGTCGCCTGGTACCCGAACGAGTCGTGTGCTCATCGTCACTGATCGTTATCACGGACAGCGGATCGGACAGTGACCCACTGTCGGTGATGAATCGGGCACAAACTGTAGATCAGGGCGAGATGCCGCGTGCCAACTTCGCAGGCGTAGCGACGCCGTTTCGCTGCGTATAACGCCCGATCGGCTACAAACTGAGGGCCGGTCACGTTAACCGCGTGGCCACCGCGCCGCATGGGGACACGCCTTACCCCGCTCATCCCCGCGGAGCAGTCCTTGACGTCTACCTCACGGCAAAGCAGAGCGGGGATGGGGGGAACCAGCGTCGCCACTCCGCTGCCAGCGGACGGGGCGGACGCCGGGTGTCGGACGGCGCGGCGGCAGCCGCGCCCGCACGCCCGGCGGCTCCTTCCGTACGCGTGCCGGAGGGATCTCGTTCGTGCTCGAACTCCGTTCGCGCCGGCCGGGGCGGTCCACCGCCCGGACCGGCAGGATCGCCGCCGACCACCGCCGCCGCCTGTCTGTGCGCCGGCCAACTGATCGGCACGCCGCCGGCACACGCCGCCGGCGCCGCCGCACCCCGGCCGGCGATCACCGCAAGCAACACCCGGCCCAAGCTCCCGTGGGGCAGCGCAGCGACGTTGCGCGTCAACGTGAAGGACCCACGGACCGGCAAGCCGGCGGGCGCCGGGACGGTGGTGGCCCTCGAGGAGTACGCCGCCGCCTCGCGGACCTGGCGGGCACGGGGAACCAAGAAGTTGTACGCCAGCGGCTACAACTGGTTCTCCGTCAAGCCGCGCGCCACCACCTCGTACCGGATCGTGTTCCGGGGCGGTGGTGGCTATGCCCGGTACTGGTCGCCGACCATGCGGGTCACCGTCACGCCCAGCGGCGCGAAGGTGCTCGCGGAGGCCAAGCGGCACGTCGGCCGCCCGTACCGGTACGGCGCGTCGGGGCCCTCGGCCTTCGACTGCTCCGGCTACACGATGTACGTCTACCGCAAGGCCGCCGGCAAGAAGCTGCCGCACAAGGCGCACAGCCAGCAGCGGTACGGCAGGGCGGTGTCGAAGTCGGCCGCCCGCCCGGGCGACCTGATCGTCATCCGCAGTGGTTCGTACGGCACGCATGCCGGCGTCTATGCCGGAGGCGGCTACATGTACGACGCACCGCACCCGGGCACAAAGGTCGGTAAGCACAAGATCTGGTCGCGGAACTACGTGGTGCGCCGGATCGTCTGAGATCTCGAAATCCGTGGGGGCATGGCGGCCACGGCCGCCATGCCCCCACTTCGCTCCACCGCGCCCTCCACCAAGCCTCGAACGGCCCCCGAATTGCGTGACGGGTGTGGCTAACGAGGCGATTGAGCAAATCGTTACGCCCTCAATGAAGCTTGTCGGCATTTGGACAAGCGGTCGGCCGGCTCCGCCCTCCACTCGGCCCCACCGCCTTTGACGTGCGGTTTTACGCGCGAGGCGGCGGGATGTGAAGGCGGATTCTGGTTGCGGGTGGAGGGAAGTGGAGTAGAGTGGGGATCAATGGCGGGGCCGAGAGGGTCCGCCGGCCTCGGGTGGACCGCGAATCTGCCCGCCGCGCGAGGGGGTGGGCCGAATGTTTCTCGGCACGCATACCCCACGCCTGGACGAAAAGGGCCGGTTGATCCTGCCGGCGAAGTTCCGGGACGAGCTGGCGGGAGGTGTCGTGATCACCAAAGGACAGGAGCGCTGTCTCTACGTCTTCCCGACGCCCGAGTTCCAGCGCATCGCGGGACAGTTGCGCGAGCAGCCGATGACCCACAAGGCCGCACGGGCCTACAGCCGGGTCTTCTTCGCCAGCGCACATGACGAGGTGCCTGACAAACAAGGTCGGGTCACCATCCCGGCACACCTGCGGGAATACGCGGGTCTGTCCCGAGAGCTGGTCGTGATCGGCGCCAGCACCCGGGTCGAGATCTGGGACAAGCAGGCCTGGGACACCTACCTCGCGGAGAGCGAAGACGACTTCGCCGACATCGAGGAGGGGGTGCTGCCCGGCGGACTGTAGGGCGACGTCGCACCGGATCCCGCGAAGATCCGGTTCCGCCGCCGTTCGCCCGCCGTACCGCGAGATCTCCACCCGCTCCCGTCCCTGGCGTCCCTTCCCCGGTGCCAGGCATGGGGGCGGATGGGGATCTGGCGGTACGGCGAGCGCTGCAGCCGTCTGGCACGACGGAAGACGGCGGGTCACTGGGGGGACAACCGATGCAGGAGCCACGCGGCACGCATGTGCCGGTGCTGCTCGAGCGGACGCTCGAGCTCCTCGCTCCGGCGCTCGGCCGTCCAGCCCGACAGGGCCCGCGCGTCCACGTCGACGCCACCCTCGGTCTCGGTGGACACGCCGAGGCGGTCCTCGACGCGCATCCCGACGTCACCCTGATCGGGCTCGACCGCGACACCGAGGCGCTGGCGGCGTCCCGGCAGCGGCTGGCCCGGTTCGACAAGCGCGTGCGGCTGGTGCACGCCGTCTACGACGAGCTGCCCGCGGTGCTCGACGACCTCGGCATCGCGTCGGTCGACGGGGTGCTGATGGACCTCGGCGTCTCCTCCCTGCAGCTCGACGTGCCCGACCGGGGCTTCTCCTACGCCCAGGACGCGCCGCTGGACATGCGGATGGACCAGACCCGGGGCACCACGGCCGAGACGGTCGTCAACACCTACAGCGCCAGGGGAGCTCATCCGGGTGCTGCGGGTGTACGGCGAGGAGAAGTTCGCCAACCGCATCGTGTCGGCGATCGTGCGTGAGCGGGCCAAGGCGACCGATCACGTCGTCGGCGCAGCTGGCCGAGCTGGTCCGCGACGCGATCCCGGCAGGCCGGCCCGGCGCACCGGCGGGCACCCGGCCAAGCGCAGCTTCCAGGCGTTGCGGATCGAGGTCAACGGCGAGCTCGAGACGCTGGAGCGGGCGGTGCCGGCGGCGCTGGACGCACTCGGCCTGGGCGGCCGGATCGTCGTGCTGTCGTACCACTCGCTGGAAGACCGGATCACCAAGCGGGCGATGGCGCCCGCGGGCCACAGTCGTCCGGGCCGATCGACCTGCCGGTCGAGCTGCCCGGCACCGGGCCGACGCTGCGGCTGCTCACCCGCGGCGCCGAGCTGCCGACCGAAGACGAGGTGGCCGCCAACCCGCGGGCCGCATCGGTGCGGCTGCGGGCGGCGGAACGGATCGATCCCGACGCGGTCGTGCGCAACGACCGGCCACGCCGGGTCAAGGCATTGCACCAGCCCGCCGCGCGAACGGCGGGCCGGACCGGGGGCGGAGACCGCCGCGCTCCGGCCGAGCAGTCCCACGAGGACGCCAGCACAAGGGGGAGGGAACATGACAGATCAGAAGCGCGCACCGCGGTCGGGGGGCCGGACCACGGAGCGCCAGATCGGCCGGAGCACCCGACCGCACCGGCAGCGACCCGCGCCCGGGCGCGTGACGCGCCGCCGCCGCCCGGGAGTTCCCGACGGAGGGCAGCTGCCGCCCTGCGTCCGAAGGAACAGACGACCGACGCCCGCGGCTGGCGGGCCGCGGCTGAAGGTCGCACCGCCGCCGCCGGTCACCGGGCCGCGGGTGCCGTTCGTCGCGCTGATCCTGGCGCTGGTGGTCGGCGGCGTCCTGGGCATCCTCGTGGTCAACACGAAGATCGCCGAGAACGCGTTCCGGATCGAGCGGCTCAAGCAGAACGGTACCGCGCTCGACCTCCAGCAGCAGGAGCTGCAGCGGGAGATCGCCCAGGCGAAGGCGCCGGGCAACCTCACCGCGGCGGCCCGCAAGCTGGGCATGGTCGGCCGGCGGCAACCCGGCGTACATCCGGCTGCAGGACGGCAAGATCATCGGAATCCCGAAGCCGGGTGATGGCGCGCCGTCGGTGACGAGCGACCAGATCCCGGGGCGGTAACCGTGCCGCCGCGGACGCCGGATCCTCGGCGTGACCCGTCCGCCGCGCAACCGGCCCCGCGCGGGTCGTCCGGCCGACGACGACGGTCCCGCCCCGGCCCGCAGTGGCCGGGGCGGGATCTTCGAGGCGCAGGCCTACACGCCGCGCGGCCGGTCGGTGCGCGAGCAGGCGCGGACGCGTGACCGGGCCGCGCCGGAGACCCCGGACCCGCCACCGCCCACGCTGCGGGTGGTCGACGGCGGCCGGGCCGACGAGCCACGCACCTCGCGCACCGGCGCGCCGGCCGGTCGGCCGGCGGACCGCGGCGCAACCGCGAGCGGCCGGCGCGCCGGGCCGCCCACGCGGTCACCGCGCGACGACCGACGGTGGTCACGCCGCCGCGGCGCGCGCCCGCGCACGACCGCGAGCCCCGGCGCGCACGGCCGCCGCCCGCGCCGCGGCCGGCCGCGCACCGGTGCCGCGCCGGCCCGGTCCGGCGGCGCCACCAAGGGCCGGCCGACCGCGACCCGCGCCCGCTGCGCCGCAAGCCGCGGCCGCGGCCCAAGCTGGCCGACCCGAACCGGCGGCTGCGGCTCGGCGCGTTCCTCGCCCTGGCCATGTTCGCCTGCATCGGCATCCGGCTGGTGACGCTGCAGATGCTGCCGACGCCGGCGTACGCCGCGGCGGGGTCAAGGACCGGCTGCGCACCGGTCACCCTGTTCGCGTCCCGGGGCGGCATCTACGACCGCGACGGCGTGCCGCTGACCGCACAGCGTCGAGGCCCGCTACGTCTACGCCGACCCGACGCTGGTGAAGGACCCGAAGGCCGCGGCCGCCGACGCTGTCGCCGCTGCTCGGCGTGGCCCGCTCCGACCTGCGAAGCGGATGGCCAAGCGCAAGCTGAGCGGCGACGCCGTCGAGGTTCGAGTACCTGGCCCGCGGCGTGCCGATCGAGACCGGCCAACCGTGATGGCGCTGAACATCGCCGGGCATCGGCGATCGCCGCGACGAGCGCCGCGACGTTCCCGGGCGCCGACCTGGCCGCCAACCTGATCGGCTTCACCGGCGAGGACCTGACCGGCCTGGAGGGGCTCGAGGCGCGCTACGACGACCTGCTGCGCGGCACCAACGGCAAGCGCCGCTTCGAGGTCCGGCAAGGCGACCTCGACCGACCCGATCCCGGGCGGCTACAGCGAGGTGATGCCGGCCCAGCCGGGCAGTTCGCTGCACCTGACCATCGACCGCGACCTGCAGTACGAGGTGCAGCGGTCGCTGAGCGCCAAGACGCGCGAGGTGCCAAGGCGCAGCATCGGCGCGGCGGTCGTGCTCGACATCAAGACCGGCGAGGTGCTGGCCCAGGCCAGCCAGCCGACCTTCAACGCGGCCGACCGGCAGGACTACCCGGCCGGTCGACCGGGAGGACGCGGCGACCTCGTTCGTCGTCGACCCCGGCTCGGTGCACAAGGCGATCATCTTCGGCGCCGGCCTGCAGGAGGGCGTGATCACCCCGAAGACCGTCTGGCGGATCCCGTCGACGATCACCAAGGGCGACGTCACCGTACGCGGACACCCATCCGGCCGACAACCAGAAGATGACGATGGCCGGCGCGCTGGCCTACTCGTCCAACGTCGGCACGATCAAGATCGCCGACAAGCTCGGCGCCCAGCAGGCTGTACGACTACCAGCGCAAGTTCGGCCTGGGCAAGCCGACCGGCGAGGGCGTGCCGGGCGAGGCGGCCGGGCACGTGCTGCCGCCGGACGAGTGGAGCGGCTCGCTCACCGGGCTCGATCCCGATCGGGCACGAGCGTCGACGTGACGCCGTTGCAGATGGCGGCCGTCTACGCGGCGATCGCCAACGACGGCATGTGGGTCCAGCCGCACCTGATCAAGGACACCGTCACCGCGGACGGCACGGCACGTCGCGCCGCCCGCGCCGGAGACCCGGCAGGTGATCAGCCCGAAGCACGCCGCGGAGCTGCGCAACATGATGGAGGCGGTGGCCACGATCCCGGACGCGACCGGCGTGTCCGGCCGCGATCAAGGGCTACCGGGTGGCCGGCAAGACGGGCACGGGCAAGCGGGTGGTCGACGGCAAGTACGCGCCCGGCGACGTGGCGTCGTTCATCGGCATGGCGCCGGCCGACGCGCCGCGCTACGTGGTCGCGGTCTTCGCGTACACCCCGGGCGGCGGTGGCGGCGACGTCGCCGGGCCGGCGTTCCGCGAGATGATGCAGTACACGCTGCAGCACTACCGCGTCGCCGCCGAGCACCAAGGCCGCGCCCAAGTACACGGCTTCCCGTAGATCAGCGTGGGTATGCGGAAGCCGGGCGCCGACCGGGTAGGGTCTGACGCCGTGCCCGGCAATCCGCGCCCCCGCGCCGTCGCTCCCGTCCGGCTCGCCGACCTGGCGGCCCTGGTCGGCGGCGGGTGCTGCCCGCGACCGATGTCGAGGTGACCGGGATCACCCACGCCAGCGGCGAGGTGCGCCCCGGCGACCTCTACGCGGCGCTGCCCGGCGCCCGCCGGCACGGCGCCGAGTTCGCCGCCGACGCGGTGGCCGGGCCGGCGCGGTCGCGGTGCTGACCGACCCGGCCGGCGCGCCGGCGGCCGCCGCGGCGGGCCTGCCGGCGCTCGTGGTCGACGATCCCCGCGAGGCGCTCGGCGCGGTCGCGTCGGCCGTCTACGGCGACCCGACGGCCGGCTGGCGGTCATCGGCATCACCGGCACCGCGGGCAAGACGTCGACCGCCTACCTGGTCGAGTCCGGGCCTGCGCGCCGCCGGCCACGTCACCGGGCTGATCGGCACCGTGGAGACCCGCCTCGGCGACGTCGTCGTCGACAGCGTGCGCACCACGCCGGAGGCCACCGACCTGCACGCGCTGCTTCGCCGCGGCCCGCGAGCGCGGCGTCACCGCCGCTGGTGATGGAGGTGTCCAGCCACGCGCTGGCGATGGGCCGGGTCGGCGGGGTGCGCTTCGCGGTCGGCGGCTACACCAACTTCGGCCAGGACCACCTCGACTTCCACGCCGACCGCGACGACTACTTCGCCGCCAAGGCCAAGCTCTTCGACGGCCGCTGCCGGGTCGAGATCCTCAACCTCGACGACCCGGCCCTGGTGCCGCTGCGCAAGCCCGCCACGGTGACCTACTCGGCCGCCGGCGACCCGGCCGCCACCTGGTGGGCCGACGGGGTCGCCGACGCCGGCTACGGGCAGGCGTTCACGGCGCACGGGCCCGACGGCGTGGCCGTCGACGCCGGCGTCGCGCTGCCGGGCCGGCACAACGTCGCCAACGCGCTGCTCGCGATCGCCTCGCTGGTCGGCCGTCGGGGTCGACCCGCGCGACCGCGGCGACCGGCGTGGCCGCCTGCGCGCGGCGTGCCCGGCCGGCTCGAGCGTGGTCGACGCGCCCGGCCCGGTGCTGGGCGTGGTCGACTACGCGCACAAGCCGGACGCGATCGTCGCCGCGCTGCGCGCGCTGCGCGGCCCGGCCGGGCACCCGCGGCGGCCGGCTGATCTGCGTGATCGGCGCGGGCGGCGACCGGGACCGGGGCAAGCGCCCGCTGATGGGCGCGGCCGCGGCCGAGGGCGCCGACCTGGTGCTGGTCACCGACGACAACCCGCGCACCGAGGACCCGGCGGCGATCCGGGCCGAGGTGCTGGCCGGGCGCGACCGGTGCCGGCGGTGGTGCGAAGAGGTCACCGGTGGGCGGCGGGCGGCCATCGACGAGGCGGTCCGCCGGGCCGGCGCCGGACGACGTGATCGCGGTGCTCGGCAAGGGGCACGAACGAGGGCAGGAGGTGGCCGGCGTGACGCACCCGTTCGACGACCGGGTCGAGCTCGCGGCCGCACTGCGCGCCCGGTTCGGGCACCTGGTGGGCCAGCGATGATCGCGATGCGTCTCGACGAGGTCGCGGCGGCGGTCGGCGGCCGGCTGGCCGGCGCCGACCCGGCGGCCGTCGTGACCGGCGCCGGTCGAGTTCGACTCGCGCAAGGTCGCACCCGGCGGGCTGTTCGTCGCGTTCGCCGGCGAGAAGGTCGACGGGCACGACTTCGCCGCCGCCGCGGTGGCCGCCGGCGCGGTCGCGGTGCTCGGCACCCGGCCGGTCGAGGGCGTGCCGATGGTGCTGGTCGACGACCCGCTGGCGGCGCTGGGGCGGCTGGCCCGCGCGGTGCTGTCCCGGCTGCCCGACCTGTCGCGTGATCGGGCTGACCGGCTCGTCCGGCAAGACCACCACCAAGGACCTGGTCGCCCAGCTCGCCGCCCAGCTCGGCCCGACGGTCGCGCCGGCCGGCTCGCTCAACAACGAGCTGGGCCTCCCGCACACCGTGCTGCAGGCCGACGAGCAGACCCGCTACCTGGTGCTGGAGATGGGCGCCCGGGGTGCCGGGCACATCAGCTACCTGTGCCGGCATCGCCCGCCGCGGATCGGCGTGGTGCTCAACGTGGGCGCCGCGCACATCGGCGAGTTCGGCTCGGTCGAGAGCATCGCCGCGGCCAAGGGCGAGCTGGTCGAGGCCGTGCCCGTGGACGGGGTGGCGGTCCTCAACGCCGACGACGAGCGGGTCCGGACGATGGCCGTGCGCACCCGGGGCCGGGTGGTCCTGGTCGGCGAGGCGCCGGACGCCGACGTGCGCGCCGACGACGTGACCGCTCGACGCGCGCGGGCCGGGCGTCCTACACGCTGCGGGTGGCCCGGGGCAGCGTGCCGGTGCGGCTGCGGGTGCCCGGCGCGGCACCAGGTCGGCAACAGCCTCGCCGCCGCCGCGGTGGCCCGCGAGCTGGGCATGCCGCTGCGCGAGCTGGGCGAGGCGCTGGGCGAGCTGCGGCTGCGCTCCGCCCGCCGGATGGATGTCTTCGACCGGGCCGACGGTGTGACGGTCATCGACGACTCGTACAACGCCAACCCGGCGTCGATGGCCGCCGCGCTGCGGGCGCTGGCGGCGCATGGGCGACGGGCGGCGTACCGTCGCGGTGCTCGGCTACATGGCCGAGCTGGGCGAGTTCGAACGGGCCGGACACGAAGAGGTCGGGCGGCTCGCCGCCGAGCTGGGCGTCGACCGGGTGGTCGTGGTCGGCGCGGCGGCCGGGCCGATCCACGACGGCGCGGCGGCCCATCCGGGCTGGGAAGGTAGAGTCGGTGGTGGTGGCCGACCAGGCGGCGGCGATCGAGGCGCTGCGGGCCGAGCTGCGGCCGGGCGACGTGGTCCTGGTGAAGGGCTCGCGATACCGGACCTGGGACGTGGTCGACGCGCTGCGGTCCGAGCAGCAGGGGACCGCGGCGTGAGGGCGGTCATCGTCGCGATGGCGGTGGCGTTCCTCGTCTCGCTGTTCGGCACGCCGCTCGCGATCAAGGTGTTCACCCGGCTCAAGGCCGGCCAGCCGATCCGCACCGACGGCCCGCAGACGCACCTGGGCAAGAAGGGCACGCCGACGATGGGCGGCGTGGTCTTCATCGTGGCCACGGTGATCGCCTACGTCGCCGGGCACATCGCCCTGACCACCCTGCCGGCCAGCAGATCTTCCAGGTCGGCCCGACGATCACCGCGCTGGTGCTGCTCGGCCTGTTCGTGTTCTGCGGCGCGGTCGGCTTCATCGACGACTTCCTCAAGGTGCGCCGGCGCAACAGCGGCGGCCTCAACAAGCGCGGCAAGCTGTTCGGCCAGCTGCTGGTCGGCGCCACCTTCGGCGTCGTCGCGCTCTACTTCCCGAGCACGATGCTCGACAGCACCGGCGGCCGCACCAACAGGAGACCGTCGGCAGCACCACGATCTCGTTCATCCGCGACGTGAGCTGGCTCGACATCGGCAAGGTCGGCGCGGTCATCCTGTTCGTCTTCGTGGTGCTCGGCGACGACCAACGCGTCAACCTGACCGACGGCCTGGACGGCCTGGCCACCGGCGCCTCGATCGATGGTGCTCGGCGCGTACGCGCTGATCGCGTTCTGGCAGTACCGGCACTGGTGCGCCGACCCGAGCTACGTCAAGGCCGGTGCCGACACCTACTGCTACGCCGTACGAGATCCGCTGGAGATCGCCCTGATCGCCGGGGCCGCCGCCGGGGCGTGTGTCGGCTTCCTGTGGTGGAACACGTCGCCGGCGCGGATCTTCATGGGCGACACCGGCGCGCTCGGCCTGGGCGGCCTGATCGCCGGCATGGCGATGTCGACCCGCACGATCATGCTGCTGCCGATCATCGGCGGGCTCTTCGTGATCATCACGATGTCGGTGGTCATCCAGATCATCTCGTACCAGACCACCGGCAAACGGGTGTTCCGGATGTCGCCGCTGCAGCACCACTTCGAGCTGGCCGGGCTGGAGCGAGGTCAACATCGTGGTCCGGTTCTGGATCATCGCCGGGATCGGCGTCGCGATGGCGCTCGGCCTCTTCTACAGCGACTTCCTCGCGGCCGTCACGCTGAGCGGCATTGAACCGACACGCCGAGATTTCTCCGCTGTGTCGGGCGTGGCGAGCGTCGATGATGGGCCGGTGGCGGAGGAAGCGAAACCGGGCACGGTCGCCGCGCAGGCGCCGCCGCTCGCTGTTCGACGGCGGGCTGGCGGCGCTGCGCGGGCTGCTCGCGCCGCCCGCTCGCCTCCTACTACCTGCTGATCTCCAGCGCCGGGCTGCTGCTGGTCATCGGCCTGACCATGGTCTTCTCGGCGACCGGCGCCGACGGACTACGCCGACGACGGCAACGCGTTCGCCGCGCTCGCCAAGCAGGCGCATGTTCGCCGTGGTCGGGCTGGTCGCGTTCTGGGTCTGCCAGCGGCTGCCGGCGCAGCACGTTCCGGGCCCTGGCCCGCCCGGTCCTGGGTGCCTCGTCGCGCTGCTGCTGTTCCTCAACGGCGCTCAACGCGCTGGCCGCCGTCCGCGGCGTCGACGGCGGTGCACCTCGGCCCGATCCAGACCGACCAGCTCTGGCTGCACATCGGCCCGGTCCAGGTGCAGCCCTCGGAGTTCGCCAAGATCGGCCTGATCCTCTGGGCGGCCGACGTGATCGCCCGCAAGGGTCGCGGCGCTCAACTCCTGGCGCGAGCTGGCCATGCCGCTGTTCCCGGTCGTCGCGCTGCTGTTCCTCCTGGTCGGCTACAACGACCTGGGCACGATGCTGATCCTGCTGGCCATCGTGGTCGGCGTGCTCTGGGCCGCCGGGCGTGCGGATGCGGGTGTTCGCCAGCCTGTCCGTGATCGGCCTGGCCGGCATCGGCGTGCTGATCGCGGCCGCGTCCCGCGGCGGATCCGGACGGCAACTACCGCCTCGTCCGGCTGCTGACCTGGTTCAACCCGCCGGTCGACTGCGCCGACAGCGACTGCTACCAGGGCATCCAGGCCCGGTACGCGATCGACAACGGCGGCTGGTTCGGCGTCGGGCTGGGCGAGGGCCGGCTCAAGTGGGGCTGGCTGCCGGCCGCCGACAACGACTTCATCTTCGCCGTCATCGCCGAGGAGCTCGGCGTGATCGGCTGCGCTGGTGGTGCTGGCCCTGTTCGGCGTGCTCGCCTACACCGGCCTGCGGATCGCCCGGCGGATCGACGACCCGTTCCGCCGCCTGGTCGCGGCCGCGTTGACCACCTGGCTGGTCGGCCAGGCGCTGATCAACATCGGCGGCGTGGTCGGCCTGATCCCGATCACCGGCCTGCCGCTGCCGTTCATCTCCGACGGCGGCAGCGCCCTGGTGGTGACCATGGCCGCGGTCGGCATCCTGGCCTCGTTCGCCCGCGCCGAACCCGACGCCGCCCGTGCCCTGCATGCCCGCCCGCCGGCCCGGTGGGTCCGACTACTCTGGGCCCCGCTGCCTCCGTTGCCCTCGGCTCCGAAGGCCAGCCGCCCGACGGCTGCCCGCCGCCGGGCGCGCCGCGCGCGAGCGTGCCGGCGTGGGTGGCGAGAGGAGACGGTGATGGGTCCGCTGCGGTCGGTCGTGCTGGCCGGTGGAGGGACGGGCGGGCACATCTATCCGTTGCTCGCCTTCGCCGACTGTCTCCGCCGGCACGATCCATCGGTCCGGATCACCTGCCTCGGCACGCCCGAAGGGCCTGGAGAACGAGCTGATCCCGCCGCAGGGCTACGACCTGCGGCAGATGCCGGCGTTCCAGCTGCCCCGCTCGATCAACATGGCCCTGCTGCGTACGCCCGACCGGATGCTGACGCTCGGCCCGCGCGGCCGGCAAGATCCTCGACGAGGTCCGCGCCGACGTGGTGGTCGGCTTCGGCGGCTACGTCTCGGTGCCCGGCTACCTGGCCGCGTGGCGCCGCGAGACGCCGATCGTGATCCACGAGGTCAACGTGCCGCCGGGGGTGGCCAACCGGATGGGCATGCGGTTCACCAAGCACGTCGCGGTCGGCTTCCCGCACCAGCCGAAGCAGGCCGAGTCCGCTGCGCGACGCCCGGGTGGTCGGCGTGCCGCTGCGGCCCTCGATCGCCCACCTCGACCGGCGTGCGGCCTCGCGCCGCCGCCCGCGCCCACTTCGGGCTGCGCCCCGACCTGCCGATGCTGTTCGTCTTCGGCGGCTCGCAGGGCGCCCGCTCGATCAACCTGGCCGTCGCCGGCGCCGCCAAGGAGCTGTCCCGGGCCGGCGTCCAGGTGCTGCACGTCATCGGCGCCCGCAACGAGCCGGTCTCGGTGCCCAACGACCTGCCGGCGCCGTACGTGACGGTTCCGTACCTGAGCGAGATGGAGCTCGGGTACGCGGCCGCCGACCTGATGCTGAGCCGGGGCGGCGCGATGACCTTCGCCGAGGTGGCCGCGATCGGCCTGCCGGCGATCTACGTGCCGCTGCCGTACAGCAACCGGAGCAGCGCCGCAACGCGCTGCCGGTGGTCGAGGCCGGCGGCGGGCTGCTGGTCGACGACGGCGACCTGACGCCGGCCTGGATCGAGCGCACCGTGATCCCGCTGCTGCGCGACCCGCACCGGCTGGCGGCGATGAGCCACGCGGCCGCGGGCTACGGCCGGCGCGACGGTGACGAGGCGCTGCTCGACTTCGTTTACGAAGCGGCTACCCAAGCGCCGATGAGGACTGACGAGAGCGAGGCACGGTGGCAGGGCTCAACATCGCGGACTTCACCCCGGCCGGCACGGCTGGCGCGCCGAGGATCTGGGCACGGTGCACCTGATCGGCGTCGGCGGTGTCGGCATGAGCGGGCTGGCCCGGCTGCTGCTGACCCGGGGCATCCCGACGTCCGGCAGCGAGCTGCGGGAGTGGCCGGCGCTGGCCGGGCTGCGCGCGCTCGGCGGCACGATCCACATGCGGCACGTGCCGGAGAACCTCGACGGCGTCGACACCGTGGTCTACTCGACCGCGATCCCGCAGGACCACCTCGAGCTCGAGGAGGCGCGCCGGCGCGGGCTGCGGGTCCTGCACCGGTCCGAGGCGCTGGCCGCGGCGATGACCGGCCGGCGCACCATCGCGGTCGCCGGCACCCACGGCAAGACCACCACCACCTCGATGATCACGCTGATCCTCCAGCACGCCGGGCTCGACCCGTCGTTCGTGATCGGCGGCGAGATCTCCGAGGTCGGCTCCAACGCGCACCACGGCAGCGGCGACCTGTTCGTCGCCGAGGCCGACGAGAGCGACCGGTCGTTCCTGCTCTACCGGCCGTACGTCGTCGATCATCACCAACATCGACGCCGACCACCTCAACACCTACGGCGACCTGGCCGGGCTCGAGGCGGCGTTCCTGGAGTTCGCGCGGCTGACCGACCCGGACGGCTTCATGGTCACCTGCGCCGACGACGACGGCACCCGGCGGCTCGCCGACGACGCTGCGCGGCGCAGGGGCGGCGGGTGCTCACCTACGGCGAGGCCGACGACGCCGACCTGCGGCTGTCCGACATCTCCTCCTCGGTGCTCGGCGTGCGCTACCAGGCCACGCTGCACGGGCGAGCCGGTCGGCGAGATCAGGCTGCCGGTGCCCGGCGGGCACTTCGGGCTCAACAGCGCGGCCGCCGTGCTGGCCGCCGTCGAGCTGGGCGTGCCGCTGCCGGTCACGGTGGAGGCGCTGGCCGCGTTCCCGGGCGTGCGCCGCCGGTTCGAGCGCAAGGGCGTCGCCAACGGCGTCGTCGTCTACGACGAGTACGCCTACCACCCGGTGTCGATCACCGCCGCGCTGCAGACGCTGCGCGAGGTCGCGGCCGGCGGCCGCCTGGTGGTGGTCTTCCAGCCCTACCGCGTCTACCGCACCCGCGACATGGAGGCCGAGATCGCCGCCGCACTGGCGATCGCCGACGAGGCGATCATCCTGGAGGTCTTCGGCCCGGGCGAGACCCGCGGCCCGGGCGAGGGCGGCGTCGCGCTGACCGCGGCGATCGACCTGCCCGCCGCGCACAAGGTGTTCGTGCCCGACTGGGACGAGGTCGCCGGCCGAGGTGGTCCGCCGGGCGCGCCCCGGCGACCTGGTGGTGACGATGGGCGCCCCGCCGAGCTCGCTGCTGGGTGACGAGCTGCTCGCCGCCCTGTCGGCGACCGACCCGGCCGTCGGTGGCGCGGCGGCGGGTTCGGTGTCGCCGGTCGCCGGCTGATGACCGTCCGGCCCGGCGGCGGCGCACCGGAGCGCCGCCGCTGGACCCTGGTCCGCGCGGGCAGCGACGCGATGCCGTCGTCGGTCCGCCGGTTCATGCGACGCGCCCGCCGCCGGCGGATGCGGGCCGTGCTGCCCTGGGCGGTGGGCGTGGCCTGCGCTGGCGGTGCTCGGCCTGCTGGCCTGGGTGGTGCTGGGTTCCAGCCTGCTCGGCGTCGCGGTCGGTCGCGGTCGACGGCACGGCGCTGCTCAGCCGCCGACGAGGTGCGCGCGGCGGCGGCGGTGCCGCGCCGGTGCGCCGCTGGCCCGCCTCGACCGGGCCGCGGTGGCCGGCGCGGGTCGGCGCGCTGCCGGCCGTGGAGCAGGCCACCGTCACCCGGAACTGGCCCGACGGGCTGACCATCGTGGTCGTCGAGCGCACGCCCGAGGCGGTGGTGGCGCAGGGCAAGCGGTTCCTCGTGGTCGACCGGTTCGGGGTGGTCTTCCAGGACCTCAACCGCCGCCCGGCCCACCTGCCGCTGGTCCGGATCGCCGACCCGCGCGGCGACGCGACGGCACCCGTGGCGCGGTCGACGTGATCGCCGCCCTGTCGCAGCCACTGCGCCGCCAGTTGGTCGAGGTGGGCGTGGCCGGGGCGGCCCAGATCAGCCTCAAGCTCTCCGGCGGCCGCACGGTGGTCTGGGGCGACGCGAGCCGTAACACGGAGAAGGCCACGGTCACGGCCGGGCTGTTGCAGCGGGACGGAAGGACCTTCGACGTCAGCGATCCCGGGGTCGTCACGATCCGCTGAAGAAATACCGCGTGGCGACACGCCGTAGCTGGTCCTTGGATCACGGTCGAGTCCCGCTTACGTTGCCCGAGAGGCCGAGCAGTTGACATAACTCTAAGCCTCTAGTAGAGGGTGAGGGTTTCCTCCCTTGCCCTTCGCGTAGCGGCGGCATGCCGCGTCCGGCCGCACACGGGAAGGGAAGGCAACCCCGATGACACCTCCGCACAACTACCTGGCGGTCATCAAGGTCGTCGGCATCGGTGGCGGCGGCGTCAACGCCGTCAACCGGATGATCGAGGTCGGCCTCAAGGGCGTCGAGTTCATCGCCATCAACACCGACGCGCAGGCGCTGCTGATGAGCGACGCCGACGTCAAGCTCGACGTCGGCCGCGAGCTGACCCGGGGCCTCGGCGCCGGCGCCAACCCCGACGTCGGCAAGAACGCCGCCGAAGACCACCGCGACGAGATCGAAGAGGTGCTCAAGGGCGCCGACATGGTCTTCGTGACCTGTGGCGAGGGCGGCGGCACCGGCACCGGCGGCGCGCCGGTGGTCGCCAACATCGCCCGCAAGCTCGGCGCGCTGACCATCGGCGTGGTCACCCGGCCGTTCTCGTTCGAGGGCAAGCGCCGCCAGGTGCAGGCCGAGACCGGCATCGACGAGCTGCGCAACCAGTGCGACACGCTGATCGTGATCCCGAACGACCGGCTGCTGGCGCTCGGCGACCGCGGCATCAGCATGATGGACGCGTTCCGCCAGGCCGACCAGGTGCTGCTCTCCGGTGTCCAGGGCATCACCGACCTGATCACCACGCCGGGCCTGATCAACCTCGACTTCGCCGACGTCAAGAGCGTCATGAGCGGCGCCGGCAGCGCGCTGATGGGCATCGGCAGCGCCCGCGGCGACAACCGCGCCGTCGAGGCCGCCGAGGCCGCCATCTCCAGCCCGCTGCTGGAGCAGAGCATGGACGGCGCGCGCGGCGTGCTGCTCTCCATCGCCGGCGGGTCCGACCTCGGCCTCTTCGAGATCAACGACGCGGCCCAGCTGGTCACCGACGCGGCCCACCCGGACGCCAACATCATCTTCGGCGCGGTCATCGACGACGCGCTCGGCGACGAGGTGCGGGTCACCGTCATCGCGGCCGGCTTCGACGGCGGCACGCCCGCCTACAAGCCGGCCGAGGTGCGCAAGACCAGCCCAGCCGCAGCCGGTGGTGCCGCGGCGCCGGTCGCCGAGACCACGCCGCCGCCGGTGACTCCGGCCCAGCCGGCCCGCCGGGTGCTGTTCGACGACGTGGACGTGCCCGACTTCCTGAAGAACGGCTCCTAATAGCCTGTACCGGGTGAGTGCTGACGACACCCGGCGCGCCGAGCTGGCGGCCAACCTGGAGCGCGTACGCGCCCGGATCGACGCCGCCCGCTCGGCCGCCGGGCGCACGGACGAGGTCACCCTGGTCGCGGTCACCAAGACGTACCCGGCCAGCGACGTCGCGCTGCCTCGCCGACCTCGGCGTCACCGACATCGGTGAGAACCGCGACCAGGAGGCGGCGCCCAAGGCCGCCGAGATCGGCGACCGGGTGCGGCTGGCACTTCGTGGGCCAGCTGCAACGCAACAAGGCCGGTCGGTCGCGCGTACGCCGACGTCGTGCAGTCCGTCGACAGCGTCCGGCTGGCGGCGGCGCTCGACCGGGCTGCCGCCGGCACACGGCCGGGTCGTCGACGTGCTGCTCCAGGTGAGCCTCGACGGCGACCCGGCAGCGGGGCGGCGCATTGCCCGGCGCGGCCGACCCGGACCGCGAGCTGGGCCCGGCGGCGGCGGCGGTGGCCGAGCGCCGGCGCGCTGCGGCTGGCGGGCCTGATGGCGGTCGCGCCACTGGGTGCACCGCCGGACGCGGCGTTCGCCCGGCTGGCCGAAATCGCCGCCGCGTTCCATGTCGATCATCCGACAGCCACGGTCCTGTCGGCGGGAATGTCCGATGACCTGGAAGAGCGCCGTTTCGCACGGCGCGACACATGTGCGGATCGGTAGCGCGTTGCTCGGTAAGCGTTACTACCTGGGGTAGCCTGACGGCGGACACCAAACTACATCGGTGTTGTTTTCCATGCCGACCTTCGCAGCGCCGGGGGGCGTGCCGTCAACCGGGAGGATGACGGCGCAGGAAGGTCGGCTTGGTGCCGATGCATAGGCGGAGTCCACGCGCGGACAGTGGCACGGGCAGGGGGGCGCGTGTCGCATGGCGGACGGAGGGGCGCGGCACATGGGAGCGTTGCGAAAGGCGGGCGTCTGGCTCGGGCTGGTCGAAGAGGAAGACGACGACCGGGGCTATGACGACGGCTACGAGGGCCGGTCCGGCGGCAGCCGGTCCGGTGATGCCGGCTACCGCGAATCACGCTACCGGTCCAACCGGTACGCCGACGAGTTCGCCGAGGACGAGGACGAGGCCGACGACGTGCCGGCGGTGCCGCGGGCGCGGTCGACCCGGCACAGCGACCGCACGCCGAGCCGCCTGGAGGCGGCCGAGGCGGAGCTGGCCGAGACACGGGCGACCCGCGAGCCCGCGCCGAGCGTGCGCTCGAGCGGTCAGAGCGTGCGTTCGATCACCCGGTCGCCGGCTCCGGAGAGCCCGCACCGGTGAGCTACCCCACCCGCGACAACCTCGCCCTGGCACCCCAGGTGCAGTTGCGCGAACGGGCTGTAGTCGCCGACGACGAGCACGCGTTACCAGATCACGACGCTGCACCCGACGACCTACAACGAAGCGCGCACGATCGGTGAGCATTTCCGGGACGGCGTTCCGGTGATCATCAACCTCACCGAGATGGATGAGTCGGATGCCAACCGTCTGGTGGACTTTGCGGCGGGGCTGGCGTTCGGTCTGCGGGGTACGATCGAGCGCGTCACCAACCGGGTGTTCCTGCTTTCACCGGCCAATGTCCAGGTCACGGCCGAAGACAAGGCGAAGATCGCTGAAGGCGGTTTCTTCACCCTGCCATAGCCCTTGAGCAGGCCAGAGTCGGCCAGACGGAGGGTCCTGCGAGCCGTGATCTCGATTGTGTTCCAGGTTCTCTACCTGCTGTTCTACTTCTTCCTGATCACTCTGCTCGCCCGATTCGTCTTGAGCGCGGTGCTCCAATACGGCCGTCGTTGGCAACCAAGCCGAGGTGCGGCCGCCGGACTGGAAGTGGTGTGGAGCGTCACCGATCCGCCCCTCAAGGCGTTGAGGCGTGTGATCCCGCCACTGCGGCTTGGTAAGCTGAGCCTCGACCTCGCTCCCTTGTGCTCCTGGTTATCCTGTTCGTGCTGATGGACGTTCGTGGTGGAGCCCTGGATCTGACACCGTGTCTGACCAGGAGCTACGCGGCCGCAACCGACCCGAGGAGTTTCGATGCCGCTTACCCCGGCCGACGTGCACAACGTCGCCTTCAAGAAACCCCCGATCGGCAAACGGGGGTACGACGAGGAGGAGGTCGACGCATTCCTCGACGAGGTCGAGCGCGAGCTCGCCCGGCTGATCGAGGAGAACAACGAGCTGCGCGCCCAGGTCGAGCGGGGCGGACCCGAGGCGGCGCGCCAGCCGGCCCGGGTGCCGACCCGCGACTGGCCGCCGAGCTCAACGACCTCAAGGCCCAGCTCGACCGGATCCAGCGCGAGAAGGCCGCCGCCGAGCAGGCCGCCCGCGGCATGCAGGGCGAGATCGAGCAGCTGCGCGCCCAGGGCGCCCCGGTTGTGGGCGGCGAGGGCGAGCAGCAGGCCCTCCGGGTCCTGATGATGGCCCAGCGCACCGCTGACGACCACGTCTACGACGCCCGGCGCGAGGCCGACAAGCTGCTCTCCGACGCGCGCACCAAGGCCGAAGAGGTCACCCGCGAGGCGCGGGCCAAGGCCGACGCGCTCGAGCGTGACGCGCGGCAGCGGCACCAAGAGGCCATGGGCGGTCTCGACGCCAAGCGCACCGCACTGCAGAAGCACATCGAAGAGCTCAAGCAGTTCGAGCGGGAGTACCGCACCCGGCTCAAGGCCTACCTGGAGAGCCAGCTTCGCGACCTCGACGGTCGTGGGCAGGGGCTCGAGGCCGAGATGACCCGGACCGACGGCAATCGGTCTGTGGCGTCCGGCGCACCTGGTCTGGCCACCGCCGGTCTGGCGGGCTCCTACGGCGGCGCGGGACGCTCCGGCTCCCTCGAAGCCGGCCGCTAGGGCTCTTCGAACCGACGACGGTTCCGTAAGCCCAACCGGGGGCGGGCATGCGTCCCTCGGACGGTGCCGTGTGTCTCCGGCGTACCCGGGTCCCCCCGGGGGCACGCCGGACCCACGACATCTATACAGAAAGCGGCGGGGGTGAGCCGTGATCGTTGCAAGTTTGGTGCTCATCCTCGGTGCTGTCACGCTGCTCGTGCTCGGACTCGCAGGTGGTTCGAGCGTGTTGTTGGTCCTGTCGATCGCGGCGAGTCTGCTCGCCGCCGTCGCGCTCGTCGTCGGCGCCCGCCAGGCGGCCGCCGCCCGCGCTCAGGCCAGCTACACCGATGACGAGCGCTTTCCGCGTGCCGGTGACGAGGATGACGCGAGAGTGTTCCACCACCGCTCGACGGTCCGGGGCAACGAGCCCGGCCGCCGGCGGGCGACCGCATGGGGGGCAGACGAGACGTCTGTCGCGGTCGCCGACCCCGTCGCTCCACCGAGCGTGCCCAACCAGGGCACCTACCGGTCGGGCGAGGGCACGGAATACGGTCGGCGCAGAGCGGCGACATCGACCGTCGACGAGCCGGGGGGCCTTGTCGACGACCGGACCGGTCAATACGACCAGGGTTTCGCCGACCTGCGCGCCGGGGCTGCCCCGGCGGCGCAGGGCTGGCCCGGTCAGCAGCAGCAGCAGGTCCCGCCGCAGCAGACCTACGCCGCGCCCGGACCTCGACGACGACGATGACGATGACGACGAGGATCCACCGGACGAGCCGGCGGCCCAGTTCGTCTCGGCCGCCGACGCGGCCCGGGTGGCGCGGATGTCCGCGCCGGTCCTGGTGATCGACGGACGCCCGCGATACCACATCTCGGGCTGCGTCCACCTGCTCGGCCGCGAGAGCGAGCCGCTGCCGGTGAGCGAAGCGGCTGACCTCGGCTTCACGCCGTGCAGCCTCTGCGAGCCCGACAGCGCTCTGCTCGCCGGAGCGCGCCGGGTCTAGGTTCGATTGCCGCTAAAGAAGGGCACCCGCCTCGCGGGTGCCCTTCTTGGCACAATGAGGCATGGTCAGCAGGTCTGTCGTGGTAGCCGTCCGGGTCAAACCCGGGGCGTCGCGTGCCCGGGTCGGTGGACGTCCATGACGGTCCACACGGGCCGGCACTGGTCGTCGCCGTCACCGCGCGCGCGGTCGACGGCCAGGCGACCGAGGCCGCACGCAGCGCGGTGGCCGACGCGCTCGGCCTGCGCGCCCGCGCGGTGTCGCTCAAGACCGGCGCGGCCAGCCGCGACAAGCTCTTCACCGTCGAGCTCCCGGACGGTGCGCCCGGCGATGCCGCGCTCGACCGGGTGGCCCTGCTGCGCGCCAGCACGGAGACGTGACCGAGGATCTGAACCTCGCCCTGCTCCTCGGGGCGGGGGTGCTGCTCGTCGCGGTCGCGGCGGTGCGGCTGTCGACCCGGCTCGGCCTGCCCAGCCTCCTGGTCTACCTCGCGCTCGGCCTGCTGATCGGCGAGTCCGGGCTGGGCATCCAGTTCGAAGACGCGACGCTGACCCGGACTCTCGGCTTCGCCGCCCTGATCGTGATCATCGCGGAGGGCGGCCTGACCGCCCGGTGGTCGATCGCTGCGGCCGGTGCTCGGCGTCTCGCTCACCCTCGCCACGGTCGGCGTCGCGGTCAGCATCGCGGTGGTCGGCGTCGCCGTGCACCTGCTGCTCGGCCTCGACTGGCAGCTGTCGCTGCTGTACGGCGCGGTGGTCGCGTCGACGGACGCGGCGGCGGTCTTCGCGACGCTGCGCAAGCTGCGCCTGCCGGCCCGCCTGGTGGCCACCGTCGAGGCCGAGTCCGGCATCAACGACGCGCCGGTCGTGCTGGTGGTGGTGCTGCTGGCCACCGTCGGCCCGTTCGCCCACCCGTGGTGGTTCGAAGTCCTCGTGATCATCTACGAGCTGGTGGCCGGCGGCGCGATCGGCCTGCTGGTCGGCTTCGGCGGTCGCTGGGTGCTGCGGCACGCGGCGTCTGCCCTCGTCGGGCCTCTATCCGATCGCGGTGGTCGGGCTGACCGTGCTGGCGTACGCGGCCGGCGCCGTCGCACACGCGTCCGGCTTCCTCGCCGTCTACACCGCCGGCGTGGTGCTCGGCAACGCGCGGCTGCCGCACCGCCAGACCATCCTCGGCTTCGCCGACGGGCTGGCCTGGCTCGCCCAGATCGGCCTGTTCGTGCTGCTCGGCCTGCTCGCCTCGCCGGCCCGCCTGGACGACGTGCTGGTGCCGGCGCTGGTCGTCGGCGTGGCGCTGGTGTTCCTGGCCCGGCCGCTGTCGGTGCTGGTCTCGGCCATCCCGTTCGGCGTGCCGCTGCGGGCGCAGGCGTTCCTGGCCTGGGCCGGGCTGCGCGGCGCGGTGCCGGTCGTGCTGGCGACGATTCCGCTCTCGGCCGGCACACCCGGGCGCGAGCCGGCTCTTCGACGTCGTGTTCGTCCTCGTCCTGATCTTCACCGTGCTGCAGGCGACGACCATCGCGCCGGTCGCCCGGGCGCTGCGGGTCACCGCGCCGGCTGAGGCGGCCGAGCTGCGGGTGGAGACCGCGCCGCTGGAGCGGATGGGCGCCGACCTGCTCCAACTGGAGGTGCCGCCCGGCTCGATGCTGGCCGGCGTCCACCTCGACGAGCTCCGGCTGCCGGTCGGTGCCGCGGTCACCCTGGTGCTCCGCGACGGCCACGGGCTTCGTGCCGGGCCCCGATACCCGGCTCAAGGTCGGCGACAGCCTGTTGATCGTGGCCACGGCCGCGACCCGCGACGCCGCGGAACGCCGCCTCCGCGCGGTGAGCCGCCGCGGACGTTTGGCCCGGTGGTTTGCCGAGTACGGGGAGGAAAGGGGCTAACCATCGGTTAAGGTTCCTTTTGCCCCGATTGTCACCTAATCAGCGGCGGAACTGGTTGAAACGGTGCGGCATGTTGTCGGACGTCTTCACGTTCCGTATTCTTGCCAACCTCCGGAGTGCGCGGCGGCCCGCCGCGCGCCCGTTTTGCACGTGGGGGAACGTGATGGCCGACCGCGCGAGCATCGTCCGGAAAGCACCGGCCTCGGCCGGCGCGCCGGGCACGCGCGCCGCCGGGCCGCACTCCAACCGTCGGCCCAGGCGCACCGAAATGGGCTCCGCCACGCCCGGTGCGAGTCCCGTACAAAAGACCGTTAGCACGTCAGGCCGATCGACCGAGCGACCAGTCGAGCGCAGGCGTCCCGGCGTGGTTGGTAGGGCGGTCACGACGGCGCGGATCGAGCCCGCCTCCGGGTCTTCCGAGCGGGCCGGGTCCGGGCGTAAGGCCGTGGTCGCCGCGCAGGCAGGGTCCGGGCGGAAGGCGGCCAAGGCCAGCCCGGCCAAGAAGGCCGACCCGGCCAAGCGGACTCCCGCGAAGAAGGCGGCGGCCAAGGCCGCGCCGGCCGCGGGGGCGAACAGTCGGAAGGCCGCCACGAAGAAGGCGGCCACGAAGGCTTCGCCGGCCGGCGAGACGACCGCCACGAAGACCGCCGCCAAGAAGACCGCCGCCAAGAAGACCACCGCGAGTAAGAAGGCGGCGGGCACGGCGAAGAGCACGGGCAAGGCCGCCTCGGCGAAATCCGCCGCCGCGAAGGCGGCCCCTGCGAAGGCGGCCAAGAAGGCTGCCGCGGTTGCGACGGCGGCGGACAACGCCGTGAGCGGCGCGCCGGCTACCCAGCGGGCGGGTGCCAAGAAGGCCGCGAAGAAGGCTGAGCCGGCGAAGGCCGCGACGAAGACTGCGCCGGCGAAGGCCGCCAAGAAGGCGGCGCCGGCGAAGAAGGCGGGTGCCAAGGCGACGCCGGGTAAGTCCGGTTCGCCTACCGCCGCGAACACCCCGTCCGCTGCCGGTGGGGCCGGAAAGGCCACGCCGGCTAAGAAGGCGGCTCGGGCCGGTGGTCCCGTGGCCGGGACGGCGGCTACGCGCGCCGGCTCGGCCGACACCGGCACCGGGAAGAGCACGAGGCGCGCCGCGGGTTCGGAATCCGGGCCGGCCGCGTCGGCGTCGGGCCGCGGTGCTGGTGCGGGGCCAGCCGCACGCGGGCCGAAGGCGGGGTCGCGGACCCGCGCCACCAGGTCGGAGGTGGGCGCGCGGAGCGCGCCGACCGGAGCCGACACCTCGATCCAGACCGGGTCTGCCGACCCGGTCGCGTCGCGGAGGAAGCGTTCCTCCTCCGCGGCGGCAGCACAATCCGCCGCGGGGGCCGCGGCTGAGGGAGAAGCCATGGTGAAGCCAGCCGACACGAAAACCGCCGCAAGCCGCAAAGCGCCCAAGGGCACCCGGAGCGCCGCGGAGACGGAGAAGATCCGTGCGGCGCTCTCGGCCCGGCGGGAAGAGCTGACCATCGAGCACAGCCAGACGCTGACGGAGATCACCGTCCTGCAGCGCGACCGGTTCACCGACTCGGCGGGTGACGACCAGGCCGACACCGGCACCAAGACGTTCGAGCGCGAGCAGGAGATCACCCTCGCCAACAGCATCCTCGACCGGATCAGCCAGGTCGAACGGGCGCTGGAACGGCTCGACGAGGGCGGGTACGGCTGGTGCGAGCGCTGTGGCAACCCGATCCCGGTCGAGCGGCTGGCCGCGTTCCCCTCCGCGACCCTCTGCGTCACCTGCAAGCAGCTGGAGGAACGCCGGTAGGTCCGGCGTCCGCTCGCTTCGCGTAGAGTTGCCCGGCCGGGCCGTGTCACCCGCGGCTCGACCGGGCAACGCCTTTGGGTGGGCCCGGGCCGCCAGGCACCCGGCGACCCCAGCCGACGAGGAAGCAGGCCGAGCTGAACGCCGCCGAAGAGGGACAGATGACCGCGACCACGCCCGCGGACGAGACCCCGGCGCCGCGCAAGCGCGCCCGGGCCGCAGCTGTCTGGACGCTGGTCGGCGTCGCCGCCCTCATCGTCCTGATCGACCAGCTCACCAAGCACATCGCCCTCGACGAGCTCACCGGCCGCGGTCCGGTCCGGATCCTCGGCGGCGTGGTCTACCTCAGCCTGATCCGCAACAGCGGCGCCGCGTTCAGCCTGGGCAGCGGCTACACCTGGGTGTTCCCGCTGGTCACGATCGTCGTGCTGAGCTGGATCACCTGGATGGCGCTCAAGCTGCGCTCGCTGCCCTGGGCGATAGCCCTCGGCCTGGTCGCCGGCGGCGCGCTGGGCAACTTCACCGACCGGCTGTTCCGGGCGCCCGGGCCGTTCATGGGCCACGTGGTCGACATGATCAGCCTGTTCGCGCCGTACGGCGAGAAGTTCGCCGTCTTCAACATCGCCGACAGCTCCCTGACCTGCGGCGTCATCCTGGCGATCATCCTGGAGTTCAGCGGCCGCCAGCGCGACGGCACGCGGATCCCGATCCGCAAGCAAGCCAAGGTCAAAGCCGGCGCTGAGACCGAGACCGAGGCCGGGCCGGACGGCGGCGGCGGCAAGGACGAAGCGGGGTCGGGCGACAAGTGAGCTCCCGCGCGCTGCCCGTGCCCGACGGACTCGACGGCATGCGGCTCGACCAGGCGATCTCCCGGCTCTTCGGCCTGTCCCGCACCGCCGCGGCGGCGATCGTCGAGGCCGGTGACGCGGCCGTCGACGGAATCCCGCGGCCCAAGTCCGACAAGGTCGCCGCCGGCGCCTGGCTCGAGGTCCAGCTGCCCGAGCCGCAGGCCGCGACCGCCGCGGCCGTACCCCAGGCGGTTCCCGGTCTGCACGTGGTCTACGCCGACGACGACATCGTGGTGGTCGACAAGCCGGTCGGCGTCGCCGCCCACCCGAGCCCGGGCTGGACCGGCCCCACCGTGGTCGGCGGCCTCGCCGCGATCGGCCACCGGATCTCCACCAGCGGCGCCGCCGAGCGGCAGGGCGTGGTGCACCGGCTCGACGTCGGCACGAGCGGCCTGATGGTGGTGGCCAAGAGCGAGCGTGCCTACACCGAGCTCAAGCGGGCGTTCAAGGTGCGCGAGGTCGAGAAGCGCTACAGCGCCGTCGTCCAGGGCCATCTCGATCCCTTGCGCGGGACCATCGACGCGCCGATCGACCGGCACCCGCACCACGACTACCGCTGGGCGGTCGTCTCCGGCGGCAAGCCGAGCGTCACCCACTACGACACCCTCGAGGCGTTCCCCTCGGCCAGCCTGATCGACGTGCGCCTGGAGACCGGGCGTACACATCAGATCCGGGTGCACTTCTCGGCGCTGCGGCATCCCTGCGTCGGCGACATCACGTACGGGGCCGACCCCACCCTGTCCGCCCGGCTGGAGCTGGCGCGGCAGTGGCTGCACGCCCGGGCCCTCTCGTTCGTCCACCCAGGCACAGGCGACGAGGTGCTCTTCGAGAGCGGCTACCCTGACGACCTGCAGCGCGCGCTGGACATCCTGCGCGACTGAGACGCCGAGCCTGGGGGAGGGGATCGTGCGCGTCGACGACCTGCTCCGCCGGATCGACGACGCGGTCGTCCCACCGCTCGGCCGCCTGCTCGACCGGCTGCGCCGGCCCACGGGCCACACCGGCCTGCTGACGGCCGTCGCACTGGTCTCGGTCACCGCGGTGCTGGCGACCGCCGTCTGGGTCGCACAGCGGCCACGGGAGGGCGCGCCGACCGGCGAGGTGGTCCGGGTCGGAGTTCCCGACGGTGTTTCGGTGCCGAACTATCTGGCCGAGTCCCGGCGCGAGCTCGACGAGCTCTCCGCGAAGGCCTCCGGGAACGGCAGCGGCGACCCGTACGCGTTGGTCATGTTCTCGGCCTATCTCGCGCCCGACCGGCTGCCCACGGTGCTCGAGGGCGCGCCGGTGTCCGAAGTGTTCACCCGGGTGCCGCTGCCCGGCATGCAGACCCAGATCGCGCGGATGCCCGTACACCGGGTGCCCGAGGACGTCGTCGCCGGCATGCTGCTGTTCGCGGAGCGCAAGGAGCGCGAGGCGCACGACTACCAGGACCGCGCCGCCGAGGTGATCGGCACGCCCGGACGAGGGCCGGCTACGTCCCGTGTACGAGACAGCGGCGCGGGTGGCGATCGCCGAGGCGACGGCATACCGCACCCATTGCTCATGCGTGTACGCGGCCGTCCTGCGCGCGGCGCCGACCGATCTGAAGCGGCTGGCCGCGCAACCCGGCGTGCGCGCCGTTGACCCCGCGCCCGAGGTCCGTACCCTGGACCGTGCGGTGTTCCTGCCGCCGCTGCCGGAGCCGAACCCGGCGCCGAGCCCGACACCCGTCGAGCCGACCGCCGAGCCACCGGAGCCGACGGCGTCGCCGCTGGTGGCGACACCGACGCCGGAGCCGGTCCCACCGACTCCCGAACCGCCGTCCGCCGCGCCCACCGAGGCTGCGGTCAGCGGTTCACCGGAGCCGGGGTAATCGTGGAGTGGCCCACATCCGGCGACCGGCCCGGCACGTTGGACCAGTCTGACGGTGCGCCATGTGCACAGTGGGGATATGCGTGCTGGTGCGGGCCGCATAGGGTTGCTCCGTAGCCGGATCTGTCGAGCGGGCGTACGCGGCGGGAGGGCGAGGCGTGGAAGGCACCGAAACCGGATGGGGTCGACCGGCTGAGCCGGCCCCACGGTGGCGGGCACTCCTCGACCGTGCGCTGCTCGGCGGGCGCACGGGCGAAAACCATGAGGTCCGGGAGGCCAGGGTGGCAGCACCGCGGGCTCCGGTGGAGCGTCAGGAGCAGCCGGCCCCGGTCGCGCCGGTCAACGGCTTTCAGGGCCGCGCCGTCGCGCCGGTCTCGTACCCGCCCGAGCGGCGCTATCCGCCGGCGCAGGAGAGTTACCAGCCGCCGGCGCAGGAGAGCTACCCACCGGCTCGCGAGAGCTACCAGCCTCCGGTGCAGGAGAGCTACGCGCCGCCGGTCCAGGAGAGCTACCCGCCGGCGGTGGAGAGCTACCCGCCTCCGGCGCAGGACGGCTACGAGCCGACCGCCTACCGGTCCGGCGGCTACTACGGTGGGGGCGGGTCGGACGCCGACTACGGCTACGGGACCGGTGCCGCTCCGGCCGCCGATCGCTACGCCGGCGACGCGTTCGACGGCGGCGACTACACCGAGAAATACACGGGCGGGGGCTACCAGGGGTACGCCCGCACAGAGCCCCGCCTGGCCGAGCCGCCGGTGCCGGCGCCGGCACCGGCGCCGGTCAGCCAACCCGACCCGGGGGGACTCGAGTGGCGCGCGCCCGCGCCCACCGAGACCGAGGTCGACCGGGCGGTCGGGGTGCTGCGCCGCGAGTTCGGCAGCTCACGGGTGCTGGCGTTCGCCAACCCGAAGGGCGGCGTGCACAAGACCACCGCGACCGTGCTGGCCGCCGCGACCGTCGGCAGCGTGCGCGGGCAGGGCGTGCTGGCCTGGGACGACAACGAGTTGCGCGGCACGCTCGGGCTCCGGGCCGGCAGTGCCCGGCACGCCCGCACCATCCGCCATCTGATCACCAACCTGGCCGAGGTCGAGGCCCAGCACGGCTACGGGCTGACCGAGGCGCTCGACGAGTTCCTGCGGCACGCCTCCGACGGCACGTACGACGTGCTGGCCGGCGAGGAGAGCCCACGGTTCGCCCAGCGGCTCGACCAATACACGGTGCGCCGGGTCCTGGAGCTCCTCCGCCGCACCCACGACGTGATCTGCGTGGACACCGGCAACAACGTGGAGAGCGCCAACTGGCAGACGGTCCTGCAGGCGGCCGACCAGCTGGTGATCACCACGGTGCCGAGGGAAGACGCCGCCTTCACCGCCGACTGGATGCTCGATCTGCTCTACGACGTCGGCATGGGTGACCTGGCCACCAACGCGGTGACCCTGCTGTCCTGCCCGACGCCGGGCAAGTCGCCGCTCCTCGACGACTTCGCCGCGCACTTCGCCACCCGCACCCGCGCGGTCGCGATCGTGCCCTACGACCCGGCGCTGGAAACGGGCTCGTCGATCGAATACCAGCAGCTCCAGCCCGCGACCCGGGACGCCTGGCTGAAGGCCGCCAGCATCATGCTGGAGCCCTTCGCCCGCTGACCGCGCCGGTGACCACCTCTCCTAGACCGTTGCGGGGTGTGACGCGGCCCGCACGTGCACAGGGGCCGCGAGGGGCCGAAGTCGCGTGGGGTGGGCGGCTTGATCGTTTGCGGCGGGGTGCGGTAGGCGTTGGGCGATTCGCCTGAGAGGATCGGGCGGTGACCGCCGCCAACCCCGAACCGACTGACGGGTCCTGGGCGGCGCCTGCCGGGTCCGGCGCCAACCCCGCTTCCGGGGACGGCACCTGGACGACGGCCGGCGCCTCGCCCGCTGATCCACTCGCTTCGCCGTCGCCGGACGCCACCGGCCATGGCTCGGCGGCGGGCGGCGCGCCGGCGTTCGGTTCGTTCGCCCAGCTGGACCCGCCGGAGGCCGGACGCCCGGCGCCGGGTGCCGGCGCCGGACCGTGGTCCACGCCACCGACCGGTTGGCAGCCACCCGGAGCTGTCCAGGGCTCGCCGGCGCAGCACCCCGGTTCGACCGCTGACGCTGCGGGGAGCCCGGAGCCGGCCGCCGACTGGGCGGCTGCGGATGCGGCGTATCCGGGCGGGCCGTACCTGGCCGAGCCCGGCGCGAACGCCGCGTACGAGCCGCCGGCGCCGCGGCTGCCGCTCCGGCAGCGCCTCGGGGCCGCGGGGCTGACCGCCGCCGTCGTGGCCGTGGTGGGTGCGCCGATCGGGCTGCTCTGGGCCCTGATCGCGCCCGGGGTGCCGATCATCAAGACCGACGACGGCGCCGTGTTCGCGACGCCGAGTCCCGAGGAGTTCATCGCGTCCGACGGCTGGTTCACGATCCTGCTGTTCGCGCTCGGGGTCGTGGCGGCGCTGGTGACCTGGATCGGGTTCAAGCGTTTCCGCGGTCCGTGGACCTTGGCCGCCCTGATCGTCGGGACCATCGGGGCCAGCGTCCTGGCCTGGCAGGTGGGGCGGCGGATCGGGATCGGCGACTACCACGACAAGGTGCTCGCCGCTTCGCCCGGTGAGCTGATCACCCGGCCGCCCGACCTGCGGGCCGGCGGGTTCACCAAGCTCTGGGACGTCGTCCCGTTCGTACACGGCGACCTGCTGATCGCGACCTTCGGCGCGGTGATCATCTACACCCTGCTCGCCGGCTGGTCGCGCACCCCGACGCTGCGGCCCGAGCCGGCGCCAGCCGGCGGTGCCGGCCAACCCGTACTACTCGCTCGCCGGACCAAACCCGTCAGACGGGCCGGGCGGGCCGACCGAGCCGGGCGGGTCCGGTGGGCCGAGTGCCGTCCCGGGCGACCCGACGGACCCGTCCGCGCCCGGACGCTAGCGCGCGCCCGACGATGGTCGCCGGCCTCGAGCCGCGTACCCGGGCCTGGGTGCACGACGTCCTCCCCGCGGGGCACGAGATCCGCCGGATCACGGCCATGCACGGCGGGTGGACGTCCCGGATGTGCCGCCTGGACATCGAAGGGCCGCCGGCGGAGCCGTACTCCCTCGTCCTGCGGTCCTTCCTGAAGCCCTTCTTCGTCCGGCACGCGCCCGCCCTGCTCGCCCGCGAGGCCGGCGTCCTCCACCTCCTCGCCGGCACCGGCATCCCGGCCGCCCACCTGCACGCCGTCGACGCCACCGCGGACCACACCGACCACCCGTCGCTGCTGATGTCGCTGCTGCCGGGCCGCGTGGACCTGACCGCCGACCGGTCGACGGAGCTGGCCCGCCAGCTCGTCGACATCCACAAGATCGAGGCAGCCGAGCGACCCCGCACCTACCAGGCCTGGACGGACCCGGACCGGGTGCCGATCCCGGACCAGGACACCGCCCTCTGGCGCCACGCCATCGGGCTGGTCCGCCGCGAGCCACCGGCGTACGAGGGCCGCTTCCTGCACCGCGACTTCCATCCCGGCAACGTGCTCTTCGACGGCGACACGATCACCGGCGTCGTGGACTGGGTCGAGACCTCCTGGGGACCGGCCGACCTCGACGTCGCGCACTGCGCCACCGCGATCGCCCTGCTGCACGGCCCGGACAGCGGCATGCGGTTCGCCGGCCACTACCAGCGAGCCGGCGGTGTGCTCGGCGACGAGCACCGCTACTGGCGACTGCTCGACGCGCTCGCCTTCGCACCCGACGCCGAGAAGGTCGCCGGACCCTGGCGTGATCTGGGCCGCACCGACCTGACCCCGGCCCTGCTGACCGAACGACTCACCGACTACGTCGCCGCGGTGGTCGGCTAGTTCGGGCTGCCCGGCGTAGCGAGGTCGCGCAGGGGCACCGGCACCGCGCGTACCTGGCGCAGGATCGCCGCCTCGCGGCTCAGCAGCCGGAGCTCCGCCCGCAGCCGGCCCGGCCGTGTCGGGGGTGGCCAGCAGGCGCTGCCGGTCTTCCAGCGTGAGCGCCGCCGTCGCCGCGACCAGGTGGGAGAGCACCGTCGGGTCCTCCGGCAGTTGCTCGGTCAGTTCCTGCTCGTCGGCGCGGATCAAGGTCAGGTACTGCCGGAACACCGCGAGCACCCGCGGCGCCAGCAGGTCGGCGAGCTCTTCCTGGCCCTCCGGCTCCGGCAGCCACTCGACCTCGGCCATCAGGTACGGCTCGGTCGTCTTGTCGACCGACACCACGCGGAACCGGCGCCGGCCCACGGTGACGATGTCGTAGCGGCCGTCCGGCAGCTCCGTGACCTGGCGCAGCTCGGCCGTGCAGCCCACCTCGTGCAGCGCGACGTCGCCCGGGCTGGACGAGACCGCGGCCGGCGGCGGCAGCGGCGTCGACGGCACCGGGCCGAGCCGCGGTGGCTGCGTCTCGGGCGGGCCGGGCGGCGGCGCGGTGGGCAACGTCTCCCAGCCCTGCCGGATCGCCACCACGCCGAACTCGCGTGGATCACCATCGGGCCGGCTCAGCAGATGCTTCACGAGGTCGCGGTAGCGCTCCTCGAAGATGTGCAACGGCAGCACCAGGCCGGGAAAAAGCACCGTCCCGAGTGGGAAAACGGGCAGCCGCGACGTCACCGGCCGAGCCTAGCGCCTGATGGGGCACGCGTACCCGAACAGCGCGAACGGCGCCGGAATCCCGATTGCTGGAACGCCTAGACTTATCGAGGTGTTGAACCGGATCGACCTGCGCGGCGTCGACACCGACCCGCGCCGTCTGCTGCCCCGTGCCCGGCTCGACGTGTCGCAGGCCGTCGAGACCATCCGCCCGCTCGTCGAGGCGGTGCGCGAGCATGGGTTCAGCGCGGTCCGCGACGCCACGGCCCGGTTCGACGGCGTCGAGACCGACGAGCTCCGCGTCCCGCCGGAGACGATCAAGGCGGCCGAGCAGAGCCTCGACCCCGACGTCCGCGCGGCGCTGCTGGAGGCGATCGCCCGCGCCCGGCGGGTCCACGAGGACCAGCGCCGGCAGGACACCACCACCCAGGTCGTGCCCGGCGGCACGGTCACCGAGCGCTGGGTCCCGGTCGAGCGGGTCGGCCTGTACGTGCCGGGCGGCCTGGCCATGTACCCGTCGAGCGTCGTGATGAACGTGGTGCCGGCCCAGGTCGCCGGCGTCGACGCGCTGGTCGTGGTCAGCCCGCCGCAGCAGGACAACGGCGGCCTGCCGGACCAGCGGGTCCTCGCCGCCTGCGCGCTGCTCGGCGTCGACGAGGTCTACGCGGTCGGCGGGGCCCAGGCGATCGCGCATGCTCGGCTACGGCAGCACCACCAACGCCGCCGGCACCGGCTACTGCCGGCCGGTCGACATGATCACCGGCCCCGGCAACGTCTAGGTCACCGCCGCCAAGCGGCTGCTGCGCCGGCGGCACGGTCGGCATCGACGCCGAGGCCGGCCCGACCGAGATCGCGATCCTCGCCGACGACACCGCCGACCCGGGCCACGTCGCCGCCGACCTGATCAGCCAGGCCGAGCACGACCCGCTCGCGGCGAGCGTGCTGGTCACCCCGTCGCCGGCGCTGGCCGACGCGGTCGACGCCGAGCTGGCCGACCAGGTCGCCGCGACCAAGCACACCGAGCGGATCACCGCCGCGCTGACCGGCCCGCAGTCCGGCACGGTGCTCGTCGACGACCTCGAGCAGGGTCTGCGGGTGGTCGACGCGTACGCCGCCGAGCACCTGGAGATCCAGACCCGCGGACGCCCGGGACGTCGCCCTGCGGGTACGCAACGCCGGCGCGATCTTCGTCGGCCCGTACTCGCCGGTCTCGCTCGGCGACTACTGCGCCGGGTCCAACCACGTGCTGCCCACCGGCGGCTGCGCCCGGCACTCCAGCGGCCTGTCGGTGCAGTCGTTCCTGCGCGGCGTCCACCTCATCGAGTACGACGAGGCGGCGCTGCGCGAGGTCGCCGGGCACGTGGTGGCCCTGGCCAACGCCGAGGACCTGCCGGCGCACGGCGAGGCGGTCACGGCGAGGTTCGCCGGCATGACCGAGCCTCGACGACCTGCCCGCTGCGGGACGACCTGCGCGGGCTGACCGCCGTACGGCGCGCCGCAGCTCGACGTGCCGGTGCGGCTGAACACCAACGAGAACTCCTACCCCTGCCCGACGACGTGGTCGAGGCGATCGGCAAGGCGCTGCCAGGACGAGCTGCGCGACCTCAACCGCTACCCGGACCGGGACGCGGTGGCGCTGCGCGCCGACCTCGCCGCCTACCTCGGCCACGGGCTGACCGCCGCCAACGTGTGGGCCGCCAACGGCTCCAACGAGGTCCAGCAGCAGCTGCTGCAGGCGTTCGGCGGCCCGGGCCGCACGGCGCTGGGCTTCACCCCGTCGTACTCGATGCACCCGCTGCTCGCGGTCGGCACCGGCACCGCCTGGGTCGACGGCCACCGCGGCGCGCGACTTCACGCTGACCGCGGCCGACGCGGTCGGCGCAGGTCCGCGCGCACACGCCGGACGTGGTGTTCCTCTGCTCGCCGAACAACCCGACCGGCACGGCGCTGCCGCCTGGACGTGGTCGACGCGGTGCTCGACGTGGCGCCCGGCATGGTGGTCGTCGACGAGGCGTACGCCGAGTTCGCCCGGCCCGGCACGCCGAGCGCGCTGACCCTGCTGCCCGGCCACCCGCGGCTGGTGGTCACCCGCACGATGAGCAAGGCGTTCGGCTTCGCCGGCGGCCGGCTGGGCTACCTGGCCGCCGACCCGGCGGTGGTCGACGCGGTGCAGCTGGTGCGGCTGCCGTACCACCTGTCGCGCGCTGACCCAGGCCGCCGCCCGGGCCGCGCTCGCGCACGCGACGGCGCTGCTGGCCACCGTCGAGGCGATCAAGGAGCAGCGCGACCGGATCGTCGCCGACCCTGCGGGCCCGGGGCCTGACCGTGGCCGACAGCGACGCCAACTTCGTGCTGTTCGGAGGTCGGCGGCGACCAGCGGGCGGTCTGGCAGGCGCTGCTGGACCGCGGCGTGCTGGTCCGCGACGTCGGCCTGCCCGGCTGGCTGCGGGTCACCGCCGGCACCCCGGCCGAGACCGACGCCTTCCTCGACCGCGATGGAGGTCCGTGTGAGCACGCGCCGCGCCCGTCGTCGAGCGCACCACCAACGAGACCAAGGTCAGCGTCGAGATCGACCTCGACGGCACCGGCCGGGCCGACATCGCCACCGGCGTCGGCTTCTACGACCACATGCTCAACCAGCTCGCCAAGCACGGCGGCTTCGACCTGACCGTGCACACCGTCGGCGACCTGGAGATCGACGCGCACCACACGGTGGAGGACACCGCGATCGCGCTGGGCACGGCGTTCGCCGAGGCGCTGGGCGACAAGGCCGGCATCGCGCCGGTTCGGCAGCGCGACCGTCCCGCTGGACGAGGTGCTGGTGCAGGCCGCGGTCGACCTGTCCGGCCGGCCGTACGTGGTGCACGACGAGCCGCCCGCTCGCGCCGTACATCGGCCCGGTGTACCCGACCAGCCTGACCCGGCACATCTGGGAGTCGTTCGGGCACACCGCCCGGATCACCCTGCACGTGACGTGCTGCGGGCGGCCCGGCCGGGCGGCCACCCGGACGCCCACCACGTGGTCGAGGCGCAGTTCAAGGCGGTCGCCGGGCGCTGCGCGAGGCGGTCGCGATCGACCCGCGCGCCAACGGCGCCGTGCCGAGCACCAAGGGCGTCTTGTGAGTGCGCCTCGTCCCGATCCTGTTGTTCGCGCTGGCCGGCATCCTGTCCGGTGGTGCCTATTCGATGCACAAGCAGGGTGCCGCACGCGGCGGGGTGGTCTTCGTCGGGCTGCTCGCCGCGCTGGCGCTGGTCGGCGGCATGCTCTGGCTGGTGCCGTCGTGACCGCGCGGAAGGTGGTCGTGCTCGACTACGGCTCGGGCAACCTGCGCTCGGCGCAGCGGGCGCTGGACCGGGTCGGCGCCGACGTCACCGTGACACCGGACCTGACCGCCGCCGCTGAGGCCGACGGCCTGGTGGTGCCGGGCGTCGGCGCGTACGCGGCGTGCATGGCCGGCATCGAGGCAGCCCGGCCCGCCGGCCGGGTGATCGCCGACCGGGTCGCCGCCGGCCGCCCGGTGCTCGGCATCTGCGTCGGCATGCAGGTGCTGTTCGAGGCCGGCGAGGAGCACGGCGTGGTCACCAAGGGGCTCGGCCTGCTGCCCGGGCACGGTCACCGGCTGGGCGCGCGGCGGGTGCCGCACATGGGCTGGAACACGGTCGCCCCGCCGGCCGACTCGGTGCTGTTCGCGGGGCTGCCCGCGACACCCGGTTCTACTTCGTCCACTCGTACGCCGCCCACGACGTCGATGCCCGGCGCCACGCTGTGCACCCACGAGGCGCCGTTCGTCGCCGCGGTCGAGCGCGGCGCGCTGTCGGCGACCCAGTTCCACCCGGAGAAGTCCGGCGACGCCGGCGCCACCCTGCTCGGCAACTGGCTGGCCACCCTTGGCTAAGGAACGCGCCCTGCGCCGGGCCGCCCGCGAGGCGGAGGCCGCCAAGCTGCGCGCCAAACGGGCCCGGGCCGTCGCGCGCCGGCAGCGCCGCCGGGCGCTGGTCGCCGGCTGACGCCGCAGCGCCGCCGCACCGGCCGTCTGCTCCTCCGCCGCAGCCGCGGCCAGCGCGCCGCCATCGCCGTCGTGACGCTCGTGCTGCTCGCCCTCGTCTGGTTCCTGGTCGACGCCCTCGCCCTGCGCATGGTGCTGACCGTGCTCGTCCTGCTCTGCCTGCCCGCCCTGGTCGTCGTCGCCCTGGGCCGCCGCACCTGATCCGATCCTGGAGGAGACCTACCGTGACGCTCACCCTGCTGCCCGCCGTCGACGTCGCCGACGGCCAGGCCGTCCGCCTGGTGCAGGGCGCCGCCGGCACCGAGACCGGCTACGGCGACCCGCTGGAGGCGGCGCTGGCCTGGCAGCACGACGGCGCCGAGTGGGTCCATCTGGTCGACCTCGACGCGGCGTTCGGCCGGGGCTCCAACGCCGCGCTGCTGGCCGACGTGGTCGGCAGGCTCGACGTGCGCGTGGAGCTGTCCGGCGGCATCCGCGACGACGACTCGCTGCGCGCCGCGCTGGCCACCGGCGCGGCCCGGGTCAACATCGGCACGGCGGCGCTGGAGGACCCGGAGTGGTGCGACCGGGTGGTCGGCGAGTACGGCGACCGGGTGGCCATCGGGCTCGACGTGCGCGGCCGCACCCTGTCCGCCCGCGGCTGGACCCGCGACGGCGGCGACCTGTTCGAGGTGCTGGAGCGGCTCGACAAGGCCGGCTGCGGCCCGGTACGTGGTCACCGACATCACCAAGGACGGCACGCTGAGCGGGCCCAACCTCGACCTGCTGCGCGAGGTCTGCGCCCGCACGCCCGCGCCGGTGATCGCCAGCGGCGGCGTGTCCACCCTCGACGACCTGCGCGCGCTGGCCACGCTGGAGGATGCCGGTGTCGAGGGCGTGATCGCCGGCAAGGCGCTCTACGCGGGCGCGTTCACCGTGCGCGAGGCGCTGGCGGTGCTGGCGTCGTGAGCGTCGCGGTCCGGGTGATCCCGTGCCTCGACGTCGACGCGGGGCGGGTGGTCAAGGGCGTCAACTTCGTCGACCTGCGCGACGCCGGCGACCCGGTGGAGCTGGCCGCCGCCTACGACGCGGCCGGCGCCGACGAGCTGACCTTCCTCGACGTCACCGCGTCGTCCGACGGCCGGGCGACGATGCTCGACGTGGTCCGGCGCACCGCCGAGACGGTCTTCATCCCGCTGACCGTCGGCGGCGGTGTCCGCTCGGTGTCCGATGTGGACACGCTGCTGCGGGCCGGCGCCGACAAGGTCGGCGTCAACACGGCGGCGATCGCCCGGCCGGAGCTCGTCGGCGAGATCGCCGAGCGGTTCGGCAACCAGGTGCTGGTGCTCTCGCTGGACGTGCGGCGTGAGCCGGGGCGCGGCTTCGAGGTGACGACCCACGGCGGGCGCCAGGGCACCGGCCTCGACGCGGTCGAGTGGGCGCGCCGGGTCGCCGATCTCGGCGCGGGGGAGATCCTGCTCAACTCGATGGACGCCGACGGCACGAAGGCCGGCTTCGACCTGGAGCTGATCCGGGCGGTCCGGGCGGCGGTCGACATCCCGGTGATCGCCAGCGGCGGTGCGGGGGCGACCGCCCACTTCCCGCCGGCGGTCGACGCGGGCGCCGACGCCGTGCTCGCGGCCAGCGTCTTCCACTTCGGCGAACTGCGGATCGGCGACGTGAAGACCGTGCTGCGCGAGGCGGGTCACCCCGTCCGCTGACCCGAATAGGGTCGCAAGATCAACCTCGCGCGTGATGGGCTGCCAGCCATGCGCGTGCGGGAGAACCTGGTGCCCCTGGCCGGCCTGCCCCGGGCGTACGCCCTGGTCAGCTTGATCTTCGGGGTCGGGGTCGGCACGTTCATCACCGGCAGCACGGTGTTCTTCACCCGCGTGGTGGGGCTACAGCCACACGAGATCGGCATCGGCCTGTCCGCCGCGGCCGGCGCCGTGCTGGTGTGTTCCGTGCCGCTCAGCGCGCTCGCCGACCGGTTCGGCCCGCGGCGGGCCTGGCTGTTCGGCGTCGCGGGCAGCGCGGCCGGCTTCCTGCTGTGGCCGTTCGCCCGCGGGTTCTTCACGTTCCTCGCGATGATCGTTTTCTTCGAGCTGGTCAACGGTGTGGCCCAGGCCGGCCGCAACGTCTACCTGATCGAGGCGGTCGACCCGGAGACCCGGGTGCGCACCCAGGCGTTCGCCCGCTCCTGGCTCAACATCGGCTGGTCCGTCGGCGCCGGCATGGCCGCACTGGCGCTGGCCGTCGACACACGCGCGGCGTACCTGGCGCTGCCGTTGGCCAACGCCGCGGTCCTGCTGGCCAACCTGGTGCTGATCGCGCGGCTCCCGGCCGGCCCCGCCGGCCGGGTCCGGCGGCGCACCCCCGGCGGGTGGGGCTGGTTGCTGATCGGGGGGATCTTCCTGGCCGCCGGGCTCACCGCGGTGCCGCTGGTCAGGTGGGCTGCCCGCCACCGCACACCGGTGCCGGCCGAACCGGCCCCCGCATTGACCTGACCCGGCGCAGAACCGGATCGGGCGATCCTGCGTCTTGTGGGCGAGAGGACGTCATCGGCATCCGGGGGAGTGGCATTGAGAGCGCTGGGTCTTCGGGAGACGCCCGTCAGCGTGGACACACCGCGCCAGGGGTCGGTCGAGGAGGAGTTCACCGCGTTCGTCACGGCCAACTACGGCCGGCTGCTGCACGTCGCCGACCTGATCATCGGTGACGCCGGGCGGGCCGAGGAACTGCTCCAGACCGTCCTGACCCGCACCTTCCTGCGGTGGTCCAGGGTCAGACAGGACAACCCGCTCGGGTACGTGCGCACCGGGCTCGCCAACGCGCGCACGGACTGGTTGCGGCGTGGTCTCGGGCGCGAGCGGCCGACCGCGATCGTGCCGGTCACCGCACTGGCCCCCGACCCCTCCGAGCAGGTGGTCGGGCGGGACGCCGTGCAGCGGGCGCTCGCGGTGCTCACCCGGCGGGAGCGGGCGGTGGTCGTCCTGCGCTTCTACGAGGACCTCAGCGAAGCCGAGATCGCGCGCACCCTCGACATCGCGGCCGGCACGGTGAAGAGCACCTGCGCCCGGGCCCTCGTCAAGTTGCGCCTCTCGCCAGAACTCGCGGACCAGCACCAGGAAGGGAACCGGTCGTGAACACCATCGAGGATCTGCGGGCCGCGCTCGACTACCCGGACCCGCCGGCCAGGCCCGACTCCCGCGCCATCATCGCGCGCGGGCGGCGCCGGCGAGTGGTCCGACGGGCGGCGGTGGGCGGCGCCCTCGCCGCGGTGGTCGCCGCGGTCGTGGCCGTCAACCCCTTCGGCGGCACGCAGCAGGTCCGCCCCGGCGTCGCGCTGGTCGGGACGGTGCCGGAGCCGGCCCTGGTCGCCGCGATGGCGACGGGGCCGGACGAGGCGCCCGTGCGGTTCGACCCGCTGGTGCGCACGTTGCACGTCGGGTGGATCCCGGCCGGCCTCAAGGACGAGCAGGCGGAGATCGGGACTACGGAGCAGAGCTTCAGCGGCTTCGACGAGGGCTGCGAGGACTGTGGGACAGACCTGGGCCTGGTGGTGACGGTGCTCGCCAAGGGCCAGCCACCCACGGGCTTCACCAGCGGTGCTCTGGGCCTGCCGATGGGCGCGGTGGAACGCGAGACGGACGACATCAACGGCCGGCCCGCGGTGTGCCTGAGCGACCCGGCGGTACGCGGCTCGTGCTCCGCGCTGCGCTGGCAGTACGCCCCGGATGGCTGGGCCCGTGTCTCGTACGCCGGGAGCCGCGGTCGCACGCCGGAGGCGGCCGCGGCCGTGGCGCGCACGGTGGCCGAGTCGGTGCGGCTGACCGCCGCCGAGCCCGTCCGTCTGCCGTTCACTCTCACCGGCGCGACCGCGGGCCTGCACCCCGCCAGAACCTTGGTGCGAATCGCCAAGCCCGGCTCCCCGCGGCTCGCGGGCGAGGTCTGGAGCGCCGACATCTGCCTCGTCGACTCGGCCGCCGAGGCTGATCGGCCCTACGGGGAGCGCCGTCAACTGGTCGTCGGCGTCCGCCAGGCCGTCGACCCGTCGGGCCGCACCGGCTCGGACCCTGAACCGAACACCACCGTGGACGGTCATGACGCGCGGCGGTCCGACAGGGAACTGATCGTGTGGAACGGGTCCGGCGCCCGGATCTTCACCTCGTACGAGAACCGCGACGGCGATCCGACGGCCGCGTACCACGACCTGCGCCTGGTCGGGGGTTCCGCCGACCCGGTCACCTGGCCCGCGGTCAGGCGGTAGGTCAGGACGGGTTGTCGGTGGCGTCGGCGCGGCCGGCGTACTCGAGGATCGCGGCCGCGTGGTCGGCGTCGTCGAGGGTCCACTCGGCGTCGTCGGGGAGCGGGCGGCGCAGCAGCTGGGTGTAGACCGTGTCGACCGCGCCCACGCCGGTCCGGCGGTTGCGCCACAGGGCCCCGCCGGCGGACGTGACCCGGAACCAGCCGTCGGCCACCGTGATCAAACCCGCCCCGTACAGGCGCCGAACCGCCTCCTCGACCTCACGCCGGCCGGGTAGCACCTGGCGCAGGTGGTCGGCCATCGAGAGCACGTCGGCGAGCCGCACGCCCTCGGGCCGTCGGGTGGTCGCCGAGCGCATGTGCCGCCCAGCGCCGTTGGCCATCACCACCGCTACGAAGATCCAGGCGTCGGATCGCCGCCAGCCGTCCTGCCCCATGGAGCAATGATGCCAACGTCAACGGCCCATGAACATTGGTGTGATCTTTCGTTTACCTGAAACCTTCACCAGGTTCGATGCATCATGCAGTCGGTTCGGGCAACGGCTGGCCGCCGATCCGCGGCAGTGAGGGACGCACCGAGAACAGCGGAATGAAGACGTGGTTCAACGGTCCGATGAGGAGCGCGTACGCCACCGTGCCGATGCCGACAGTGCCTCCCAGCAGCACACCAGCGCCCAACACGGCCAGTTCGATCACGGTCCGGGTGAGCCGGATCGAGCGGTCCGGCTTGCGCCCGACCCACCCCGTCATGAGGCCGTCGCGGGGCCCCGGACCGAGACGGGCGCCGATGTAGAGGCCCCCGGCGACCCCGTTGAGCACGATGCCGAGAACCAGGAATGTGATTCGCACCGGCAGGGCGTCAGGTGTCGGCAGCAGAGCCAGGGCGCCGTCGACGGCGAGGCCGATGATGACGATGTTGCTGACGGTGCCGATGCCCGGTTTCTGCCGCAACGGGATCCAGAGCAGCAGGACGGCCGCACCCACGATGATCACGATGGTGCCGAACGAGAGCCCGGTCTTCTCGGCGAGGCCCTGGTGGAACACGTCCCAGGGGTCCAGCCCCAGGGTGGCCTCGATCTGGAGGGCCATGCTGGCGCCGTACAGGACCAGTCCCACCGTGAGCTGGACCAGCCGCCGGGTGAGCCGGTCGCGCAGGGCCATGGGGGAGTGGTGCGGGTGGTTGCTCTCGGACGCCATGCATGCCACTCTGAAGGCCAATTGGTTGCTTGCTGAAGAGCCAATTCGCGAGGAGTGGATATGACAAGCCTGGTCCGGGGAAGCCAACTCGCTCGCCTGCTCGGCCACTGGCACGCGCTGCCGGGCCGGCGGCGGAACCCCGACTACGCCGCCCTGGCCGGTGCGGTCCGCGGTCTGCTCTCCGACGGGCGGCTGCCGCTGGGCATCCGCCTGCCCGCCGAGCGCGAGCTGGCCGAGGCGCTCAAGGTCAGCCGCACCACGGTGACGGCCGCGTACCGGGAGCTCCGCGACAGCGGCCACCTGACCAGCCGCCGCGGCGCCGGCAGCTGGACCACCTTGCCCGGCGGGCACCGGGTGGCCAGCACCGGCCTGTGGACCCCGCTCGACGACCTCGGCATGATCGACCTCGGCTGCGCCGCGCTGGCCGCGCCGCCCGAGCTGATCTCCGCCGCCCGCGCCGCCGCCGACGAGCTGCCCCGCTATCTCGGCGACGCCGGCTACCACCCGACCGGCCTGGTCGAGCTGCGCGAGGCGATCGCCCGCGGCTTCAGCGACCGCGGCCTGCCGACCAGCCCCGACCAGATCATGGTGACCAGCGGCACCCAGCAGGCGCTCGACCTGGTGCTGCGGCTGACGGTCCAGGCCGGCAACGGCGTACTCGTGGAGTCACCGACCTATCCCAACGCGCTGGCGGCGCTGTCCGCGCGCCGCGCCCGGATCACCACGCACGGCCTGGACCCGGCGGAGGGCTGGGACGGCGAGCTGCTGCTCGGCGCGCTGCGGCAGACCACACCCCGGCTGGCGTACGTGATCCCCGAGTTCCACAACCCGACCGGCCACCTGATGCCCGCCGACCTGCGCGAGCGGATGGTCGCCGCGGCCCACTCGACGGGCACCGACCTGGTAGTCGACGAGTCCTTCGTGGACCTGCCGCTCGACGGTGTCAAGGTGCCACCACCGGTCGCCATGTTCGACCGGCACAGCCGGGTGATCACCATCGGCGGCATGAGCAAGCCGTACTGGGGCGGCCTACGCATCGGCTGGGTCCGCGCCTCGGCACCCACGGTCCAGCGGTTGGCGGCATTGCGGGTCGGCGTCGACATGTCCAGCCCGGTGCTGGACCAACTCGTCGCGGCGCAGTTGCTCGACCGGGCCGACACGATCGTCCCGGCCCGCCGGATCCAGCTGGCCGCCCAGCGCGACGCATTGCTGGGCGCGCTGGCCGAACACCTGCCGGAATGGCGGGTCAAGACGCCGCACGGCGGCGTGACGCTGTGGGCTGAGCTGGACGGGCCGATCTCGAGCGCGCTGGCCCGCGCGGCCGAGGAGGTCGGGGTGCGGCTGGCGCCGGGTCCCCGATTCGGTCTGGACGGGACGCTGGAGCGGTTCCTGCGGCTGCCGTACACGCTGCCGGAGGGTGACCTGGTCGACGCGGTCAAACGCATCGCCACCGTCCGCTACGACCTCGACCACGCCCCCCAACCCGGCTGGCGCAAGCCGGTGGTCATCGCCTAGACCAGAAGAACGGTTCCGCCGGTGGGCGCGATTGTTGGTCATCGACGGGCTGGATCGGTGCCGGGCGTTGGCTGGGTCGGGGTCAGTGGGTTCGCCGCCTGCCGGCGCTGCCTCTCGGGTTTGCTTGGCTTGGCGGGCCCAGGAAGTTCCGACTGGTAGCTAACACGGCTGCAGCGCCGCGGGCGTCCGTGTAGCCAACGCACCCGGCGTCCGCAAGGCGACCCGCACCTACCCCGACTGCTGTGCTGGGAGGGGTGGGGTGGATCTTGCGGATCCGCTGAGGAGTCGCGGCTTGGTCCAAGCTCGTAGTCCCATGATCATGTGCAGCCGGTCGATATCTGCGGGCCTATTCGTCATGATCATGTGCAGCTGGCCAGGAAACCCGGCGGTGTGTCGTCCTGATCCCATGCACTCGATCATGGACAGGCGGCACATTCCGCCTGGCCTGGTGCACACGATCATGACCCGGCTCCCGATCCTCGGCGTCTCACGCTCGCGCGTGGCTCACCGCGAGATCTAGGGAATCTATTGCGCCCACGACGACACCAAATTACCTAGATCTGGCCGGAGTCGGGCCTGCGACGGCCCAGCAGGGTAGCCCGGGCCCTGCCCGGCCGTAGTCGGGCCTGCGACGGCCGAGCAGTGTAGCCCGGGCCTGCCCGGCCAGAGTCGGGCCTGCGATGGCCGAGCAGAGTAGCCCAAGCCCTGCCCTCCACGCCTTCGCGCGCTTGCCCACTGTGACCCAATTTGGACCACCACGGCCTCGCCCCGCAAACCCCGTTCGGCCAGCCCTACCGGAGTGCTGCTCGACGAGGCGGCCACGTATTGGCGGCTTGCCGGTCGAGAGCCGGCTTTGGACTGGCGGCGACGGGCGGTCCGCGACGGACCGGGGTGACGGGCCGTTGGGCGTCCCTGGCTAGGACGCGAACTGCGGATAGATGCGGGCGATCAACGATGGATCCCGCATTCCGCGCTGAAAGCTCTCCCAGGCCACCGGGTCCTGGTCGGCATCCGGGCAGTTCTGCGGATTGCGCGTGGCGGCCCGCACCAACCCGCCGCCCGTGCGCTCACAGGCGAACTCCGCATCCTCAGCGGACAGCCCGAACCGCGCCTCCAGAACGCGGTGGACCTCGTCCTCGGAGGCGCTCGTGAGCAACAGCGGCACGGTCACGTCCACGAGATCAGCGACTGTCCGCCCGTCCGGCATGGGAATCGACAGATCGTCTGTCCACTCCATCGCAACCTCCTCCGCGAGACAGGCACGGCACGTTAGCAAACACCCCGCCAATCAGGCGGGCCCGAGCACGACGGCGCTGGGGAAGCACCCGAGGCGAAGGAGAGGCACTGCTCGGACGCATGACCGCGGGCGTCGTCCCATGCGATCGAGAAACAGGTCGGCCCGCCGGGTGGCGGAATCGCCTACCCGACGGGCCGTCTGACGGGCTAGATCTCGGCGAGCGTGCCTTCGTACATCTTGTTGATCTCGCCTTGGAAGTTGGCTTCGACGCCACGGCGCTTGATCTTCATGGACGGGGTCATTTCGCCGTCTTCGATGGTCAGGTCGCGGGAGAGGATGGTGAACTTCTTGATCGTTTCCCAGCGGTTGAGCTTGGCGTTGAGCTCCCGGATGTAGCCGTCGACCATCTCGTTGGCCTGCGGCGACGTGACGATCTCCGTGTAGGACTTGCCGGCCAGGTCGCTGCTCGCCGCCCAGGCCACGATCGCGTCCGGGTCCAGGGTGATCAGCATCGTGCAGTAGTTGCGGGCCTGGCCGATCACGATCGCCTGGGAGGTGTACGGGCAGATGGCCTTGAACAGGCCCTCGATGTGCGACGGGGCGATGTATTTGCCGCCCGACGTCTTCACCAGGTCTTTCTTGCGGTCAGTGATCTTGAGGTAGCGGTCCTCGCTGATCTCGCCGATGTCGCCCGTGCGGAAGAAGCCGTCGTCCGTGAACGCGGCCGCCGTCTCCTCCGGGAGGTTGTGGTAGCCGCGCATGACCGGGGTGCCGCGCAGCAGCACCTCGCCGTCCTCGTCGATCTTGCACTCGAGGTCGCCGAGGGGCTGGCCGACGGTGCCGATGCGCAGGCCACCGGGGCGGTTGACGAAGTTGCCCGCGCTGGTCTCGGTGAGTCCGTAGCCCTCCGAGATGGGCAGGCCGGCGGCGGCGAAGAACTCGGAGATGTCGACGCTGAGCGGCGCGGCGCCGGACACCAGCGTGCGGATGTTGCCGCCCAGGCGGGCCTGGAGCTTGCTGAACACCAGCTTGTTGGCGATCGCGTACTGCAGCTTGAGGCCCGCGGGCACCGGCTGGTCGGCCTGCTCCAGCTTGACCTTGCGCTTGCCGGTCGCGACCGCCCAGCCGAAGATCTTGGCCTTGGCGCCGCCCTCTGAGGTCGCGTTGGTGATCGCCTTGTTGTAGACCTTCTCGAAGATCCGCGGCGCGCCGCACATCAGGGTCGGCTTGACCACGCCGAGGTTTTCGACCAGCACGTCGATGCGGCCGTCGACGTAGGTCGGCAGGCCGACGTGGATGATGCCGGAGAGCAGCGTCTTGCCGAACGAGTGCGACAGCGGCAGCCACAGGTACTGCAGGTCGTCGGCGCGCAGGATGCCCAGGTCGGCCTGGGCCACCGCCTCCCAGCACCAGCCGGCGTGCAGCAACTCGACGCCCTTGGGGCGGCCGGTCGTGCCGGAGGTGTAGATCAGGGTGGCCAGGTGGTCGGGGGCGATCTCGTCGACCAGTCGCTCGATCAGCCCGGGGTCGCCGGCCAGCGTGGCGGCGCCCTGCTTCTCCAGGTCGGCCATGGTGAGCTGGGGCGGGCTGGCGGCCGGGTCGGCGTCGCCGTCGATCAGGACGACGTGGGTGACCGTGGGCAGCGTGGCGCCGGACAGCTTGCCGGCCTGCATCGCGTTTTCGGCGATGACCACCTTCGAACCCGAGTCGGCGATGATGAACGTCGCGTCTTCGGGCTCGGTCGTCGGGTAGACCGTGGTCGTCGCGGCGCCCGCGCACATGATGCCGAGGTCCGCGATGACCCACTCGAGGCGGGTGTTGGCCAGGATGGCCACCCGTTCCTCGGCGCCGACGCCGAGGCCGTTGAGGCCGGCCGCCAGCGCCTCGGGCCCGCTCGCCCGTCTGCTGCCAGGTCAGCCACTCTGGACCTGAGGCACCCGGGTAGCCGAACGCCCGCGCGTCGGGCGACGCGGCGACACGCTTGAGGAACATGTCGGGAATCGACCGGTAAGGGACATCGAGCGACATATCCGGAAACCACCTTTAGTTGGCCATGTGATCGTGGTCACTCTGACGGTTGCTACCGAAGAGTATGGCCAACTAGCCGTCGATGCCAGTCCCTGAGCGTACGTGTCGATCATGGCCTGGACCAGGGTCTTTATCCTGGACTCAGGGGTACGGTCAGCGGGCGGCAGCTCAAGCGACCAGTCGTACGTGCCGCGCAACCAGCGCCGCCGCGACCGCAGCATCCGGGACAAACGGTCGTCCGCGTCGGCCAGGACCTCGGCCTCCAACTCGCCGTACGCGGCGAGCCCGGCGTTGTAGCGCGCCGCCGCCTCGGTCAGCGCCGCCCGTTCCGGCCAGCTCAGCTCGTACGCGATGACGGTCGCCAGATTGTGCCCGTCGCGCAGTCGCTCCTTGCCGTACGAGAACACGTCGTTGCACCAGCAGACGAGGTCGGCGGCCAGCAGGTCGAGCCGGACCACCCGCGGGTCGACCCGGTCGACCGTGGCCGCCAGCCCGTCCGTGGCGATGTCGGTGAGCGCGAAGCTGGGCAGCACCGCACCGGTGTGCCGGCGCATCTGCACGTACTCCGCGAACCGGGGCACCCGGCGCAGCTGCCGGTTGGTCGCCTCCCAGAGCAGCGCGAACAGGTACTCGCGGAAGGCCGCCGAGAACCGGAGCAGCCCGCCGGGCTGGCCCAGCGCCCGGATCCGCCGGCACAGGTCGTGCAGCGCGGCGGCGGTCGGCCCGGCCGGTTGGTAGCCGGCGTCCGCGGTGGTGCCGAACCGGTCGACCACCTCGAGCAACGGCGCGAGCGCCGGGGCCAGCCGCCCCGGGTTGGCGCCGAGCTCGTCCTCGTCGCACCGGTCGTCGAACGCGAACAGCCAGGTGATCAGGTCGGCCAGCAGCCGCACCGCCGAGCGAGGCACCTCCGGGCAGGCCCGGGCGGCGAGCTGCGCGGCGTTGGCCCGGGCCAGCCGGGCCCGCGCGGCCGGCGTCGGCGCCAGCCCGAACGCGTCGGCCCAGTCGGCGGAGTGCGCGGCGACCTCGTGCGACCGCTTCGTGGACGAGCGCCTCGTAAGGCGGCGGGGTCAACGCCGCCGCCGCGAACGTCCGCATCCCACCCCCATCCCTGACTCCGATGCATGTCCGGGTATCGGCCAATGGGGGAACAGTGGTTCGGTCGATGCCTCAGATCTTCAGCGGGGTGGTCCGCAGCCGATCGGCCAGCGCGGGCGGCCCGTCGATCTGAACCCGGGTGGCCCGTTGCCGCCCGGACAGGAAGAAGGCCAGCTCACCGGGCGCGCCGACCAGCCGGAGCCGCTCGCCGCCGGCGCCCGTGGTCGACCTCGCCGAACCCGGGCGCCTGCACGAGCAGTGCGGCCGGGAACTTGCGCAGCCGCATCCGGGCGATCAGGGACGCGTTCTTCCAGAGCCCCGCCTGGTCTTCCTTCGGCAGGTCGCGCGGCTGCCAGCCGGGCTGCGCCCGCCGCACGTCCTCGTGGTGGACGAAGAACTCCAGCGTGTTGGTCAGCCCGTCGACCAAGCGGGTTGCTGACCGGGCTCCACCGCGGCGGGTTGCGGACCAGTTCGACCAGATCCGGGTACGGGCGGGCGGCGATCGCGCGCTGGGTGTTGCGGGCGTGCGAGCGCAGCGGCGGAATGATCATGCCGAGGCTGGCGTCCGGCCGGCGCTCGCGCAGAACCAGGTGTGCGGCCAGGTCGCGGGTGACCCAACCGGTGCACATCGTTGGCGCGTCAGGGCCCAGCGTGCGAAAAGGTCGGCCAGTTTTCTACGTTCGGAACGCGCGAACCGGGGCATGGCGAGAATCGTAGCCAGGGTGTCTGAACGTCACCCTGTGACAGTGGACACAGGGAATACCCGCTCGCACCCGGGGCCTTGGGTCCGGTAAGGATTACGGTGGAATTTCGCGGCTTACCCGGGCCGTGCCGGGGTAAGGTCGTCGACGGTTCGACAAGACAGAGGGGCAACCATAGTGGCGAGCGTGACCAGTCGGGACGTGCTCGCCCGGGGCTTCCGCGTGCTCGGCCGGGCCATCCGCGACGAACCGCGCATCTTCGCCTTCGCGGTCGGCGGCAGCGTCCTCTTCGGCGGCCTGGTCGTGGGCAGCGCGTACGTGATCGGGCACATCGTCGGCAAGATCATCGTGCCGGCGATCGAGGACGGCGCGGTCGACAACGCGCTGCTCTGGCTCGGCGCGGTCGCGGCTGCTCGGCGATCAGCGTGCTCCGGGTGGTCGGCATCTTCGGCCGCCGGCTCGGCGCCGGCTACATGCAGTTCCGCCTGCAGGCCCGCTACCGGCGGCTGGTCACCGGCCGCTACCTCGACCTGCCGCTGTCCTGGCACCACCGGCACGCGACCGGCACGCTGCTGTCCAACGCCAACTCCGACGTCGAGGCCGCCTGGTTCCCGATCGCGCCGCTGCCGTTCGCGGTCGGCACGTTGGTGATGCTGGTCGGCGCCGTCGGGTCGCTCTTCTTCACCGACTGGGTGCTGGCCCTGGTCGGCGTGGCCACCTTCGCCGGCCTGTTCCTGATCAACGTCTTCTACTCGCGCCGGATGGCGCCGCGGCAGGCCCGCGCGCAGCTCATGCGCGGCGAGGTCAGCGCGATCGCGCACGAGAGCTTCGACGGCGCGCTGGTGGTCAAGACGATGGGCCGCGAGGGTCAGGAGACCGACCGGTTCGCCGCCCGCGCCCGCGAGCTGCGCGACGCGCTGATCTCGGTCGGCCGGCTGCGCGGCCTGTTCGACCCGCTGATGGAGACGCTGCCCAGCCTCGGCACGCTCGCCGTGCTGGTCGTCGGCACGCTCCGGCTGCGGGCCGGCGACATCACCGTGACCGACCTGGTCAGCGTCGCGTTCCTGTTCACCGTGCTGGCCTTCCCGGTGCGCGCGATCGGCTGGGTGCTGGCCGAGTTGCCGCGCAGCGTGGCCGGCTGGGACCGGCTCCAGCACGTGCTGACGGCCAACGGCGAGATGCGTTACGGCACCATAAATCCGGAAAAGTCGGACACGCCTGCCCGGTTGGCCTTCGACGGCGTGGCGTACGCCTACCCGGCCGGCGCCGAGGTCGGCACCGACGACATGGTCAACTCCGCCAGCGACGACGAGCACGGCCCGACCGTGCTGCACGACATCAGCCTGGTCGTCCCCGAGGGCCGCACGGTCGCCCTCGTCGGCCCGACCGGCTCCGGCAAGTCGACGATCGCCTCCCTCGCGGTCCGGCTGGTCGACCCGGCCACCGGCGTGATCAGCATCGACGGCCACGACCTGCGGGACCTGACCGTCCGCCGCGCTGGCCGACAACGCCGCGCTGGTCGCCCAGATCCCGTTCATCTTCGACGACTCCGTGCGCGCCAACGTCGCCCTCGACCGGCCCGGCATCGACGACGACGCGGTCTGGGCCGCGCTGCGCCTCGCCCAGGCCGACGACTTCATCCAGCGGCTGCCCGAGGGCCTCGACACGATGGTCGGCGAGCGCGGCACCTCGCTCTCCGGCGGCCAGCGCCAGCGCCTCACGCTGGCCCGGGCCCTGGCCGGCCGACCCCGGCTGCTGATGCTCGACGACGCCACCAGCGCGGTCGACCCCCGGGTCGAGGCGGCGATCCTGGCCGGCCTGCGCGGCGGCGAGCAGCCCACCTCGATCCTGGTGGTCGCCTACCGGCGGGCCACGATCGCGCTCGCCGACGAGGTCGTCTACCTCGAGCACGGCCGGGTGGTCGCCGCCGGCACCCACACGGAGCTGCTCGGCAGCACGCCGGGATACGCCGACCTGGTCACCGCGTACGAGCGGGCCGAGGCCGAACGGGAGCGCGAGCACGCGTACGAGGACGAAGGGGCGGTGACCGCATGACGACCACCACCGTCACCGCGCCCGCGAAAGCCGCCGCCGACGCCGCGGAAGAGCGGACCGAGTCCACCTGGGCCACCATCCGGCGCGGCCTGTCGCTCTCGCCCGAGCTGCGGATCGGCCTGGCCGGCACGCTGTTCTTCGCGATCGTCTCGATGATCGGCCGGGCCGCCGTGCCGGTCGCCATCCAGCAGGCCATCGACAAGGGCATCGCCGGCCCCGGCGGGCTCGACGTCGGCTTCGTCGGCGGCGTCGCCGCGATCACCGCGGGCGTGCTGGCGATCACCACGCTGTGCGGCTACCTGATGATGCGGCGGCTGTTCACGGTCAGCGAGACCGCGCTGGCCAACGTGCGGGTGCGCACCTTCCGGCACATCCACGACCTGTCGATGCTGCACCAGCAGTCCGAGCGGCGCGGCTCGCTGGTCTCCCGGGTGACCAGCGACATCGACCAGATCACCCAGTTCCTCCAGTGGGGCGGCGTGATCCTGATCATCAGCGCCGGCCAGCTCCTGGTCACCACCGGCGTGATGGCGTTCTACTCGTGGCAGCTCACGCTCGTGGTGCTGGTCGCGTTCGCGCCCGCGGTGTTCGTGATCCGGGCGTTCCAGAAGCGCCTGGCCGGCGCGTACGGGCTCGTCCGGCAGCGGATGGGCACCCTGCTCGCGGCGGTGTCGGAGAGCGTCGTCGGCGCGCCGGTGATCCGGGCGTACGGGGTCTCCGACCGCACCCGGACCCGGCTCAACACCGCGATCGACGGACACCAGACGTCCCAGATGCGGGCCCTGCGGACCAGCGTGATCGGCTTCTCCAGCGGCGAGATCGCGGCCGGCCTGGCCACCGCCGCGGTGGTCGTGGTCGGCGTCCAGCTCGGCATCGGCGGCTCGCTGACGATCGGCCAGCTGACGGCGTACCTGTTCCTGGTCACGCTGTTCATCCAGCCGGTGCAGATCGCGACCGAGGTGCTCAACGAGGCGCAGAACGCGGTGGCCGGCTGGCGGCGGGTGCTCGACGTGCTCGACGTCGCGCCCGACGTGGCCGATCCCGGTGAGCAGGGCGTCGAGCTGCCGCCCGGGCCGATCGACATCCACTTCCAGGACGTCTCCTTCACGTACGGCGGGCCGATCGTGCTCGACGACGTCGACCTGGACATCCCGGCGAAGACCCGGGTCGCGGTGGTCGGCGAGACCGGCAGCGGCAAGACCACGTTCGCCAAGCTGCTCACCCGGCTGATGGACCCGACCACGGGCAGCGTCCGGCTCTCCGGCGTGCCGCTCGACCGGCTCCGCTTCGACTCGCTGCGCTGCCGGGTGGTGATGGTCCCGCAGGACGGCTTCCTGTTCGACGCGACCGTCGCCGACAACGTGCGGTTCGCCCGCCCGGAGCTGACCGACGCCGACCTGGGGCTCGCGTTCACCGAGCTGGGCCTGACCGACTGGGTCGAGGGCCTGCCGCACGGGCTGGGCACCCGGGTGGGCGAGCGCGGCGAGGCGCTCAGCGTGGGCGAGCGGCAGTTGGTCGCGCTGGCCCGGGCGTACGTGGCCGACCCCGACCTGCTGGTCCTCGACGAGGCGACCAGCGCGGTCGACCCGGCCACCGAGGTCCGGCTGCAGCGCACCCTCGACGCGGTGACCCGCGGCCGCACCACGGTCGCGATCGCCCACCGGCTGTCGACGGCGCAGGCCGCCGACGAGGTGATCGTGGTCGACAAGGGCCGCATCGTGCAGCGCGGCCCGCACGACGAGTTGGTCAAGGACCCAGAATCGATCTACGCCAAGCTGTACGCGAGCTGGCTGGAACAGACCCGCTAACGCTCGAACACGGAAAGCTGGAAGGTCAGGCGGCGGTCGCGGGGCTCGTCCGGGTCGGGCAGGTCGCGTAGGCCCTGGACGATCGGCATGACCGTGGAGACCCAGACGGCGCCGTCGACGTTCCACAGGTACGACCAGGCGCGGGTCTCGATGGTCTCGGCGATCTGGTTGGGCGACGTGGCCGCGGCGCCCCGGGTCACCTCGCGGCTCTCCAGGGTGCGCAGCCCGGCGGCGGTGGCGGCGGCCAGCACGGCGTCGGGCGTGTCCGCCCGGTCCTGTCCCGGGCAGCCCGGCCAGCAGCGGCGCGAAGGCGTCATGGCGGCCGGGGTCGCTGCTCGCGGACAGCGCCAGCACCCGGCCACCGGGGCGGACCACCCGCGCCGCCTCGACAAAGGCGGTCGCCACGTCGACGATCACGTGCAGGGCACCGGCGAAGAAGGCGTTGTCGACGGCCGCGTCGCGCACCGGCAGCATCCGGGCGTCACCCACCGCGACGCGGGCACCGAGCCGGGCGCGGGCGTGGGCGATCATGGCGGGGGAGAGGTCGACACCGACGGCGGGTACGCCGTGCACCCGGGCCAGCGCGTCGGCGACCAGGCCGGTGCCGACACCGATCTCCAGCACCCGGCCCGGCAGTAGGTGCGGCGCGAGCGCGGCGGCGAGCTCCTGACCGCGCTTCTCCCCACCGCGGGTCTCGTCGTAGGAGTCGGCGACGCGGTCGAACGGCAGGGACTCGGCCATGCGCGCCAGGCTAGCCCGGAGCGTCCCCGAGGCGTCAGTCGGTCAGCGGCTTCGCGTCGGTGGGCCAGACGCCGGTCAGGTCGCCGTGGACGTAGCGCTGGATGGTCGGGCCGATGGCGGCGACCAGAACCTCGGCCGGGGCGGAGGCCAGCGGCTCGATCTTGATCACGTAGCGGATCATGGCCAGCCCGGCGAGCTGGCTGGCCACCAGGCTGACCCGCATCGGCGCCTCGGCCGGGTCGCATCGGCACGAGCTGCCGCACCCGGCGCAGCACCTGGCTGACGACGAACTCGCGGATCAGCCGGGCCGTCCACTCGCTGCTCACCGCCGAGCGCAGCATGGCCACGCCGGCCTCGCCCGCCGGCGAGTCCCAGACCGAGAGGAAGAACCGGACGAGCCGCTCGCCGATGCCGTCCGGGTCGCCGGCGAGCACCTGCGGGATGATCTCGCCCGGGTCGATCGGGGACTTCATCGCGGCCAGGAAGAGCTGGTCCTTGGTGCCGAAATAGTGGTGCACCAGCGCCGGGTCGACGCCGGCGCCGGTGGCGATGTGCGCGGATCGAGGCGCCGTCGAACCCTTCTCCGCGAACGCGGTGCGGGCGGCCGCCAGGATCGCCTCGCGGGTGTCCGGGTTGCCGGGCCGCCGGCCGGTCCGTCGTACCATCACGAACCTTTCGGTGCTGTCGGGTCGGGCGCCGTTCGGACGACGCCCGACCCAGTGTGGTCAGGCGGTGCGGCGGCGCAGGGTGGCGGCGCCGAGGACGAGCGCGAGGATGATCGCGCCGACCACGATGCCAAGGTCCCGCCACATCGTGCCGGTCGGGTCGGCATGCGCGCCGACCTCGGTCAGCGCCTCGACCGCGTAGGACAGCGGCAGCACGTCGCTGATCGCCTGCAGCCAGCCGGCCATCGAGTCGCGGGCGACGAACAGGCCGCACAGCAGGATCTGCGGGATCACCACGACCGGCATGAACTGCACGGCCTGGAACTCGGTGCGGGCGAACGCGCTGCAGAGCAGGCCCAGCGCGACGCCGAGCACGGCGTTGGCCACCGCGATCACGATGACCAGCCAGAGGCTGCCGGCGGTGTCCAGGCCGAACAGCCAGTAGGCCAGCCCGCCGCGACGGCCGCCTGCACGGTGGCGGCCATGCCGAACGCGATCCCGTAGCCGAACAGCAGGTCGAGCTTGCCGATCGGGGTGGTGAGCAGCCGTTCCAGCGTGCCGCTGGTGCGTTCGCGCAGCATGGCGATGCTGGTGATCAGGAACATGATGATGAACGGGAAGATCGCCGAGCATGATCAGCGCGATCCGGTCGAACACTCAGCGGCTGGCTCGTCGAACATGAAGTAGAGCAGGGTCAGCAGCACAGTGGGTACGACGATGATCATCGCGATGGTGCGGCGGTCGTGGCGGAGCTGGCGCAGGATCCGGCCGGTCGTGCTGGCGAGGATGTCGTGGAGGACATCGACGCGGCCGCCTTCTCCTGTCGACCGGATGAGGCGCAGGAACGCCTCGTCGAGGTCGTCGGTGCCGGCGGTGCGCCTTGATCGCCGCCGGGGTGTCGTCGGCGATCAGGTCGCCGTCGCGGATCAGCAGCAGCCGGTCGCAGCGGTTGGCCTCGTCCATCACGTGGCTGGAGACGAGGATCGTGGCGCCGTCGGCGGCCAGGGCGCGGAACTGCGCCCACAGCTCGTCGCGCAGCACCGGGTCCTGGCCGACGGTCGGCTCGTCGAGCACCAGCACCTCGGGCTGGCCGACGAGCGCGCAGGCCAGCGAGGCGCGGCTGCGCTGACCGCCGGAGAGGTTGCCGACGAGCTGCTGCGCGGCGCCGGCCAGCCCGACGCTCTCCAGGGCGGCGTCGGCGTCGGCCGCGCCGAGACCGTAGAGCGACGCGAAGTAGCGGGCGTTCTCCCGGACCGTGAGGTCGGCGTAGACGCTGGGGGCCTGGGTCAGATAGCCGATCTTGCGCCGCAGCGGCGGCGTGCCCGCCGGCTCGCCCGAGCACGGTGACCCGCCCCGAGGCGACGACCTGCACGCCGACGACGGCGCGCATGAGGGTGGTCTTGCCGCTGCCGCTGGGCCCGAGCAGCCCGGTGATGCTGCCACGCGGGATGGTGCAGCTGAAGCCGTGCAGCACCTCGCGCTTTCCGCGGTTGATCACGAGGTCGGTGACCTCGATCGCGGTCTCCATCGTTCCTCCGTCTCTGAAATTCAACGCCTGTTGAACTCAACGGTAGATGAAATAGATGGGTGTACGCAAGCGGACGCCCCGGCCTCCCTCATTCGGGAGACCGGGGCGTCCGGTGTCGGTGCGGTTCCTAGAGCGCGAGCACCCGGTCGAGGAAGTCGCGGTAGCGGCGCATCGCCACCCGCATCGCCTCGGTGTCCGGCGCGTCGGAGTCGCGCCGCGGGTCGAGCTCGACCTGCTCGGCGAGCAGGTTCTCGGCGAGCTGCTGCACGGCGCGGGCGACCAGGGCCTGCGCGTGCCGCAGGGCCTCGGTCGGCTCGTCGACGAACTCCGCCTTGACCTCGTGCCATTCGGCCCGCAGCGCGTCGGCGGACTCGGCGCTCCACACCGCGATCCGGGTCTCCGGCACGTCACCGGGCCGCAGCGGCGGCCCACTGACCGGCCGCACCTCGGCAGCCGGCGACCCGATGTCGGCCAACGACGGCGCGGCGGTGACCGGCTCCGCCAGCTGGTACGAGCCCGGCGGCAACTCGACGGTGTCGCCCGCCTCTTCCGCCGCCTCGGCAGCGACCGGAGCCTCGCCGTCCTCCGCCGGCTCGTCGTCCTCGTCGCTCTCGGCTTCGTCGTCGACCGGCTGAGGCGCCTCGGCGGTCTCGGCCAGCCCTTCGTCGTCGGTGGCGACCTCCTCCGCGGGCGCGACGACGGCCGCGGTCTCGACGAGATCCGCGTCCGCCTCGACCTCGCCGGCCTCGGCCTCCTCACCACCAGCGTCGACAGCGTCCGCCACGGGCTCGCCCGCGGTGGGCTCCTCGTCCGCCTCCGCCACAGCGACGGCTTCCGGCGCCGGCTCGGCCGCGGCCTCGGTGTCGTCGGCTTCCGCGACGGACTCCTCAACAGCGTCCGCGTCGGTCTCGGCGGCAGCCGCGGGCTCCACCTCGACGTCTGCTTCGCCGTCGGCCGCCGCCTCGGCGTCGACCTCGCTGGAGGCCTCCGCGTCGATGTCGTCGGCTTCCGCGACCGGCTCGGCCTCGTCGGCCTCGGCCTCGGCTTCCACCTCGGCCACCGTGTCGCTCGGCCTCGGCGACCGTCTCTCGGCCTCGTCGTCGGTCACAGCCTCCGCCGCGTCCTCGGCGTCCGTGTCCGTGGCGGCCTCGGCTTCGGCCTCGTCGTCGGTCTCGGTGGTCGCTTCGGCGTCTGCCGTCGCGTCCTCGGTCGCCGCGTCGGGCTCCGCCTCACTCTCGGCCTCGACGTCGGTCGCGGCATCGGTCTCCGCGTCCGTCTCCGTGACGGCCTCGGCCTCGGCGTCGGTCTCGTCGCTGGTTGCGACCTCTGCCGTCGGCTCCTCAGCGGCGGCTTCGCCGTCGGCCTCGACATCGGTAGCCGCCTCAGGCTCGACGTCGGTCTCGGTGATCGCCTCGGCTGCGGCCGCGTCGTCGCTCACGTCGGTCTCTTCGGCATCTGCCGTCGCGTCCTCGGTCGCTTCGGTCGCCGCTTCCGGCTCGCTCTCCGCCTCGTCCTCCGTGGCGGTGACCGCCTCGGGCTCGGCCTCAGCGTCGCTGGTCGCTTCGGCCTCTGCCGTCGCCTCCTCGGTCGCGGCCTCGGGCTCGGCTTCCGCCTCGTCCTCGACGTCGCTCGCGGCTTCGGGCTCGGAGTCGGTCTCGTCCTCGACGTCGGTCGCAGCCTCGGGCTCGGTCTCCGCCGCGTCCTCGGCGTCCGTGTCCGTGGCGGCCTCAGGCTCCGCTTCCGCCACTTCAGCCTCGGTTTCCGCCTCGTCCTCGGTGGCGGTGACTGCCTCGGGCTCGGCTTCGGTCTCGGCCTCGTCGTCGGTCTCGGTGGTCGCTTCGGCGTCTGCCGTCGCGTCCTCGGCAGCCTCGGTCGCCGCGTCGGGCTCCGCGTCACTCTCGGCCTCGACGTCGGTCGTGGCTTCGGGCTCGGAGTCGGTCTCGTCCTCGACGTCGGTCGTGGCCTCGGGCTCGGAGTCGGTCTCGTCCTCCACGTCGGTCGCGGCCTCGGCAGCGTCGGTCGCCGCGTCGGACTCCGCCTCCGCCTCACTCTCGGCCTCGACATCGGTCGCGGCTTCGGGCTCAGCTTCCGTGTCGGCCTCGACGTCGGTCGTGGCCTCGGGCTCGGCTTCCGCGTCGTCCTCCACGTCGGTCGTGGCCTCGGGCTCGGCTTCCGCCTCGTCCTCCACGTCGGTCGCGGCCTCGGGCTCGGCGTCGGTCTCGGTGACCGCCTCGGGCTCGGCCTCGGCGTCGCCGGTCGCTTCGGCCTCTGCCGCCTCGGGCTCCGCCTCGGCCTCGGCCTCGTGCTCTCGCGGCCTCGGGCTCCGCCTCGGCCTCGGTCGCGGCCTCGGCGTCCGTGTCCACGGTGGTGGAATCGGCCGCGGCCGGTTCGGCGGTGTCAGCCTCGCCCGTCGTCGCGGCCTCTTCGGCCAGCAGGGCCTGCCATTCGCGCTCGAACTCCGGGTCCGCCGCTGCCGCGGCGGCCGCGGTCTCCGCCGCTTCTTCGGCGTTCTCGACGGCGACCGCCTCCGCATCGGCGACCTCCACGCCGTCGGTCGCCACCGAGGCCGCGTCCGCCTCGGCCACTGCCTCGGCGTCCGCCTCGTCCAGCGCGGCCTCCGCGTCGCCGGCCACCACCATGTCCGATGCGGACGTCGTGGGTGCCGTCGCCCACGGGGAGAGGGACGTGTCGGGAGCGCTGACGAACTGGCTGGTCATCGGCGGGAGCGGTTGGGTGGCCGGTTCACCCGGACGGATGACGGGGGTCTCGATCGTGGTCTCGGTCAGCGCTGCCGAAAGCGGGACGGCCGGCTCGGTGGTCTCCGCGGCCTGGGCCGCGGCGAGGGCGTCGAGTGCCGAGACCGGGCTCTCGTCGCTGGCTGAGCGCTGGCCGGGCAGGGCAAAGGTGGGCTCGCCCTGGTCGGGCTGAGGTTGGGGCTGGGGCTGCATGCGGGTAGTCCTTCCGTCCGCTCCGTAACGGCGACCCGGCCGGGCGATGCCAGGATGGGGCGCACCGGCCCGGTGGGGGAGACGGGACGCGACTGCCGGAAAGGAACGCGTCGGACCCGTGCGCCGGCGTGAGCCGGAGACGGGTGGACACGCGGAAGGGCAGGGGAGCGGCCCGCCGGGGAGCAAAAAATCCGGGCGGCGCACGCACAAACTACCGCGACGTGAGCCGGAGCACAGCCCCCGAAATCGCTCAGATATCCCCAGGATCCGGCCCCGACGCCGGTACGGAACAATTGGTCAGGTGGCCGTACCAGAATCGGGTCTCGACCCGGCGATCGCCGCCCGTCTGAAGCGCACCGACGACGGGCTGGTGCCCGCTGTCGTCCGCCGGCACGACGACGGCGAGGTGCTGATGCTCGCCTGGATGAACGACGAGGCGCTGCATCGCACCCTGACCACCGGCCGGGCCACCTACTGGTCGCGCAGCCGCCGGGAGATCTGGGTCAAGGGCGAGACCTCCGGCCACCACCAGTACGTGAAGTCCGCCGCCCTCGACTGCGACGGCGACACCATCCTGCTGACCGTCGAACAGGTCGGCCCGGCCTGCCACACGGGCACACCGACGTGCTTCGCCGACGAGCTTCCGGTGCGCGCATGACCACTGGCGCCGTGACACCGACCCTGGCCGAGTTCGCCGACCTGGCGCGCACCGGCCGGGTCGTCCCGGTCACCCGGCGGCTGCTGGCCGACGGCGAGACCCCGGTCGGGGTCTACCGCAAGCTCGCCGGCGGCCCGGGCACCTTCCTGCTGGAGTCGGCCGAGCAGGGCGCGGGCAGCGCCGGCACGGCCTGGTCCCGCTATTCGTTCATCGGGGTCCGCAGCGCCGCCACGCTGGTCGAGCGCGGCGGCCGGGCCGAATGGCTGGGCACGCCGCCGGAGGGCGTCCCGACCGACGGCGACCCGGTCGACGTGCTGCGCGCGACGGTCGCGGCGCTGACCGGCCGCCGGCACGACCCCGACGGCCCGCCGCTGACCGGCGGCATGGTCGGCTACCTGGCGTACGACCTGGTCCGCCGGTTCGAGCGCCTGCCCGAGCTGGCCGACGACGAGCTCGGCGTGCCGGAGCTGGGCATGATGCTGGCGACCGACCTGGTGGTGCTCGACCACTACGCGGGCTCGGCCATCCTGGTCGCCAACGCGATCCTGCCGCCGGAAGCGGACGAGAGCGCGACACAGGCCGCCTATCACCACGCGGTCGGCCGGCTGGACGCGATGACCAGCTCGCTGTCCCGGCCGACCCCGCCGATGATCTCCACGATCGACCTGCCGCCGGCCGAGCCCCGGCTGGAGAGCCGGACGCCCGACGGCGGCTACCCGAAGGCGGTCGAGCTGGCCAAGGAGGCCATCCGGGCCGGCGAGTGCTTCCAGATCGTCGTCTCGCAGCGCTTCGAACGCCGGACCACCGCCGACCCGCTCGACGTCTACCGGGTGCTGCGGACGACCAACCCCAGCCCGTACATGTATCTGCTGCGGTTCGACGACTTCGACATCGTGGGCTCGTCGCCCGAGGCGCACCTCAAGGTCACCGACGGCCGGGCGATGCTGCACCCGATCGCCGGCACGCGGCCGCGCGGCCGCGACCCGCAGCACGACAGCCAGCTCGCGACCGAGCTGCTGGCCGACCCCAAGGAGCGGGCCGAGCACGTGATGCTGGTCGACCTGGGCCGCAACGACCTGGGCCGGGTGTGCCGTGCCGGGCACGGTCGAGGTGCCGGAGTTCGCCACCATCGAGCGCTACAGCCACGTCATGCACATCGTCTCGACGGTGGTCGGGCAGCTCCAGCCCGACCAGACCGCGTTCGACGCCCTGGCGGCGACGTTCCCGGCGGGCACGCTGTCGGGCGCGCCCAAGGTCCGGGCGATGGAGATCATCGAGGAGCTCGAGCCGACCCGCCGGGGCGTCTACGGCGGCACCGTCGGCTATCTCGGCTTCGGCGGCGACCTCGACATGGCGATCGCGATCCGCACCGCGCTGATCCGCGACGGCGTGGCCTACGTGCAGGCCGGCGCCGGGATCGTCGCCGACTCCGACCCGGCGGCCGAGGAGCGCGAGACCCAGAACAAGGCCGCCGCGGTGCTCGCCGCGATCACCGCCGCGGAGACGCTGCGGGCCGCGCGATGAAGCGTCCGCGGGTCGCGCCCGCTGACCACGGCTGCTGGGCTGCGTGGTCGGCGCCGGGCTGGCGTTCATCGGGGCCGGGCGCACCTGGGAGAGCGGCTACACCCACAACGTGGCACCCCTGCCGCCGTCGAGCTTCGACCAGACCGGGAGCGACCTGGTGCCGGGCCTGGCCGCGCTGGCGCTGGTCGGGCTGGCCGGCGCCGGCGCCCTGCTGGCCACCCGAGGCTGGGGGCGCCGCGCCGTGGGCGTACTCGTGCTGCTGGTGGGTCTGGGTCTGACGGCCCTCGCGCTCGATCGGGCGTTCGACGCCAGCACCGCGTGGCCGGCGCTCACCGCGGTCGGCGGTCTGCTGGTGGTGCTGGCCGGGCTCGCCGCCGTGCTGGCCGGCCACACCTGGCCGGGCATGGGTGCGCGCTACGACCGGTCCCCGAAGTCGGTGGGGGGCACCACCGACACCTGGAACGCCCTGGACCGCGGCGAGGACCCGACGGTCAGGTGAGTTGGCGCGCCTTGGCCCTCGGCGCTGCCGGCATGGTGACGATCATCGCCACGTGACGCCGCACCTCGTCGCGCTGGTCGGCGCGGGCCCGGTCGGCACAGATCGCCTCCCAGGCGTTGCCGCGCGCCGTGCGGACCCGGTCTCCGGCGACCACCCGCTGCGCGCTGTCGATGACCCCGTACGCCGCCGACAGAACGGCCCGTGGAAGGTCCGCTATTCCACCCTGCTGCCGTGCCAGTGTGCTGTCCATAACCCGCCCCGATGAACAAGTCCCCTGTGGTCGGTGCACAACTGGCACCGTCGACCAGTTTGCCCGACCACATCCTCCCCGAGGGCTGTTTCGCCAGAGTGTCCTACCCGTGGCGGATGGGGTCCCCATCACCCTCTGCGTAACCGGCAGCACACCCACGCTGGGACGGGCCGGGCATTATGCCCGACCACGCGGCGTGAGACGGCCCATACCCCGGACGCTGTCCGCCGTCCGGCGGGCCATAGCATCGGGCGCATGACACCCGGAAAGGGGAGTCCGTTGGTGAATGCTGATGAACCGCAGGGTGACGACGGCGCCAACTCGGCGGCGCCGGTGAGTGTCCTCGACGAGATCATCGCGGGCGTCCGCGAAGACGTCGCAAGTCGGCAGCAGCAGGTGCCACTGGAAGAGGTAAAGCGGCTCGCGGCCGCCGCGCCCCCGCCCCGCGACGCCCACGCCGCGCTGCGCCGGCCCGGTGTGGCGGTCATCGCGGAGGTCAAGCGTGCCTCGCCGTCCCGCGGCCAGCTCGCCGACATCCCCGACCCGGCCGACCTGGCCCGTGAGTACGCGGGTGGCGGCGCACGCTGCATCAGCGTGCTCACCGAGGGCCGCTGGTTCGGCGGGTCGCTGGAGGACCTGGCCGCCGTGCGCGCCGCGGTCGACATCCCGGTGCTCCGCAAGGACTTCGTCGATCTCCAGTTACCAGGTGCACGAGGCGCGGGCGCACGGTGCCGACCTGGTGCTGTTGATCGTGGCCGCGCTGGAGCAGAACGTGCTGACCGGCCTGCTGGAGCGCATCGAGTCCCTCGGCATGACCGCCCTGGTCGAGGTGCACGACGAGGAAGAGGCCGACCGGGCCATGGAGGCCGGCGCGCGGGTGATCGGCGTCAACGCCCGCAACCTGCGCACCCTCGAGGTGGACCGATCGGTGTTCGAGCGGATCGCGCCCGGACTGCCCAACAACGTGGTCAAGATCGCCGAGTCGGGGGTACGCGGCCCGCACGACCTGATCCGTTACGCCTCCGCCGGTGCCGACGCGGTGCTGGTCGGCGAGGGTCTGGTGACCCAGAAGAGCCCCCGGGACGCGGTCGCCGAGCTGGTCAACGCCGGCAACCACCCGGCGACGCCGAGGCCGGTCCGATGACGTGACCTCCTGCTGCCCGACGCCACCGGGCACTTCGGGCCGTTCGGCGGCCGGTTCATCCCGGAGGCGCTGGTCGCCGCGCTCGACGAGCTGGACGCGGCCTACCGCGGCCGCCAAGGCCGACCCGGCGTTCGTCGCCGAGTTCGAGGCATGCTGCGGCGACTACGCCGGCGCGCCCTCGCTGCTCTACGAGGCCCGCCGGCTGAGCGCGCACGCCGGCGCGCGGATCCTGCTCAAGCGCGAGGACCTGCTGCACACCGGCGCGCACAAGGTCCGCAACGTGCTCGGCCAGGCGCTGCTCACCAAGCGGATGGGCAAGCGCCGGGTGATCGCCGAGACCGGCGCCGGCCAGCACGGCGTGGCCGCCGCGACCGCCGCCGCGTACTCGACCTCGAGTGCGTCGTCTACATGGGCGAGCTCGACACCGAGCGCCAGGCGCTCAACGTGGCCCGGATGCGGATGCTGGGCGCCACGGTCATCCCGGTGACCAACGGCTCGCGGACCCTGAAGGACGCGCTCAACGAGGCGCTGCGCGACTGGGTCGCCTCCGTCGACGAGACCCACTACCTGCTGGGTACGGCGGCCGGACCGCACCCGTTCCCGGAGCTGGTCCGCGACTTCGTCTCCGGCATCGGCAGCGAGGCCCGGGCGCAGTCGCTGGAGCGGCTCGGCGGGCTGCCCGACGCGGTGGCCGCCTGCGTCGGCGGCGGCTCCAACGCGATCGGCATCTTCCACGCGTTCGTCGCCGACGAGTCGGTCGCGGCTCTACGGCTTCGAGGCGGGCGGCGACGGCGTCGAGACCGGCCGGACACGCCGCGTCGATCACCGCCGGCTCGAAGGGCGTGCTGCACGGCGCCCGCACCTACGTGCTGCAGGACGCCGACGGGCAGACGCTGGAGTCGCACTCGATCTCGGCCGGCCTGGACTACCCGGCCGTCGGGCCCGAGCACGCCTGGCTGCACGACAGCGGCCGCGCGACCTACGAGCCGGTCGACGACAGCGAGGCGATGGCGGCCTTCCAGCTGCTCTGCCGCACCGAGGGGATCATCCCGGCGATCGAGAGCGCGCACGCGCTGGCCGGCGCGCTGCGGATCATCCCGAAGCTCACGGAGGAGCTCGGCCGGGAGCCGGTCATCGTGGTCAACCTGTCCGGCCGGGGCGACAAGGACGCGCACACCGCCGGCGAATACTTCGGGATCCTGGCATGAGCATCGCGGTCGCTTTTGAGAAAGCCCGTGCCGAGGGGCGGGCGGTGCTGGTCGGGTGCATGCCCGTCGGCTTCCCCACCGTCGACGGCAGCATCGCCGCGATGAAGGCGATGGTGGAGTCGGGCGTCGACGTCGTCGAGCTCGAGATCCCGTACAGCGACCCCGTGATGGACGGCCCGGTGATCCAGAAGGCCAGCGACATCGCGCTGGCCAACGGTGTCCGGGTGGCCGACACGATGCGGGTCGTCGAGGCGGTCGCCGCCACGGGCGCACCGGTGGTCACGATGACCTACTGGAACCCCATCGAGCAGTACGGTGTCGACCGGTTCGCCCGCGACTACGCGGCCGCCGGGGGCACCGGGCTGATCACGCCCGACCTGATCCCGGACGAGGCGCACGACTGGCTGGCCGCCTCCGACGCGCACGGGCTGGACCGCACGTTCCTGGTCTCACCCTCGTCGACGGACGCGCGGCTGGCGATGACCGTGGCGCACTGCCGCGGCTTCGTCTACGCCACCGCGCTGATGGGCGTCACGGGTGCCCGTGAGCAGACCTCGACGGCCGCGCCGACCCTGGTCGCGCGAATCCGCGCGGTCAACCCGGACCTGCCGGTCGGGGTGGGTCTCGGCGTACGCGACGGCGCACAGGCCGCCGAGGTCGGCTCGTTCGCCGACGGGGTGATCGTCGGCAGCGCGCTGGTCCGTTGTGTGCTGGAGGCCGACGACGAGGCATCGGGCCTGGCCGCGTTGCGTTCCCTGTCCGCGGAGCTGGCCGCGGGGGTGCGGGCGGTGCGGCGCTAGCCGGCCAGTCCCACGACGATGTCCTGGCTGCGCACGTCGGCCGTGTCACCGGCGTCCGGGTACTCCGGCTCGGCGTCCCGGTCGACCCGCGAGATCACGCCGGACCGGCCGGCCAGCGCATGGGCGATCGCCATGCGGGTGGTCGGCGTCATCGGCGAGGGGAGATCCTCGGGGTCGTGATAGCTGAGGCGACAGATGCGGCCGGGGGCGTTGTTCAACGTCTCGCCGTGGGCGCGGCAGCGGAACACGTGGATAACCAGGTCGGGTAGGCCTTGGCCGCACAGCTCGTACAGGCCGACCAGATCGACCATCTCCACATCCATGCCGGTCTCTACGCGAATTTCGCGGACCGCGGCGTGGATGGGGCTCTCGTTCTCACGGACCTTCCCGCCCGGCAGCCCCCACCGGCGGTGTCCCTGGCTCTGCTGGCAGAGCAGCACGCGGCCGGCGTCGTCGGTGACGATCGCTCCGACCGCGGATGTGAGGGAGTTCATACCCTGTCAAGGTACGCCGCTCGCGGGTTAACGTCAGCCATCGTGCGGTGGTCGGGCGGGATGCGTGCGGTGTCCGGATAGATCCGGGACGAACCCGGGGTGCCATCAGCACCATGCGCGACGGTACCGTGTTCACCCGTGACCCTCGCCGCGATTCCGAGCCCCACTCATGCCGTGTGGCAGATCGGCCCTGTCCCGATCCGGGCATACGCCCTCTGCATCATCCTGGGCATCATCGCTCGCCGCCGTCGTGACCGAATACCGGCTCCGCGAGCGGGGGGCGCACAAGTGGGCGGTCCTTGACGTCGCCGTCTGGGCGGTGCCGTTCGGCATCATCGGCGCCCGGATCTACCACGTGATCACCTCACCCGGTGCCTACTTCGGCGAGGGCGGTGACCCGCTCGAGGCGTTCATGGTCTGGAAGGGCGGCCTGGGCATCTGGGGCGCGGTGGCCGGTGGCGCCGTCGGCGCGATGTTCGGCCGCCCGCCAGCTCGGCATGCCGCTGACCGTGGTCGCCGACGCGCTCGCACCCGGCCTGCCGCTGGCCCAGGCCATCGGCCGGCTCGGCAACTGGTTCAACAACGAGCTCTACGGCCGGCAGACCACGCTGCCGTGGGGCCTGCAGGTGCACGAGATGGACTCCGCGGGCCAGCCCACCCTGGTCGACGGCGAGCCGGTGCTGCGACCCGGCCTCTACCAGCCCACGTTCCTCTACGAGCTGGTCTGGGACGTGCTGGTCGCGGGCCTGGTGATCGCCCTCGACCGCAAGTTCAAGTTCGGCAAGGGCCGGGCGTTCGCGATCTACGTGATGGGCTACACGCTCGGCCGGTTCTTCATCGAGATGCTCCGCGACGACACGGCGACGCACATCATCGGCGTGCGGATCAACGTGTTCGTCGCCGCGCTCGTGTTCATCGGCGCGCTGATCTACTTCCTGCGCGTCAGCGGACCCCGCGAATACCTGATCCCGGTCGGCGTCGACGCGCCGGTCCCGGCGCCGCGCGGCGGCGACATCTCCACCGTCGACGTCTCCGCGAAGCCGGCCGAGGCCGCCATCCCGAGTTCCTATCGGGTGGTCACCGAAGAGCAGTTCCGGGCGTACCAGGAGACCGGGGCCGTCCCCGACACGGACGAACCCGTTACCACCACCGGGGCCGTCGACGCGGAGACGGACGATCGAGTCCGACGCCGCCGGAGCCGACGGCGCGGATGATGATGGGCACGACAGCGACACCACGGCCGCCGGCGCGGGCGGCCGCGCCGACGACCGCTGATCCGACCGACCACCCGGAGAGGCGGTACCGATGCGTACGGCCGTTGTGGTGGGCGCCGGCATCGGCGGCCTGGCGGCGGCCGGCTCGCTCGCCCGCTCCGGTTGGCAGGTCACGCTGCTGGAGCGCGCCGACCGGGTTCGGCCCGGCCGCACCGCCCTGGTGCTCTGGCCCAACGGCATCCGTGCGCTGCGCGCCCTCGGGCTCGGTGACGGCCTCGACGCGATCGGCACGCCGGTCGGCGAGTCCGGCGTCCGCCGGCCCGACGGCCACTGGCTCGTGCAGCCGCGGCCCGTCGCGGCGCACCGGGCTCCGGTCGTCGTGCACCGCGAAGACCTGCACGACGCGCTGATCGCCGGGCTCGGCGACCGGCTCGACATCCGCACCGGCATCCAGGTCGACGACGTGCGCACCGGCGGCACCGAGCGTCCGGCCGTGACCGCCGGCCGGCAGTCGTTCGCCGCCGACCTGGTGGTCGCGGCCGACGGCATCGACAGCGCGGTGCGGACCCGGCTGGCGCCCGAGTCGACCGTGGTCAGCTCCGGCTGCACCGCCTGGCGCGCGGTCATCCCGTGGTACCGGGCGCCCAAGAACCTCGACGGCCGCCCGGTCGGCGGCGAGACGCTCGGCGCCGGCTACCGGTTCGTGGCGGCGTCGCTCGGCGAGCGGGGCTCGTCGGGCGGGTCCACCCGCGGAGGCGTCTACTGGGTCGCCACCGCCGCCGGCGCGCCCCGGCCCGAGCCGCCGGCCACCCAGCTCGGCCTGCTGCGCCGGTGGTACGCGGGCTGGCCCGCGCCGATCGCCGACCTGCTCGAGGCCACCGAGGCCGACGACCTGGTGCAGCAGGAGGTGCGCGAGCTGCGGCCGCTGCCGCGCGCCTACGCGTTCGCCTCCGGCCCGGGCGGCGTCGTCCTGCTCGGCGACGCGGCGCACGCGATGCCGCACCACCTCGGCCAGGGCGCCTGCCTCGCGTTCGAAGACGCGGCGACGCTCGCGGCCGCGGTCCGGGACGCGTCGGCGGGCCTGCCCCTGCGCCGCGCCATCGAGGGCTACGACCGGGAGCGCCGGCCGCGCGCCGCGACGATGGTCCGGCAGACCCGGCGGATGTCCGCCGTCCTGCAGACCCGGGGCCGGCTCGCCCTGCGCGCCCGTGACGCGGCGCTCGGCCAGATCACGCCGCGGCTTGCTCGGCAGCGCGGCGAGCACCGCCGCACAGTGGCGGCCCCCCGCGTGACCGAGTGGTAAGCGGCCGAGCAACCCGGCTCGAGGGGGCCGAACGTGCCATGACCACCAAGCGGGCGGGCGGGCAGACTACCGGCTACCGAACAGGGGGTCTTTGGTGGGCGACGGCGGGTCAGGAGCGGTCGACGGGCAACGCCCGGTGCGCGCCGAAGCCTACCTGCTCGGCCCGGTGCGGCTGCTGGCCGACGGCGTCCGAGGTGCCACTGTCCACCGCCCGCCCGCGACCTGCTCGGGGCTGCTCGCCCTCCGTCCAGGTGAGACGGTCCCGACCGAACAGCTCGGCAGCGCACTGTGGACGGTGCCGCGGCAGCGCGGTGCCGGCGCGGGCGATCGGCTGTCCGAGGCCACCGCGCGCGCTCGCCGCGGCGCTGACGGACGCGCGCTGCCCGGAGGTGCTCGGTCGGATGCCCGACGGGCTCGTGCTCCGGCTGCCCGGCCGGGCCGTCGACGCGAGCCGGTTCGGCCACCTGCTGCGCCGGGCCCGCGAGCTGATGACCGACGGCGACCTGGCCGGCGCGTCCGCCCGGTTCGCCACCGGCCTGCGGCTGTGGCAGGTCGACCTCGGCGGCGACCCGCTGGCCGGCAGCGCCGTCAACCCGCTCGGGTGGGTCCAGGCCGAGCGCACCCGGCTGGTGCAGATGCGCGCCGCCGCGATCGAGGACCGCTGGGAGTGCCTGCTGCGGCGGGTGGCCGGCGGCGCTGACCGCCGCCGGCGCCCCGACGGCCGACGCGGACGCGGTCGCCGCGGGCGCGGCCGCGCTCACCGCCGCCGGGAGGCGGTCGCCGAGCTCGAACGCGCGCTGGACCGCCACCCGCTCCGCGAGCGGCTCTGGGAGCTGCTGCTCACCGCCACCGCGTTCGCCGCGGGCCGGCGCGCGGCGGCGCAGGTCTACGACCGGGCCGTGCTGGCCATCGCCGACAACCTCGGCGTCGAGCCCGGCCGCCGGCTCGGCGAGATCGCCGCCCTGCGTCCGCTCCGGCGGCCTCGCCACCTGGTGGGAGCAGCCCGAGCCGTGCCCGCTTCCGCCGCCGGCGACCACGCCGGCGCGGACCGGGCTGCCGGTGCCGCTGACCCCGCTGATCGGCCGCGACCGGCTGGCCGCCCGGGTCGCCGGGCACCTGGCCGACCACCGGCTGGTGACGCTGACCGGGCCGGGCGGCAGCGGCAAGACCCGGCTGGCGGTCGCGGTGGCCGCCGACCGAGCCCCGGTCTGGTTCGTCGACCTGAGCGTCGTCGACGACCCCGCCCGGGTGGCCGTGGCCGTGGCCGGCGCGCTCGGCGTCCGCGACGAGCCGGGCCGGCCGATCGCCGACACGCTGGCCGACGCCCTCGGCGCCGGCGACGGCCTGCTGGTGCTCGACAACTGCGAGCACGTCCTCGGCGGCGCCGCCGAGCTGGTCGGCGTGCTGCTCGAGCGCTGCCCGACGGTGCGCGTCCTGGCCACCAGCCGGGTCGCGTTGCGCCTGCGCGACGAGGTGATCGTGCCGGTGCCGCCGCTGCCGGGGCCGGCGCTGGACGGCGAGCACACGATCGCCGGGCTGGCCGCCCATCCGGCCAGCCGGCTGTTCCTGGAACGCGCGCGGGCCCGGTCCGGCCGCCCGGTGCCGGAGTCCGACGCCGGTGCGGTGGCCCAGCTCTGCGCCGAGCTCGACGGGCTGCCGCTGGCGATCGAGCTGGCCGCCGCGCGTACTCCCGTGTTGTCGGTGCCGGAGATCGTGGCCCGGCTGCGGGCCGACCACAGCGTGCTGCGCAGCCCGGACCCGACCGCGCCCGCCCGGCACCGCACGGTCGCCGCCGCCGTCGAGTCCAGTGTGGACCAGCTCGACCCGGCCGCCCGGCGGCTGTTCGACCGGCTCGCGGTGTGTGCCGGCGGGTTCGACGCCGAGGCGGCCGCCGCGATCGCCGGCCCGGACGCCGCTGACTGCCTGGCCGCGCTCGTCGAGGCGTCGCTGGTCGAGACGCAGCGGCCGGGTGTCGACGCGCGCTACCGGATGCTGGTGCCGATCCACCGGCACGCGCTGGCCCGGTTGCGCGGGGCCGGCGACGAGCAGGACGCCCGGCAGGCCCACGCCCGGCATTTCCTGGCGCTGGCCGAGCGGGCCGACGGCGGGCTGCGCGGCTCGGCGCAGGGCTGGTGGCTCGGCCGGCTGCGGCGGGAGGCGGCCAACCTGCGCGCCGCGATGGGCGCTGGCTGGCCGGTGCGGGCGCGACGGGCGACCCGCACGGCGACCTCCGGCTGGCCGGCGCGCTGGCCAACTACTGCCGGCTGGAGGGCTACTACCGCGACGGCCGCAGGCTGGCTGGTCGACGCGCTCGCCCGACACCCGGACGCGCCGGCCGTGCTGCGGGCCCGCGCGCTGGCCGGCGCCGCGATGCTGGCCATGCTGCTCTGCGACTACCCGGCCGCGGCGGGCGACGCGGCGGCCGCCCGTACCGCCTGCCGGGCCGCCGGCGACCCGCTCGGCGAGGCCCGGGTCGAGCTGACGCTGGGCTCGGTGGCCCGGGAGCGTGCCGAATACAAGGTGTCCGCCGCGCACCTCGATGCCGCCGCCCGGCTTTACGCCGTGCACGGCGACGCGTGGGGCGTCGCCCAGTCGACGATGCTGCGCGGGCTTCACCGCATGGCTGGCCACCGACCTCGACCGCGCGGAGGCGAAGCTGCGTGGCGGCCCTCGACGGCTTCGAACGGCTCGGCGATCCCGAGGCGGCGGCCACCGCGCTGATGAACCTCGGCGCGGTCGCGCTCTACCGCGGCGACGGCGACCGCGCGGCCTCGCTGCTCGACACCGCGCTCGACCGGTTCACCGCGCTGGGCTTCCCGGAGGGCCTGGGCTGGGCGCACAACCTGCGCGGTCTGGTCGAGCTGCGCGCCGGCCGGACCGGCCGGGCCGTGTCCCACCTGACCCGCAGCCTGGCCACCCACCGCCAGGTCGGCGACCGCTGGCGCACGGCCAGCGTGCTGGAGGCGCTGGCCGAGGCGGCCCGCATCGTCGGCGTCGCCGAGCGCGGCGCCGCGCTGCTGGGCGCGGCGGCGACGATCCGCACCGAGCTGGGCACCCCGGTGCCGGCCTGCGAGCTCTACGACCTGGCCGCGACGGCGGCCGGGCTGCGCTCCCTGCTCGGCGAGGAGGCGTACGCGGCCGCGCACGCGGCCGGGCGTTCGGCGAGCATGGACACCCTGGTCAGCGCGCCGGTGGAGCCGTCGGTGCCGGCCCTGCCCAGCGCCGCTACGGCTGAGCCCAGCTGAGTGCGGGCTCGTTGGTCAGCACCAGCCGGGCCGGCAGTGCGACGGCGGTGCCGCAGGCCGGGCAGGTGCCGGCGAGCGTGCCCGCGAACCACTGGTCGATCGTGCCGTAGGAGTCGTCGTCGACGTGGCTCCACGCGACCCCGCCCTCGACCGGCACGTCCGCGCCACACGAGCCGCACCGCCCGAGGCGGCCGGCCCGTTCCGGCCAGGCGCGGCTGGCCAGCGGGATGGGCCGCCCGGGTGTCACGGGGAGGACCGTGCCGTCGGACAGTCGCACCAGAAGTCGGCCGGCCACGGTTCGCTGAGCGGGAGTGCCGGGTCCGCGAGGTCCGGGCCGAAGGGCTCGGTCCGGGCCAGGGGTTCGCCGGCCAGGACCGCCCGCGCGACCTCGCGGTGCCAGTGCGCCGCCCGGTCCGCGGCGATCAGCCCGAACAGCCGGTCGAGCTCCTCGGGGGTGCCGTGCCCGGCGGCGGCCAGGCGGCGCAGCAGGTCGTCGGCGGGGCCGTGCCGGATCTGACCGGGCGGGCGGCCGTCACGCAGCCAGACCACCGCGCGGTCGAAGGCGTACGGCCAGCTGCGGCTGCCGGAGCCGGCGCTCGGTGCTGGCGGCCAGCTCCTGACGCAGCGGCTCGTACGGCGTGCCGAGGTAGTACAGCAGGGTGGCGACCCGGTCGTCGTCGTGCCCGAGGTCGGTGGCGGCGGCACGGATCCGGGGGTCGATCTCGCCGCGGCGGCGCAGGATCCGGCCCAGCGCCTCGGCCGCCGCGTCGCCGACGTGCTCGTACACCTCGGCGAGGCCACCCTCGGTGCGCACCTCGCTGCCGTCGTACAACGCGATGTCGAGCAGGTCCTCGAACAGCCCGAGCTCGCCCGAGCTCGAGGCCCGCCGGACGGCGGCCAGCCGGACCGCGTCGTCCGGGTCGTGCAGGCGATCCCGCAGCGACATGTCGCCACGATAGGCAGCGCTGTCGATGAACCCCTAGATCGAGGCCACCGCGGCGGGTTCGGCGATGCAGGCCGTGGCGATCCGGCGGAAACCGACGCTCAGGTAGACCCGGGCCACCTCGTTGCTGCTGGCCGAGAGGAAGACCAGCTCGGCGCCGGACTCGAGCGCCTGCCGCGCCAGCGCCAGGGTCAGCGCGGCACCGAGGCCGCGCCGGCGGAAGGCGGGCAGGGTCGCCACCCCGGCGATCTCCACCACGTCGCCCGACCGCATGCCGATGCCGCTGGCCACCGCGCCCGCGTCGGCGAGCTCGGCGACCGCGGTGAACCGGCGGCCGTCGCGGATCGCCTGGCGCTCGCCCTCGACCGCAGGCGTCCTCGGCCTCGACCCGGGCCGCGTCGCGCTCGGCGGGGCCGCCGGCGCCGCTTGTCGGTGCCCGGTGTGCCGAATCCCACTGACGCCATCGCCCGGGACACTTCGAGGTCCGCGGCGAAGGTGGCCGACGCCGGATCGAGCAGCCGGACGCCCGGCCGCCGACGTCTCCGGCAGCGCCGCCGGGTCGAGCACCATCAGCGGCGCCTCCAGCACGGCCAGCCCGGCCGAGCGCGCGACGGCGAGCAGGTCAGGGGTGGTTTCGTGGACCCACTCGAACGCCTCCGGCAGGCCCAGGTCACGCTGCCGCTCGCGGGCGGCCATGATGTCGGCCGCCGACGGGGGCTCGCCGGCGCCGACGCGGGGACGGGCATAGAACGGCCATCCCGCGCCTTCCCGGACGAACAGGACGAGGCCGCCGAACTCCTCAGCACGAGCGCTGAACCGGGGCAGCGCATCGTAGAACGTCTCTAGCCGGTGCAGGAGGGCAGGATCGGGGGTGGTCACCGCGCGAGAGTACACATCTCAGATCCTGGGCGTGTGATCAATACGTCCTGGCGGATGAGGGCCCGCATTCACGTAAACTCAGAAGACCCAGCAGGGCCGACGTCGTCCCGAACCTGAAATAAGCGCAACCAAAGACGACCGTGGAGGCCCGGTGGCATATGTCGGGGCGCTCAGCCGCATCCCCAGGGCTTGTACGACCCTGAGTTCGAGCGCGACTCCTGTGGCGTCGCGTTCGTCGCCGACCTGGCCGGCCGTCGCTCGCACGACGTCGTGGCGAAGGGGCTCTCGGCGCTCGTCCGGCTCGACCACCGGGGCGCCCGGGGCGCGGAGCCCAACACCGGCGACGGCGCCGGCATCATGATCCAGGTGCCCGACGAGTTCCTCCGGGCCGACGTCGACTTCACCCTGCCGCCGGCCGGCTTCTACGCCACCGGCCTCGTCTTCCTGCCCACCGAGGACGCCGAGGCCGCCCAGGCGGTCACGGTGATCGAGAAGTACGCGATCGTCGAGGGCGCCGAGGTGCTCGGCTGGCGCGACGTGCCGGTCGAGCCGGACGGCCTCGGCGCGACCGCCGAGCTGGTCCGGCCGCGGATCCGCCAGGTGTTCCTCGCCGCGCACCGCCTGCACGACGGGCCCGACGGCCCGGCCGGCACCCCGATCAGCGGCCTCGACCTCGACCGGGTCGCGTTCTGCGTGCGCAAGCAGGCCGAGCGGGAGACGGCCGAGCGGGGCATACCGGCCTACTTCCCGAGCCTGTCCGCCCGCACCATGGTCTACAAGGGCATGCTCACGCCCGACCAGCTGCCCGCGTTCTTCCCGGACCTGACCAACCGCCGGGTACGCAGCGCGATCGCCCTGGTCCACTCGCGGTTCTCGACGAACACGTTCCCGTCGTGGCCGCTGGCCCACCCGTACCGCTTCATCGCGCACAACGGCGAGATCAACACGATCCGCGGCAACAAGAACTGGATGAACGCCCGCGAGGCGCTGCTGGCCTCGCCGAAGCTGCCGGGCAACATCCGCCGGCTCTTCCCGGTCTGCACGCCGGCCGCGTCCGACTCGGCCAACTTCGACGAGGTGCTCGAGCTGCTCCACCTCGCCGGCCGCGACCTGCCGCACGCCGTGCTGATGATGATCCCGGAGGCGTGGGAGAACGACACCGCGATGGACCCGGCCCGCCGGGCGTTCTACCGCTTCCACGCCAGCCTGATGGAGCCCTGGGACGGCCCGGCCAGCGTCGCGTTCACCGACGGCACGCTGGTCGGCGCGGTGCTCGACCGCAACGGCCTGCGCCCGGGCCGCTGGTGGCGCACCGAAGACGGCCTGGTCGTGCTCGGCAGCGAGGCCGGCGTCCTCGACCTCGACCCGGCCACGGTGGTCGCCAAGGGCCGGCTCCAGCCGGGCCGGATGTTCCTGGTCGACACCGCCGAGGGCCGGATCGTCGAGGACGACGAGATCAAGGCCGAGCTGGCCGCCGCCCAGCCCGTACGACGACTGGCTGCACGCCGGCCTGATCGACCTCGAGGACCTGCCCGCCCGCGAGCACATCGTCTACACGCACGACTCGGTGCAGCGCCGGCAGCAGACCTTCGGCTACACCGAGGAAGAGCTCAAGATCCTGGTCGGGCCGATGGCGCGCAGCGGCGCCGAGCCGCTCGGCTCGATGGGCACCGACACCCCGATCGCGCCGCTGTCCACCCGGCCGCGGCTGCTCTACGACTACTTCCACCAGCTCTTCGCCCAGGTGACCAACCCGCCGCTGGACGCGATCCGCGAGGAGCTGGTCACCAGCCTGTCGTCGACCATCGGCCCGGAGGGCAACCTGCTCGACCCGGGCCGGCGAGCTGCCGGCAGATCGTGCTGCCCTGGCCGGTGATCGACAACGACGAGCTGGCCAAGATGCTGTCCGTCGACGACGACGGCGACCTGCCCGGCTTCAAGGCGGTCCGGGTCTCCGGGCTCTACCCGCTGCGCGACGGCGCGGCCGGCATCAAGGCCCGGCTGACCGAGATCTGCCGGCACGTCTCCGAGGCGATCGAAGACGGCGTGCGCGATCCTCGTGCTCTCCGACCGCGACTCCACCGCCGACCTCGCGCCGATCCCGTCGCTGCTGCTCACCGCGGCCGTCCACCAGCACCTGGTGCGCGAGCAGACCCGCACCCAGGTCGCGCTGGTCGTCGAGTCCGGCGACTGCCGCGAGGTGCACCACGCGGCCCTGCTGATCGGGTACGGCGCGGCGGCGGTCAACCCGTACCTCGCCTTCGAGTCCGCCGAGGACCTGATCGCGACCGGCGCGCTGACCGGTGTGGCGCCGGCCGACGCGGTCCGCAACTACGTCAAGGCGCTCGGCAAGGGCGTCCTGAAGATCATGTCCAAGATGGGCATCTCCACCGTCTCCTCGTACTGCGGCGCCCAGGTCTTCGAGGCCGTCGGGCTGGACGCCCGGGTGGTCCAGCGCTACTTCGCCGGCACGCCCGGCGAAGATCGGCGGTGCCCGGCTGGCCGACATCCACGCCGAGATCGCCGCCCGGCACGCCCGCGCGTACCCGGCCAACGAGGCCGAGCGCAGCCACCGCAGGCTCGACGTCGGCGGCGAATACCAGTGGCGCCGCGAGGGCGAGCTGCACCTGTTCAACCCCGAGACGGTGTTCCTGCTCCAGCACGCCACCCGCAGCCGGCGGGAGGACATCTTCGCCCGCTACACGTCCACGGTGGACAAGCTGGCCGCCGAGGCCGGCTCGCTGCGCGGGCTGTTCCGGCTGCGCACCGGCGACCGGCCGGCGGTGCCGCTCGACGAGGTCGAGCCGGTCAGCGCGATCGTCCGGCGGTTCGCCACCGGCGCGATGTCCTACGGCTCGATCTCGGCGGAGGCGCACGAGACCCTCGCGATCGCGATGAACCGGCTGGGCGGCAAGTCCAACACCGGCGAGGGCGGCGAAGACGTCGAGCGGCTCTACGACCCGGCGCGCCGGTCCGCGGTCAAGCAGGTCGCGAGCGGCCGGTTCGGCGTCACCTCCGAATACCTCGTCAACGCCGACGACCTGCAGATCAAGATGGCGCAGGGCGCCAAGCCCGGCGAGGGTGGCCAGCTGCCCGGCAACAAGGTGTGGCCGTGGATCGCCGAAGACCCGGCACGCCACGCCGGGCGTCGGGCTGATCTCGCCGCCGCCGCACCACGACATCTACTCGATCGAAGACCTGGCGCAGCTCGTACACGACCTCAAGATGGTCAACCCGGCCGCCCGGGTGCACGTCAAGCTGGTCTCCGAGGTCGGTGTCGGCACGGTCGCGGCCGGCGTCGCCAAGCTCAAGGCCGACGTCATCCTGATCTCCGGGCCATGACGGGGGTACGGGCGCCAGCCCGCTCAACTCGCTCAAGCACGCCGGCACCCCGTGGGAGCTGGGGCTCGCCGAGACCCAGCAGACGCTGCTGCTCAACGGGCTGCGCGACCGGGTCACCGTGCAGGTCGACGGCCAGCTCAAGACCGGCCGGGACGTGATCGTCGCGGCGCTGCTCGGCGCCGAGGAGTTCGGCTTCGCCACCGCGCCGCTGATCGTCTCCGGCTGCGTGATGATGCGGGTCTGCCACCTCGACACCTGCCCGGTCGGCATCGCCACCCAGAACCCGAAGCTGCGCGAGAAGTTCACCGGCAAGCCGGAGTTCGTCGAGACCTTCTTCCAGTTCCTCGCCGAGGAGGTCCGCGGCTACCTGGCCGAGCTGGGCTTCCGCACCATCGACGAGGCGATCGGCCGCGCCGAGCTGCTCGACCTGGTGCCGGCGATCGACCACTGGAAGGCCAACGGGCTCGACCTCTCGCCCGTGCTGCACGTGCCGGACCTGCCCGAAGGCGCCGCCCGGCGCCGGATCCAGGCGCAGGACCACGGCCTGGAGAAGGCGCTCGACAACGAGCTGCTCGACGCTGGCCGCGCCGGCGCTGGCCGACGGCACGCCGGTGCGCGCCACCGTCGCGGCCCGCAACGACCACCGCAGCGTGGGCGCGATGCTGGGCGGCGCGGTCACCCGGCGGTTCGGCGGCGAGGGGCTGCCCGACGACACCATCGAGCTCGACCTGGTCGGCACCGGTGGCCAGTCGTTCGGCGCGTTCCTGCCGCGCGGCGTGACCATCCGGCTGCACGGCGACGCCAACGACTACGTCGGCCAAGGGGCTCTCCGGCGGCCGGGTCGTGGTGCGCCCGCACGTCGACGCGCCGTTCGTGGCGGAGCAGCAGATCATCGCCGGCAACACCATCCTCTACGGCGCCACCGGCGGCGAGCTGTTCCTGCGCGGCCGGGTCGGCGAGCGGTTCGCGGTCCGCAACTCCGGCGCCACCGCGGTGGTCGAGGGCGTGGGCGACCACGGCTGCGAGTACATGACCGGCGGCACCGTCGTGGTGCTCGGCCCGACCGGCCGCAACTTCGCGGCCGGCATGTCCGGCGGCACCGCCTACCTGTGGCGGGCCGACGCCGCCCGGGTCAACCCCGAGCTGGTCGAGCTGACCCCGCTCACCGACGACGAGCAGGTCACCGTGCAGGCGCTGGTGCAGCGGCACTTCGCGGAGACCGACTCGGCCGTGGCCGAGGACCTGCTCAAACGCTGGCCGGAAGCGGCCCGCGAGTTCACCGCCGTCGTGCCGCGCGACTACAAGCGCGTCATGTCGGTCATCCGGGCCGCCGAGGCTGCCGGCCATGACGTCGACGAGGCAGTCATGGAGGCCGCACGTGCCTGATCCGCAAGGTTTCCTGCACCACGAGCGCCGGCTCCCGGAGCGCCGGCCGGTGCCGGTGCGCATCCAGGACTGGCGCGAGGTCTACCCGTCCGCCGACGACGGGCTGATCCGCGAGCAGGCCACCCGCTGCATGGACTGCGGCATCCCGTTCTGCCACCAGGGCTGCCCGCTCGGCAACCGGATCCCGGACTGGAACGACCTGGTCCGCACCGGGCAGTGGGCGACGGCCGCGGAGTCGCTGCACGCGACCAACAACTTCCCGGAGTTCACCGGGCGGCTGTGCCCGGCGCCGTGCGAGGCGGCCTGCGTGCTCAGCATCGCCGGCGGCGCCTCGGTGACGATCAAGCAGGTCGAGGTGGAGATCGCCAACCGGGCGTTCGACCTCGGCCTGGTCACGCCGCAGCCGGCCGGGCACGCGTCCGGCAAGCGCGTCGCGGTGGTCGGCTCCGGCCCCGCGGGCCTGGCGGCGGCGCAGCAGTTCGCCCGGGCCGGGCACGCGGTCACCGTGTTCGAGCGCGACGACCAGATCGGCGGGCTGATGCGGTTCGGCATCCCCGACTTCAAGCTGGAGAAGGCGCACATCGACCGGCGGCTCGCGCAGCTCGAGGCCGAGGGCGTGGTCTTCGAGACCGGCGTCAACGTCGGCGTCGACGTGACCGCCGACCAGCTTCGCGCCGAGTTCGACGCGGTGCTGCTGGCCTGTGGCGCGCTGTTGAGCCGGGACACCCCGGCGACACCGGGGCGCGGCCTGCGTGGCGTACACCTGGCCATGGAGCACCTCGTGCCCGCCAACCGGGTGGCCGCCGGTCTCCAGGCCGAGTCGCCCGTCGACGCGGCCGGCAAGCACGTCGTGATCATCGGCGGCGGCGACACCGCGGCGGACTGCCTCGGCGTCGCGCACCGCCAGGGCGCGGCGGCGGTCTACCAGCTCGACCTCTACCCGGAGCCGCCCGCGGTCCGCGATGAGGCCCGCGACCCGTGGCCGACGTGGCCGTGGATCCTGCGCAACTACCCGGCGCACGAGGAGGGCGGCGAGCGCGACTTCGCCGTCGGCGTGCAGGAGTTCGTGCACGACGGCACCGGTGCGGTGCGGGCCGTGCGGATCGCCGAGGTCGAGGTGACCAAGGTCGACGGGCACCGGCGGATCCACGTCAAGCCGGGCACCGAGCGGGAGCTGCCGGCCGACCTGGTGCTGCTGGCCATCGGCTTCGACGGCACCGAGCCGCAGCCGCTGCTCGACCAGCTCGGCGTGGAGCGCAACGGCCGCGGCGCGATCGATTCCCGGCCCGACTGGCAGACCGCCACCGACGGCGTCTTCGTGGCCGGCGACATGCACCGTGGGGCATCGTTGATCGTGTGGGCGATCGCCGAGGGCCGGGCGGCGGCCTCCGCCATCCACTCGTACCTGGGCGGGGCGGGCGAGCTGCCCACCCCCGTCGAGCCCGCCGCCGAGCCGCTAGCGGCCTGACGTAAGGAAGGGGCCCTTGTTAACGGTTTCGGCAGCGCAAGGGCCCCTTATTAACGCCCGTCAACGGGCAGGTGTTAGCAAGGGGCCCTTCCTATGCGAAATCCGTTAACAAGGGGCCCTTGCTTCGGGTTGGGAGCGAGCGCGAGTAGGCTCGCTGACGGCCCGCCGGCCGGTAGCGACGCTGGTGGGCGGCAACTGTTCGGATTCCCGACAGAAGCCGGTTACGAGGACGATCCGGGAAAGAGACTAGCCTCATGGGCGTGACACGCCGCGCGAAGATTGTCTGCACACTTGGGCCCGCGACCGCATCAGCGGAACGGATTCGGGGCCTTGTGGACGCCGGGATGGACGTGGCACGGCTCAACTTCAGCCACGGTGACCACGTAGACCACGAGGCGGTCTACAAGCTGGTCCGCGAGGCCGCCGACGCGGCCGGCCGCGCGGTCGCGATCCTCGCCGACCTGCAGGGCCCGAAGATCCGGCTCGGCCGCTTCGCCGACGGCCCGCACGAGTGGCGCACCGGCGACTCCGTGGTGATCACCAGCGACGACGTCGTCGGCACCGCCGACCGGGTCTCCTGCACCTACAAGAAGCTGCCGCAGGAGGTCAAGCCCGGCGACCGGCTGCTCATCGACGACGGCAAGGTCGCCGTCGAGGTCACCGACGTCTCCGGCAACGACATCCGGGTGCTGGTCATCGAGGGCGGCCCGGTCTCCAACAACAAGGGCGTCTCGCTGCCCAACGTCGCGGTGAGCGTGCCGGCCATGTCCGAGAAGGACACCGACGACCTGCGCTTCGCGCTGCGCCTCGGTTGCGACCTGGTGGCGCTCTCGTTCGTCCGCTCGCCGGACGACGTCAAGCTGGTCCACGAGATCATGGACGAGGTCGGCGTGCACCGCCCGGTGCTGGCCAAGGTGGAGAAGCCCGAGGCCGTCGAGCGGCTCGAAGACATCGTGGACGCGTTCGACGGCATCATGGTCGCCCGCGGCGACCTGGGCGTGGAGCTTCCGCTCGACCAGGTTCCGCTGTGGCAGAAGCGCGCCGTGCAGATGTGCCGCGAAGACGCCAAGCCGGTCATCGTCGCCACCCAGATGCTCGACTCGATGATCGAGAACGCGCGCCCGACCCGCGCCGAGGCCTCCGACGTGGCCAACGCGGTGCTCGACGGCGCCGACGCGCTGATGCTCTCCGGCGAGACCAGCGTGGGCAAGTACCCGGTGCTCACGGTCAGCACGATGGCGAAGATCATCTCGACGACCGAGGCCGGCGGCCTGCCGATCCCGCGGCTGCAGCACGACCCGCGTACGCACGGCGGCGCGCTCACCATCGCCGCCTCCAACGTCGCGCGCGCCGTCGGCGCCAAGGCCCTGGTCGCGTTCTCGCAGACCGGCGACACCGTCCGCCGGCTCGCCCGGCTCCACTGTGAACTGCCGCTGCTGGCCTTCACCCCGGTTTCCGAGGTGCGCGCCCAGCTCGCGCTGAGCTGGGGTGTGGAGACCTTCCACATGCCGTTCGTGCAGCACACCGACGACATGTTCCGCCAGGTCGACCAGGCGCTGCTCGGCCTCGGCCGGGCCGAGCCCGGCGACTACGTGGTGGTCGTCGCCGGCAGCCCGCCCGGCACGCCGGGCTCGACCAACACGCTGCGCGTGCACCTGATCGGCTCGCTGGTCGACCCGGCGAGCGTGCCGCGCCAGACTCCGTGACCGACGCGATGCCCGCCGGCGGCCAGTCGGCGGTCGACTACCTGGTCCGCACCCTCGACCTCGAGCGGCGCGACGACCAGACGTTCGTCGGCACCACGCCGGTGGTCGGTCCGCAGCGGGTGTACGGCGGCCACGTCGCCGCGCAGGCCCTGGTGGCCGCGGGCCGCACCGTCGACCCGTCGCGCACGGTCCACTCGCTGCACGGCTACTTCGTGCGGCCGGGGGAGTCCGGCGCGCCGATCGAGTACCACGTGGAGAACATCCGCGACGGCCGCTCGTTCTCGGTGCGGCGTTCCGTAGCGGTCCAGAACGACAAGACCATCTTCTTCATGTCGGCGTCGTTCCACCGGCACGAGGACGGCCTCGACCACCAGGCGCCGGCGCCGCCCGACGTGCCCGGCCCCGAAGAGCTGCCGACGATGCAGGAGCGGCTGGCGCGCTACCCGGAGCGGCTCGGCATCTGGAACAGCGTCCCGTGGCCGCTCGACGTCCGCTACGTCGGCGAGCCCGGCTGGGTGCGCGCCCGGCGACCGGCGGGCCGACCCGCACCAGCGGGTGTGGATGCGGATCGACGGCAAGCTGCCGGACGACCCGCTGCTGCACGCCTGCGCGCTGGCCTACGCGTCCGACATGACGCTGCTCGACTCGGTGCTCTCCGTGCACGGCGAGGTCTGGGGTCCGGGCGGGGTGATCGGGGCCAGCCTCGACCACGCGCTCTGGTTCCACCGCCCGTTCCGGGCCGACGAGTGGTTCCTCTACGACTGCTGGAGCCCGACCGCCTCGGGCGGCCGCGGCCTGGCCACGGGCCGAATGTTCACGGTCGACGGCGCCAACATCGCCACCGCGGTCCAGGAGGGCCTCCTCCGCCGCGTGGGCGCATGATCTTTTCGCGTCTACGTACCCGATAGGCTTAGTGGCATGCGACTGTCCGCACGGGTCGACTACGCACTACGCGCGATGGCTGAACTGGCCGCGGTCGCGGACCGAAACAGCGACGGCCCGGTGCCGATGACCGCCGAACAGGTGGCCAAGGCGCAGGACATCCCGCCGAAGTTCCTGGAGAGCATCCTGCTCCAGACCCGCCGGGCCGGCCTGGTGCACGCCCAGCGCGGTCCCGAGGGTGGCTACTGGCTGGCCCGCCCGGCGCGGGAGATCACGCTGGGGCAGGTGATAAGGGCGATCGACGGCCCACTGGCCAACGTCCGCGGCCAGCGCCCGGAAGACCTCGGCTACCAGGGCGCCGCGGCCGCGCTCCAGGACGTGTGGATCGCACTGCGGGCCAGCGAGCGCGAGATCCTCGACCTGGTCTCGATCCACGACGTCGCGACCGGCAAGCTCCCGGACCGCGTCCGCGACCTCACCGCGGATCCCGCGGCCTGGGCCTGACCCGAGGGCCGGCTAGGCCCGCTCGGGTTTGACCGCGACGGACGGCAGGCCTGCCGAGGTCGGGCCGCGTGGCATGGGCAGGCCCGCCCGGGTCGGACCGCGAGGCGAAGGCAGGCCCAGCCGAGGTTGACGCCGAATGACGGGCAGGCCTGCCGCGGTCGGACCGTGACCATGGGCAGGCCTGCCGGGGTCGGACCGCGAAGGATGGGCAGGCCCGCCGGCGTCTGACCGCGCGGGCCAGGTAGGCCTTCGGGTCCGAATTCTTGGCCTAGGTAGGCCCACGACGGTCCGGAGGTCGCATCTCGGACCGCCGCGGGTACGCACATCGAACCATCTTCGGCCGCGCTCCGAACCGGAATGGCCGGGTACACCACATCGCCACCGCCGCGCGGGATGTTCCCGGTGTCCCGTTCTGTCCCCTCCGCCCGGCCGCATTTCGCACGGCTTTGCTCTGCAGCCATATACGCACCACCCCAGGTCGGACGTGGTGCGTATATGGGTGCAGAGCAAATGCGGGCGCGGTGGGGGTGGCGGGATCGGCCTAGGAGAGGAGGTCGTCCGCTGTCGTGGAGATGACCGACCAGACGTCGTCCAGGTGGGATTCGCGTGGTCTGCGGTGAGCCGACCGCGAGCCGTAGGACGTAGGCGCCGTTGACCCGGGTGTGGGTCAGGTAGAAGCGGCCCGTCGCGTTGATCCGCTCCAGCAGCGCCTCCGAGGGGCCGTCGCCGGCCTTCAGGCGGAAGCAGACCAGCGAGAACGGGTGCGGCGCGACGATCTCGAAGCGGTCGTCGGCGGCGACCCGCGCCGCGAAGCGCTGGGCCAGTGCGACCCCGGAGCGGATGTGGTCGCGTAGGCCCTCGGCGCCGTACCAGCGCAGCACGAACCACAGCTTGAGCGCCCGGAAGCGGCGACCGAGCGGCACACCCCAGTCGCGGTAGTCGATCACCGCGCCGGACTCGGTGGCCACGTTGCGCAGGTATTCCGGCATGACCGTCAGGGCGGCGACCAGCGCTTCCCGGTCGGCGACCCAGAACGCGTCGCAGTCGAAGCCGGTGAGCAGCCACTTGTGCGGGTCGAAGCAGTACGAGTCGGCGAATTCCAGCCCCGCGTGACTCCAGCGCAGCTCGGGGACGACCGCGGCCGCGCCCGCGTAGGCCGCGTCGACGTGCAGCCAGACCCCGAACTCCTGGCAGATCGCGCCGATCTCCGGCAGCGGGTCGACCGCCGTGGTCGACGTGGTGCCGATCGTGGCCACCACGACCGCCGGCCGGGCCCCGGCGGCCACGTCGGCCGCCAACGCGGCCCGCAGCGCCGACGGGCGCATCGCCAGGGTGGCCGGGTCGACCTCGATCTGCCGCACCCCGGCGTCGCCGATGCCGGCGATCCGGGCCGCCTTCTCGATCGACGAGTGGCCCTGGGTCGACGTGTAGACGGTGTAGCGCGCGCCGCCGATCCCGTCGGTGCGCCAGGCGCCGCCGCCGGCGCGGTGCAGCCCGGCCAGCGTGGCGACCAGGGCCGCCGACGAGGCCGAGTCCTGGATCACCCCGCCGCCGGTCGACGTCGACCGGAACCGCTCCGGCAGGTCGAGCAGGGTCGCCAGCCAGTCGAGCATGACGGTCTCGACCTCGGTCGCGGCCGGCCCGGTGGCCCAGAGCATGCCCTGCACCCCGAGCCCGGCACCGACGAGGTCGCCGAGCACGCTCGGGCCCGAGGTGTTGGCCGGGAAGTAGGCGAAGAACCCCGGATGCTGCCAATGCGTCATTCCAGGCAGCACCACCTCGTCGAGGTCACGCCGCAGACCCGCGAAGGCGTCACCCTCCTCGGGCGGACCCGCCGGCAGACGGGCGGCCACCGCGCCGGGTGGGTCCGTCGGCCGCACCGGGAGCGAACCGACCGACTCCCAGTAGTCGGCCACCCAGTCGACCAGGTCGTGCCCGTGCCGGCGGAACTCGTCGGCCGTCATGTGCCCTGCCATGCGTCGAGTCGATCAAGCATCACCCCCCGAGCGCAACACGCTCCCGAAGAACGCCGCTATGTCTCCCGCCACCAGGTCGGGCTCCTCGACGGCGGCGAAGTGCCCGCCGCGCGAGAACACTGTGCGCCGCCGCACGGCGTAGAGCCGCTCCGCCCACTCCGGCGGCGGCACGCCCTCGGGCACGAACTCGTTGGCGAACACCGCCGTCGCGGTCGGCACGGCGACCCGGTCGGCCGGCCCGATCTCCACGCCGTGCCAGCGGTTGTCGTAGTAGTCCCGGATCGAGGTGGTGATCGACCCGGTCGCCCAGTAGACGGTCAGCAGGGTGAGCAGGAACTCGCGGCCGAACCGGGCGTCGACGTCGCCGCCGGTGTCGCCCCAGGACCGCCACTTCTCCACGACCCAGGCGGCCAGCCCGGCGGGGGAGTCGGTCAGCCCGTAGCCCAGCGTCTGCGGCCGGGTGCTCTGGATCGCGGTGTAGCCGCGCTCGGTGCTGTCCCAGGTCGCGACATGGTCGACGTAGGCCCGCTCGGCAGGCGTCAGCGGCGTCGAACCGGGCCCGAGGTAGGGCGAGACCTCCGGCGTGGTCAGGTGGATGCCAGACACCCGCTCAGGTGCCGTCAGCGCCATCCAGGTGGCCACGCCGGCGCCGAAGTCACCGCCACCCGCGCCGTAACGGGGATAGCCCAGCGCGCCCATCAGCCCGTGCCAGAGCCCCGCGACGTAGCGGGTGGTCACCCCGGTGTGGGCGGGGCGCTCGGTGAAGCCGTAGCCGGGCAGGGAGGGCACCACGACGTCGAACGCCGGGCCGTCGAGGCCGTGCGCCGCCGGGTCGGTCAGCCGCGACACCAGCGGCAGGAGCTCGACCCACGCGCTCGGCCACCCGTGCGTCAGCACCAGCGGCACCCCGCCGCCACCGGCCGCCCGCTGGTGCACGAAATGGATCTCGACCCCGTCGACGACGGAGACGAACTGGGGATAGCTGTTGAGCCCCCGCTCCGCCGCCCGCCAGTCGAACCCGTCGGCCCAGTAGGCCAGCAGGTCGCGCAGATAGCCGAGATCCGTGCCCTGCTGCCACGGCGGCCCGGGTGCGGGCGGTGGCCAGCGCGTGGCCCGGATTCTGGCGCGCAGGTCGTGCAGGACACCGTCGGGGATATCGACGAGAAAAGGCCGCGTCATGGCGGGGACGCTACTTCCAGGGTGTGACACGATCCGCCCGCGGCCAGGGCCTGGCCGCGCAGGCCCGCCACGCCCTCCTCGGCGAGGCACGGCACGCCGGCGCGCGTACCGTCAGGGCCGATAGGACGCCCGGCAACCGGGCCGCCCGGGCGACGCTGAGTCGCTGCGGCGCGGCGCTGGACCACCAGGGCGACAAGGTCTACGCACGGTTGGAGCTCGACGCGTGAAGGTCACCATCGTCACCGGCGGATCGCGCGGCATCGGCGCCGCCACCTGCCGCCGCCTCGCCACGGCCGGCCACGCCGTCGCCGTCGGCTACCGGAGCGACGCGGCCGCGGCGAAGACCGTGGTCGACGAGATCAGCGAGAACGGCGGCCAGGCGCTGGCGATCGCCGTCGAGACCGCCGACGCGCACCAGGTCGCGAAGCTCTTCGCGCAGGCGGCCGAGGCGCTCGGCCCGGTCACCGGCCTGGTCAACAACGCCGGAGTCGGCAGCCGGATCGGCCGTTTCGTCGACCTCGACGACGAGGACCTCCGCCGCGTGGTCGAGGTCAACGTGGTCGGCGCCATCTTCTGCGCCCGCGAGGCTGCCCGGCGGATGACCACCGGCGGCGCGATCGTCAACGTCTCCTCGGCCGCCACGACCCTCGGCAGCCCGTTCGAATATCCGCACTACGCCGCCAGCAAGGCCGCATTGGACACGCTCACCCTGGGACTGTCCAAGGAGCTGGGTCCCGACGGCATCCGGGTCAACACCGTCCAGCCCGGGATCATCTACACCGACTTCCACGGCACCCAGAGCGGCGAGCCCGGCCGCCCCGACCGCCTCGGGCCGGGCGCCCCGCTGGGCCGCGCCGGCCAGCCCGACGAGGTGGCCGCGGCCATCGCCTGGCTCCTCAGCGACGAGGCGTCCTTTGTAACCGGAGCGACCATCCGAGTCGCCGGCGGCCGGTAGTTACTCAAACGTTATATGCAAATACATCGCACAAGGCTTGTCTTTGCCTTGATCCACAAGAGTTAATCGTCAGGCAGCGATCATCCAACCTGGGCACTCAGTCTTCGGCGAGCTGAGGACCCGGGACAATACCGCTTGCGGAGGAGCGCCTTCGTGTCCGTCCATCGCCGTTTTGTCCGAACTAGCTTCAGACCCCTGATCAGCCTCGCGGCCAGCCTCGCCCTCGTGCTCGGCGTGCTCGTCGCAGGCCCCGCGCCTGCCAGTGCCGCACCGGCACCCGGCGCGCCGTACAACGTCCTGGTCTTCTCGAAGACCGCCGGCTTCCGGCACGACGCGATCCCGGCGGGCATCGCCGCGATCCAGCAGCTCGGCGCGGACCACGGCTTCTCCGTGACCGCCACCGAGGACGCGGCCGCGTTCACCGACGCCAACCTGGCCACCTTCGCCACCGTTGTCTGGCTCTCGACCACCGGTGACGTGCTCAACACCGACCAGCAGGCGGCCTTCGAGCGGTACGTCAAGGCCGGCGGCGGCTACGTGGGTGTGCACGCCGCCTCTGACACCGAGTACGACTGGGCCTGGTACGGCCAGCTCGTCGGCGCGTACTTCTCGGCGCACCCGAGCAACCAGAACGCCACGATCAAGGTCGAGGACCCGGCGCACCCGTCCACCGCGGACCTGCCGGCGGAGTGGAACCGCTTCGACGAGTGGTACAACTTCCGCACCAACCCGCGCGGCACCGTGCACGTGCTGGCCAGCCTCGACGAGACCAGCTACGCACCGGGCTCGGGCGCGATGGGCGCCGACCACCCGACCGCGTGGTGCCAGGACTTCGACGGCGGCCGCTCCTGGTACACGGGCAGCGGGCACACCATCGAGTCGTACAGCGAGCCGAACTTCCTCGGTCACCTGCTCGGCGGCATCGAGACCACCGCGGGCGTCGTCGACGCCGACTGCTCGGCCAGCAAGACGAGCAGCTTCGAGAAGGTGACGCTGGACAGCAACACGCAGAACCCGATGGAGCTCGACATCGCGCCCGACGGCCGGGTGTTCTACGCGGAGCGCGACGGGCGGCTGCAGGTCATCTCGCCGACCACCGGCCTGACCACGACGGCGGCGACGCTGGACGTGTTCACCGGCAACGAGGACGGCCTGATCGGCGTCAGGCTCGACCCGGACTTCGCCACCAACAACTGGATCTACCTCTACTACGCGCCGGACGGCGGTGCCGCGCGGAACTACCTGTCGCGGTTCACCGTCAACGGCAACACCGTCGACCTGGCCACCGAAGAGGTGATCCTGCAGGTCGACACCCAGCGCAACACCTGCTGCCACGCGGGCGGCAGCATGGTCTTCGACAGCGCGGGCAACATCTACCTGGCCACGGGTGACAACACGAACCCGTTCGAGTCCAACTCGTTCAACCCGATCGACGAGCGGCCGGGCCGGGCGGACTTCGACGCCCAGCGGTCCAGCGGCAACACCAACGACCTGCGCGGCAAGATCCTGCGGGTCCACCCCGAGGACGACGGCTCGTACACGATCCCGTCGGGCAACCTGTTCCCCGCCGGCACCGCGCAGACCCGTCCCGAGATCTTCGCGATGGGCTTCCGCAACCCGTTCCGGATCGGCATCGACCCGCAGACCGACACGCTGGTCGTGGGCGACTACGGCCCGGACGCCGGCGCCGCCGACCCCAACCGGGGTCCGGAGGGGACGGTCGAGTGGAACATCGTGGCGCAGCCCGGCTTCTACGGCTGGCCCTACTGCCACGGCAACAACTACGCCTACAACGACTACACGTTCCCGAGCGGTCCGAGCGGGCCGAAGTTCGACTGCGCGGCGATCGTCAACAACTCGCCCAACAACACCGGCCTGCAGAACCTGCCGCCGGCGATCGCGCCCACCATCGACTACGACTACAGCGGCAACCCGCTGTTCCCGGAGATCGGTGGCGGCGGAGCGCCGATGGGCGGCCCGGTCTACCGCTACGACGCGGCCAACCCGTCCGACCGCAAGTGGCCCGCCTACTACGACGGCAAGGCCATCTTCGGTGAGTGGAACCAGAACAAGATGTACGCGTTCCAGCTCGCCGAGGACGCGCACAGCCTGGTCGACATCAACCAGCTGCTGACCGGGATGAGCTTCCTGCGCCCGATGGACTTCGAGTTCGGGTCCGACGGCGCGCTCTACCTCATCGAGTGGGGCAGCGGGTTCGGCGGCAACAACGACGACTCCGGGATCTATCGGATCGACTACGTGGCGGGCGACCGGGCACCGATCGCGGTCGCGAGCGGCACGCCGACCTCCGGACCGTCGCCGCTGACCGTCCAGTTCTCCAGCGCCGGGTCGCGTGACCCGGACGAGGAGGAGATCACCTACGCCTGGACCTTCGGCGACGGCGGCACCTCGACCGACGCCAACCCGAGCCACACGTACGCGGCGCCGGGCAACTACACGGCCCAGCTCACCGTGACCGACCCCGGCGGTCGGACCGCGGTGGCCAACGTGCCGGTCACCGTGGGCAACACCGAGCCGACGGTGTCGATCACGTTCCCGCCGGACGGTGGCTTCTTCAACTGGGGCGACCAGGTCGAGTACACGGTGACCGTGACCGACCCGGAGGACGGCGACATCGACTGCGCCAGGGTGAAGCTCCAGTACTACCTGGGCCACGACGAGCACGCCCACCCGCTGCAGAGCCAGCAGGGCTGCACGGGCAGCATCCAGACCTCGCTCGCGTCCGGGCACGGTGCTGACGCCAACGTGTTCGGCGTGTTCGAGGCGACCTACACCGACGACGGCGGGGTCGGCGGCTCCAGCCCGCTGACCGGCCGCGACATCGAACAGCTCCAGCCCAAGCGCAAGCAGGCGGAGTACTTCACGGCGACCGGTCGGGCACCCGACGGCGTCGGCGGCGGCGACCCGGGCGTGCAACGGGAGACCACCGCCGACACCCAGGGCGGCTTCCAGAACATCGGCTTCATCGAAGACGGTGACTACTGGACGTTCGACCCGACCAACCTGACGGGCATCACCAGCCTGCGCTTCCGGGCCGCCTCGGCGGTCAACGGCGGCCGGATCGAGGTCCGGTCCGGTGCGGTCGACGGCGCCGTGGTCGGCACGGTCGACGTGCCCGGCACCGGCGGCTGGCAGTCCTACGTGGATGTGACACTGCCGTTGGACAACCCACCGACCACCAGCGGGCCGCTGTTCTTCATCGCCCGCAACCCGGCCGGCACCACCGGCCAGGGCTCGGTGTTCAACGTCAACTGGGTCGACTTCCTCGGCCGCGGCGTGACCGACAACGCGCCGCCGGTGGTCACCGCGTCCGGCAACCCGACGTCCGGCACCACGCCGCTGGTCGTCGAGTTCAGCGGCAACGGCGACCGACGAGGAGGGCGACAACCCGCTGACGTACGCCTGGGACTTCGGTGACGGCACGACGGCCAACACGGCCAACGCGTCGCACACCTACACCACGCCCGGCACGTTCACGGCGACCCTGACCGTGACCGACGCCCGCGGCGCGGCGGCGTACGCCACGGTGCCCATCCGGGTCGAGGCGCCGAACACGTCCTGCTTCGGGGCGCGCTCGGACAACTTCGACGGCACGGCGCTCGACCGTGACCGGTGGAGCACGATCGTCCGGGAGAACCAGACGTACTCCGTGGCCGGTGGGGCTCTGCGCCTGCCGACCCAGGCGGCTGACCTCTACGGCACCCGTGCCGACGCCGGCAACATCATTCTCCAGCCGACACCGGCCGGCGCCTGGCAGGCCACCACCAAGGTGACCCTGCCGCTGACCGCCAACTACCAGCAGGCCGGCCTGATCCTCTACGGCGACGACGCCAACTGGGCCAAGCTCGACCTGCTGTTCGCGGACTACAAGCGGGTGGAGTTCATCCGCCAGACCGCGAGCGTGCCGCGCAACGAGGCGGCCGACAGCACGCCGGCGGACACCGACACGGTGTTCCTGCGGCTCACCTCGGACGGCACCAACCTCACCGCGGCGTACTCGATCGACGGCGTGACGTTCACGCCGGCCGGTCGCTCGGCCGCGCTGGCCGGGATCGAGAACCCGAAGATCGGCTTGTACGCGGTCAACGGCGGCAGCGCCGCGCCGGTGGTCAACGCCGAGTTCGACTGGTTCCAGATCACGCCGGACGAGGCGGGTGGCGAGGTCGTGCCGTCCGACGAGTTCGACGGTTCGGCGCTCGACAAGTGCCGCTGGGACGCGGTGGTCCGCGAGGACGCCACGGCCTACCAGGTCGCCGGTGGGTCAGCTCACCATCGACGTGCCGAACGGCGACATCTACACGGGCAACAACACCGGACCGACCAACTTCATCCTGCAGAACGCGCCGGCCGGCGACTGGACGATCGAGACCAAGGTCGACGGCAGCCAGCTGAACGAGCAGTACCAGCAGGGCGGCCTGATCGTGTACGCCGACGACGACAACTACCTGAAGTTGGACTACATCGCCGACAACGCGGTCGGTCAGCCGGTCGTCGCGGCGGATCGAGTTCCGCAGCGAGATCGCCAGCGTGGTGCAGAACCCGCAACCGCAGGTCACGAACCTGACCACCGCGGTGTGGTACCTGCGGCTGGCCAAGGTGGGCGACACCTACACGGCGTCGTACTCCGCGGACGGCACGACCTGGACCACGTTCCCGGAGACGCTGACCAACGCGGCCGTCGCCACCACGACCGAAGGTCGGCGTGTTCAGCCTCGGCGCGGCACAGACGGCGTCGAAGCCGGTGTCGTTCGACTACTTCCGCCTGTCGACGGGCGACGAGGAGCCGGACGACACGACGGCGCCGGTCACCACGGCGGCGGTCAGCGGGCAGCGCGACCGAGGGCTGGTACACCGGCCCGGCGACGGTCACGCTGACCGCGGCGGACGAGGCCGGTGGCAGCGGGGTGGCGAGCACCGAGTACCAGCTCGACGGTGCGACCACCTGGACGGCGTACACCGCGCCGGTCGCGGTCTCCGGAGACGGCCCGCACGAGGTGCGGTTCCGGTCGACCGACGAGGCCGGCAACGTGGAGGCCACCAAGTCGGTGGCGGTGAAGATCGACACCACCGCGCCGGTGACGGCGGCGACGTTCGCGCCGGCGACCGACGACGGCTGGCACAACGGGGCCGTCCCGGTCACGCTGGCGTCGACCGACGCCGGATCCGGGGTGTCCAAGGTGGAGTACGCCCTGGACGGTGGCGCCTGGACGCCGTACACGGCGCCGGTCGACATCACCGGCAACGGCGAGCACGAGCTGCTCTACCGCGCGACCGACACGGCCGGCAACGTGGAGACGCTCAAGTCGGCGATCGTCAAGATCGACGGCACGAAGCCGACGGTGATCATCGGCGGACTGGCCGACGGCCAGCTCTACGGTGACAGCCAGGACGTCCGGGTGACGTACCAGGCGGTCGACCCGACGTCGGGCCTCAAGAGCGTGGTAGGCACGCTCGACGGTGCGGCGTACCCGGCCAACAAGCTGCAGGCCATGTTCGAGCTGCCGCTCGGCCTGCACGAGCTGACCGTGACGGCGACCGACAAGGCCGGCAACGTCACCGCGACGTCCGTCCGGTTCTACGTCACCACGTCGTTCCGCGACATGCAGTTCCTGCTCGACCGCTTCAAGGCGACCAGTTGGCTGACGCAGAAGGCGCACAAGCAGCTCGGCAACAAGCTGCAGGCGGCGCGCGACGCGGAGGCCAACGGCAACGACAACAAGGCGATCAAGCAGCTGCGCGAGCTCATCACCCTGGCCTCCGACACCACGCTGGTGCCGAACGCCGAGGTGCGGGCCGTCCTGGTCCGCGACGCCAACGCCATGATCGTCCGCCTCGGCGGCGAGTCCAGCGCGGCGGGCAAGAAGGCCAACGGCAACAAGTCGCTGGCCGGCACCGGGCGCGTGCCCGGTGACCCGGCCCGGCAGGTCGCCGGCGGACCGCTGAAGTAGTCACGGAAGGGCCCGGGATGAACGTCATTCGGCTGGTGGCGGCGGTCTTCGCCGCGGCACTGCTGGCGCTCGTCCCGGGCCTGCCCGCATACGCACACGACGGACCCGTCACGCTCGACGTCGCCAGCGATGGCGCGGGGGGCGTGACGGTCCGCGCGATCTACACGAAGGACGAGCACCCGGTCGAGCAGGCGGTGGGTCTGGTGCTGACCGCGACCGGCGAAGGCGGCCGGTCCGTGGGGCCGATCCAGCTGCGGCCGTCCGCCGAGGGACGTGGCTTCTACAGCAGCGGGCCGGTGCTCACACCGGGGGAGTGGGCGGTCACGGTGACCGCGCCCGAGCCCCATCCCGGCAAGTCCCTGGTCAAGGTGCAGGCCAAGGTGGCCCAACAGATGCCGCCGCTGCCTGCCGGCGACCGCGACGCGAGCTCCGCCGCGACGGACCGTTTCGGTTGGCTCTGGTGGCTGGGCGGCATCGTCCTGGTCGTCCTCGTGCTCGGCGCCATTACCCAGTCCCGCGCCAGCCGTGCGAAGTCGTGACCCTAGCGGCCGGTGGGATACGTCCCAGGCCGCAGGAACCTTGCCGGGACGACTGCTACGCGCCGGGGCGGGCACCAAGCGATGCAGCGAGGCCCCAGCAGGAGCCGTATCGCCGAAGGCAAGTCTCGCTGTTCACGATGGACAACCGAGCGCGTCCTGCCTATCACGTCCCACGCGTCCAGCATCTGCTAGGAGTCCAGACAAGTTCATCTCTACATCATCCACTTCGGTTCGCGGCACTGCTCCGCTGGCAACGACTTCTCGAGCCAGCGCCGCAGCACTGGCAATCGCGTCCTTGGAAACGGAAATGGGCAGATCCAGAGGCGGAGCGGAGAAGAAGAGAGGGATTCCGGCGGCCTGGATAGCGCCTATCTCGTAGCAGGTAGTCCGTCCAATGTATCCGTCTGGTGCGACGACAAACACGAAGTCGGAGGCGAAGATGTTCCGCAAGGCCTCAAGCTGAATCTCGGCATTCTCGGAAGTGACTGGGTCGGACGCGAACCGCACAAACTCGTCCCCAGGGTTAACGATGATCGAGACGGCGGGAGAGAGAACCTCCAACCCGCACGCTTGAAAAGCTTGCACGGCAGCTAGAACGTCCTCGTAGTGTTGACGGAAACTGCCGATGACGCAGGTCCTAATTGGGCTTGGCTCATCGCTTCGGTTCATATACGTCTCTCCGTCTCAGGTGCATTCGGCACCCTTATCCTGTTGCGATGCTGCTCCGATACGGCATGCCAGGTCTCGTTGAGCCTCTGAAGGCGGTCAACGGGGCTGTTCAACGTACACGATTGGAACTCCTGATCAAGATACCGTAGCGCGTCGGATCGAGTCGTAGAGTCACCCAATCGGTCAACTAGCCGTGCAGTCTCATCGTAGGTCAACTGGCCGAGTTGATCTCTACGGCTAGCGTCGTCACGCACTACTTCCTCAAAATGATGGGCTAGGACATCGAACCGACGCAGCTTCTCTTCCGCAGTCGGCGGCATCACCTGAAGGATCAAGTCGAAACGACCTGGCCGACTTATGGCGATGTCGAATTGCTCTATGTGATTTGTCGCCACTATAAAGAGGATATGCTTTCCTCTATTGATCCCGGCTAGCTTAGGAAGCATGCTGGTTGTTAGGAATCGCGACAGTGCTTCTTGCGCAACGGCGCGATCACGAACGAGCTCGTCAATCTCATCCAGGAGTACGACTACTCGGTCCACTGCCTCGAGCATCGTAAACAAGATGTCCGCTTCGGCGCTTATCAGCTCAATTCCCCGCCTAACGAAATGAGAGGGGTCGAGCGTCAGCCGTGGCCATCCGAGGAACGTGGCTATCGCCTTGGTAAGTTCGGTCTTGGACGTACCCGGTGGACCGAACAAAATTGCAGTGTTCGGGGTTTTGGCGGGAATCGAGCCTCCAGCTGCTACCTGATCCGCGCACCGCGCCACTTGTTCGACGAAGCGGGTATAGAGGACCTTTCTCAAGGACGACTTCTGGCTACCCAGGTAGAGAACGCTGTCCAGTAGGCCCTTAGCGAATTCGCCCTCATCTTTCTTGGGGGAAGAAGGCTTGACGTACGGCGTTCGGAGATAGTCGAAGACAGTACGGCGTATCTGCTCGGATATTAGGCGCTCGAACGCGTGAATGAAGTGGTACGAGGAAGCCGTGGCCCAGGATTCAGGGCCGTGTGTCTGCCGATGTCCAGATGCCCAAGCAAGAGCGCCTCCATGAAGCTGGTAAGCCGACCTAACCAGCCATTCATAAGTTTTCTTCAAGGCGTCAAGATGCCTAAGACCGCGCTCCTCCAGGTTCGGTTCGGACAGAAGCTGAGCGAGCATTTCAGGCTCATAGCAGTATGAGCTTCCTGATCCCGGAAGGTCGAAGATTGGCGCCGACCTGGGCCAACTCCCGTCAGGCAATTGGGCCATGAAGAGTTGGTCGATGGCGGTATCTATTAGGAGACGCTCCTCCGGCGTTGCCCTTCCGGGTTCGTCAAAACTTGCGAGGATGATCGCACAGTAGGCTAGCTGATAGAAGTCGGCAGTGTTGCTGTTGGCCAGCACAAGTGCCAGTTGGCGGCTAAGTTCGGACCAAGCCCAAGACGTAACCCGTTTCGCCAACGTTTCATCAAGTAGGTCGGATCGCGTTTTCTTCAAAACCCTTACGGCCAACTGTGTCATGTATGCTGATGGTGGATAGTTGCCAATCCGAGCATATCCGGTTTGGATTCCCTCGGCAATTCGCCGAGCTATTCTTTCGAATGAACCTACAAATTCGGTAGAACTTACCAGTGCTTCGTATCCCTCGTTCGTGGACGCCTGGGACCCAATGCGCCGGTAACACAAGGCGTCTACCGCCTCAAGTCGAAACGACTCCGTATATAGGTTGCCTGTGTCCAGTCCTTTCGTCGTCCGCGTATTCCTTAGTAGTTCACGGGCGAGCTCGGGACCTCGATCCGACCAGCTTGTGCCAGGCCACGCCGATCCCGCAATCATTGATGTCAAACAAGTCGAGGTGCTGGAGGGCGACAAATGGCCTTCCGGACGCTCGCGACTGGACCGGAACCCGTTGGTAGTCGTGTCATGAAAGGTAGCCAATGAAGCGACATGTAGAGTCTTTTTGATCAATAGGTCTCTGCGCAACGCGTCGAGGCCCTCGAACCTGTGCACGTCCGGATGAGCCAAAACTTCTCCTTTGGAGTCATTGGCTTGCAAGGCAGCACGGCGCCACGCTATGCGCATACGTCAATCTTGACGACGCAACGGTACTCGGCTCCGGCTAAGGGGGGAAGCGGAGCGCTACGGACAAGATCGCCGCTATCGCGGGCTAAGCGACTGCCCAGTGCATTGGACCTTAACGATGCCAAATCGGCCAGCTAGCTCGCGCAGGTCGCCCTCCGTGCGGCCCGTGCGGCGTCGACCGGGCTCACTCCGCCCAGTTGCCCAGGCTTAGCGGGCCCGTCATCGCCCCACCGTCGACCGGCAGGACCACTCCGGTGATCCAGGACGCGTCGTCCGAGGCGAGGAAGGCGACAGCCGCCGCGATGTCCTCCGGCGTGCCGATCCGGCCAGCCGGGTAACGCCCAGCCAGACGGTCCAGTGTGGCCAGCCCGGCCGGCCCGGACCTGGTCCAGGCGGCGGTCCGGACGGTGCCCGGCGCGATGAGGTTGAACCGGATGCCCAGCGAGGACGACCCCCGGCGGGCCAACTCACGACGCGAGTAGTGCACGGCGAGGTTCTGGTTGAGGCTGACCAGGCCGGCCTTCGCCGCGGAGTAGACGACGTCACCGAAGGCCGCGAGCCCGTTCACCGACCCGATGCCGACCACGTTGCCGCCGACCGGTGAGGCGAGCAGGTGGGGGAGGGCCGCCTGGACGCAACTGACGGCGCCGTACAGCGTCGGCCCGGCCTGGTTCTGCCACGCCGCCTCGTCGATCTCCTCGAACGGTGTGTCGGCGGTGACGCCGACGTTGTTGACGAGCACGTCCAACCGGCCGTGGCGGGCGACGACGGCGGCGACCGCGGCAACCACGGCGGCGCGGTTGGCCACGTCGCAGACCAGCGGCAGCGCGTCGGCACCGCCCTCCGCCAGCTGACGTGCGGCCGCGACGACGGCGTCCGCGTCGAGGTCAGCAAGGGCCACTGCGGCCCCCTCGGAGGCGAGCCGGACCGCGATGGCCCGGCCGATGCCCTGCGCCGCCCCGGTCACCAACGCCACCCGCCCATCGAACCGCCGCATGACTCAGATCTTGGATGGTGCTCGTTGCCGCGGCCACCCCCACCGTCATAAACAGTTTTGACGTTACGAATCGTCGATGGCTGTTAACGGCTCTGCCGGTGCGGCCCGGTCGCTCCTAGGTTCGGCGGCACCCCTTCGCGGTCGGTGTCGTCCGGACCCGGCCGCGAAGCAGGGGATCTCTTGGGAGGAGAGAACCTTGCGCCCATTCAATCTCGGCCTGGCCGCCCTGGTGGCAGCCGCGGCCGTCCTCGGCTTCGGCGGACCCGCCGCGGCCGATCCCAGCGCACCCATCCGGTACGCCGACAGCCCCACCGCCGTACCCGGCCGCTACATCGTCGTCCTCGAGGACAGCGCCACCGACGTCGGCGGCAAGTCCCGCGACCTCACCACCCGTTTCGGTGGGCAGGCCCGGCACCTCTACACGGCCGGGTTCCGCGGCTTCTCCACGGCCATGTCCGAGACGCAGGCGAAGAAGCTGGCCGCCGATCCGGCCGTCGCCTCGGTCGAGGCGGTGCAGCGCATCGGGATCGCCGACACCCAGAACAACCCGCCCAACTGGGGCGACGACCGGATCGACCAGGCGAACCTGCCGCTCAACCAGGCGTACACCTATCCGGCCAACCCGGGGCAGGGCGCCACCGTCTACGTGCTGGACACCGGCCTCAACGCGAACCACGTCGACTTCACCGGGCGCGTCAAGCAGGGCACGGACATGGTCGACAACGACAGCAACCCCGCCGACTGCCACGGACACGGTACGCACGTCTCCGGCACCGCGGTCGGCACCAGCTACGGCGTGGCCAAGAAGGCCAGTGTGGTGGCCGTGCGCGTGCTGAACTGTCAGGGCAGCGGCACCAACGACGACCTGATCGCCGGGATCAACTGGGTGCGCACCAACGCGCAGAAGCCGGCGGTGGTCAACTACAGCATCGGCTGCCAGAGCCGGTGCACCAGCCAGGCCATGGACAGCGCGGTGTCGAGTCTGATCTCGTCCGGCGTGCAGTTCGTCCAGGCGGCCGGTAACTCGTCCGACGACGCCTGCTACTACAGCCCGCAGGCGGTCGCGGCGGCGGTCACGGTCGGCAACACCACGAGCGCCGACGCCCGCAACAGCAGCAGCAACTACGGCTCCTGCCTCGACATCTTCGCACCGGGTACGAGCATCGTGTCGGCGTCGTACTCCAGCAACACCGGCAGTGCCACGATGACCGGCACCTCGATGGCCTCGCCGCACACGGCCGGCGCGGCGGCGGTCTATCTGGGGCTCAACCCCAACGCGACGCCCGCGCAGGTGCGGGACGCGCTCGTCAGCAACGCCACCACGGGCAAGGTGACGAGCCCGGGCACCGGGTCGCCGAACCGGCTGCTCTACACGGGGTTCATGAACGGTGGGACCAACCCGAACAACCCGTCGGTCACGAACCCGGGCAACCAGAGTACGGCGGTCGGTGCGTCCGTGAACCTGCAACTGGCCGCGTCGGGCGGCACCACGCCGTACACCTGGAGCGCTTCGGGTCTGCCCGCGGGCCTGTCTCTCGGTGCGTCGACCGGGCTGATCACCGGTAGCCCGACCACCGCCGGCACGTCGAACGTGACCGTGACGGTGCGCGACAACGCGGCGCGGACGGGAACGGCCACCTTCACCTGGACGGTGACCTCGGGTGGTGGCGGCTGTACTCCGGTCCAGGTCGTCGGCAACTCCAGCCTGGAGAGCGGCACGACGCCGTGGTCGGCCAACTCCGGCGTGATCGGGGCCTGGGCGAGCTACGGGTATCCGGGTCGGACGGGCACGCGTAGTGCGTGGCTCGGCGGTCAGGGCCAGACCCACACGGACTACATCTCGCAGTCGGTCTCCATCCCGTCCGCCTGCACCAGCGCGGTGCTGCGCTACTGGGTGCGGATCACGACGGCGGAGAACGACGGCCGGGTCTGGGACCGGTTGACGGTGACTCTCGGCAGCACGACGGTCGCGAGTGCGACCAACCTGGATGCCAACTCGGCCTATGTGGAGAAGGTCGTCGACGTTAGTTCCTTCCGCGGGCAGACCGTGACCCTGCGGTTCAACGGGGTCGAGGACCAGTCGCTGCAGACCAGCTTCGTCATCGACGACGTGACCATCAACGCGTCCTGACGGCGCTTGGGTGGGAGTGGCTCTCCGGGGCTACTCCCACTCCCAGCGCATCCCGACGATCCCCGGCGGTACGTCCGCGGCCACCAGGTGGGTGCCGTGGGTCGAGCCGATCCAGACCTCGCGTACGCCCTGGTCGGGCGCGTGCAGCCCACGGCGCTCGAAGCGGTGGCAGCGCGCCGGCACCGCGTCGTGGTCGAACTGCACCTCCAGCACGTACTCGCCGACGGGAGTCGAGAAGCCGTGGTAGTAGTTGTCGGTGGCGACCGTCGAGCCGCTCTCGAACTCGTACTCGATGACCGCGGTGTCGCCCTGCGCCAACATCCGGTCGAAAATGATCTCCGCGGCCAGCAGCCCGGTCCCCGGGTCCGACCGGATCCGCCCGACCCGGCAGTTCCGCCGGGGATGCACGCCGACGGGCGCGCCCGGGTCGTCGGTGTGGAAGATCCCGACGCTGCGGGACACGCGGTCGACGTTGGCCCGGAGCACCTGCCGGCAGACCAGCCCGCGCTCCTGCCGGTCGGGCCCGACCAGGTAGAGGTCGTGCATGCTGACGCGGGAGAGCTCGTGATACATCCAGCGGTCGAGCTCACCCATGATCTTCGCGACGCTCGCGCCGTTCTCGAACAGCCGGTCGATGTCGATGGTCCCGGGCGCCTGGTTGAGCCACCGCCCGCGCGGGCCGCCTCGGCCCCAGCTGAGCGATCAGTGACTCGGCGGGTAGCTGGAGGATCTCCTCCATGAGTCGCACGGCCCGCATGGACTCGGGTCGCTCAGGCCGGCTGCGCCCACGCCGCCAGTAGCTGAGGGTCGCGAGGCTGACGCTGATGCCGGCTGCGGACAACCGCGCCTGGATCTCCTCGGGCCGGATACCCCGATCCTCGATCGCCAGATGCAGAGCAGCGGAGAACGGCCCAGTACGCAGCGCGTGCGCCAGGTCGCGCCCGAGGTTCCCGGATCGAACCTTTTCCATGGCTGAGTATCACCATGGCATCGCCCCGGCGCCAGCCGCCGTTCCCGCGAGCTGAAGCAAGGGGCCCTTGTTATCGCTTTCTGTATAGGAAGGGCCCCCTGCTAACACTGCGATCAGGCCGACAGTGTCCGGCTCAGGCCGCGGAACTCGGCCACCAGGCGGTCGCCGCAGCGGACCGTGACGTCGTAGATGCCGGACTTGCCGGCGCGGTGGCGTTCGACCGCGGTCGCGGTCAGGCGGTCGCCCTCCCGGGCCGCGGAGACGAACACGATCTCGGCCGACGCCGCGACGGTGACCGCGCCCGGGTAGTTGCAGGCGCCCGCGAAGGCCGAGTCGGCCAGCAGGAAGACGTAGCCGCCGTGTGCGATGCCGTGACCGTTGACCATCAGGTCGGTCACCGTCATCTCCAGCACGGCGCGGCCGGGCTCGAGCGTGACGACCGACATTCCGAGTGACTCGGAGGCCTTGTCGCGGGCGAACATCTCAGCGGCACCGTCCATGCCAGCACCCTAAGGCGGTCAACAACATGCTGCTGCAGAGCGACGACGGTGTGGTCCGGGTATTTCCGGTCTGGCCGGCGACGAAGAACGCGAGCTTCGTCAAGCTCCGCGAGAAGGACGCGTTCCTGGTCTCCAGCGCAGAGGCCGGCGGCCGGGTGTCCTATGTCAACGTCACCAGCGAGGCGGGCCGCCAGCTCCGCCTGCGCAACCCCCTGGCCCGGCCGCCCGGTCGTGGTCACGCCGGCCGGCGGCGGCACGATCACCCCGACCGTCAGCGGCGACGTCATCTCGTTCCCCGCACAGGCGGGCGCGACCTACACGGTCACCTCGCCCTAGAACCCCTGGGTAGGGTCACCGCCGGTCCGGCTTCGCGGTCCGGCGGTCCTGGGCTCTTCGACGGCCGCGGCCACGTTGCGGCGCAGTTCGAGGGGGATCAGCTCGAGCAGTTGGTCCGGGCGCAGCGGCAGGTCGAGCAGGCTGAGCCGCACGCGGCTGCGGTTCGCGTAGTCGCCGCGGGGACAGGCGGACGACCTGCGCCGCGTCGGGGTGCAGGGCGACCGTCAGGGCGTCACCCTCGGCGAGCGGCAGCGCGCCCGTGCCGTCGGGGTCGACCGTGAGCATGCCCTGGGCGTGGAAGGAGACCCGGTCGTCGCCGCCGAGCACCACCGGGCGGCTGATGCCCGACATCGGCGCGACCGGTGTCACCACCATGGCGTGCGACGACGGCGACAGCACCGGGCCGCCGGCGGAGTAGTTGTAGGCCGTCGAGCCGGTGGGCGTGGCGAGGATGACCGCGTCGGCGCGGTAGTAGCCGTAGTGCACCTCGTTGACGGTCAGGTCGACGTCGGTCGTGCGCCCCGGGCCGGTCCGGCCGAGTACGACGTCGTTGAAGGCGCACCTGGACGTCTCCCCGATGTGGACCTCCAGGCCGGCGTGCTGCTCGATCGTGTAGTCGCCGGCTGCCAGGCGGTCCAGCGCGTTCGCCAGACCCGACGGCGTGACCTCGACGAGGAACCCGAGGTTGCCGTGGTTGACGCCGAGGATCGGCACGGGCCGGTCGACCATCAGGCGCATGGCACCGAGCATCGTGCCGTCGCCGCCGAGCGCGACGATGCCGTCGACCCGGGCGGGGAACTCCGCGTCGGAGACGACCTCGACCCCGTCCGGGACCCGCGGCCGGTCGGCCTCGCGGGCGACGACCCGGACCTCGTCGTCGTGCGCGGAGCTGACGATCAGGCGCAGCGACTGCTCGATCGGCTTCGTCGGGTGGAGCACCAGGCCGACGGTGATCATCTATCTACTTTATTGCCGGAAGTAGTCGCGCAGGTGGCTGATCAGCCCATCCCGGACACGGAAGATCTGGACCAGCGCCATCGTCGTGTCCGACATGAAGGTCGTGTCGATCTCGGCGATGAAGACGTCGGGGTCGGCCGTGGTGTGCAGGGTGAAAGCGGTGCGGATCGGGTCCACCGGGTCGTCGCCGGCCGCCGGCATCCGGCCGTACGCGGCGGCGACGCCGGCCCGGATCGCGTCCCGGCCCGCCAAGCGGCGGGGGAACGGGTCGCCCGGGGCCGCCAACGGCGCCTCGTAGACGCCGTCCTCGGTGAACAGCGCGGCCAGCGCGTCAGGGTCCCGGCTCATGGCGCCCGCGTACACGTACCGCTGGAAGATCTCCTCGGGGGTGCTCACATCCGGAGATGGTCCCAGTCGAGGATGCCTGTGCCAAGGTCGCGGACGGTGGCCAGCAGGCCGAGGCGGGCGCGGCGCAGGTCCGGCTCCTCGGCCATCACGTACACCTCGTCGAAGAAGGTGTTGACCGGCTCGGTGACCTTGCCCGCGGCCGCGAGGAAGGCGGTCAGGTCCGGGCCGGGCACCTCGATGCCGCGGACCACCTCGTCGAGGCGGCGCTCGGCCGGCTCGACCAGCGCCGCCGGCGTCGTACCCCGCGGGCGTGCCGGCCGGCACGATCCGGCGGGCCCGCTGGATCGCCTCCACCAGCGCCCGGAAGCGCTCGTCCTTGACCAGCTCGTCGAGCTGGTGCAGCAGCCGGTCGGCCAGGGCCGGGCGGTCGGCGTGCGCCAGCACGGCGCGCACGCGGTCGACCGGGTGGCCCTCCTCGACGAGCACCTGCTCCAGCCGGCGGGTCAGGAACTCGGCCGAGTCCGCGAGCACCTGCGTCGGACACGTCGACCGGCTGCAGCGCGGCCGCCGAGGCCAGCGCGTCGGTCAGGCTCACCGGGACCAGGCCGGTGCGGTGCACGGCGAGCAGGCCGAGCACCGCCCGGCGGACCGCGAACGGGTCGCTGCTGCCGGTGGGCAGGCCGACCGTGGCGGCGAGGCCCGCGACCAGGTCCAGCCGGTCGGCCAGGGACAGCACGGCGCCCGGCGCGTGCGCGGGCACCGCGTCGCCGGTGTTGCGGGGCAGCTCGCTCTCGAAGACGGCCTCGGCGACCGCGGCCGGCTCACCGGCGTGGGTGGCGTAGTCGCGTGCCATCACCCCGGCCAGGCTGGTCATCTCGGTGACGAGCTGCGCGCCCAGGTCGAACTTCACCAGCTCCGCGGCGCGGCCCAGGGTGTCGCGGTCGTGGCCGTCCAGACCGAAATCGGACGCGAGGGTACGGGCCAGCGTGCTGATCCGGGTCGCCCGGTCGGCCATCGAGCCGAGCTTGTCGGTGAAGGTGAGCCGCTCCAGCCGGTCGCGCATGGAGTCCAGCGGGGTGTCCCGGTCGGCGCGGTAGAAGAAGGCCGCGTCCTCGTAGCGGGCCCGCAGCACCGCCTCGTTGCCGGCCCGGACCAGGTCCTCGTCGATGCTGCCGTTGGCCACCGCGACGAAGCAGGGCAGCAGGTCACCGTCGGCGCCGCGGACCGGCAGGTACCGCTGGTGCTTGCGCATCACCGTGGCCAGCACCGCCTCGGGCAGCCGCAGGTAGCTCTCGTCGAACCGGCCGAGCAGCGCGGTCGGCTGTTCGACCAGATAGGTGATCTGGTCGATCAGTGCCCGCTCGCCCTCGACGTCGACCTGGCCGCCGGCCTCCGCCGCCAGCCGCTGTGCCGCGGTGACGATCTCGGCCCGGCGCTCGTCGGGGTCGGCGACGATGCCGTGCGCCCGGAGCGTGTCGAGGTGGATCTCGGCGCTGTTGACGACGACCACCGGCGACTCGGCGGTGCGGTGCACCCGGGTCTCCCGGCCGGAGGCCAGCGACGAGACGGCGAACGGCACGACCTCGTCGCCGCGCAGGGCCAGCAGCCAGCGGACCGGTCGGGTGAACGACAGCGCCGGGTCGTTCCAGCGCATGTTCTTCGCCGAGCGCAGCCCGGTGACCACCTTGGCCAGCACGTCGGCCAGCACCTCGGCGGCCGGCGCGGCCGGCCTCGTGCTTCACGACCGTCACGTGGGCCACGCCGTTGACGTCCTGCTGTGCCAGGTCCGCGACGTCGACGCCCTGGCCGCGGGCGAAACCGCGTACCGCCGGGGTCGGCTCACCGGCGGCGTCGTACGCGGCCGAGACCTTCGGTCCGCGGACCGTGCGGACGTGATCCTGCTCGCGGTCGGCGACGGCCTCGACGATCGCGACGATCCGGCGCGGCGTCGCCAGCACCCGGATGTCGCCGTGCGCCAGGCGGGTGGCGGCCAGCCGCTCGGTCAGCTCGCGGCGCACCTGCTCGCGCACCGTGCGGGCCTCGGCCGGCGGCATCTCCTCGGTGCCGATCTCGAAGACCAGCTGCCGAGTGCCGGCGGGTGCCTCCTCGGCGGCCGGGGGCGTGGCCGGCTCGAGCGCGGCCACGACGCCGAGCGGGTGGCCCAGCTCCTCGCGGCGGGCGATCCAGAGCTTGGCGACCTCGCCGGCCAGCCGGCGCATCCGGCCGAACTCGGCGGCGCGGTCCGAGGTGGAGACGGCGCCGCGGGCGTCCAGCACGTTGAACGCGTGCGAGCTCTTCAGTACGTAGGTGTGCGCGGGCACCGGCAGCCCGGCGTCGACCATCCGCTGCGCCTCGGCGGCGTACAGCTCGAGGAGCTCCCGGTTGGCCGCCACGTCGGCGTCGTCGAGGTAGTAGCGGGACATCTCGTACTCCGGCTGGCCGAAGACCTCGCCGTAGCTGACTCCGGGCGCGTACACGATGTCCTTGAAATGGCGCACGCCCTGGAGCGCCATGATGATCCGCTCCATGCCGTAGGTGATCTCCACCGACGGCGGGTCGAGGTTGATCCCGCCCGCCTGCTGGAAGTAGGTGAACTGGGTGATCTCCAGGCCGTCGAGCCAGACCTCCCAGCCCAGGCCCCAGGCGCCGAGCGCCGGCGAGGCCCAGTTGTCCTCGACGAACCGCACGTCGTGCGCGGCCACGTCGATGCCGAGCGCGGCCAGGCTGCCCAGGTAGAGCTCCTGCGCGTTGCCCGGCTCGGGCTTGAGGATCACCTGGAGCTGGGTGTGCGTCTGCAGCCGGTTGGGGTTCTCGCCGTAGCGGGAGTCGTCCGGGCGCACCGACGGCTCGACGTAGACGACCCGCCACGGCTCCGGGCCGAGCACCCGCAGGAACGTCGCGGGGTTGAGCGTGCCGGCACCGACCTCGGTGTTCATCGGCTGGACCGTGAGGCAACCCTGGTCGACCCAGTAAGAGGTGAGCCGCGACAGGGCGTCCTGCATGGTGAGCATCGATGACTCCTTGATGGGGATTTGTCCCGAGTCTACGCAGCGGCGCGTTTGCCCCTCTCGGGGCAGGCGGCCAACGGGACGCCTGGGGCAAGTGGTGCCCCCGGTCGGATTCGAACCGACACTGTCGGAGGTTTGAGCTCCGTGCCTCTGCCATTGGGCTACGGGGACAGCGGATCTAAGGCACCGCGAGGATGAAGCGCACTCAGCCTACCTACTACGCTAAGGGGCGCGACACCGGACAGGCCGGTCGCGGATTGCACACCTGGGGAGAGGCTTCGTGGGCGAGTCGCAGACTGCCGAACGTCGGCGCGTGCTCATCGCCGAGGACGAGGCCCTGATCCGGCTCGACCTGTCGGAGATGCTCACCGAAGAGGGTTATGACGTGGTCGGCGAGGCCGCCGACGGCGAGACCGCGGTGCGGCTGGCCGAGGAGCTGAAGCCCGACCTGGTCATCCTCGACATCAAGATGCCGATCATGGACGGCCTCGCCGCCGCCGAGCGGATCGCCGCCGGCCGGATCGCGCCGGTCGTCATCCTGACCGCGTTCAGCCAGCGTGACCTGGTCGAGCGGGCCCGCGCCGCAGGCGCGATGGCCTACCTGGTCAAGCCGTTCCAGAAGAGCGACCTGGTGCCGGCGATCGAGATCGCGCTGTCCCGCTACGCCGAGATGGCCTCGCTCGAGTCGGAGGTCGCGGGCCTTTCGGACCGGCTCGAGACCCGCAAGAGCGTCGAGCGGGCCAAGGGCGCGCTGATGACCACGTACGGCATGACCGAGCCGCAGGCGTTCAAGTGGATCCAGCGCACCGCGATGGACCACCGGATGACCATGCGCGAGGTCGCCGATCGGATCGTCGCCGAGGGCGCCGGAGGCGCGGCCCCGTCGCCCACCGACGCCAGCTAGCGGGGCACCATGCGCCCGTCGGCCCGGTTCGCCGCGCTCGCGGCGCTGCTGCTCGGCCTGGCCGCCTGTTCCTCCGCCGAGCCCGCGCCCCGGCCCGAACCGGTGCATCCACAGTGGAAGCAGCTGACGCTGCCGACGCCGCCGGGCGCCGCCGGCCGGATCCTGGTCCGTGACGCGACCCGGTGCGGTGCGGCCTGGTACGTCGGCGGCGGCGTCGGCACCCCCGCGGGAGACACCCGGCCGGCGCTCTGGACCACCGCGGACCCGGCCGCGGCGACCGGCTGGAACCCCGTCCCGGTCGACACCGTCGGCGACTACTACGCGATCCGCAGCGTCCTCTCCGCGCTCGGCTGCCAGGACGGGCGGGTCTCCGCCATCGGTGCGAAGAGCGGCGGCGCGCACGGCAACCCCCGCGTGCGCACCTTCTACTCCCGCGCCGACGGCACGCTGGTCGCCGTGCCGTCCACGGACTTCGAGCTGTACGGCGGCGCGCGCCAGGTCAGCGTCAACCGGATCGCCGGCGGCGGGCCGGGCGGCTGGCTGATCGCGGGCAACCGGGCCGGCGGCGCGACGGTGTGGACGTCACCGGACGCCACCGTGTTCACCATCCACGAGGACCTGCCGCCGCTGGCGAGCTCCCCGGACCTGACCACCTCGGCGCTCGACACCGTCGCGGTGCCGACCGGCTGGGTGGTCGCGGGCGGTGGCCGGCCCGAAGGGCCGGATCGACCGAGATCCTTACGTATGGACATCGGGCGATGCCGCGGCGTGGACCCGCGTCCCACTACCTGGAACGGCGGACGACGAAGAGGCGCAGCGGCTGGCCCGTACACCTGACGGGATCGTCGCCGTCGGCGTGGCCGGCACCGCCTTCGCGGCCTGGCACGGCGACGCTTCCGGCGGTGGCGGCTGGTCCGGGGCGTCCCGGTTCGGTGCGACCGGCGCCGGCGCCGTCGCGGGTGTCGAGGCCCTGGCTGTCCTGGAAACGGCGTCTCGTCTGGTTGTCGCGACCGTCGGCGCCGACGGGCATCGGTTGTGGACGGCCGCGCTCGCCGGTAAGGACTGGCAGAGCGTGGCCACCCCTGTCCAGGTCGGACCCGGCGGCGCGACGGCCGTCGCGGTCGGCGGTTCCGGCGAAACATTGCTGTTACTTGCGGACGACGGCGCTAAAAGTGCTGTATGGGCCAGCCAATTTCCCACGGCATGACCTCGGCCGACGACCGTCGACTGTGACACCCCGAGGGCCAATTCCGACACCCTAAGTAACGGTTGCGTCAACGCGCCTAGTGAGGCCTTACGTTGGTCGCTGTAGTGGGATAACGTCCCGCCCCAGACCGGGTGAACGGTCCGGTTCGTCGTTGCAACCTCCCGGCCCGCGACGGCGGGCTGATGGATGGAGAGAGGGCTTCAGCCTTGAGGCAGATTTTCGTACGCGCTATCGGCGGGGTCGCGCTTGCGGCGCTCGTCATGGGCGGCGCGGCCGCATGTAAGCAGGACGATGGCGGTTCCGGCAGCACCGATGCCGGCGCCAAGGTGTGCGACCTCAAGATCGGCTTCTTCGGCGCGCTCTCGGGCGCTGACGCCGGTCTCGTGACCCCCGGCAAGCAGGCCGCCGATATGGCGATCAAGCAGTACAACGCGGAGCACTCCGACTGCAAGGTGACGCTGCAGGAGTACGACTCGCAGGGCAAGCCGGAGCTGGCCGGCGGTCTCGCCACCAGCGCCGTCAACGACACGAAGGTCGTCGGCATCGTCGGCCCGGCGTTCTCGGGTGAGTCGGAGACCGCGGACCCGATCTTCAACCAGGCCAGCCTGCCCACCATCAGCCAGTCGGCCACCCGGCCGAGCCTGTCCGAGCAGGGCTGGGCCATCTTCCACCGGGGCGTCGGCAACGACTTCTCGCAGGGCCCGGCTGCGGCCTCCTACATCAAGAGCCTCAACCCGGCGAAGGTCTTCGTCGTCGACGACCAGTCGGCGTACGGCGCCGGTCTGGCCGACGAGGTCAAGAAGGCGCTCGGCCCGCTGGTGACCGCCTCCGACAAGGCGACCGACAACCAGCAGGACTTCAGCGCCATCGTCACCAAGGTGACCCAGAGCGGTGCCACCGCGCTCTTCTACGGCGGTTACACCGAGGAGGCCAGCCCGTTCCTCAAGCAGCTTCGGGCCGGTGGCTACAAGGGCACCTTCGTTGGTGGCGACGGCATCTACGACGCCAACATGCTGTCCGTGACCGGCAACGCCGACGTCGAGGGTGCGGTCGCGACCTGCCCCTGCGCCCCGGCGACCACCGCCAAGGGCACCTTCGTCGAGGACTTCCAGAAGGAGTACAACGCCCCTCCGGGTGTCTACGCCGACGTTGCCTACGACCTCACCAAGATCTTCCTCGAGGCCATCGGCGAGGGTAAGTCCACCCGCGCCGACATCCAGGCCTTCCTGACCAGCTACAGCAAGGCCGGCGCGGCCACCGGTGTCACCTACAAGTGGGACGCCAAGGGCGAGCTCGACCCGACTCAGGTCCGCGTCTGGGCCTACGTCGCCAAGGGCGGCGCATGGGCGCCCGACAAGGAGATCCCGAAGGCCTGATCCACGGTTGAGCCGGCCCGGACAGCACCAACTCCGGGCCGGCTCTCCATCGGGCACGACGGTCGCGTCAACCCATGCCGGTGCGGCCGGGCTCGCAAGCCCGGCCGCACCGGCCTTGACTGAGGGATCTCCCGGGAGAACCTGTTGCAATTCAATGAACTGATAAATGGTTTCCCGGTGCTGACGATCACCGGGTTGACCCAGGGCGCCATCTACGCATTGGTCGCCCTCGGATACACGCTCGTATACGGCGTCCTGCGGCTGATCAACTTCGCGCACTCGGACGTCTTCATGATCGGCACGTTCGGCGCCATCTGGACCTGGTCGGCGTTCGGCTTCGACGCCAACTCGCCCCGCCCATCCCTCGGTGAGGCCTTCGGGCTGATCGTGTTGGCCATCGTCGTGGCCGCGCTCCTCTGTGGATTCTTCGCGATGCTCGTCGAGATCACCGCGTACCGACCACTGCGGGCCCGCAACGCTCCACCCCTCGCCTTCCTGATCACCGCCATCGGTGCGTCCTTCGTCCTCTCCGAGGGCATGGGCGCGTTCACCAACCGCCGCCAGTTCGGCGTTCCGGCGATGCTTCCCACCGAGCCGATCATCAACGTCGGCGGCTGGTCGCTGACCCCGCTGCAGATCTCGACCCTCGCGGTCGCGGTCATCGCGATGGTCGCGCTGGACTGGTTCGTGCAGCGCACCCGGTTCGGCCGGGGCATCCGGGCGGTGGCGCAGGACTCCAACACCGCCGCGCTGATGGGCGTCAACAAGAACCGCGTGATCCTGCTGGTCTTCCTGATCGGCGGCCTGATGGCCGGCGTCGCCGCGGTGATGTCCGACATGAAGGCGGCCAGCACCCGGTTCAACGTCGGCTTCCTGATCGGCCTCAAGGCCTTCGCCGCGGCTGTGCTCGGCGGCATCGGCAACCTGCGTGGCGCCGCGCTCGGCGGCATCCTCCTCGGCCTGGTGGAAAACTACGGCTCGGCGGTGTTCGGCACGAACTTCCGTGACTTCATCGGGTTCCTCGTGCTGATCCTGCTTCTGATGTTCCGCCCGACCGGCCTGTTGGGCGAGTCGCTCGGGAGGGCACGCGCATGACCGACCTCCGTACCCGGTGGCGCGACTTCCGCCACGGCGTGAGCCAGCGCTGGGACCGCCTGCCGAAGGCCAGCAAGATCGGCCTGGTCCTCGTCTTCGTCGTGTTCCTCTACGCCCTTCCCAACCGGGGCTTCTACGAGTTCCTCGGCCTGCCGCTCGGCGAGTACATCCCGCTCTACACCACGCGCAACGACATGGCGACGGTGCTGTTCCAGTGCGGCTACTACATCCTGCTGGCGCTCGGCCTCAACATCGTGGTCGGCTACGCGGGCCTGCTCGACCTCGGCTTCTTCGGCTTCTTCGCCGTCGGCGCCTACACGGTCGCGACGCTCACGTCGCCGCAGAGCAAGATCTTCACGGAGTACAACTGGCTGGAGAGCCCGTTGCCGTGGCTGGTCGTGCTGCCGTTGGCGATCGCCCTGTCGTTCGCGGCGGGGGTGGTCCTGGGCTTCCCTGTTCTCAGATTGCGCGGCGACTATCTGGCGATCGTTACGCTCGGCTTCGCCGAGATGATCCGGATCATCGCGCAGCAGAACGACTGGATCTTCAACGGCGACCGGGGCATCCCCAACATCGGCCGCCCGCCGGGCAACAACGCCGACGGCTCGCCGATCTTCCAGTTCGACGCCAAGCCGTACTACTGGCTGATCCTGACGGTCATCATCGGCATGGTCTTCCTGATCCGGAACCTGGTGCGCAGCCGGGTCGGCCGGGCCTGGATCGCGATCCGCGAGGACGAGGACGCCGCCGAGCTCATGGGCGTGCCGACCTACAAGTTCAAGATCTGGGCGTTCGCGATGGGCGCCGGCATCGGCGGCTTCTCCGGCGCGCTGTGGGCCGGCCAGATCAACTTCGTCAACGCGTCGACGTTCAAGCTGGAGAACTCCATCCTGGTGCTCGCCGCGGTGCTGCTCGGCGGTGCCGGCAACATCTACGGCGCGATCCTCGGTGGCTTCCTGGTCATCTACGTGCCGGAATGGCTGCGGTCGGTCGGCGACGTGTTCGGCCTTCCCGAGCAGGTGCGGATCTCCGGCGAGCTGTACGACATCAGCGCGACCAACCTGCGTTACCTGTTCTTCGGCATCATCCTGATCGTGGTCATGATCTTCCGACCACAGGGGTTGTGGGCCAACCGGCGGCGTGCCGCCGAGCTCAAGGATCGTGAGAAGGAGGCGATGGTCGGTGCCTGAGACGCCTCACGAGCCCCAGGACGCCCCGCAGCGCGACGTCAGCAGCGAGCGTGACGCGGCGCCCGACGCCCGTACGACGGTCGGCGTGCCGGCGGAGCCGCCGACCGGCGAAGCTGTGTCGACCCCGGCGCCGTCGCCGGCACCGGACGGGCGCAAGGCCGTCCTCGAGGTCGACAACGTGACGCTGCGCTTCGGTGGTGTCGTCGCCCTCGACAAGGTCAACTTCAACCTGTACGAGGGCGAGATCCTCGGTCTGATCGGCCCCAACGGCGCCGGCAAGACCACCTGCTTCAACGCCATGACCGGCGTCTACACCCCGACATCGGGCGAGATCCGGTTCCTGGGCCAGAAGCTGAGCGGCCGCGCCCGCTACAAGATCACGAAGATGGGCATCGCCCGGACGTTCCAGAACATCCGGCTGTTCCCCGAGATGACCGCGCTGGAAAACGTCATGGTCGGCGCCGACGCGCACCACAAGACCAGCGTGCCCAGCGCGCTGCTGCGCCTGCCGCGCTACTGGCAGGAGGAGCGCAGCGGCCGGGAGCGGTCGCGCGAGCTGCTCGACTTCGTCGGCATCCGCCGGCACGACGATGCGGCCCGCAACCTCTCCTACGGTGAACAGCGCCGGCTGGAGATCGCCCGGGCGTTGGCGACCCAGCCGACGATGCTCTGCCTCGACGAGCCCGCGGCCGGCTTCAACCCGGCGGAGAAGGACTCGCTGCTCCAGCTGATCCGCGACATCCGCGACACCGGCGTGACCGTGCTGCTCATCGAGCACGACATGCGCCTGGTCATGGGCGTCACCGACCGGATCGTGGTGCTCGAGTTCGGCAAGAAGATCGCCGAGGGTTCGCCGGTCGAGGTCCGCGAGAACCCGAAGGTGATCGCCGCCTACCTGGGGGTGCCCGCAGATGCTGCTTGAGATCGACAACATCACGCTGCTGTACGGGCGGATCCAGGCGCTGCACGGCATCTCCGTCACGGTCGACCAGGGCGAGATCGTGGCCCTGATCGGCGCCAACGGCGCGGGCAAGACGACCACGATGCGGGCGGTCTCCGGACTGCAGCGCGATCGCCAGTGGCAAGATCCGCTTCAACGGCGTCGACATCTCCAAGTTGCGCGCCGACCTGCGGGTCATCCAGGGCATCTGCCAGTCGCCGGAGGGCCGGGGCGTGTTCCCGGGCATGTCGGTGAAGGACAACCTGGAGATGGGCGCCTACACCCGCCGCGACTCCGCCAACATCGCCAAGGACATGGAACACGTCCTGGAGCTGTTCCCGCGGTTGCGTGAGCGGTTCAAGCAGCCGGGCGGCACCCTCTCCGGCGGCGAGCAGCAGATGCTGGCGGTGGGGCGCGCGCTGATGAGCCGCCCCAAGCTGCTGCTGCTCGACGAGCCGTCGATGGGCCTCGCGCCCGATGCTCATCCAGCAGATCTTCGAGATCATCACGGAGATCAACGAGCGCGACGGCACGACCATCCTGCTGGTCGAGCAGAACGCACAGCAGGCGCTGTCCCGCGCCCACCGGGCGTACGTGCTGGAGACCGGCAAGATCGTCAAGGCCGGCACCGGACGCGACCTCCTGAACGACCCCGCGGTCAAGGACGCCTACCTCGGCGTCGCCTGACCAGTCCGACACGGCTGAGGCCCGGCCCGCTACGGCGGTCCGGGCCTCACCTGTTGGGGGGCTCGTCGGCTTGCCCGCCGAACCTCGTCTGTTCGGGGTTGGTTCGCTTCGCCCTGCCGGGCCTCGCCCGTTCGCCGCTGGTCGGCTTTCGGAGGGCCGAGTGCTCACCCGTTCGCGGTTCTGCTCCGGACCGGTCAGGATTCGAGAAGCGTTGGCCCCGGGGCCGCGGTTAGCGTCGAAGTCGTTCCCAACGACGACTTCAGGAGTTGACCATGAGTTCTACGCAGGGGATCAAGACCGTGCTGCACCCCGTCTCCGACCTGGCCAAGGCCAAGGAGGTCTACACCGCCCTGCTCGGTGTGGCGCCGACGGCGGACGCGCCCTACTACGTCGGCTACGACGTCGAGGGCCAGCACATCGGCCTGGTGCCGGGCGGTGCGGGCCAGGGGATGACCGGGCCGGTGGCCTACTGGCACGTCGCGGACATCGAGGCGAAACTGGCCGAGGTGACGGCCGCCGGCGCCACGGTGAACGAGGCGGCGCGCGACGTCGGCGGCGGCCGCCTGGTGGCCACCTTCACCGACCCGGACGGCAACGTACTCGGTGTGCTCCAGGACAGCTGAGCGTCTCGGTGCCTCGTGGGGTTGTCGTACCCCACGGGTACCTTGATTTCCTGCCCGAGCCCGCGGCCCCGGTCGCGCCACCTGACCCGACGACGATGGAGACACGATGAGCACGGCCTCGAGGCCCGACACGGCCGCGGCGCACGTCGCCGACAGCCATGACCTGATCCGCGTGCAGGGTGCACGGGAAAACAACCTCAAGGACGTCAGCATCGAGATCCCGAAGCGCCGGCTCACGGTGTTCACGGGTGTCTCCGGCTCGGGCAAGAGCTCGCTGGTGTTCGGCACGATCGCCGCCGAGTCGCAGCGGATGATCAACGAGACCTACAGCGCGTTCGTGCAGGGCTTCATGCCGAACCTGGCCCGGCCCGAGGTCGACCTGCTCGACGGCCTGACCACGGCCATCATCGTCGACCAGGAGCGGATGGGCGCCAACCCGCGGTCCACCGTCGGCACCGCCACCGACGCCAACGCGATGCTGCGCATTCTGTTCAGCCGGCTCGGCAAGCCGCACATCGGTTCGCCCAACGCCTATTCGTTCAACGTCCCGTCGGTGCGCGCGAGCGGCGCGATCACCGTCGAGCGTGGCGGCAAGACCAAGGCGGAGAAGGCGACCTTCAACCGGCTCGGCGGCATGTGCCCGCGGTGCGAGGGCATGGGCTCGGTCACCGACTTCGACCTGACCGCGCTTTATGACGACAGCCTGTCGCTCAACGAGGGCGCGCTGACGATCCCGGGCTACAGCATGGAGGGTTGGTACGGCCGGATCTTCCGCCAGTCCGGCTTCTTCGACCCGGACAAGCCGATCCGCAAGTTCAACAAGCGCGAGCTGCACGACCTGCTCTACAAAGAGCCGACCAAGATCAAGGTCGAGGGCATCAACCTGACGTACGAGGGGCTGATCCCGAAGGTCCAGAAGTCGATCCTGTCGAAGGACGTCGACGCACTCCAGCCGCACCTGCGCGCGTTCGTGGAGCGGGCGGTGACCTTCACGACCTGCCCCGAGTGCGCGGGCACCCGACTGGCCGCCGAGGCCAGGTCGTCGAAGATCAAGGGCAAGAACATCGCCGACGTCTGCTCGATGCAGATCAGCGACCTGGCCGACTGGATCCGCGAGGTCAAGGAGCCGTCGGTCGCACCGCTGCTGGCCGGCCTGCAGCACCTGCTCGACTCGTTCGCCGAGATCGGGCTGGGCTACCTGTCCCTGGACCGGCCGTCCGGCACGCTCTCCGGCGGCGAGGCCCAGCGCACCAAGATGATCCGGCACCTCGGCTCGTCGCTCACGGATGTCACCTACGTCTTCGACGAGCCCACCATCGGCCTGCATCCGCATGACATCGAGCGGATGAACCAGCTGCTGCTCCAGCTGCGCGACAAGGGCAACACGGTGCTGGTCGTCGAGCACAAGCCGGAGACGATCGCGATCGCCGACCACGTCGTCGACCTGGGCCCCGGCGCCGGCACCTTCGGCGGCGAGGTGGTCTACGAGGGCGACCTGGCCGGCCTGCGGTCGAGCACCACCCTCACCGGCCGGCACCTGGACGACCGGGCGTCCTTGAAGCCGTCGGTCCGCAAACCCTCGGGCACGCTGCCGGTCCGCGGCGCCAGCACGCACAACCTGCGCGACGTCTCGGTCGACATCCCGCTGGGTGTGCTGACGGTGATCACCGGCGTAGCGGGCTCGGGCAAAAGCTCCCTGATCCACGGCTCGGTCTCGGGCGGCGACGGTGTCGTCACGATCGACCAGACCGGCATCCGCGGCTCCCGCCGCAGCAACCCGGCGACCTACACGGGCCTGCTCGACCCGATCCGCAAGGCCTTCGCGAAGGCCAACGGCGTCAAGCCGGCCCTGTTCAGCGCCAACTCCGAGGGCGCCTGCCCCACCTGCAACGGCGCGGGCGTCATCTACACGGACCTGGGCGTCATGGCCACGGTCGAGTCGACCTGCGAGGAGTGCGAGGGCAAACGCTTCCAGGCGTCGGTCCTCGAATACCACCTCGGCGGCCGCGACATCAGCGAGGTGCTCGCGATGTCGGTGACAGAGGCCGAGGAGTTCTTCGGCCCAGGCTCGGGCGAGGCCAACACCCCTGCCGCCCACAAGATCCTGGACCGCCTGGCCGACGTCGGCCTCGGCTACCTCAGCCTCGGCCAGCCCCTGACCACGCTCTCAGGCGGCGAGCGCCAGCGCCTGAAACTAGCCACCCACATGGGCGAGAAGGGCGGCGTCTACATCCTCGACGAGCCCACGACGGGCCTCCACCTGGCCGACGTCGAACAGCTGCTCGGGCTCCTCGACCGCCTGGTCGAAGCCGGCAAGTCAGTCATCGTCATCGAACACCACCAGGCGGTCATGGCCCACGCGGACTGGATCATCGACCTGGGCCCCGGAGCCGGCCACGACGGCGGCCGCATCGTCTTCGAAGGCACCCCGGCCGACCTGGTCTCAGCCCGAGCAGGCCTAACCGGCGAACACCTGGCGGCCTACGTCACCGCCTGACCGCAACCACGCCCACCCGGGCCCTTCCCTTCCGGCCCGGGCCGGCGCTGGTGACGCCAAGGACCACGACCTCAACCATCCGCGCGGTTCCGCGGTCAGCGCACCGACGCCGATGGAAGCGCCGGCGATCTGGGTGCCGGCGGCAGCGTCCGAGCTGGCGCGCGGCTGCGATGTGGGCCGCGCGGCGTGGTGTGGGCGATCTGGTGCGGTGGCCAAGCGCTGGCGGCAGCGCAGAACCGAGGCGGCGCCATGGCCGCGACGTCTTAGGCGTTCGCGACGAGGTCACGTCAGCTCGCTGGCGGGTGAGCCAGCTGGTGTCTGTGCGGCATCGGCGTGTGGGCTGGCGGCTACTCGCCTAGCCACACCAGCGCTTGAGCCACGATCACGTGCTCGCCGTTGTAGGTCACGCTCGGGCCATCGTGGAGACGGAAGCCGAGGTCGAGCGCTTCGCTGACGCGGCGACAGAATCGCTCGTCGTCGGCTCCAGTAAGCACGCGATAACGCGGCAGTCCGTCCGGCGGGCCTTGCGTCATGCTTATCAACCCTCTTCCGCACTCATCCGACCAAGATCCACCCATACGCTACGCCTGGCGTCCGCACGCCCCTTTGACAGTGCGATGCGGCTGCCGGGCCGTCCGACTTGGTGAGCGACGCGTCAGCGAGGGGCCATGCTGGGGGTGCGCTACGTGAAACGGACGGCCGAGGCCGGCGGTTGGGATCGGGCCGTGATCGTGTGCACGAGATCAGGTGGATGCGCTGCCGCGTGCATGATCGGGTGCATGAGGTAGGGGCGACACACCGCCGGATTTCCTGGCCTGATGCACATGATCATGGCTAACACGCCCGGAGTCACCGACCTCACGCACATGATCATGGCGCAGCGGACACCGGCCCAGAGGCGACACGGCGGCGGATTGCCCGGTCGAGGCGAGCGCGCGATTACAGCGAAGTCGCCGGGCTCGGGTCTTCGGCCAATACGCCCATGTCGGGTCACGATCTTCGCTGGGCACGCGACCCGGGCCCACCTCGACCGGATCACGGCCGCCGCCGGGTTCACACCGCGAGGGCGCTGAAGAGGTGAGAGCGTCATGGCCGCCGCCAAGCTCCATCTCGCTCGGCGCGTCACGCGCGCGCTTTGCGGAGCGCAGTACTTCTTACGGGGGGCGTCCCGGGTCCGGAACACCGCGGAACCGGGAACGCCTTACTTCGACCTTGATTTTGATCTTGATCTCTGACCCTCTTGACTGTCCTTAATCTTGACGCTGATATTCGGCTATCGCCTCAATGTTGGTCTTGGGCTTTGACGGTTGTTCGATGACCTTGATCGGGGTTCGTTATCGACAGGTTCTGGTGATCCGGACAAGCGGGGCCAAACTGCTCGGGTCCGGTCGGCATGTTGTCGGACCCGCCGACTAGCATCGCTCGGGTGAGCGACCAGCCCCGGATCCTGCTGCTTGATGGCCACTCCCTGGCCTACCGTGCGTTCCACGCCCTGCCGGTGGAGAACTTCTCCACCGCGACCGGGCAGTCGACGAACGCGGTGTTCGGGTTCACGTCGATGCTGATCAACATGCTGCGCGACGAGAAGCCGACGCACATCATCGTGTCGTTCGATGTGTCGCGGCAGTCGTTCCGCACCGAGCGTTACGCCGAATACAAGGCCGGGCGGTCCGAGACGCCCAAGCCCTTCCAGGGGCAGGTCAGCCTGGTCAAAGAGGTGCTCGCGGCGCTGCGCATCCCCGTGGTGGAGAAGGCGGGCTACGAGGCCGACGACGTGATCGGCACGTTGACCACGCAGGCACGTGCGGCGGGCATGGAGGTGATCATCTCGTCCGGCGACCGCGACGCGTTCCAGTTGGTCGACGAGCATGTCACCGTTCTCTACCCCGTGCGTGGCGTGTCCGAGGTGTGGCGGATGAACCCTGAGGCGGTCGAGGCGAAATACTTCGTGCCGCCGACCCGCTACCGCGACAAGGCCGCCCTGGTCGGCGAGGCCAGCGACAACCTGCCGGGCGTCCCAGGGGTCGGCGACAAGACCGCCGCCAAATGGATCAAGGAATACGGCGGCATCGACGGCGTGATCGCCAACGCCGACAAGATCAAGGGCAAGGCGGGCGAGAACCTGCGCGCCAACCTGTCCAACGTGATCCGCAACTACGAGCTCAACGCGCTGGTCTGCGACCTCGAGCTGACCATGGGGCCGGAAGACGCCCGCTGGCACGGGTGGGACCGCGAGGCCGTCCACGAGATCTTCGACGCCCTTGAGTTCCGGGTGCTGCGGGAGCGTCTCTACCAATACCTCGACGCGGTCGAGCCCGAGGCCGAGGCGGGGTTCGACCTGTTCGGCGAGATCCTCGCCGCCGGCGCGGTCGGTCCCTGGGTGGCCGAGCACATGCGGCCGGGCGTGGCGGCCGGCGTCGCCGTCGCGGGGCGGTTCGGCCGGGGGACCGGCGAGCTGGTCGGCATCGGGGTGGCCACCGCCGAGGGGCCGGCCGCCTGGTTCGACCCGACCCAGCTCGAACCCGCCGACGAGCAGGCGGTGGCCGGCTGGTTGGCCTCCGACGAGCACCCCAAGGTGCTGCACGACAGCAAGCCGGCCCGGTTGGCCTTCTCCGCACGCGGTTGGGAGCTGCGCGGGGTCGCCCGCGACACCGCCATCGCCGCCTACCTGGCCCGGCCCGACCAGCGCACCTACGACCTGGCCGACCTGGCCCTGCGCTACCTGCACCGCGAGCTGCGGGTCGACACGCCCGAAACCGGCCAGCTCACCATCGACGGGCTGGGCGACGAGGGCGTCGCCGAGCAGAACCTGATGCTGCACGCCCGCGCCACGCTCGACCTGGCCGACGCGATCGACGCCGAGCTGTCCCGCGACGGCGAGCTGTCGATCCGCCTGATGGCCGACGTCGAGCTGCCGCTCTCCGAGGTGTTGGCCCGCATGGAGCAGGTCGGCATCGCGGCCGACACCGAATACCTGTCCGACATCGAGGCGCACTTCGCGGCCGAGGTGAAGGCGTCGGCACAGGCGGCCTACGCGGTGCACGGGCGCGAGTTCAACCTCGGGTCGCCCAAGCAGCTCCAGGAGATCCTGTTCACCGAGCGCGAGCTGCCCAAGACCCGGCGGATCAAGTCCGGCTACACCACCGACGCCGACGCGTTGCAGGGTTTGTTCGCGCAGACCGGCGACCCGCTGCTGGAGCACCTGCTGCGGCACCGTGACGTCGCCAAGCTCAAGTCCACGGTGGACGGGCTGCTCAAGTCGGTGTCCGACGACGGCCGCATCCACACCACCTACTTCCAGACCGTCGCGGCCACCGGGCGCCTCTCGTCGACCGATCCCAACCTGCAGAACATCCCGATCCGCACCGAAGAGGGCCGGCGGATCCGGCGGGCGTTCGTGGTCGGCGAGGGATACGAGACGCTGCTGACGGCCGACTACAGCCAGATCGAAATGCGGATCATGGCCGACATGTCCAAGGACCAGGCACTGATCGACGCCTTCAACTCGGGCGCCGACTTCCACGCCGCGACCGCGTCCTCGGTCTTCGCGATGCCGCTCGCCGACGTCACCGCCGACCACCGGCGCAAGATCAAGGCGATGAACTACGGCCTGGCGTACGGGCTGAGCGTCTACGGCCTCTCCCAGCAGCTCGGCATCGCCGCCGAAGAGGCCCGCGGGCTGATGGACGAATACTTCGAGCGCTTCGGTGGCGTCCGCGACTACCTGCGGGCGATCGTCGACCGGGCGCGGCAGGACGGCTACACCGAAACGATCCTTGGCCGCCGCCGCTACCTGCCCGACCTGGTCAGCGACAACCGCCAGCGTCGCGAGATGGCCGAGCGGATGGCGCTCAACGCACCGATCCAGGGCTCCGCGGCCGACATCATCAAGGTCGCGATGCTCCGCGTCGACGCGGCGATCAAGGAAGCCGGCCTACGGTCCCGGATGCTGCTCCAGGTCCACGACGAGCTCGTCTTCGAGGTCGCGGAAGGGGAGCGGGAGCAGCTCGAAGCCCTGGTCCGCGACGGCATGGGCGGTGCCCACCCGCTCGCGGTGCCGCTCGAGGTCTCGGTCGGCCTGGGCCGCGACTGGAACAGCGCCGACCATTGTCCTGCGCCAGGTGGCGGCGACCAGCGGGAGCCACAGCCTGGCTGGCCGCGCCAGGCTTAGCGCCCCGGGCGGGCCGCCGCGTCGTGGCGCAGCGCCACACGGCGCCGAGACGCAGCGCGAAACCCGGGTCAGACAAGGTCTCACGACTGAGTGGGTCGTGGCCCCAGTTCATCAGGGAGTACCGCCACGTCGTGTCGGTGACGTCGCCCGCTGGGCGTTGGGCCGAGTGGCGGCGCACGTAGCCGACCACCTTGCGCATGTGGGCCGGTCGTCGGGTCAGGTCCGATTTGTTCGTGCGCAGCAATGACACGATCCGACGGCCGGACTCATGGCCGTTCGACTCACCGCCGCCGGCTGGCTTCTGGCCCGCCGCGCGGGACTCGTCGGTGCCCAGCCAGCGCTCGAGCTCCGCGGGTGCCATGTTGACCGCTCGGCCGAAATCGTCCACCTCGTCACTCACGGCGCAGTGCCTCCTCGGTGTGCACGGCGTCGCGGCCCGTCTTGTCGCTGCGGACCCGGTACTGCGGCTCGTCGTCCGA
>CAWIXO010000003.1:0-44697 GCA_963840005.1 uncultured Actinomycetota bacterium | reverse complement strand
CAGCCGCCCCGAGGTGACCTGGCCGATCGGCTTCTGGCGCCGGGTGCCGATCGCCTGAGGGATAGGGTTTTCGCGTGACCACGCTGCCCTACTCGACGCTGACGGCTTGGAACTGATCGCCACGGAGGCGATCGACCGTGGCGAGCCGGCCGCCGGCGCGGCGGAGCTCGTGGCTGTCGTCGACGACGGGCGGCTCGCCGACCCGCAGGATGCCGCGATCGCGCTGGGCATGGCCGCCGAGCTGCTGCTCGAGGCCGACGACATGGCCGGCAGCCTCGCGCTGACCGAGCGGGCGATCGACCGGCACCGCGCTCAAGGCTCCGCGCCCGACTTCCCGCTGATGTTCCGGGCGCGGCTGCTGTTCCTGCTGGACCGCGCCGACGAGGCGATGGCCGAGCTGACCCCGTTGCGACCGCTGCTGACCAGCGAGCCCGACGCGGCGCACGCGATCGCCGAAGCGCTGCTGGCCGGAGACCGCGGCAGCACTCGCGCACGAGTGGCTGACCGAGGCCGTCGGCGAAGCGCAGCGGCGGTGCCCGAGGCCGAGCCGGCTCGACGACGCCGACGAGGCTCGCCACCGCCGTCCTCTTCGCGCTGCTGAGCGAGCGGCACGAGGTGCGGCACGAGCTCGACCTGCCGCACGACTCGCTCGACGAGATGGCCGAAGCGCTGGAGGCGGCGGTCGAAGACGAGCAGCGCTCCGAGCTCGAGGCGGAGCTGCAGCGGGCCGGTCCTCTTCTTCCCCCGCGCGGAGTTCGATGAGCTGTCGAAACGGCTGCCCGACCTGGCCCGGATCTGTGGCCCGAGCTGGGACGAGCATCGCGCCGACCTGGAGCGCTGCTCTCCGCCCGCGCGGCGGAGGCCGGGTCGCCGCTCGACCTGCGGCTCGTGCACGGCTCCGCGGCGGAGCTCGCGGCGTTGGTCGAGGCGCGCGGGTCGACGATCCGCTGGACGACGACTGCTCGCCGACTACGTCGACCAGCTCGACGACCGTTCGGCCAGCGTGCCCTGGCCGCCGGAGCGCAACGACGCCTGCTGGTGCGGCTCGGAGGCCAAATACAAGAAGTGCTGCCTGCCCCGGTCGCGCGGCTGAGGCTCCTGCCTAGCTGGACGTCAGCACGCGGACCGCCTCGGCACGTCGTCGGTGACGTGGATGGTCGACGACAGGTCGCCGAAGCGGGAGAGCGCCATCAGCGGGCGGAGCAGGCTCTCGATCGGCAGCGTCCTCGGTCCAGTAGTCGGTGTCCGAGGAAGACGTACGCGCCGCTCGCGCCGTCGGTGCCGTAGAAGGTCTTGGTCGCGGCCTGGAAGACCTCCTGCACCGTGCCGGCGCGGCCCGGCGCGAAGACGATGCCGCCGCGGGCCAGCCGCAGGATCATGTCCTCGCGGATCGCGTTGGAGAAGTATTTCGCGATCCGGCCGGCGAACAGGTTGGCCGGCTCGTGGCCGTAGAGCCAGGTGGGGATGGCCAGGCCGCCCTGGCGGGGCCAGTCGTCGCCGCCGACCGGCGCGAACCGCTCACGGACCTTCAGCGCCGCCGCGGTGAACGGCTCGTGGTCGAGGAAGTCGGGCGCGGCCGGCCAGCTCGTCGATCGCGCTGGTCAGGTCGTCGGCCGGCCGGGTCGGACAGGAAGGCGCCGAGGTTCGCGGCCTCCATCACGCCGGGGCCGCCGCCGGTCACGACGAGCTGGCCGGCCCGGGTCAGCTCCCAGCCGAGCGTGGCGGCCAGCCGGTACGCGGCCGAGCCGCGCGGCACCGCGTGGCCGCCCATCACGCCGACGACCGTGTCGGCGCCGTGCTCGGCGATCCAGGTCCTGGTCACGTCGGCCAGGCCGTTGTCGATCGCGTGGTCGTGCAGCCGCTGTGCCAGCGCCTCGCGGACCTGCGGCGGTCGCACCGCCGGCCGCCCGGAAGTGGCCGTAGACCAGCGTGTCGTACATGCCGGCGAAGCCGCCGGTCGCCGAACCCGGCCGACAGGTCGGCGGGGGTGTAGAGCCGCGCCGGGTGGGTCGGGTAGGGCAGCGCCGGGAAGCCCGGAATCACGTGCGCGCCGCGCAGCACCAGCGCGGCCTCGATCTCCGGCGTCTCGAACCGGCAGCCGACGAACAGCGCGCCGGTCGAGGTCGACGCCGGCCAGCTCCGGGATCGGGTCGAGGTCGAGGCGCAGGCCCTGGACGGTCAGGCCGGCGAGGCTGCCGCGGCGCAGGTGGTGGTCGAGCTCTTCCCGCGACTCGATCTCGTCGGGGGTCGAGTCGGGCAGGGCGACGATGTCGGCGGGTGGTGGGTCGGGCCGTCGCGCGAGCCCGGCGATGCCGACACACGTAGGGCGGACCGTAGCCCGGCGGGTTATGCCGCACGTACGAAAGCCTCAGCCGTTCAGCCACCGTCCGTGCTCGGTCGCACGGTTGAATGGGCGGATGCAGAACCTGATGCCCGAGCCGCCGGCGACCCGGCTCCCGGTCGACGAGGCGGCGGCCGCCGCCCTCGAAGCGGCCGCCGAAGGACGGCACCGAAGCCGCCTACGAGCAGGCCGCCGCCGCGCACCCGACCTCCAGCGCGGCCTGGGCGGAGCTGGCCGCAGCGGGCGCTCGACGCGGGCCAGCGCGGTCACCGCCTACGCCTACGCCCGCACCGGCTACCACCGCGGCCTGGACCAGCTGCGCCGCAACGGCTGGAAGGGGCACGGCCCGGTGCCGTGGTCGCACGAGGCCAACCGGGGCTTCCTGCGCAGCCTCTACGTGCTCTCCCGGGCCGCCGACGAGATCGGCGAGTCCGACGAGGCCGCCCGCTGCGCCCAGTTCCTCCGCGACTGCGACCCCGCGGCGGCGGACGCGCTCGAGCCGGCTAGGCGCCGCTTCGCCGCCGTCTAGAGGCCCTCGGCCACGGCCGCGGCGATCTTCAGCCAGGCGTCGCGGGTCGCCCGGCTGAGCGCCGGCGTAGCGGATCGGCTCGCCGGTGTCGATCAGCCGCTCGTAGGGCGCCAGCAGCACCGCCCGGGTGCGCGCGGCGAAGTGGCTCTCGATCGGCGGCAGGTCGATCTCGCGCCGGGACGGCGGCATCGACACCACGGTCACCGCCTGCCGGACCAGCCGGTGCCGGCCGGTCTGCTCCAGGTGGTCGAGCATCCGGGCGGCGGTCTCGGCCGAGTCGTTGCGGGCCGACATGGTCACCACCAGCTGGTCGGTCGCGTCGATCGCGGCCTGCCAGTTCTGCGCCCGTACGTTGTTGCCGGTGTCCACGAAGATCAACTTGTAGAACCGGCTGACCACGTCGCGGATGTCCGCGAACGCGGCGGCGGTGAGCATCTCGCCGGCGGTGGCCGACTCGTCGGAGGCGAGCACGTCGAACATGCCCTCGCCCTGCGCCCGCACGTACTGCGACAGGTCGCCGACCCGGCCCTGCGCCCCGTGGAACTGCCCGAGGTCGCGCAGCAGGTCGCGCACCGTGCGGGTGTGGAAGTCCTGCTGGCGCCCGCATGCCGAGGGTGCCCTGGGTCTCGTTGTTGTCCCAGGCCAGCACGTAGCCGCCGCGCTTCTGCCCGAACGTCATCGCGAGCAGCAGGATCGCGACCGTCTTGCCCGCGCCGCCCTTCGGGTTGACCACGGTGACCTGCCGCAGCCCGCCGAAGTTGCGCCGGACCGTCTCGATGTCCGTGGCGGCGCTCCCGCTCGTGCGCGCCGGGCGGCAGCTTGACCAGGCCCATCGAGGTCTTGTTGACGCACGCGCGCGCACGCCGCTCGTGGCGATCGGGTCCGGCGGCGCGCAGCGCCCGGCGGCGGGCGAAGTCGTCGGCGGTCGGCACGGCCCGCGTCCGGCGTCCACGTCCGGCGCGCGGGTTGGCGGTCGCGGGCGGCGTCGACGGCGTCGGCATCCGGTAGACGCCCTGTTGCGGCACCTCGACAACACCGGGAGCGATCTCGCCCTGGGCCGGGTACGGGTTGGTCCCGGGCGGCGCGGCCGGCCCGGCTGGCCGGCGTGGGCCGGCTGCCCGGGATAGCCGGCGGTGCCGGGCTCGACCGGCGTGGCCGGGGCCGGCTGGCCGGCGGCCGGGCGGGACCGGCTGGGCGGCGGGGTGTGGCGGCGCGGCCGGTGGTGGGGAGGTCGGCCGTTGCGGCGGGTTGTGGCCAGGGTGTTCCGGTCGGCGGGCCGTCGGCGGTGCGGTGCACCGGCATGGCTGCCGCCTGCTGAGCCGCGCCGGATGCTGGTCGGGCGACTGTGGCCGGCGGGCGGTATGCCGGTGGCATCGGGCCGGGCGGCGTCGACCGGCCTGCGGGTGGGCCTCGGCGCGATCGGCATGGCCTGGGCCGGCATCGCCTGCGTCGCGTCGGCGTGGGGCGCGGCCGGCCGGGCCTGTCGTGCGGTGCCGGCGGGCCGGCGCGTTGCCGGGACCAGCAGGCTGCTGGCCGGCTCGTGCGAGCCCGCGTGCGGCTCGCCTTGCTGGTGTCGGCCCGGCGGCCTGCGGGGCGGGCGGCTGGCCGCGGCTGGTGTGGGCCGGCGCCGGCGCGGCGGGCGCCGGCCGCTGGTGCGGGCTCGGGCCGCGGCGGGCTGGTGCGGCCGGCCCGGGCCGGTGCTGGCCGCGGTCGGGCCGGCGTCGGCGGGCGCCTGGCCTGGCTGGTGCGCGGCGGCTGCCTGCGGGCGGGCGGGAGGCCAGGCTGGTGTGGGCCGCCGGAACCGGGCTGCGGCGGTGCCGGCGGACGGCCATACACGCCGTGCTGGCCCGGACCGCCGTGCTGGCCGGCCCGCCCCACTGAACTGGCCCGCGCCGAACTGACCCGCGCCCGGCTGACCCGGGTCCGGTGCCGCTGAGCCGGGCCCGGTGCTGCCGCCCGGCTGCCGCCGGGGTGGCCGCTGCCCGGATGCGTGGAGAACGGCGGCGGTGGCGGAGCGGGCGGCTGCGCCGGCTGGCCGGGGTGCCGCACGGGCGGTGGCGGCGGCGCGCGGGTCCCGGCCGGCCGGGCCGCGTTCGGCGCGGGAAGACCGGGCCGGTTGATCGGCGGCGGCGCGGGCGGGGCCGGCACCCGGATCGGCGGGCGGCGGTGGCGGCACCGGCGGGCGTGCCCGGATCGGCTGATCGTCGGACCCGGCCTCGGGGCTCGTCCGGCGGCCACGGCTGCTCGGCGCCGCGCCAGCGCGCGGCACCGTTGCCACTGCCGGCCGGTAGACCCGGTCCGAATCGTCAACCACGCCCGGTCACCTCCACAACAGCGGTCACTAGCAGCCCCAAGAGTAAGGCGAAGGTCGCCTCGCCGCAGCCGACCGCGGGAGATCAGCGCGTGTAGACGGCCCAGGCGCCGGGCTCGATCCACCAGGATCGCTTGCGGGTCAGCGCGCCCGCGACCCCGTCGTCGAGGAACGGCACCTCCTCGTCGCGTGGGCAGCACGGCGACCGCCCGCCGCGGGCCCGGCGCACCTCGACCCGTACCTTGGCCTGGCCGAACAGCGGCCGGGAGACCACCGGCACCGCGACCGCGACCTCGATCCGCCCGTCGGCCGGGTCCGCGCCGTCGAGCAGCGGCAGCCCGTCGAGCTCGGCGTACCCGCCGGCGTTGCCGACCGCGCAGGCCAGCAGCGGCTCCGCGCCGTCGGTGAGCACCGCGTCGTCGACCTCCACCCGGCCGCGCCAGGTGCCGCGGCCGCCCGCGTCGTCGCGGCCGCCGAGCAGCGCGCCGTCCAGGGTGACCGAGCCGCCGTCGTTGCGCAGCAGGTCGAGCCGGCGGACCGTGCCGCCCAGCACCGCCGCCGCGACCGCGGCCGGGTCGCGCGGCAGGCCGAGCTGCGCGACGAGGTCGCGGGAGGCCGGACCCATCGGCGAGCACGGCCAGCGGCGGCAGGTCGGGCAGCGTGCGGTTGCCGGCGAGGTCCGCGGGCCGGCGGCTGGGCGCCGGCGCGTACCGCCGGACCAGCCGGCGCACCACGGCCGCAACTGGCCGTCGGTCGCGGCCGCGACGACCAGCCGGGTCTTGCTGTCGGGGTCCGGCCAGGTCAGGCCGTCGGGCCGGGCGGGACCGTCGAGCCGCGCCAGCACCGCGTCGATCTCCGCGTCGGAGCGGGCGGTGACCGTCTCCACCCGGGCCCCGGCGGCGGCGCAGCGCGTCGACGCAGGCCAGCACCGGCACCCGCAAAGTGTCGGCCTTGGCGTGCGAATCGCAGGCGTCCGCGCCGCAACATGCCTCACCCGCACCCTCGGCAAGGGTCAGCAGCACCACGTCGTACACCGTCGGTCTCCTGCGTCCGGACCCGCTGTCGCGTCCAGACGTCCTTCGGTTTGTTGTTAGCCTGACACCCCGGGCTCGCCAAGCGGTCGCCACCCTGGCACCCGAGCCCCGTGGAGGCGGAAAAGATGCCAGCGATCGTGCTCATCGGCGCTCAGTGGGGCGACGAGGGCAAAGGCAAGGTTACCGACCTGCTGGGCGGGCGGGTCGACTACGTCGTGCGCTACTCGGGCGGCAACAACGCCGGGCACACGGTGATCACCCCGGACGGGCAGAAGTACGCGCTGCACCTGATGCCGTCGGGTGCGCTCTCGCCCAACGCGGTGATCGTCATCGGCAACGGTGTGGTGGTCGACCCGAAGGTGCTGCTCGCCGAGATCGACGGGCTGGCCGAGCGCGGCGTCGACGTGTCCCGCCTGCTGATCTCCGCCGACGCGCACCTGATCATGCCGCACCACCGGGCGCTGGACCGGGTCGTCGAGCGCTACCTCGGCTCGGCCCGGATCGGCACCACCGGCCGCGGCATCGGCCCGGCGTACGGCGACAAGGTCGCCCGGATGGGCATCCGGGTGCAGGACCTGCTCGACCCGGGCATCCTGCGCAAGAAGCTCGAGCTGGCGCTGCGGGAGAAGAACCAGATCCTGTTCAAGGTCTACAACCGCAAGGCGATCGACGTCGACGCGGTGGTCGAGGAGTACCTCGGCGTACGCCGAGCGGCTGCGGCCGTACATCGCCGACACCCGCGAGATCCTCTGGCCGAGGCGCTGGACCGCGGCGAGACGGTGCTGCTGGAGGGCGCCCAGGCCACCATGCTCGACGTGGACCACGGCACCTATCCGTTCGTGACCTCGTCCAACCCGACCGCCGGCGGCGCCTGCGTCGGCGCGGGCATCCCGCCGACCGCGGATCACCCAGGTCATCGGCGTGATCAAGGCGTACACCACCCGGGTCGGTTCCGGCCCGTTCCCGACCGAGCTGTTCGACGACAACGGCGCGCACCTGCGCAAGGTCGGCGCGCGAGTACGGCACCACCACCGGCCGGGAGCGGCGCTGCGGCTGGTTCGACGCGGTGGTCGGCGCGCTACGCGGTGCGGCTCAACGGCATCACCGACCTGGTGGTCACCAAGCTCGACGTGCTGTCCGGCCTGGAGAAGGTGCCGATCTGCGTCGGCTACGAGATCGACGGCGAGCGGGTCGACGACATGCCGATGACGCAGACCGACTTCCACCACGCCAAGCCGGTCTACGAGGAGCTCGACGGCTGGTGGGAGGACATCTCCAAGGCCCGCACCGTCGCCGACCTGCCGGACGAACGCCCGCCGCTACATCGAGCGGATCGAGGAGCTCTGCGGCACCCGGGTGCAGCGTCGTCGGCGTCGGCCCGGGCCGCGAGGAGAACGTCGTCCGCCACGCACTGATGCTTCGTCCGGCCGCTGGCCGTAGGATCCGATCATCGTGCGCGTTCTTCTGATCGGTTCCGGCGGGCGCGAGCACGCCCTCGCGCTCGGCCTCGCCGCCGACCCGGCTGTCACCGGCTGATCGCGGCGCCGGGCAACCCCGGCATCGCGCGAGGCTCGCCGAGCTGCGTCCGGTGGCGACCAGCTCGACCCGGACGCGGTCGCCGCGCTCGCCGTCGAGGTCGGCGCCGACCTGGTCGTGGTCGGGCCGGAGGCGCCGCTGGTCGCCGGCGTCGCCGACGCGGTGCGGGCCAAGGGCATCGCCTGCTTCGGCCCGTCGGCGGCGGCCGCCGCGGTCGAGGGCTCGAAGGCGTTCGCCAAGGACGTCATGGCGCGCGGCCGGCGTGCCGACCGCGCGGCTCGGTCGTCCAGCACCGACCGCGGCCGAGGTCGCCGGCGGCGCTCGACGAGTTCGGCGCGCCGTACGTGGTGAAGGACGACGGGCTCGCCGCCGGCAAGGGCGTGGTGGTCACCGACGACCGGGACGCGGCGCTCGGCGCACGCGGCGGACGTGCGAGCCGGGTGGTGATCGAGGAGTACCTCGACGGCCCCGAGGTCTCGCTGTTCGTGGTCACCGACGGCGAGACCGCGGTGCCGCTGCTGCCGGCGCAGGACTTCAAGCGGATCGGCGACGGCGACACCGGGCCGAACACCGGCGGCATGGGCGCCTACGCGCCGCTGCCGTGGGCGCCCGCCGGCGCTGGTCGACGAGGTGCTCGCGCACGGTGGTGCAGCCCGACGCTGGCCGAGATGCGCCGGCGCGGCACGCCGTTCGCCGGGCTGCTCTACGTCGGGCTGGCGCTGACCCGCGGCGGGCCCGAGGTGATCGAGTTCAACGCGCGGTTCGGCGACCCGGAGACCCAGGTCGTGCTCGCCGCTGCTGGAGACGCCGCTGGCCGGCCTGCTGCAGGCGGCCGCGACCGGGACGCTCGGCGGCGCACCCGCCGCTGCGCTGGCGGCCGGGTGCCGCGGTGACGGTGGTCGTCGCCTCGGCCGGCTACCCGGCGTCCGCCGCGTACGCGGCGACGTGATCTCCGGCGCCGACCGGCGCCGGCGTCCTCCACGCGGGCACCGCGCGCTGGCGCCGACGGCGCGCTGGTCTCCGCCGGCGGCCGGGTGCTGTCGGTGCACGGCCACCGGCGCCGACCTGGCGGCCGCCCGGGACGCCGCGTACGCGCTGGTCGACCGGGTCACGCTGGCCGGCGCGCTGGTCCGGCGCGACATCGCGCTGGCCGCGGTCGAGGGGCGGATCCAGCTTCCGCTAGGCGTGTCGATCATCGCGGGTCCGGCTCGCGATGATCGGTAATCGGATCGGGTTGTCGTCGGGAACGCGACCGACGACGCGGCACGAAAGCGGGATTCGCCCGGCTCTATCGGTTTCTACCGTGTGTAGCCATGAGGACCTTCCGCATCCCAATGGTGCTGCTCGCCGCCGTTGCGGCAACGCTGTTGTCGGCCTGTGGCGCCAAGGGCGGCACCGATCTCGCGTCGGGCACACCGTCGCCCGGCCCGTCCTATCTGATCGGCGCGGACACGGCGACGGACGCCGAGCTGAGCCCGTCGCCGACCGCTTCCCGCCGGCTCGCGGCTCCGGCGACAACGGCGGCACCGACGGCGGCGAACAGTTCGCAACGATCCGTGGATCGAATACTTCCGGATCAAGCAGAAGCCGCACTGCCCGTCCGGGCCAGTGGCCCGACGGGCGCGAGGTCGACCGTGGAGTGGAGGGTGACCGGCACCGACAAGGTCACCATCTCGGTCGACGGCGCGGGCATCTACGACACCTACGGCGCCTCGGGTTCGGAGTCGTTCTCAGCTTCCCCTGCGGCGACTGGGACCCGGGCCAGACGGCCAAGCACACCTACCTGCTGATGACCGTCGGCGGTGGCCCCGTGGCCAAGAAGACGATCACGGCGACGGCTACGGTCAGCGGGGGACACCACCAGCCCGTCGCCGGCGAGCAGAAGAGGCGGCGCCCGTCGCACCCTGAGGTCTCGGATGCCGGAAGGTCACACGATCCATCGGTTGGCGGCCCGGCATCGTGAGCTCTTCGCCGGACACAAGGTCGACGCTGACCAGCCCGCAGGGCCGCTTCGCGGAAGGCGCGGCCCTGCTTTCCGGCACGCTGCTGAGCGGCGCCGAGGCGCTCGGGAAGCACCTGCTGCACCACTACGGCTACGAGCTTGACGGTGCATGTCCACCTGGGGCTCTACGGCACGGTGACGGAAGGGGCCGGCTCGCCTCCGCCGCCCGTGGGGCAGGTGCGGATGCGGCTGGTCGGCGGTGGGCACTGGCTCGACCTGCGCGGGCCGACCGACTGCTCGGTGCTCACGCCGCCGGAGGTGGCTTGGCGCTGCGGGCGCGGCTGGGAGCGGATCCGTTGCGGGCCGACGCCGTCGCCGGCCGCCGCGCGTGCGCGCGCATCGTGCGCAGCCCGACGGTGATCGCGGCGCTGCTGCTGGATCAGTCGATCATCGCGGGCGTCGGGCTCGTGTATGCCAGCGAGGTGCTGTTCCGGGCCGGGATCGCGCCGACCCGGCCGGGGCGTTCGGTCTCCGCCGACCAGGTCCGGTCGATGTGGGCGGACCTGCGGGCGCTGATGGCCGAGGGTGTGGTGCGGGGGCGGATCGACACGGTGCACAGCGCGCATCTGCCGGAGGCGATGGGCCGGGCGCCGCGGGTGGACCGGCACGGCGGCGAGGTCTACGTCTATCGCCGCACCGGTCAACCGTGCCTGTCTGCGGCACGCCGGTGTCGCGGGCCGGGTTGGCCGGGCGCAACTCCTACTGGTGCCCGACCTGTCAGTCCTGATTGCCGTCGTCGCGCAGGCCGACGCAGTCGAGGGCCCAGAACGGCTCGGCGTAGACCAGGGTGCCGGTCATCCAGGGCTCGTAGGCGCTGAGCTTGACGACCTGGAACGCGGCGTCGGGGATGCGCAGGCTCGGCTTGCGGAAGCCGAGCGGGGTGGCCTCGTGGAAGCCGCGCTCCCGGTAGTAGCCGGGGTCGCCCTCGAGGAACAGCAGGGGCGCGCCGGCCTTGTCGGCCTCCTCGATCGCCCGGGCGACCAGCAGCGTGCCGATGCCGCGGCGCTGGTGTCGCGGCAACACCCCGAGTGGCGACAACACGAGCACGTCGACCAGCTTCCGGGGCGCGTCGAGCCAGGAGGCGGTGAGCATGACGTGCCCGACGGCCTGGTCGTCGACGGTGGCCACGTAGCCGCGCGGCGGCAGCGCTGCCGGGTGTTGCCGCAACCGGGTGACCAGGCGCGGCACCAGGTCGGCACCGAACGCCTCGGCGTGGATCGCGTGGACGGCTCCGGTGTCCTCGCCGGTCTCTTCGCGGATGTTGACGGTCATCGTCGCAGTCTGCCGACCGCGCACAGCGCGAGTGCGATGGCGGCGGCGCCCAGCGCGCTCCACATGACACCGGCGAGGGTGTGCGGGGCGATGAACTCGGCGACCACGAGGAGGGCCGCTACCGCCACCCAGACGGGCGCCGAGGCCCACTTGGCGGCGGTCGCGACCCGGTCGTTGAGCAGCACGAAGACCAGGGCGTAGAGGGCGCCGGTCGCGGCGAACACCGGCGCGTAGCGGCCGAGGTGGGTGTAGTCCTCGCCGCCGGCCAGCGCGAAGGCGAAGCCGCCGGCCAGTGCCGACGCGGCGACCAGGACGGCACCGCTGGCGGCGACCAGTAGCAGCGCGGTGCGCAGCGCGCGCCGGCTGCCCTGGGCGAGGCGGGGCAGCGCGAGCACGGTGACCACCTGCGGTGCCCAGAGCGCGCCCTTGGTCAACACCGTGCCGACCGAGTAGGCGCCGGAGGCGTCCGCGGTCAGCAGGTGGCGGGCGAGCAGCAGGTCGGCGTACGACGCGACCAGCATGGCCAGCGTTGCCGAGCAGGCGGTCAACACCTCGCGGCCGCGGATGGCGTCGGCGACGTGGGCCTTGCGGCTGCGGCCGAGCACGGCCAGCGCCGGGGGGATCAGCCAGCTCACGGCCGCGCTGCCGATCAGCGAGGCGGTGAGGCCGGCGCCGGCGACCAGGCCGACGATCAGCCCGCCGTAGCGGCCCAGCGCGAGCACGGCCATGCCCAGCGCGAGGCGCAGGAAGCGCTGGTCGCCCTGCAACTCGCCGAGCCAGCGGCCGGCGAGCACGGTCGGCAGCGTGGCCAGGGCGGCGAGCAGCGTGTAGTGCGCGGGCAGGTCGAGCACCGGCACCAGCACCGGCGCCAGCACGGCGAGCGCGCCGGCGGACACCACCGCGGTCGCATGCTGATCTTGCTGGTCGACGCGGCACCGTTGCGGGCGCGGTGCACGGCGATCGCGATCTGCAGGCCGAGGCCGGGCACCGACGCGATGGCGGTCAGGCCGAGACGGTGGCCAGCGCGCTGAGGTCGGCGCTGGTGAGTTGCCGGGCGCCGATGACCGGCACGAGGTAACCGAGCGCGTTGGTCAGTGCACCGGCGATGGCGACCGCGGCGCCGGCGGCCGCGATGCGCCGCCCGGTCGACGATGCCGGGGCGGCTTCTGGGCGGGTAAGCGCAGTCATGACGCCGTGCAGCCTAAGCCCAAACCGTTGGCCGGCGGTGTTGTTATCAAATCGTGACACGTCGATGGGGTTGTCACGGAGCGTCCTTTCGCTGGCATGGTCTGTCGGTCTTTGTGGGATTTCGCGGCGCGGCTCCTTGATCGCAATGGGTGGTGGTGCCGCGGTGCCGGTGTTACTCCTCGGTAACCGGCATCTTGTGACCTCCGTCGCACAGGAGCACCATCGGTCCGTTCTGGGTTACCAGTGAGTAACGCGCGTAGGAGGAACCGTGTCAGAACCCCTTGAAACAGCGCGGGGAAAGACCCGCTGGCGGCGGTTCGCCGCGCTCACGCTGCCGGCCCTGGCAGCCGCCGGCTTCATCGTCTTCGGCATGGCCAACGGCGCCATCGCCGCGTCGTTCGCCGTGTCCGGCCAGACCTTCAAGGTCTCGGCGGACAAACTGGTGGGCGACGGCTTCGTCCAATATGGCGGCGCGGTGCAGGACGGCAACGGCGGCGCGCACCCGGTCGCGGTCTCCGGCATCAACAAGGCGACCCTGACCAACCTGTGCCAGTCGGTCAAGGTCCCCGGCGCGCCGGTGGTGCTGACCATCAACGCGGGCGGCGGCGACAAGCCGGCGCGGGCCACCAACCTGCTCCTCGACGTCACCGAGCTCAACGGCGACGCCACCTTCACCAACATCGAGATCGGCCGCGACGCCAGCACCCTCAACAAGGGCCCGGGCAAGGGCGCGGCAGGCTCGTTCGGCCAGCAGGCCGACCGGGTCGTCATCAACGACCTCGAGCAGGTGGCCTGGTCGACCACCGCGGGCACCTTCACCCTCACCGGCCTGCGCCTGAAGGTCAACGTCGGCGCAGACGCCAAGGAATGTTTCTGACGATGAGCAACCCCAGCGCGTCCCACGTCCGGCCCTCTTCGCGGGCCGGACCTGGCGCGGCTTCGGCCGCTGGCGCCGCAGCCGCCCATTCTGGGGCGGGCTGCTGCTACTCCTCAGCGGCATCGAGATCTTCCTCTCCACGCAGTTGAGCCTCGGCGGGCTGAGCTTCCAGCTCGGCCCGACCGGGTTCCTGTCCTGGCTGATCCCCACCGATCCTGGTGGCGTGCGGTCTCCTCGCCTGGGTCCACGCCGCAGCAGCGCATGTTCTACGCCGTCGTGGGCGCGGTCACCGCGGTGTTCTCCCTGATCGGCGTCAACCTGGGCGGCTTCTTCCTGGGCCTGATCCTCGGCATCGTGGGTGCCGGGTTGGTCTTCGGCTGGACTCCACTGGTCGCGGCGCCGCCTGTTGCCGCGACGCCGCCGGGGGATGCGCTGATCCCGGCGCAGCCGGGGCCGGTCGACGCGGAGCCGGCTGTTGACGAGACCGCCGAGCAGCCGGTCGGCTTCGGACAGCCTCATTCCTGGCCTGTCCGATCCCGACGCGCCGCAGCGGTCGCCCGAGCCGGTTGGGTCGGGGCCCGATGGGTCCGGGCGCTCGGTCGAGGCGGCTGGGCCATCGCCCCACGGGTCCAGGGCGCTCGGCCGGGGCGGCTGGGTCGTTGCGCGACGGGTCCGGGCGGTCCGCGGAGGTGGATGGGCCGTCCACCGATGCACCGGTAGTGCCGGCGCAGGCCGGCGAGGCGCCTGGAGCCGGCCACGGAGGCGCCCGCCGAGGATCCGGCGGCGTTGCCGCGGCGGGAGAGTCCGCGGTTCTACACGGTGATCGGTTTTCTCCTCGTGCTCGGGATGACCGCGGCTTTCGGCCTGCGCACGAGCACACCGGCCTACGCCGCGCCGTGCCCGAAGCCGCCGACCGTCACGGTTCCGAAGCCGGCGGGTGAAAAGCCGGACGTCCCCGTCGTTCCGCCGGCCGCCACCCCGACGCCCACGCCGGACGCGGGCGAGCCGGAAGAGGACAACCCCGGGCTTCTCGGCCAGATCGTCGACGGCATCACCGGACTCTTCGACGGCGACTCCGCGAAGGACCCGGCGGAGAAGGAGGGCGCGGCCGACCCCACGCCCGAACCCGCCACTACCGCGAAGCCGGCAGCCGTCGAAGACCGGCACCGCGCCAACGAAGCCCAAGCCCACCAAGGCCGGCTGCGCGCATTCGCCGGCGTCGTCGCCGGCCGAGGACCAGCCGACGCTGCCGCTGCTCGACGACGAGGACCTGCCGCCCGTCAACCGCACCCCGTCGCTGCTCACCGGCTCGAAGCTGACGATGTGGGATCTGACCATCGCCGGCATCGCCACGCTGCACACCACGGCCGGCGACATCCAGGCGCTGAAGTTCACGATGAGCCGATCGCGGGTCGACGACTTCGCCCTGCGGGTGCCCCAGGGCGAAGGCCGGCCGCTGCTCATCAAGAGCGACCCGCTGGTGGTGCGAGGGGACGTCGCGTTCTACGCGACCCGCTTCGTCGGCCGGTTTCTCGGCGTCAAGCTCACGCTGACCCCCGACTCGCCCATCCCACCGGACGGCATCCCACTGACCGTGCCGAAGATCGAGTTCACCGACCCGCAGATCCAACTCGCCTACGTCGTCGTGCGACACCCTCGAGGCGCCGACGCTCGACGAGTCGTTCCCGCCCGCGGCCACGTAGCCGGCGCCACCCAGGCTGTGCCGGCCCGCGGGCCGGCACAGCCGATGGCGTCACTAGAGGCGGGCCAGCGCGGCCTTCAGCGGGTCGAGGCCGAGCGAGCCCAGGTCGAGCGCCTGCGCGGTGGAACTCCTTCAGGTCGAAGTCGGCGCCCTTGCGGGCCTTGGCGTCGTCGCGGGCCTGGAGCCAGATCCGCTCGCCCACCTTGTACGACGGCGCCTGGCCCGGCCAGCCCAGGTAGCGGTTGAGCTCGAAGCGCAGGCTCTCGTCCGGCACCCGGCAGTGCGCCGCGCATGAACTCCCAGCCCAGCTCCGGGCGTCCACCGCTCGCCCGGGTGGAAGCCGAACGGGTTGTCGCGCGGGATCTCCAGCTCCAGGTGCATGCCGATGTCGACGATCACCCGGGCCGCGCGGAACGCCTGGCCGTCGAGCATGCCCAGCTTGTCGCCCGGGTCGGCCAGGTAACCCAGCTCGTCCATCAGCCGCTCGGAGTAGAGCGCCCAGCCCTCGCCGTGCCCGGAGCACCAGCAGCAGCAGCCGCTGCCAGCGGTTGAGCAGCTCGGCCCGGACGGCGGTCTGCGCCGACCTGGAGGTGGTGACCCGGGCACGCCCTCGTGGTAGACCGTGGTCACCTCCCGCCAGGTGGAGAACGTCGGTCGATGCCCTGCGGCACCGCCCACCACATCCGGCCCGGGCGGGTGAAGTCCTCGCTCGGGCCGGTGTAGTAGATGCCGCCGTCGCTGGTCGGCGCCAGGCAGCACTCGATGCGGCGGACCTGCTCCGGGATGTCGAAGTGGGTGCCGTGCAGCTCGGCGATCGCCTTGTCGGCCAGCGCCTGCATCCAGTCGCGGAACGCCTCCTTGCCCTGGATGCGCCGGGCCGGGTCGGCGTCGAGCGCGGCGACCGCGTCGTCGATCGTGCGCGCCGGAGCCGGCGATCTTGTCCGGCGACCGACGCGCATCTCGCGCCTCCAGCCGGGCCAGCTCCTCGAAGCCCCAGGCGTAGGTCTCGTCGAGGTCGACCTTGGCGCCGAGGAAGTACTGCGAGGCGAGCTGGTAGCGCTCGCGGCCGGCGGCCTGCTTGTCCCGGCCGAGCGGGGCCAGCTCGTCGCGCAGGAACTGGCCGAACGTCGGCGGTCGCCGCGGTCGGCCGCGGCGGCGCCCCGCGTCGCAGCTCGGCGCCGCAGCGCGCCGTCGGCGCTCGAGCCGGCTCGGCCAGCCCGTGGAAGAAGTTGTCGCCGGTCGGGTCGGCCCAGATGTCGCACTGCTTGGCCACCTCGATCATCTGGTGCCGGGCAGCTGACGTGCCCGTGCGGCGGCCGCCTCGCGCAGCGTGCGCTTGTAGCTCTCCAGCGCGGCGCGGGAACGCCGTCGAGCCGGGCGGCGATGTTGGCCGACCGCCTCCTCGCCGTCGGTCGGCATCAGGTCGAACGACCTGCGCACCTCGTGCAGCGCGCTGGAGATGACGTTGAGCTCGCTGGTCACCTCGCCGGCGTCGTACCGCGCCAGGTCCAGGCCGAGCCGCTCCTGCATGGCCTCCTTGGCGACCCGCTCGCGCTCGGTCGCCGGGCTCGGTCGCGTCGCAGCTCGGCCAGCGTGCGCCGGGTCGAGGTCGGCCGCGCCGCGAAGCCGTCGGGCGAGAGGTCGTCGAGCTGGTCGTCATGGCCGGCGATGCCGACGTAGGTCGCGCCGATCGGGTTCGAGCGGCGCCCACTCGTCGACGTAGCGGTTGGCGAGTTCATCGATTCGTCCCACGCGTGCGACCCTACGTGCACGACGCCACCGCCGATGTCGCCGACGGGTGCCGTGTTGGACGCTGCGGGTCGAGGCACGGCGTGACGGCCGAAAGGCGCGCGACTTTGTCGTACCGCGTTGCGGCAGAGTGTCAGGGGTGACCGACCGCTACCACTCCTGACAGAGCGCCGACCCGCGCGGCTGGCTGCCCGGCTTCCTCGCCCTCGCCGCGATCTGGGGCTCCAGCTTCCTGTTCATCAAGGTCGGGCGTGCGCCGAGCTGCACCCGCTCTACGTCACGCTCGGCCGGGTCGCTCGCCGGCGCGCTGACCCTGCTGGTCGTGCTCGCCGTGACCGCGCGACCGGCTGCCCCGCGACCCCCGGCTGTGGGCGCACCTGCGGTCGTCGGCGCTGTCGGCGTCGGCGATGCCGTTCACCCTCTTCGGCTACGGCGAGCAGCGGGTCTCGTCGATGCTCGCCGGCATCTGGAACGCCACCACGCCGCTGATCGTGCTGCCGCTGGCGGTGCTGGTCGTTCCGCACCGAGCGGATGACCGCGCGCCGGGCGGTCGGGCTGCTGGCTCGGCTTCGTCGGCGTGCTGGTCGTGCTCGGCGTCTGGCAGGGCGTCGGCGGCGGCGCAGTTCACCGGCCAGCTCATGTGCTTCGGCGCGGCGGCCTGCTACGGCGTCGCCATCCCGTACCACGAAGCGGTTCGTCGCCGGCCGGCCGCGAGCTCGGGCGTCGCGCTGGCCGCCGGCGCAACTGCATCATCGGCGACGCGTCAGCTGGCCGATCGTCGCGCCGCTGCGTCGCCGGCGCGCCGCCGGCGCCCGCCGAGCCTGTCGGCCGAGGTGGTCGCCAGCGTGCTGGCGCTCGGCGCGCTCGGCACCGGCCTCGCGTTCGTGCTCAACTTGCGCATCATCCGGCTGGCCGGCGCGAGCACGCGTCGATCGGTCACCTACCTGATCCCGATCTTCGCCGTCGCTGATCGGCGTGCTGGCGCTCGACGAGCACCTCACCTGGTACCAGCCGGTCGGCGCGCTGGTCGTGCTGGTCGGCGTCGCGGTCTCGCAGGGCCTGCTCGCCAGCCGCAAGCGACCAACGCCGGCCCCGCTCACCCCGGCCGAGCTAGCCGTCGACCGCGCTAGGCGTGCGTCGGCGGCCCAGTCGACCAGCTGGTCGGCCGGCCAGGTGTTGACCACCCGGTCGGCCGGCACGCCGCACAGCGCCGCCCGTTCGCAGCCGTAGCGCTGCCAGTCGAGCTGGCCGGGCGCGTGCGCGTCGGTGTCGATGGTGAACACGGCAGCCCGCCTCGAGCGCCCGCCGGAGCAGCCGCTTGGGCGGGTCCAGCCGCTCCGGCCGGGAGTTGATCTCGACGGCCTTGCCGTGCTCGGCGCAGGCGGCGAACACGGCCGTCCGCGTCGAAGTCGCTCGCCGGCCGCGGCCGCTCGCCGGTGCCCGCGGTCGCCGGCGCCGGTCACGCCCGGCCGGCCGGTCGGCGACCATCCGGCCGGTGCAGTGGCCGAGGATGTCCAGGTGCGGGTTCGCGACCGCGGCCGAGCATCCGCCGGGTCATCCGTCGCGCGCTCGTCCTCGCAGGCCACTGTGCACCGAGCCGACCACCACGTCGAGCCGGGCCAGCAGCTCGTCCTCCTGGTCGAGCGAGCCGTCGGCGAGGATGTCGACCTCGATGCCGGTGAGGATCCGGAAGCCGCTCCGGCTCGGCAGCGCCGCGTTGACCGCGGCGACGTAGTCGAGCTGCTCGCGCAGCCGGTCGGCGGTCAGGCCCCGGGCCACGGTCAGCCGGGGCGAGTGGTCGGTCAGCACCAGGTACTCGTGGCCGAGCTCGACCGCGGCCAGCGCCATCTCCTCGATCGGCGAGCCGCCGTCGGACCAGTCCGAGTGGGTGTGGCAGTCGCCGCGCAGCGCCGCGCGCAGCGCCGCGGCCGCCTCGTCGAGGTCGGCGCCCTCGGTCGCGATCAGCCGGCGCAGGTAGACCGGCTCCTCGCCGGCCAGCGACTCGGCCACGCAGCGGGCGGTCACGTCGCCGACGCCCGGACAGCTCGGTCAGCGTGCCGTCGGCGGCCCGGGCGGCGATCTCGGCCGCGGGCAGCGCGCCAGCGCCGTCGGCCGCCGACCGGAACGCCCGCACCCGGTAGGTCGCCTCGTTCGCCCGTTCCAGCAGGAACGCGATGCGCCGCAGGTCGGCGACGGGATCACGCGCGGTCGTGCCATGCGCACCGAGCCTACTTGGCCGGTGCGCCGCCAGCGTCCGCCGGACACGTGTCGGCGCCGCCGTGGTCGCGTGAGCTCGGCGACCTGCGAACGATCGACTGGGTCGGACGGGCGCGCGTCGAGATCATCGACCAGACCGCGCTGCCGGGCCAGCTGGAGGTGCTGCGGCTGGCCACGGTGGAGGACCTGGTCGACGCGATCCGGCGGCTCGCCGTCCGGGGCGCGCCGGCGCTGGGCGTCGCCGGCGCGCTCGGGGTGGCGCTGGCCGCCCGCAGCACAGTGGCGACGCCGGACGGCTGGCCGCCGCCGTGCGGCTCGTGACGACGGCCCGGCCGACGGCGGTCAACCTGGCCCGCGGCGCCCGGCGGGCGGCGGCGCGGCTGCCGCACGGGCCCGACGCGGTGCTCGCCGAGGCGCTCGCGCTGCGCGACGAGGAGATCGCCGCGTCGGCGGCGATGGCCCGCCGCGGCGCCGACCTGGTGACCGAGCTGTGCGGCGCGGCGCCCCGGCTGCTGACCCACTGCAACACCGGCGCGCTGGCCGCGGTCGTCGGCGGCACGGCGCTCGGCGTGGTCGCCGAGCTGCACCGGCGCGGCGCGCTCGGCGCCGGTGATCGCCAGCGAGACCCGGCCGCTGCTGCAGGGCGCCCGGCTGACCGCCTGGGAGCTGGCCGGGCCGGCGTCGACGTTCCGGGTCGCGGTCGACGGCGCCGGGCCGTTCCTGATGGCGCGCGGCGAGGTCGACGCCGTGATCCTCGGCGCCGACCGGATCTGCGCCAACGGCGACGTGGTCAACAAGGTCGGCACCTACGCGCACGCGCTCGGGCGCGCGCCGCGGCCGGCATCCCGTTCGTCGTGGTGGCGCCGGAGTCCACTGTGGACCTGGACACGCCCGACCGGCGCCGACGTCGAGATCGAGGACCGCGGCGGCGCCGAGGTCGGGTCGCACCGGCGGCTGCCGGCGGTCAACCCGGCGTTCGACGTGACGCCGCACGACCTGGTGACCGCGATCGTCACCGACCGTCGAGTGATCCGTCTCGACCGAGGGGAGCGGGTCTGACCACGCTGACCGTCGACCGGTCCGGCGGACGACCGGCCCGCACCCAGCCGCCGGCCCGCCCGAGCCGCAGCAGCGCGTCGGGGCGGGCGGGGATGTCGAGCGGCGCGGCCGAGCGGCGGCGGCCAGCCGGCGCGCATCGCGTGGCCCGGTGCCAGCCAGGGCGACAGCGCGGCGATCGGGTCGGCCGCGTCGAGCGCGGCCCGCGCCGTCCAGCAACGCCGCGATGACGCCGTCCAGCGCCGGCCCGACCGGCCGGGGCGTTGCCGCCGCACATCGCCGCGATCAGCTCGGGCCGGCTCGCCGGCGACGCGGGTGCCGTCGCGGAACGAGCCCGCGGCCAGGGCGCCGCGCCAGCGGGTCGGCCGCGGCGGCGGCGAGGGCGGCGGCCAGCAGATGGGGTACGTGGCTGATGGCGGCCACGGCCCGGTCGTGCTCCTCGGCCGTGGTCGGCACCACCCGGGCGCCGAGCCCGGTGACCAGCTCGGCGAGGTCCGAGCCAGTCGGTCAGTGAGGTGCTGCCGGGCTCGAGGCAGAGCACCCAGGCGCAGTCCGTGGAAGAGTGTCGGTGTCGGCCGCGGCGAACCCGGAGCGTCTCCCTGCCGGCCATCGGGTGGCCGCCGACGAAGCCCGCCAGGCGTTGGTGCCGCCCCTGCAACCGCTGCTCGACCAGCATCCGCACCGGGGTCCTTGACCGAGGTGACGTCGGTGACCAACCCGGTGTAGCCCGCGGCGGCGATCTCGTCGAACACCCTCGGCGACGCGCCGGCAGCGGCACCGCGACGACCACCAGGTCCGCGCCCGCGACGGCGTCCGCGGATCGTGCCGGTGACCTGCCAGCGGGCGTTCTGCGGTGCGCGGGCCGCGGCGGTGCGGGCGGTGGCCCGGGTGGCCGGGTCGGCGTCGTAGCCGAGCACGCGATGCCCGTGGGCGGCCAGCGCGCGCAGCACCGACCCGCCGATGAGACCCAACCCGATCACCGCGATGTCCACGCGAGCGACTTTCGCACACCTCGACCCGTTGCGGTGCGTGATGCCGATGGGGCGACGCCGTTCGCGTTTCGCGTGCCGGATCAGCGGAATCCACCACCTGCACATATACGGTAGTCCGCGTGACATTTCGGGGCAAAATTGCCGGTCTTATCGGGTCTGTCGCCGCAACCGCGGTTCTGTTGTCGCCGGGCTCGCCGGCCCTTGCCGCGGTCGCCAAGGCGGCGCCGGATCCGCTTGCCGACCTTCAACGGCACGGTGCTGGCAACGGCGTACGCCGGGGAAACGCTCTACGTGGGCGGAGACTTCACCAGCGTGACGGCCGGCGGCCGCACGGTCGCCCGGAGTCGGCTCGCGGCGGTCAACGCCCGCACCGGCGCGCTGCTCGGGTGGGCGCCCGCCGCGGACAGCACGGTCCGCGCGATCGCGGTGTCGGGTCGAGCCGTGTTCGTCGGTGGCGCCTTCACAGCGATCAGCGGGACCCGCCGCGACGGCCTGGCCCGCCTCGACGCCGGCAACGGCGCGGTGCACAACTCCTTCAAGCAGTCGCTGACCGGCATGCCGTACTCGCTCGCCGTCGCCAACGGGCGCCTCTACGCCGGTGGCAACATGACCAGCCTCAACGGCCAGGCGATCCACCGGCTCGCCGCGTTCGACCCCAACACCGGCGCGGCGGTCGCCGGCTGGCGGCCCCGGGCCGACAACACCGTCGAGTCGGTCGTCGCGGTCGGCCGGCGGATCTACGTCGGCGGCCAGTTCCGCTCGATCAGCGGCGCGTCCGGCACCCGGAACCTCGCCGCGGTGACGACCACCGGAGCGGTCGACACCGGTTTCACCTCGCGGGCCGGCGAAGTGGTGCACGCGATCGCGGTCGGCGCGTCCGGCATCTACGCCGCGATGGGCGGTCCGGGTGGCCGGCTCGGTGCGTTCACCACCTCGGGCGCCGGGCGCTGGACGCTGACCATGGACGGCGACGCCCAGGCGGTCGCGGTGCTCGACAGGGTCGTCTACATCGGCGGCCACTACGACAACGTGTGCAAGTCGGCCCGGACCGGCGACAAGGGCTCGTGCATCGACGGCAACACCCGCCGCGTCAAGCTGGCCGCGGCGAACGAGGCCGGCGGTGCGCTGCTGCCCTGGAACCCCACCGGCAACGGGTCGCACGGGGTGCACACGATGGCCGCCAACGGTGGGCTGCACAAGGTGGCCGCGGGCGGGGCGTTCACGACGATCGGCGGTGCCTCCCGGGCCCGGCTGGCGCAGTTCGGCTGACGGCCCGGTCGCGCTCGGTAGGGTAGGCACGGGTTCGAGAGGGGGTTCCGATGACGCAAGAGGCGATGCCGCCCGCGGGCGCTCCGCGTACGCCGCCATCGGGTTTGTTCCCCTCGGCACGGACCCGGCCTACCTACCGCGAACCCCACGCGGTGCGGGGCGGTGCGGTGGCCGCCGGTGCCGGTGCCGGCGCGGTCTGGCTGCTCGCCTTCGGCGTCGTCGACTCGACCGTGCGGGGCTACGCCTACTGGACCCTGTTGGCCGGCGCGATCGGCTGGCTGGTGGCGTTGCTGCTGGCCAAGATCGGTGACCGCGGCGTCGCGGTCGGCCTCGCCGCCGCCACCGCGCTCGGCTGGAGCATCGCCACCGTGGTCGTCGGTGTGGCCTGGCTGACCCGCGGCGACTGGCCACTGTGGTGACCCGCCGTGGTCGCGGCACGACCTGCCGTGCCCGGATGGCCGCGCTGCGTGCGGGTTCCGCTGCACAGTGCGACCGGCCTTGACGAACCGCTCGAGCATCGGAGACGCTGCCGCCATGGCTTGGAAAGTGCAGCGGCTGGACCCTGAGCGCAGCCGCCGCCGGATGCAGCTACTGGCTGAGCTCGCAGGAGCCAAGTCGGTCCGCGAGCGCAGCCAACCGCGACGGGCTCAGGGCGACCGGCTGCGCGAACTGATCGCGACCCGGCGCCGACTGGCCAGCTGACCAGGCTGTCTCGGCTCGCGACGATCGGCCGGACACGGCCTACTACCTCCTTCGGGGCGTTGGCCGGGCTACCGCCGGCCCGACCGGCTACCGTCACGTCGTAATAGAACGCGGGTGCACGGCGGCGGTCGTGCGCCACCGGGGGTCATTGGGGGCATTCGCCGTGTCGTACTTCGCTGCAGCCGCGGTCCGCGGCTCGGCCGGCTGGGCCGCCGCCGAGGTCAACCTGAACGGCGTCGCCGACATCGAAGAGGTCGCCGACCGGCTCCGGGACGTCGACCTGGAAGCCGACATCTCGCTGCTCTTCGTCGAGTCCGACGACACCTACCTGGTCGTCATGCGCCTCGACGAGGGCGAGGACCTGCGGATCTTCGGCTCCGACTCCGCCTTCGCCGAGGAGTCGCGCCTGGGTTCGCTGCTCGTCGGCGACATCAAGGCACCGGCGATCGAGATCGACGAGGTGGTCGAGCAGAGTGCCGACCCCGACAAGCCCGCCGCCGACCCGGACGCCGACCCGGTCGGCGAGGTCGACCTGCTGGCCGACCTGGGTGTGCCGGCCCGCCGGCTGTTGAAACTGTGCGGCCACGAGGGGCTGTTGCCCGCCGACGTCACCGCTGAGATCTGCCAGATGATCGGCTGCGGCGACGAGGTCGAGGAGCTCCGGGAGGCGTGACGGCGCCCCGGCGCGACCGCCACGAGGAATGGATGCGCCGCGCGCTGACGGTCGCGGCCGATGCCGCGGCCACCGACGCGGCCGACGTCCCGGTCGGCGCCGTGCTGATCGACGCGGCCGGCAACGAGTTGGCGGTCGGGCACAACGAGCGCGAGTTGACCGGCGACCCGACGGCGCACGCGGAGATCGTGGCGATGCGGCGGGCGGCGGCGGCGCTGGGCACCTGGCGGCTGGAGGGCTGCACGTTGGTCGTCACGCTCGAGCCGTGCACGATGTGCGCGGGCGCGCTGGTGCTGGCCCGGGTGTCCACCGTGGTATTCGGCGCGTGGGAGCCGAAGACCGGCGCGGTCGGCTCGCTCTGGGACGTGGTCCGGGACCGGCGTTTGACGCACCGGCCCGAGGTCTACGGCGGGGTGCTCGCGACCGAGGCCGCCGACCTGTTACGCGGCTTCTTCCGGCCGCACTAGCGCGGGCTTGATCAGCGGCTCGGCGACGGCGCGGGCGGCCGGCGTCCACGGCGTCGGGCGCATCGTCGCTGGGTCCAGGCGCACGATCGAGCGCCGTCCCTCGGCGTGCACGATCTGCGCCGTCCACCGAGCTGATCCGGAAGCCGTAGACGCCGCTGGACGTGCCGAACGCGTCGAGCCAGAAATGGATCAGCGACATCGCCGGTGCCGCGGATGGGCGCCGGTATTGGATCGAGAACTCGGCGACGGCGTGGAACACGTCGGGCGCGGTCGGCCGGCCGTTGACGATGCCGAAACCGCGCTCCTCCCAGTACGCGGTCAGGGCGCGCTCGAGCAGCAGCGCGTAGCGGGAGTTGTGCACGATTCCCATCGAGTCGAGGTCGTCGTAGTGGATGCGGATCCGCTCGGCGTGGCCGTACTCGATGGTGGTCGTCATGCCGGGTCCTCCGGTAGCAGGTCGGGATCGGTGGCGAGCGTGCGCAGGCGGTCGCGGGCGGCGCGGCGCGCGTAGTGGTAGGTGGGCTCGGGCGACTTGATGCGGGACAACAACACCGCGCTGAGGGCGTACGACTCGAGCTCGTACGCCAGTTGGTGTGTGTCGGTTTCGCCGCGCAGCTCGCCGGATCGGATGGCCTCGCGCGCGAGACCCTCGACGAACTCCGACCACAGCGCGAAGTGCTCGGTCAGCCGGTCGCGGACGGCGCCGGGGCGGACGCTGAACTCGAACTGGACCTTGGCGAAGAAGCAGCCGCCGGGCAGGTGCCGGTCCTCGTAGAAGCGGATGCGGTGGTCGTGCAACGACCAGAGCCGGCGGAGGCCGCGGGGCGCCTTGAGGGCGGGGCGGATGACCTGCTCGAGGAACTGCTCCCGGGCCTGCTCGATGGTGGCGAGCTGGAGGTCTTCCTTGGACCGCCAGTGCGCGAACAGCCCGGACTTGCTGACGCCCAGGTCGGTGGCGAGCTGGCCGAGGGACAGGCCGTCGAGCCCGTCCTCGGTGGCCCGGGCGACCGCCCGATCGAGCACCGCCGCTCGGGTGCGGTCGCCGCGGGCGAGCCGGCCGTCGATGGTCACCCGGTTAACGTACCGGGTTAACCGACCGACCGGTCGTACATACTTTGTCGTGGCGTACGCCACAGTGCGATCGCGTCAGGCGATGGCGGTGTCCAGGGCGATCTCCACCATCTGGCCGAAGGTCTGCTCGCGCTCCTGCGACGTGGTCTTCTCGCCGCGCTTGATGTGGTCGCTGACGGTGAGCAGGGTCAGCGCGCGGGCCTTGAACCGGGCCGCGATCGTGTAGAGCGCGGCCGACTCCATCTCGACCGCCAGCACGCCGTAGTCGGCGAGGGTGTCGTAGAGGTCGGGGCGGTCGGTGTAGAACGCGTCCGCGGCCAGGATCGGGCCGACGCGCATGGCGATGCCGCGCCGCTCGGCCACCTCGACCGCGGTGCGCAGCAGGCCGAAGTCGGCCACCGGGGCGTAGTCGATCAGCCCGTCGAAGCGGACCCGGTTCATGTTCGAGTCGGTCGACGACGCCGCTGGCCGCGATCACGTCGCGCAGCTTGAGGTCCTCGGCGAGCGCGCCGCAGGAGCCGACCCGGATCAGCGTCTTCACGCCGTACTCGTTGATCAGCTCGTGGGCGTAGATCGACGCCGACGGCATGCCCATGCCGGAGCCCTGCACCGAGACCTCGACACCCTGCCAGCGTGCCGGTGAAGCCGAGCATGCCGCGCACCGTCGAGTAGCACTTGGCGTCGTCGAGGTAGGTCTCCGCGATCCACTTCGCCCGCAGCGGGTCGCCCGGCATCAGGACCCGCTCCGCGATCTCGCCCGGCTTCGCGCCGATGTGCGTACTCATGGCGGCGATCCTGCCAGGTCGGCCTGGCTGGCCGGCGGCGAGGTCGGTGCCGCCGCGACGGACGGCCGTGGGTCGGGTACCCTCCTCGGCGGTGGCGTGTCCGAGTGGCCTAAGGAGCACGCCTCGAAAGCGTGTGAGGGTTTACGCCCTCCGCGGGTTCAAATCCCGCCGCCACCGCCGTTGACGCCGGGTCCCTCGTGGGCCCGGCGTCGCTGTTTCTTTAGCTGCCGAGGCGCGCTGAGAGCTCGATCATGTTGCCCCACGGGTCGCCGATCAGGGCCAGCCGGCTGTTGATCTCTTTCAGGTCGAACGGTCGGCCGAAGATGGTGACGTCGCGGCGTTCGAGCTCGGCCAGTGCCTCGTCGACGTCGTCGACGCGGAGGCAGAAATGGTGGTAGCCCGGACGTTCGAGGCTGTCGATCACGTTGGTGTAGTAGGTGCCCGGGTCGGGGTTGCCACCGCCGAAGAGCTCGACGCGGAAGTTGTCGTCGTTCGGCGGCGCGAGGTAGGCGAGCTGCAGACCGGCCCACGTCCACTCGGCGACGACCCGGAAGTCCAGCTTCTCCGTGTACCAGGTCTTGGCCGCGGCGTAGTCGGGCACCCGGACGGCGGCGTGGTCGCCGCGGGCCGAGGCGAACGGGCTGGACGGGTTCTTCGCGGGTGCAGCCTGGTCGGCCATGGCTCTCCCTCCGGCGGCGCCAATCGTCACGTTAACGGTGGCATCGACGCGGTTTCGCGGAATCCGTGGTTTCAGGGGCGTTGACAGATCCGACCGGCAACGTTCGCAACCCCAGAATCGTCGGACCCACCGGTCAGCATTGACCCCGACGAACCCATTCGACTCACGGGGGTGTGGGCAATGCCAACGTTAGGTTTACGACTTCGCGAGTTGCGGCTGGAGCGTGGCTTCAGTCTCGCCGGGCTCGCGGCGCGGGTGCCGTGCGACAAGAGCCATCTGTCCAGAGTGGAAAACGGTCATCGGCGGGCGACCCCTGATCTGCTGCGCCGGGTCGAAGCGGCCCTCGACACACCGGGGCAGTTGGCCGCGCTGGCCGAACCGGCCCGGCGGTCGGCGGTCGCCCGCGGCCACGATCTCGACGTCCGCCTGCTGGCCGGCTGCCTCGCGCTGCTGACCTGGTCCCTCGGCCTCAGTTTCCGACGCCGTAGACGAACAGCCGCTGGACGTCGTCGGTGTAGCCGACGACGGCCTTCCGCACGGTGTGGCCGTCGTGCATGAAGAGGTAGGCGCGGTCGCCGCTGGTGACCATCAGCCCGTCGAACTGGTAGCTCGCCGCCGGGGCCTTCATGATCGCCGCCTGTGGATAGGCCGTCTTCGCCGCCGCGACCGACGTGCCGACGCCGACGCCCTCGGGCGTGGTGAGCGGCGGGTCGCCCACATCAGCACGAGCTCTCCGTTGGCGACCACGGGGCTGGCCTCGTGCACGCCGGTGAGCACCGGCCCGCAGGCGTCCACGGGGCTGGCCAACGCACCCCGCGCGGTGAGCTCGGTCTCGCTCTGGCCGAGCCGCACGTCGCGACGCCGTCGAAGTCGACGACGTCGGAGCGGGTCGCCGGCGACGCGGCGGTTGCGTAGGCCGGCGAACTGCTGCGGTGCTGCGTGGAGTAGCCGGCCAAGAGCCCGAAGAGTGCGAGAACCGCGATGACCAGAGGGATGAACCGTGGCTTCATGTAACCTCCCCAGCACACAACGTAGTCGTTATCCACAGGTTTATCCACAGGGTGTGGATAGAACATGTGTACGAGGGAGAGCCATGACCTGGTCTTATGTGACGCCGTGCGGTCAGAACCGCCGCTGGTCGACCAGTCGGGGGGCCGCGAAGTCGCGGTTGTCGACAACCAGTTGCGCGCGTTCGCGTGGCCGCGCGTCTTCGAGATAGCGGCTCTCGCCAGGCACATATTTGGTGCGATATCTCCGCTCCGCCTCCTCGACGGATGTCATCCACACCTGGTCGCGGGCCACGCCGCGGCGCACGACGTCGTCAAACGAGACGTCAACGAAGATCCGCAGGTCCCAGTGGTCGTCGAGTTCCGGCCGCTGCAGGAAACAGCCGTCAGCGATCATGACGGCGTCGGTCTCCGCGCTGCGGATCGGCCCGTCGAGCACGGTGACCGCGGCGAAGTCCATGAGCTCGCTGCGATATCGGCGGCTGCCACCCGGGCCGAGCGGCAGCAGCAGCTCGTCACGGATCGCGTCGTTGTCCCACGAGTCCAAGTAATAGCTGTCCGGAGAATCGAGCGGAAACCTGGTCCTGGCCGTGACCGCGAGTTTGAAGTGGTCGATGCCGACCCTGATCACTTCGCGTGCCGTGCGCCCCCGCACCGTCTCGGCGAGCTCGTCGCCGAGGGTCGTCTTGCCGGCCGCGGAGCAGCCGTCGATCGCCACCCGCACCGGGTGCGGCCGCTCGACCTCGAGCACCGCCGCCGCCAACGCCGCCAGCACGTCGCCCCGCTGTCCCACGACACCTCCGCCGTCCGACCGTCCGCGCGGCGCCGCCCGGGAATACGAAAGTAGGGCCGGTCCGCATTGGACCGACCCTACGAGAAGTTCCGACTAGAAAGTGCGGAGGATACGAGATTCGAACTCGTGAGGGTGTAAACCCAACACGCTTTCCAAGCGTGCGCCCTAGGCCTCTAGGCGAATCCTCCGTCGCACAGGATACAGGTCCGTTCAGGGCGATCCAGGCCACCCCGAGCCCGGCGATCGGTCGGCCCAGGTACGCTAGTGGCACCCCTCGTGCGGCGTACAACCTGTGAACCTCCCCAGGGCCGGAAGGCAGCAAGGATAAGCGGGCTCTGACGGGTGCACGAGGGGCCTTTCTGTCTCCGGCCTCAGGTCCACTCCGACTGCGCGGCATACCAGCCGAGCTGCATGCGGGTACGCACGCCGGCGAGCTCCATCATCCGTTGCACCCGGCGCTGCACCGTGCGCATCGACATGCCGAGCTGCGAGGCGATGGCCCGGTCGGTCAAGCCGGCGAGCAGGAGTGCGAGCACCTGGCGGTCGAGCGGAAACAGCGTGCCGTCCGCCGGTCGCTCGTCCAGGTCGCCGCCGGGGCCGAACGAGAGTGGCCAGGCGCGGTCCCATACCGCGTCGAAGAGCGCCTGCAACGCGTCGAGCAGGCCGCTGCGGTGCACCACGATCGCGGTGGCGAGGTTGGACTCGTCGGCCATCGGCAGCACACCGACCGCGCGGTCGGCGATCACCAGTTTGATCGGGACCTGGTCGGCGACGCGTACCTCTTCTCCGGCCGCCAGCGCGGTGACCGCGTCGGCGGTGCCACCTTCTTCTTCGAGCACGGCCCGCTCGACGACGACGCGATAGCGGACGCCGCGGCGCAGTCCGTCGGTCTCGGCGGTGTTGTCGGCCCGGCTCACCGCGAGCGTGGTGGCACTGACCAGCGCCTGCACCTCGTCGGTCGCGGCCGCCTGGAGCTGCTCGAAGCGTCGGCTGATCACGTCGACGCCGCTGACCACCTCGACCAGGTCGCCGGCGGCGCGGTTGGCGGCCGCGGCGCGGTAGTGGGCGGCCAGGTTGGCCAGCTCGAGCTCCGCGCGGCGCAGCTGGTCGCGGCGCGCGGTGACCAGCGGGCCCAGCGCGAACGTCGGCGAGCTGGCGATATATCGGCCGCCGGAGCGGGCCGCCAGGCCCAGTCCGTGCAGGCTGGCCAAAGCCGCCTCGGCCTCGGGCAGGCTGGTGTCGAGCGCCGCGGCGAGCTCTTCGGTGGTCGCGGCGGGGCGGGCGACCAGTTCGCGGTACGTCGCCTCTTCGATGGGTCGCAGGCCGAGTGCGGCGAGCGGTGAGCTGTCGGTCACGCTTTACTTCCCCCAGGTCAAGCGCTGGCGAGTATGCGCCATGACCTAAATACGACGCAACCGGAGCGTCCCGTCCGTGTCGTGCGTGTGCCAGTGTGTGCGAAGTCGGCGCAGACCCCTCACCCCCCAACTGCGCCGGCTACCCCTCGCGATGTTCCGGGCGTTGCCAACCCCCTGTTGGCGGCGCCCGGATCACCGTTATGGGGCGGCCGACCTGTCGGTGCGGCGTGAGAGGCTAGACGCCGTTGGGAGGGACCCGTGACGCTCGCGCTCTACCGCAAGTACCGGCCGCGGACATTCGCCGAGGTGATCGGCCAGGAGCATGTGACCGAGCCGTTGTCGCAGGCCCTGCGCAGCGGTCGGCTTCACCATGCCTACCTGTTCTCCGGTCCGCGCGGCTGCGGCAAGACCTCCAGCGCGCGCATCCTCGCCCGCTCCCTCAACTGCGAGCGTGGCCCTACTCCTGAGCCCTGTGGGGTCTGTGAGTCCTGCCGCTCGCTCGCGCCCGACGGGTCCGGCTCGATCGACGTGATCGAGATCGACGCGGCCAGCCACGGTGGCGTCGACGATGCCCGTGAGCTGCGCGAACGCGCCTTCTTCGCGCCCGCTTCCAGCCGCTTCAAGATCTACGTGATCGACGAGGCGCACATGGTGTCGACGCAGGGCTTCAACGCGCTGCTCAAGCTGGTCGAAGAGCCGCCGGACTACGTCAAGTTCATCTTCGCGACGACCGAGCCCGACAAGGTCCTCGGCACCATCAAGTCGCGCACCCACCATTACCCCTTCCGGCTGATTCCGCCGGGAATTCTGCGGCCCTATCTCGAGCAGCTCGCCGAGGCCGAAAAGGTGAAGGTCGAGCAGCCGGTGTTCCCGCTGGTGGTCCGGGCCGGCGGAGGCAGCGCCCGCGACTCCCTGTCGGTGCTCGACCAGCTCATCGCCGGCGCCGGTCCGGAGGGCGTCAGCTACCAGCGGGCGGTGGCCCTGCTCGGGGTGACCGACGCCGCGCTGATCGACGAGATGTGCGACGCGCTGGCCGCCGGCGACGGCGCGGTCGCCTACGCCACGATCGACCGGGTCGCCGAGGCCGGCCACGATCCGCGCCGGTTCGCGTCCGACCTGCTGGAGCGGCTGCGCGACCTGATCGTCATGCAGCAGGTCCCGGAGGCGGCGGCCAAGGGCCTGATCGACGGCCCGGCCGACCAGCTCGAGCGGATGGGTGCCCAGGCACAACGGCTTGGTCCCGCGACGCTGTCCCGGTGCGCCGACATCGTGCACAACGGCCTGATCGAAATGCGCGGCACCACCGCGCCCCGCCTGCTGCTCGAGCTGGTGACGGCCCGGATGTTGCTGCCGACGGCCGACCGGGCCGAGAGCGACCTGCTGCAGCGGCTGGAGCGCATGGAGCGCCGGCTGGCCATCGCGGGCGACCAGGGCTTGACGCCCGACAGCGACTACTCGGGGCCGGCCGTGCTCGCCGGGCGCGGGCCGGCTCCCACCCGGCAGCCCGCCGGCGACTCGACGGAGGCGCCGGCGGGCCCACAGGGCGATGCCGGCGATGAGCCGCCCGCGGGCGGCGGCGTCGCCGCGGCCCGCGCGGCCGCGAGCAGCGCGGCGGCTGTGGGCCGGGCTGCCGCGAACGGCGGAGCGGCCGCGGCCCGGGCCGCGGCGGCGGCAGCGGCCCAGCGCGCCAGCGGTGGACCGCGCCGCACCGAGATCGTGCCCGACGACCAGCCAGCTGCCGGTGACAACGAGCCCGACCCCGCACCGCCCGCCGCCGACCTACCGACCCGGGGCACCGACGGCGCCACCGCCGGTGACCGGGGCGATGTCGCGGCGACGGACAACGGCCATGACGAGCCACCGCGCGGGGTGATCGCCGCCGGCGACGAACCCGTCGCGGCGACGGACAACGGCCAGGACGAGCCGCCCCGCCGGGTCCCGCCGCAGGCGGTGATGGCCGACCCCGCGACACCGGAGCCGGTGATCCCGCAGGCCGCCGCGCCGGGGGAGCTCGACGCCGCCGCTGTCCGCCGGGTCTGGGACGAGATCGTCACGATGGCCCGGGTCGACAACAAGAGGATCGCGGCGCTGGCCAGCGAGGCGACGGTGCGCGACATCGACGGCGACACGCTGGTCCTCACCTTCCGCCATGCCTTCCACGCCCGCACGCTGGCCGAAAACCCCGAGCCGCTGTCCGACGCCATTTACGAGGTGCTCGGCAGTCGTTGGCAGATCCGCTGCGAGCTCACCGGCGACGAGCGCGCCGGCGGCCCGGGCGCGGGCCCGGCACCGGCCCGCCCGGCCGGTGCTCGCGAGTCGACCGGCACCTCCTCGCCGGCCGGTGGCCGAGCACCGGGCCAGGAGCGCGGAGCGCGCGAGCGCTCGTCGAGCGCTCGGGGTGAGAGCGGCGCCTCCGGCGACCGCTCGTCCGACGAAGACCACCCGGCCGCGACGATCGCACCGCCGCGGCGGCCCGATGCGGACGCCGACGCCGGCCCAGGCCCGCGGCGGACGACCGCGCCGCGGATGGGCCCGACCGCAGCGATCCGCCCGCCCGGCCGCAGGAGTGGCCGACGCCGGCCGGCTGGTCGCGCCCGCCGAAAACGGCGCGAACCACGCCCGGCCGCGGTGGTCGCGCCCGCGCGGCCTGACACGAGCGCCGGCAGGATCGACGGCCCGGCCGCGGTGGTCGCGCCCGCGCGGCCTGACACGAGCGCCGGCAGATTCGACGGCCCGCCAGCCGCAAAGGACGAATCGCGGCGGGGCCCGGAGCCCCGCGGGGAACACCCGGACCAGCGGCGGGTCGGGCGCCAAGCCGCCGCGTCTCCGGCACCACCGCCGGTCGACGAGGAAGAGGACTGGCCCGAGACGGCCCTGCCGGGCGGCCCATCGGGCGACGGCGACACCGGCCCGGATGACGCGGCCGGCTCCGACTGGCCCGAGACGGTGGCTCCCGCCGCGGCGGCACCCACCCAAGCAGCAGCGGTCGCGGCACCGCCCGCCCCCGCCCCGCCGCGCCCAGCACCAACAGCAACACCGCCGCCACGCCCGGCACCCGCCGGCGGTGGCGCGGCGGCGGCGGCCGCACGGGCCGCGGCCCGGGCCGCGGCCGGTCGGGCGCAAACCGGCGCCGACGGCCCAGCCGAAGGCGGCGGACGCCGACTGGGCGGGCGAACCACCCTTCGACCCGGACTTCGACGGCCCAGGGCAAGGCCCGTTTCGAGGGTTTCGACCCCGGTGACGAGCCGACCGACGACGTGATCGACGAGAAGACCGTCCGGCAGAGCAGTGAGCAACAGGCATTTGCCCTTCTCCACGAAGCTCTTGGTGCCGAGCGGATCGAGGAGATCGGCACCAAGTAGGCGCGACTCAATGGGGAACGCACCTCGCCAGCGGCGGGTGCGATCACCCCACTAGTCTCTAAAGGGACCGACGGTTCCGACGAAGGAGTCTCCCGTGCGCCCCGGTGGCCAGCCCAACCTGCAGCAGCTCATGAAGCAGGCGCAGAAGATGCAGCAGCAGATCGCCGACGCGCAGGCCGAACTCGCCGAGGCCCAGGTGACCGGCACCGCCGGCGGCGGTCTGGTCACGGCCACGCTGAGCGGCACCGGCGAGGTGCTGAGCATCAAGATCGATCCCAAGGCGGTCGACGCGGACGACGTCGAGACCCTCGAAGACCTGGTGGTCGCCGCGCTCCGCAACGGCACCGAGGCGGTGCGCGCGCTCACCGAGGAGAAGATGGGGCCGGTCAGCGGTGGAATGGGCGGCCTCGGCCTGCCCGGCTTTTAAGAGACAGGGCTAGGAAACCGCGGTGTACGAAGGCGCGATTCAGGATCTGATCGACGAGTTGGGCCGGCTACCCGGTGTCGGGCCGAAGAGCGCACAGCGGATCGCGTTCCACATCCTCTCGGCCGACCCCGCCGATGTCACCCGGCTGGCCACCGTGCTCAACCGGGTCAAGGACCAGGTGCGCTTCTGCACCACCTGTTTCAACGTCGCCGAGTCCGAGCAGTGCCGGATCTGCCGCGACCCGCGGCGCACCGACGAGGTCCTCTGCGTCGTCGAAGAGCCGAAAGACGTCGTCGCGGTCGAGCGGACCGGCGAGTTCCGCGGCCGCTACCACGTTCTCGGCGGCGCGATCAACCCGCTCGAAGGCATCGGGCCCGACAACCTGCGGGTCCGTGAGCTGATGACCCGGCTCGGGTCGGGCGAGGTCAAGGAGCTGATCCTGGCCACCGATCCGAATACCGAGGGTGAAGCAACGGCGACCTACCTCGCGCTGCTGGTCAAGCCGATGGGCATCGCCGTAACCCGGCTGGCCAGCGGTCTTCCGGTGGGTGGCGACCTGGAGTACGCCGACGAGATCACTTTGGGCCGGGCCTTCGAGGGCCGGCGTGCGGTCTGAGTCACTTCTCGCGCCAGGCAAGCCGCAAATCACTGCGAACTAGACACTCTGAAAGCCACTCATCGGGCAAATCGGGGCAAGCTGTCCGCTTCGATACCGGGGGCCAGTGTGACACCACCCTTTCCGTGTGCCAGCATGGCCGTCACACCGAAGACGTTCTCACGTCCGGGCACAGCGTCATCCCCCGATTACCCGAGGTTCCGAGTTGGCAGGTCACATTGTCATTACGGGCAGGCCTGAAGTTGGTTACGCCCCTCCCCCGCCCTTGACGCTGAGCGACGACGCGAGAAATTGTTCGGTACGCAGCGACATGACGTCGCTGTCGTTCGCGCGCCCGTTCGGCTCACCCCAGTCGGGCGGTCATCACGAACTCTCCACGTACGCGCCAACCGATCGGTTGTCGACGCGGCGGGGACCGGTCCGTCCTGCGGGTCGCACGGTCACCTGCGCGCGGCGGCCGGGGAAAGGACCGGGCAGCTGATGGTCGTTGGCCCCGACACGTCCATTTCCGATCAGGTCCCTGTCGGAGAGCCGCCGGCTGAAGCCGAGGGCTCCCAGAAGGCCATCGAAGGACGTTCCCTAGGCCAGATCGCCTGGCGCCGGCTCAAGCGGGACAAGGCCGCTATGGCCGGCGGCATCGTGATCATCCTTCTGATCCTCGTCGCCATCTTCGCGCCACTCATCGTGAACGTGTGGGGCTATGACCCCAACTCGTTCCACCAGGACGCGATGGACCCGGCGACGCAGGCGCCCCTGTCTAAGTTCCCGTGGGGCGCGTTCGACTCCAAGCACCTGATGGGTGTCGAGCCGCCGTTCGGCCGCGACATCTTCAGCCGGGTCCTCTACGGCGCCCGCATCTCGTTGCTGATCGCGTTCCTGGCGACCCTGCTCTCGGTGGTCATCGGCGCGACGCTCGGCCTCATCGCCGGTTACCTCGGCGGCTGGGTCGACTGGGTGATCAGTCGCGCGATGGACCTGTTCCTGGCGTTCCCGATCCTGGTGTTCGCGATCGCGCTGGCCGGTGTCATCCCGGACAAGGCGTTCGGGCTCTCCGGCGACACGCTGCGAATAGTGCTGCTGATCTTCATCATCGGCTTCTTCAACTGGGGCTATATGGCCCGCATCGTGCGGGGCCAGACGCTCTCGTTGCGTGAGCGCGAGTTCGTCGACGCGTCCCGCAGTCTCGGTGCGCGCAGCGGCTACATCCTGCGTAAGGAGCTGCTGCCGAACCTGGTGGCGCCGATCCTGATCTACGCGACGCTGCTCATCCCGACGAACATCCTGTTCGAGGCCGGCCTGTCCTACCTGGGCGTCGGCATCCGGCCGCCGACGGCGACCTGGGGCGGCATGCTCAGCGACGCCGTGCACTACTACACGATCCCGCACTACATGTTCTGGCCGGGCCTGGCGATCTTCATTACCGTGCTCGCCTTCAACCTCTTCGGCGACGGACTCCGCGACGCGCTTGACCCAAAGACGCGATGAGCTCACAACGGTTCCACCCGAAGCCCCACCACCTCTCAAACAAAGGGGAGCAGTAAATGAAGAGAAGGTTGGTGACTGGCGTCGCCGTTGGCGTCGCAGCCGCCCTCGCTCTTGCCGCCTGTGGCGGCGGGGGCACCGATTCCAACACGGACAGCAGCACCGGCGGCACCGCCGTTGCCGCGTTCGACGCCGCCAACGGCAAGGTGTTCAACCCTTCTGAGAAGAAGGGCGGCACCATGAAGATGGCGATCTCGTCCGACTGGGACTCGGTCGACCCCGGCGACACGTACTACGGTCTGTCGTGGAACCTCGCCCGGCTCTACACCCGTTCGCTGACCATGTTCAAGGTCGGCCCGGGCAAGACCAGCAGCGAGCTGACCGGTGACCTCGCCGAAGGCCTGGGCGTGCCCAGCGACGGCGGCAAGACCTGGACGTACAAGCTGCGCCAGGGTGTGAAGTTCGAGGACGGCACCCCGATCACGTCGAAGGACGTCGAATACGGTGTGTCGCGCTCGCTGGAGAAGCCGACGCTGGTCAACGGCCCGACGTACTTCAACGACTTCCTCGACCTCAAGGGCTACAAGGGCCCCTACTCGAGCAAGGGTCAGGACAACCCGGCGATCGACACGCCGGACGACCAGACCATCGTCTTCCACCTGAACAAGCCGTTCGGTGGCTTCGACTACTTCGCCCAGATCCCGGCGACCGCCCCGGTTCCGGCCGGCAAGGACACGGGCGCGAAGTACAAGGAGCACGTGGTCTCCTCGGGCCCGTACAAGTTCGAGAGCTACTCGGCCGGTAAGGGCTTCACCCTGGTCCGCAACGACCAGTGGGACCAGTCCACCGACCCGAACCGCAAGGCGCTTCCGGACAAGTACGAGGTCCAGATCGGCCTGCAGGCTGACGACATCGACAACCAGATCATCGATGGTTCGCTCGACGTCGACATCGCCGGCACCGGTGTGCAGCCCGCGGCCCTCAGCCGCGTGCTCGGCGACCCGACCATCAAGGAGCGCGCGGACAACCCGCTCAGCGCGCGCCTGAACTACGTCTCGATCAACCCGAAGGTCCCGGCCCTCGAGAACATCGAGTGCCGCAAGGCCATCGAGTACGCGGCGGACCGCACCACCTACCAGACGGCGTACGGCGGCCCCCAGTCCGGCGGCGAGATCGCCACCGGCCTGCTCCCGCCGCAGCTCCCGGGCTTCCAGAAGCTCGACGTGTGGTCGGCCGGCGCGGACAACAAGGGCGACGTCGACAAGGCGAAGGCCGCTCTGCAGGCCTGTGGCTCGCCGAACGGCTTCGAGACGAACATCGCCTACCGGGCCGAGCGTCCGAAGGAGAAGGCGACCGCCGAGGCGCTGCAGCAGTCCCTCGCCCGGGTCGGCATCAAGCTCACGCTCAAGCCGTTCCCGACTGGTGACTACTTCGCGCTGTACGCGGGCAAGCCGAGCTACCGCAACCAGAACAACCTCGGTCTGATGGTCAACAGCTGGGCCGCGGACTGGAACGACGGCTTCGGCTTCCTGTCGCAGATCGTCGACGGCCGGGTCATCCGGGAAACCGGTGGCTCGTCCAACCTGAGCGTCAACATCCCCGAGGTCAACTCGATGATCGACCAGGCGGTCACGGAGACCGACCCCGCCAAGCGGGACGCGCTCTGGGGCGCCGTTGACAAGCGGGTCATGGAGGAGGCGGTGATCCTGCCGGGCGTTTGGGCCAAGCAGGTCACGGTGCGTAGCAAGAACACCACCAACGTCTTCGTCAACGACGCGTACGGCCAGTACGACTACCTGTCGATGGGCGTTCAGTAATCCGTCCCGCTACACCTCTTGGTTAGCAAGCACCCCAAGTGAGGTAGGTGAAGGCGAGCGGTGGTCGGCCCGACCCGGGCAACCGGGTCGGGCCGACCACCGGAGCCGAACCCCGTGATCGCGTACATCATCCGGCGCCTGTTCGGCGCCGTGCTGACACTCGTCATCGTCAGCATGATCACCTTCGGCATCTTCTACCTGGTGCCGCGTTGGGCCGGCGGCACCGCCGAAGACCTGGCGTCCCGTTACGTGGGCCGAACCGCCAGCCCGGAAGCTGTCGCCGAGGCCGCCAAGGCGCTGGGCCTCACTGACAACTTCTTCGTGCAGTACTGGGACTGGCTGCGGGCCATCTTCGCCGGCCGGGACTTCATCTTCGGCGGCACCACGTACCACTGCCCGGCACCGTGCCTCGGCTACTCCTTCATCGGCCGCAACCCGGTGCTGCCGGACATCCTCGACCGGCTCCCGGTCACCGCGTCTCTCGCCTTCGGCGCGGCGATCATCTGGGTCCTCCTCGGTGTCTCGACGGGTGTCCTGTCGGCGCTGAAGCGCGGCAGCGTCTTCGACCGGGCCGCGATGGGCTTCGCCCTCGGCGGCGTGTCGCTCCCGATCTTCTGGACCGGCCTCGTCTCGCTGGTCATCTTCAGTTACGGACTGGGCTGGACCGCACGCGGCGGCTCGTACACGCCGATCGAACAGAATCCGGCGGACTGGGCGTACGACCTGTTGTTGCCCTGGATCACGCTGGCCCTGCTGTTCTCCGCGGCCTACGCCCGGCTCACCCGGGCCGGCATGCTCGAGACCATGGGTGAGGACTACATACGCACCGCGCGGGCCAAGGGCCTGCGGGAGCGGACGGTGGTCACCAAGCACGGCCTGCGCGCGGCGCTCACTCCGATCGCCACGATCTTCGGCCTCGATGTCGGTCTGCTGCTGGGCGGCGCGGTGCTCACCGAGAGCACGTTCTCGCTGCCGGGCATCGGCAAGTACGCCATCGACGCCATTACGGCTAGCGACATGCCCAAGGTGATGGGTTTCGTCATCTTCGCCGCGGGCTTCGTCGTCATCGCAAACCTGATCGTGGACGTGGTGTACGCGGTCATCGACCCGAGGGTGAGGCTGGCCTGATGCCTGCTCCAGATGCCTTCCTCAATGTGCGGGACCTGCGCATCCACTTCCCGACCGACGACGGCCTGGTCAAGTCCGTCGACGGCCTGAACTTCTCGCTCGAGCGCGGCAAGACGCTGGGCATCGTCGGCGAGTCCGGCTCCGGCAAGTCGGTGACCAGCCTCGGCATCCTCGGGTTGCACAACAAGCGCAACGCCCGGGTGTCCGGTGAGATCGTGCTCGACGGCACCGACATCGTCAGTGCCGACCCGGAGACCGTGCGCAAGATGCGCGGCCGCCGGATGGCGATGATCTTCCAGGACCCGCTGTCCGCGATGCACCCGTACTACACGGTCGGTCACCAGATCGTGGAGGCCTACCGGGTCCACCACAACGTGTCGAAGGCGGTCGCCAAGAAGCACGCGATCGACCTGCTCGGCCGGGTCGGCATCCCGCAGCCGAACAGCCGGGTCGACGACTACCCGCACCAGTTCTCCGGCGGCATGCGGCAGCGCGCGATGATCGCGATGGCGCTGTCCTGCGACCCGGAGTTGCTGATCGCCGACGAGCCGACCACCGCGCTCGACGTGACGGTGCAGGCGCAGATCCTCGACCTGATGCGTGACCTGCAGCAGGAGTTCAACTCCGCGCTGATCATCATCACCCACGACCTGGGCGTGGTCGCCGAGCTCGCCGACGACGTGCTGGTCATGTACGGCGGCAAGTGCATCGAGTACGGCTCGGCCGTGACCATCTTCGAAGAGCCCGAGCACCCGTACACCTGGGGTCTGCTCGGGTCGATGCCGCGGCTCGACCGCGGTGTCACCAACCGGCTCTTGCCGATCAAGGGCACGCCGCCCTCGCTGATCAACGTGCCGTCAGGCTGCGCGTTCCACCCGCGCTGTGTCTACGAGCCGCAGACCGGCGGGCGTGGCACGACGGAGGTCCCGGAGCTGGTCGAGTCCGGCCGGGGCCACCTGGTGCGCTGCCACCTGCCGGTGGCCGAGCGCAAGCGGATCTGGCAGGAGCAGGTCCGTCCGAAGTTGGAGGCATCATCATGACGGAGAGCATCGCCCGGGAAAGCGTCACGACGCGGACCCCGAGCCAAGAGGCGCTGCTCTCGGTGGAGGGACTGCAGAAGCACTTCCCGATCACCAAGGGTCTCTTCAAGCGTCAGGTCGGCGCGGTCAAGGCCGTCGACGGCATCGACTTCGAGGTCTACAAGGGCGAGACCCTGGGCCTGGTCGGCGAGTCCGGTTGCGGCAAGAGCACGACCGGCCGGCTGATCACGCGGCTGGCCGAGCCGACCGCCGGGAAGATCACCTTCGACGGCTCCGACATCACGCACCTGAAGACCGGCGCCATGCGGCCTTACCGCCGCGACATGCAGATGATCTTCCAGGACCCGTTCTCGTCGCTGAACCCGCGGCACACGGTCGGCGCCATCGTCGGTGCGCCGTTCCACATCCAGGGTGTCAAGACCGAGCACGGCGTCAAGCGCGCGGTGCAGGACCTGCTCAAGCTGGTGGGCCTCAACCCGGAGCACTACAACCGCTACCCGCACGAGTTCTCCGGCGGTCAGCGGCAGCGCATCGGCATCGCCCGTGCGCTCGCGCTCAAGCCGAAGTTGATCGTGGCCGACGAGCCGGTCTCCGCGCTCGACGTGTCGATCCAGGCCCAGGTCGTCAACCTGCTCGAAGACCTGCAGGAAGAGCTCGGCCTGACCTACGTGGTGATCGCGCACGACCTGTCCGTGGTGCGGCACATCTCCGACCGGGTCGCGGTCATGTACCTCGGCAAGATCGTCGAGGTCGCCGACCGTGAGTCGCTGTACGCCAACCCGCGGCACCCGTACACGGTGGCGCTGATGTCGGCCGTGCCGGTGCCGAACCCGCGCCGGCGCGCGTCCAACCAGCGCGAGCGGGTGCTGCTCACCGGCGACGTGCCGAGCCCGATCGACCCGCCGTCCGGCTGCCGGTTCCGCACCCGCTGCTGGAAGGCACAGGACATCTGCGCGACCACCGAGCCGCCGCTGGTCGTCCGTGAGGGTGACGCACCCGGCCACCAGACCGCGTGCCACTTCCCGGTCGCCGACAACGAGGCAGTCGCGGGCCGCGCCGCCGCGATGTAAGGAAGGGCCCCCTGTTAACGCTTTCTGCATAGGAAGGGCCCCCTATTAACACCGCAACGTCGGTCGGCGGCGCAGCATGTTAATAGGGGGCCCTTCCTCTGCGGAAAGCGTTAATAGGGGGCCCCTGCTTAGCCCTCGGGGCGGTTCAGCAGGGCGAGCGCGATCGTGTGTACGGCGTCGAGGTCGGCCGGGTCTTTCAGGCCGGCCTTGCCGCCGGTCACCGCGTACCACTCGGCGGCGTCCTTGTACTGCACCCGCAGCACGACGTTGCCGTCGGTCGAACTCGGTGCGCAACGTCAGGTCGCCGGTCACCACGCCGACCTCGTCGGTCATCACACCGCCGGGGCCGGCTGTCAGGTCGGACTGTTTCGCGGGTGGGTCGGTCATGGGCAGGTCTCCAGCATGTCGGTGAGTGCGTTCTTTTCCGCGCTGGTCACCGTCAGCTTCCAGTAGTGCTTGACGGCGATCCAGTCTTGCGCGTACTCGCACCAGAAGTCGCGGTTGCTGGGCTTCCACTGCGACGGATCCTGGTCACCCTTTGCCCGGTTGCTGTTGAGCGAAACCGCCAGCAGCTGGGGACGGGTCAGGTCGTTGGCGAACTCACCCCGCTGCTTGTCGTCCCAGTCGTCGGCGCCGGACCGCCAGGCGTTGGCCAACGGCACCATGTGGTCGATGTCCACGTCGGACGGGTCGGTCAAGCGTGCGGTTGTCGTAGACGCTCGCCCAGCGCCCGCCGACCACGTTGCACCCGCTCACCTCGACGCCGGTGCCGTCGCGCTCGAGCACCGTGTCGCGGACGTCACAGTTCTTGCCGGCCTTGCGCCAGTGCGGGAAGTGGTCGCGGCTGTAGCCGCTCATCGACGCGGCCCGGGCGACGGTCAACTGGTCGAGGAGCCCGGTGGATTCGGTGGCGGCCGGACCGGTCTGGGTGGCTCGTGGAACGGCCGAACCGGGCTCAACCGGGACGCAACCGGCCGCGCCAACGAGGACCAGGGCGGCTGTCAGGACACTGAGGAGGTTGCGGGGGGTACGCACGTGCTAATCGTGCGCCCCGCTCCGCCACCCAGGCCAGAACCTCCGGTCGTCTCGGCGAGTCAGTGGTGGTCCGTGACCGCGCGGGGCAGATTGGGCACATGACCATGCCCGCGCCCCTGGAACTGAAGTCGGCAGTCGGTCGGGGCGTGCTGTTCTCCACGATCCTGGCCTCCGGGATGGCCTTCCTCGACGGCACCATCGTCAACGTCGCCCTGCCGCACATCGGCGCCGACCTGGACTCGACCGTTGCCGGTCTGCAATGGACCATCAACGGGTATCTGCTCACGCTGGCGGCGTTCGTGCTGCTCGGCGGCTCGCTGGGCGACCGGCTCGGCCGCCGGAAGATCTTCATGATCGGCATCGTCTGGTTCACGGTGGCATCCGTGCTGTGCGCGATCGCGCCGACCATCGGCACGCTGATCGGCGCCCGTTTCCTGCAGGGTGCCGGCGCGGCACTGCTCGCACCCGGGATCGCTGGCGATCATCCAGGCTTCGTTCCGGTCCGAGGACCGCGGCAAGGCGATCGGCATGTGGTCGGGTTTCTCCGGCGTCTCCACGGCGCTCGGCCCGTTCGTCGGCGGCTATCTGATCGACGCGCTCTCCTGGCGCTGGGCGTTCCTGATCAATGTGCCGCTCGGCGTCCTCGCGATCCTCGCGTCGATCCGCTGGGTGCCCGAGAGTCGCGCGCCCAAGGAGTCCACGCGGTTCGACGTGACCGGCGCGGCACTGGCCGCGCTCGCCCTCGCCGGCATCACGTTCGCGCTGATCGAGGCGCCGGACGACGGCTGGGGTTCGACGCTGGTGATCGGGGCGATCGCTCTCGGTGTCGGGTGTGCCGTCGCCTTCGTGCTGGTCGAGCGCCGAAAGGGCGACGCCGCGATGACGCCGCCGGCGCTGTTCCGCAGCCGGGTGTTCACGGTGCTCAACCTCTACACCGTTGTCGTGTACGCCGCGCTCAGCGGAGAGAGCTTCTTCCTCGCCGTGATGCTGCAGAACGTCGCCGGGTACGACGCGTTCCAGACCGGATTGGCCACGCTTCCGGCGACCGGGCTGATGCTGCTGCTCTCGGCCCGATCGGGCGCGTTGGCCACCCGGATCGGCCCGCGCTGGCAGCTCACCGTCGGTCCCGTGGTCGCCGCGGTCGGGATGATCCTGCTGCGCGGGATCGGCCCGGACGCCGACTACCTCACCGACGTGCTGCCCGGCGTGCTGCTCTTCGGGCTCGGCCTGGTCACCCTGGTGGCGCCGCTGACCACGGCGGTGCTCGCCGCGGTCGACATGCGGCACTCCGGGATCGCGAGTGGGGTCAACAACGCCGCCGCACGGGCCGGTGCGCTGATCGCCATCGCCGCGTTGCCGCTGCTGGTCAGCCTGAGCGGCGAGGCCTACCAGGTGCCGGCCGAGCTCACCTCGTCGTTCCGCGCGGCGATGCTCTGGTGCGCCGGGTTGATGGTGGTCGGCGCGGGGTTGGCCGTGGTGTTCTGCGCCGGCCTGCCCGCCGCGATGTGGCACCGCGCGGTGACGGTCATGACGACCGCGAGCCACTCGGTGCACCCGGTGCAGGAACGCGACGCCTGAATGCCCGGAGCCCGGCACCCATGTTCGGGTGCCGGGCTCCGGTCTTACCGGGATCGCCGGTTACTTGCGGGCGCGGTTGACCGCGCTGGTGATGGCTCGCATCGAGGCGTTGACGATGTTGGGGTCGAGGCCGACGCCCCACACCGTGTCGCCGTCCACGTCGCACTCCACATAGGCGGCCGCGCGGGCGTCTCCACCGGAGGACATGGCGTGCTCGGCGTAGTCGAGCACGCGTACCCGGATGCCCATGCTCTGGATCGCGTTGACGTACGCGTCGATCGGGCCGTTGCCGACCGCGGTCAGCACGCGCTGCTCACCGGCGTACTCGACGGTCGCCTCGACCTCGACCTTGTCGTCGACCGTAGCCGTGGCGTACCCGTGCAGCGTGATGTCGCTGGTCCGCGGGGTGAGGTATTCCGCCGCGAAGATCTCCCACATCCGCTCGGGCTCGACCTCGCCGCCCTCGTGGTCGGTGTGCGCCTGGACCACGCCGGAGAACTCGATCTGCAGCCGGCGCGGCAGGTCGAGGTTGTGCTCCTCCTTCATGATGTACGCGACGCCGCCCTTGCCGGACTGCGAGTTGACCCGGATGACCGCCTCGTACGTGCGGCCCACGTCGCGCGGGTCGATCGGCAGGTACGGAACGCCCCAGGCGAAGTCGTCGATCGGCACGCCGGCCGTCTTGGCGTCGGTGCCGAGGGCGTCGAGGCCCTTCTTGATCGCGTCCTGGTGCGAGCCGGAGAAGGCGGTGTAGACCAGATCGCCGGCGTACGGGTGACGCTCGTGCACGGGCAGCTGGTTGCAGTACTCGACGGTGCGCTTGACCTCGTCGATGTTGCCGAACTCGATCTGCGGGTCGACGCCCTGCGAGAACAGGTTCAGCCCGAGCGTGACCAGGTCGACGTTGCCGGTGCGCTCGCCGTTGCCGAACAGGCAACCCTCGACGCGGTCGGCGCCGGCCAGCACGCCGAGCTCGGCGGCGGCGACGGCGGTGCCGCGGTCGTTGTGCGGGTGCAGGCTCAGCACGACGCTCTCGCGCCTGGGCAGGTTGCGGTGCATCCACTCGATCGAGTCGGCGTAGACGTTGGGCGTGGCCATCTCGACGGTCGCCGGCAGGTTGATGATCAGCGGGCGGTCCGGCGTCGGGTCGATCACGTCGATGACGGCGGAGCACACCTCGAGGGCGTACTCGAGCTCGGTGCCCGTGTAGGACTCCGGCGAGTACTCGTAGAAGATCTCGGTGTCCGGGGTGTGGATCTCCGCGTACTTCTGGCAGAGCCGCGCACCGCTCGTGGCGATGTCGGTGATGCCGTCCTTGTCGAGGCCGAACACCACCCGGCGCTGCAGCGTCGAGGTCGAGTTGTAGAAGTGCACGATCGCGCGCTTGGCTCCGCGCAGCGACTCGAAGGTGCGGTCGATCAGGTGCTCCCGGCACTGGGTCAGCACCTGGATCGTCACGTCGTCCGGGATCATGTCGTCTTGGATGAGCTGGCGGACGAAGTCGAAGTCCGTCTGGCTCGCCGACGGGAAGCCGA
>CAWIXO010000002.1:0-74610 GCA_963840005.1 uncultured Actinomycetota bacterium | reverse complement strand
CAGTCGGTTTCGCCGTTACTTGCGGTGGACCCGTCACTGCCGCCGTCGACGCTCGCCTCGTCGTCCGCGGCTGAACCATCGGCTGGTTCAGCGGAATCGTGTCCCTTGTCTGGTTCTGCAACAGCGCGCTCCTCCGGCTGCAGACCTCCGGCAAGCCGCGGTCCGTCCTTGCTGCCGGCGTTGTCGGAGACTTCAGTGACACGGTCGGTTCTGTCGGCGGTGTCCCGCTCAGAGGTGTATGACGCGTCGAGGCCAGAACGTTCGGGAGCGAGGTCGGGGGTCTTCCTGACCTCGTCGGTCAACGGCTTCGATGTGCTCTCGGGTGGGGCCGACTCGGTCGCCGCACTCGACAGCTGGCTGGTCGTCGGGTGATCCGCCGGCGAGCCGTCGTTGCGGCTGTAGCCAGCGTCCACTACTGGTTTCAACAGGTTGTTCAGGGTATCGACGACCGGTTTGGGCACCCCTAAGTTGGTAAGTGGCGCCAACAGCGGCAGGTCCGGTGTCGGAACAAGGTACGTCGTCGTGGTGCCGCCTGCGGAGTTCACCGTGGTGGTGATGTTCTTCTGGGGCACCTGCGACAGATCAGCCGACACGGTGGCATTGTGCTCTGAGCCGAAGCCGGGGATGATGCCTGATCCCGCGATGGCGTTCAGGGTCGACAACAGGTTCCACGACCGGTCGGGAAAATCTGCCCATCCGTCGTACTCCTTCGCCACGACGAGTACGTCATGCGGGGTCACCGGCTCGAGCTCGGGGATGTAGTTCAGTACCGGGAGGAACACACCCCTGAACCCGGTGAAGATGCCATTGCCCCGGTTCATGTCGGCAACAACCACGAAGGAAAGCTGATCGGGGCCTGGGGCGTTCGGGTCGGCGGCCAGCCGCCGCTGCACGGCATCGACGACGAGCGCGCTTTGCGAAATGCCAAGCACCACCGTGGGCCCCGACGTTTGTTCAAGGGCCTCCTCGAGTTTCTCGATACCGGCGGCGACGGATTGTCCCACCGTGAGCGAAGTCAACCCGGTTTGCGGCCACGCCTGAGCTGGCCACTCCACATTCACCCTGGTGTGGTCATCGCCGGCGTAGCGCCCGTTGAGGATTGACGCCATGTCCGCATCGCTGAGGACAGGAACGCCGGTCGGGCCGAGCATGAGGACCGTCGCAGCGGGCACCCATTCGACAGCGTGCGTGGTCGGCTTGATGGCGGACATCGTCAGCGAGGCCACGAAGGCAACGGCGATGAGCAGTGACGCGGCGGCTCTCGTCACCCTCGCCTGTACGGACGTATCCACCATTGGACATTCTCCTCGGGCATTGATGGATCCCTTGAACATGACACATTCCGGGCAATGCGGCGCGAGGTTTCTAAAATGAAGTCGCTAACCGTCGGATCGAGTTCCCTTGGGCCATCGCAGTTTGCCTGCGCCTGCGGCGCCGACCGCCGCACCGACGAGCACCCCGACCGTCGACCACCACCAATGGCCCGTCACTGCAGCCACGGTGGTGCCGATGATCAGACCGATGATCAACGGTGTCCAGAGCCAGCTTGCCTCTTGCTTGCTGTTCATCTGCTTGCGTGTCACCTAACCCACGCTAGCGCGCGAGTTCCTGCCCTCAGTCGGGCGGGTCGGGGTCGCCGCGCAGGAGTTCTTCGGGGTGGTGGGCGTGGTTGATTGCTGGTGGTGTGGTGCCGTCGGTCCACGCGAGGCGGCCGGTGTCGGTGACGGTGGTTTGTAGGTGGCCGTCGGTGACCAGGGCGTGGTCGGGGCCGCACGCGAAGTGCAGGGCGTCGGCGTCGGTGGCGCCGTTCGGTGTCCAGGGTGGGCTGTGGTGTACCTCGCTGTGATAGCCCGGTGCCACGCAGTTGGGTCGGGTGCAGCCCCCGTCGCGGGAGTAGCAGATGATCCGTTGATCGGTGGTGGCGATGCGTTGTTGGCGCCCCAAGTAGAGGGGCCGGTCGCTGTGGTTTTCGAACACTGCGAGGTAGTGGATGGCGTCGGTGGCCATCCGGATCAGATCACGCATCGGCAGCGCGGTGTCTCCGCCGGTGCGCGCCGGGCCCGGCATCGGGATATCGGGATTGTGCACGGCGTGCGCGGCTTGGTTGAGTTCGGCCAGGGTGGTGCGCACGATCACCGTCACCGGATGCCCCCGATGCGCGCCGAACCCGCCCGAGGCGATGCCGGCTTTGAGTCCGAGTTTGATGCCGTCATGACACCGCTGGGCGGGGCTGCGGTCATCGGGTGTTTCGGCCGGGGTGCCGTCGGGTTGGTGCCGGCCCGGGCGCACCGCGGCGGTGGAGGCTTCGATATAGCAGCGGGTTTCGGGGTCAACCCAGCCCCAGATCCGCGACATCCCATCGGGGCCTTGGGGACCCAGGTGCACCCCGCGGCGGCGTTTCCGATCCTGCTCGTCGTAATGCCCGTCGGGGTTGAAGATCTCATCGATTTTCTTACCGACCACCTTGACGAAGTCGGCGTCATGTTTGGCTGCTTCGCGCACCAGGCTGGCCTCCACCTCGACCCGATCCTGGGGCGAGACGCAGGAGGGCAGCCGGTCCATCGCGCCGCAGATGACCTTCAGGTGATCCTCACCCAACGTGCCGTCCTGCACGGCTTGGGCCACGACCGGCAACTCGGGTGGTGTCGGTGGGCCGCTGATCTGACGCTGCGGCCGGATCCGCCGTCCCAGCTTCATCCGCCGCTTGACCTCGTTGGGTGAGAGGCGCAGCCGCGCACCTAATCGGTCGGTCAGCATCGCTACCAGCCCGGGTTCATCGGGTGGATCGGCGATCTCACCGAACACCCGATACATCAACCCCCGGTTGAGCCGCTCCTGGGTCTCGAGCCGTTCAGCGAGCTCGACACGGAACTCGTTGCCCACCGCATCCGAGCACAACTCACCCATCTCGCCGTAAGCGGCGTCGACCTGATCCGACAGCTCGCGAAGCCGCTCGCGCGCCGCCTGCCCGGTGATGAATTGCCCCACACCGCAACGCTATCGAACACGTGAGTCACCAACACCGGTCAACAACCGAACCTGTGGATCAAAACCGCATTGGGGATAACTCGGCACGCAACACTCGAATTGTCAGTGGCTGGTGGTAGCTCAGCGTTCGTAGGTGCCGGTGAGCGCGCCCCTGGCGACGACGTGCCCCGAGATCACCTCCAGCAGGCGCTTGGCAGACGCCACATGGTCGGGCGCCCGCCGATTCAGCGCGAGCAGGACGAAGCGGTAGCGGTGCGGGCCGTGACCGGGGATCGGGCGCGGTCCGGCGTAGCCGCGGAATTCACCTTCGCCGAGGCCGGTGGTGCCCGGTTCGAGCACCGCGATGGTGTGGATGAGTGGTTTCGGCAGTGGCACGTCGATGTCGTCCATGAACAGCACCAGCTGCTTGGCACTCGCCGGAACGCCGGTCCACTGCAGCGCCGGAGACACGTTGTCGCCGACGCCTTTCCCGGCGTGCTTCTGCGGGATCGGGCCGCCGTCGGTGAACGCCGGACTAGTGACGTCGATCGCGGTGGTCGCGCTCAAGCCAGGACGGGCCAGCGGGCTGGCGCTTTCGGAGGCGCGCAGTGGCCGCAGCAGCATGCCGACGGTGCGGATCATGCCCCGCTTCCAGCGCTGCGCATCGCGACCGTACTGGATCTCAGCGCATCGCCCAGTTCGGTGGCGATGTAGCCTTGCTCGGCGAGCCGGGGGAGCACACCACCGCTGGCGATGATGTCGAGAATCAGCTCAGGCAGTTTCGGGACGGTGCCGTGCGCGCCTGTGGTGTCGTTGCACCAACTGCCGTCAGATAGGTCGAACGTGCCGATATCACCGTCGGTGAACACGGCCTTCGCGTCTGGCACCGTCATTGCTGGCAGCCCCGCGTTGACCGCATTGCGGAAGAACAGCGAGTTGAACTCCTCGGCCACCAGCCCGGCCACCCCGAGTTCGGTGAATAAAGCCGCCACCGGGCGCGACGAGCCGACGCCGAAGTTCTTGCCCGCCAAGACGATGTCGCCTGCCGACACTTCGTCGGTCCATCCCGGCCGCACCTCGTAGAAGATGTGTTTCGCGGCTTCGGGAGGATCCATTTTCATCGCGAACGCGGGATACATCGCGTCGGTGTTCAAATCGTCGCCGAACACCCAGACCTTGCCGCTGAACCTCATACCGTCACGCTCCTCGGGTCGGTGATGTATCCGGTGATCGCCGACGCCGCGACCGTGGCCGGTGACGCCATGAAGATCTCGGCCTCGGTGCTGCCCATCCGGCCGGTGAAATTTCGGGTGCTCGACGTGATGCACACCTCGCCGGGACCGACGACGCCCATGTGATACCCGAAGCATGCGCCGCACGTCGAGTTGGTGACGACGGCGCCTGCGTCGGCGATGTCCTGTAGGTAGCCGCGGCGCATGGCTTCGCGGTAGACCGCCTGCGATGCTGGCGTGACCAGCAGCCGCACCCCCGGCGCAACCGTGTTGCCGCGCAATACATCCGCTGCGATCTCGAGGTCTTCGAGCTGGCCGTTGGCGCAGGACCCGATGAACGCCTGATCAATCCGCTGCTTGTGCAGCTGTGACACCGGCAATCCGTTGCGGCTGACGGTGCCGGGACGCGCTACATATGGTTGCAGCGCGCTCAGATCGATTCGCCGCACTTCGCGGTAGACGGCGTCGGGATCGGGTTGGGCGGCAACGTAGTCGGAGATCCCGAGCGCATCGAAGAACTCGGTGAGCACCGCGTCGGCTTCGAAGGTGCTGAAGTCCGCGGACACCTCGGCGCCCTGGGTGGCGATTGTGCGGCGGTCGTGCATCGGGATGCCTGCCAGCCCTTGGCCGCCGAATTCCAGATTGAGGTTCGCGGCGTCACCGAATTCGTTGGCGATGTGTAGGAAGATGTCCTTGCCGGAGACCACGGACGGTTTGACGCCCTCGAGCTCATATCGGATGGTCGGCGCGATCTGGTACCACGTGGTGCCGGTACACATGATCGAGTAGACCTCGGCAGGTCCAAGCCCGCGCGCCGCGGTGTTGTACGCGCCTCCCGCGCAGGTGTGGGAGTCGGTGCAGGCCAGCACTTCTCCAGGACGGGCAAGCCCGTTCTCGGCGATGACCTGGTGACAGATGCCGTGTCGGCCAACGTCGTAGAAGCGTTCGATGCCGAAGTCCGCGGCGAACTTACGGGCATGGTGACCGCCTGCCGCGTCCTTGATCGTCGGCGCTGGAACCGCGTGATCCATCACGATGGCCAGCTTGTCCTGGTCGTGGATGCGGATCGGCGGTATCCACATGGTGGCGAATTGCAGGTCGATCAGGACCGTCATGTCTACATCGACGACCACGACGTCGCCGACCGACACCGAGTGCAGTCCAGCCTTGCGGGACAGGATCTTCTCGATGATTGTCATGCCCATGACGCGGCCTTTCTCTCGGCGAGCTTCTCATCGAGCTGTTGCCATTCGGCCATGCCGACGAGGTTGAAGAAGTCGGCAGGACTGGTGGGAGCGAAGTCGGCCGGGTCGGCACCGGTGAGCTCGCAGAGGCCTTCGAGGATGGCGAATGCCGCGCGCCCCAGCGGATTCGACGGATAGATCGCGATCGCGAAACCCAATTCTGACAACCGGGCCGAGGACTGCAACGGGGTCATCCCGCCGAGCACCAGGTTGATCAGCAGCGGCGCGTCGACCTCGCGCGCGATCCGCTCGATCTCGTCGACACCCTGCGGCGCCTCGACGAAGATGATGTCCGCGCCCGCTCGTCGGTAGGAGTTGGCGCGCTCGATGGCGGCATCGAGCCCCAGCGGTGCGCGGGCGTCGGTGCGTGCGACCACGAGCATGCTCGCATCTGACCGGGCGTCCAGGGCCGCCGCGAGGGTCTGCACGAATGTCGCGGTGTCGACGACGCGTTTGTCGGGTAGGTGGCCGCATTTCTTCGGAAACACCTGATCCTCCAGCTGGATCGCGGCCACGCCTGCGTCTTCGTATTGCCGCACGGTTCGTACGACGTTGAGGGGCGCTCCGTAGCCGGTGTCGGCGTCGGCGATCAACGGCACGTCGCCGAGCGCCGTGACGATCATCCGCGCTCGTTCGGCCATCTCGGTCTGGGTGACCAGGCCGATGTCGGGCAGTCCGAATCCTGACGCTGCGACGCCAGCTCCGGTCATGTATGCCGCGTCCTGGGCGGTGCGGCGGGCCAGCTGTGCGGAGATCCCGTCGAAAACGCCTGGCGCAATGATGAGTTCGCGTTGGTCGAGCAGGTCACGCAGCCGCTGTCTTGCGGGTGTGGTTGGCATACTTGTTTCCTTTCAGTCGAGGGCACCGGCGACGGGCGCCGCGAGCAGGTCGACGAGCTGAGTGACGTCGTCGAGGTCGTCCAGACCCGTCACGGCCGCTTCGATGGCGGTTGCGCGCTCGCGGGTGGTGACCCGGTCGGTCAGCGCGTGGAACTTGGCGACCAGTTCGTCGTTGGTGACGGGATCGGCGGGTGCGCCGTGCGGTTGGTCGATGCGGACACGGTGGATCTCGCCGTCGTCGGTGGTGACACCGACATCGGTGGCGAACCGCTCGGTGATCGGCGCGCGGTCGCGCGCCTCGTCCAGGTGGACGTCGGTGCATTCGATCAGCCGCCAGATGTCGTCGGCGTCCCGCCGCGCAGGTGTGAACTGTTCGGGCAGCACGTTGCCGTCGAGAAGTGCGGCCGCAGTGGTGTATCCGAGATGCATCTGCGCCCCGATCGGGGTCAGCGGACGCTGTGCCAGCCACCATCCGTGTTTGTAGATCGTGGTGCCCACGGTGATGTCGATGTGCGTGACGCGTTGCGGATCAAGTGATGGCCGCAGCCGGCGCGCGGCTTCGATCGCGCCGTGCAGTCCGCCCATCGCGGCGTACGACTTCACCATGATGGTGGAGGTTTCCCATCGCTGCCCGAGATCGTTCGTCAACGCGTCGGGGTCGGGGTTGTGGCCCTCGCCGAAAACGCTAAGAAATCCGCCGTATTCGCGTTCGAACACACGCTTGATCCCCGTGTAGCCGTGGGCGGCAAGGCCCGCCGCGTAGAAACCGTTGCGAGCAGCAAGGCCGTGGTGCATGCGCTTGCTGTCCGCCTCGTACTGGGCGGCCATCAGTCCCGATGACTGGGTCCCCGCCAGTCCGAGGGCATCCTCCAACTGGGCGGGGGACAGACCGCGCAGCTTGCCAGACGCCATCGCGGCCGAATGCGTGCCGAAGACGGGACCGGAATGCCAGCCGCGGTCCAGCATTTCGGCTCCGTGCAGCGTGTAGCCGACGCGCGGGCCGACTTCGAACCCGACGATCGCGGCCAGCAGCAGATCGGCGCAGCGGGTAGCCGCGACCGACGTCGACAGCAGTGCGGGGATCACCAGCGAGCAGCTGTGCAGCGGCGCGATCGGATGGAAGTCGTCGAGTTCGAAGCCCTGGATGTATGTGCCGTTGAGGACCGCCGCAGCCGGTGGGCTCGCGGTACGGCCCGTCCCGATGACGACGGTGTCGCCGCTGCCGTCGATGTCCAGCACTGCGTCGGTCGCCGTCCGTGACCATGGCAGCTGCGCACCGATGAGTGCGCAACCGATGCCGTCGAGCAGTAGGTACTTGGCGCGTTCCACCACAGGACCGGGGATGTCGGCGAGTGAGAGCTCGGCGACCCACGTCGCGAGCTTCCCGGTCGGCCCGAGGGGTGCGGTGGGTTCGTGGCGTGCGGCTGTCGTCAACGCGACCTCCTCAGATGTTCTGTTGTTATACTTATATAACAACTGCAGTTCAACCGCAAGGATCGAGCCCAATCGCCCCTATGCTGGAGCCCTGATGAGCGTCCGCGACCTGGGAGTGCCGCTGCATCGGCAGCTGTTTCTGGTGCTGCACGACGAGATCGCACGCGGCGCGCTGGCGCCTGGTGGTCCGCTGCCGACCGAGCAGGCGCTGTGTGATCAGTTCGGCGTATCGAGGATCACGGTTCGCAGGGCGTTGGCCGATCTCGCCGATGCCGGTCTGATCGAACGCAGGCAGGGCGTGGGGTCTTTCGTCCGTGAGCGGTCGCCTCGGCAGCGCGCCGTGGGCACTGGCTCGTACCTGGACGAGCTGCGTCAGACGGAGTTCGAGACCGAGGTCGACGTTGTAGAGCTCGATACCCGCACGGCACCCGCGGCGATCGCCGACTCGTTGGGTCGAGAGCGCGCACTGCACGTGTTGCGGGTGCGTCGTGAGCGGCGCACCGGTGAGCCGCTGATGGTCACCGAGGCGTGGCTGCCCGCTGAGCTGTCGACGGTGGTCACCGAAGGAGCGTTGTCGCGTGCGCCGTTATACCGGCTACTCGCCGAGGCCGGCGTAGAGCTCGGCAGATTGCAGCACGAGATCACCGCTGAGATCGCCGGGCCGCGAAACGCACAACTGCTTGGCGTCGCGATCGGCTCGGCGCTGATCCGGGCGAACCGCCTTGCCTTTGCCGGAGATCAGCCGCACCACTACCTGTCTATCCTGTTGTCGCCCAGCCGAAGTCGGGTGCTATTCACCCAGTCGGACGCGGCGCTGGAGGCCGGCGAAGGGATGTCGATCGCCCACGATGTGCACATGCCCTAGTGCCGGAGCCCCACGCCTGGGACGAAGCGGCCGACGCCCGCGAGGTAGTCGCGGTAGGCGTCACCGTGCACGGTGAGCAAGTAGGGCTCTTCGACGACGCGGACCTGAAGTTCGATCGTGACGACCAACAGGACGAAACCGACGAGAGCCACCACATTCGGTGTCACCAAGGCGATTCCGAAACCGAACACCAGCATCGCGGTGAAGATCGGGTTGCGCACCCAGCCGAACACGCCGCTGCGGACCAGCGTGGTGGTCTCGCTGCGGTCCACCCCGATACGCCACGAATCTCCCATGTCGAGCTGGGCATAGACCGTCGCCGCGATGCCTGCCGCCGCAATCACGATGCCCGCGAGCTGGAGCCATGTGGTGTGAAGGACCGCCAACGGGGCCACCACGCCGACCAGTTGCAGGATCGGCGCGAAAACCGCCGCAGCCATCGAAACGATGAACCCCACTCCGGCAAGCCATTCGACCGAACCGGGGCGTCCGCTGATACCGCGGAATCCTGTCGATCCGGTCCTGCGCCGCTGTTCCCAGCTGCGCCAACCGAATCCGAGCGCGGCGAAGACGGCGAATAGCACGAGCGCGACAATTGGCATCGCAGTTCCTTTCATGAGCAACAGGGGTCGCCCCGCCACGCGTTGAGGCCCTCACGGGCCGCGATCACCGCGATCGCCAGCGCGGCAATGGGATCCGCCCATGACCACCCGAACAACGCGTTGAGCGTGAGGCCCACCAGTAGGGCCGCCGACAGGTACGTGCACAACAAGGTCTGTTTGGAATCGGCCACCGCCGACAACGAGCCAAGCTCGCGGCCCGCTCGTCGTTGTGCCAGCGACACCACGGGCATCACGACCAGGCTCGCCGCGGCGAGCCCTATTCCGAGAGGCGAGGGTCGTGCTTCGCCCATGCCCACCAGTGACAGCACCGCGTCCACGGCGACGTACCCGGCCAGCGCGAAGAACGAGACCGCGATGAACCGCAGCGCCGCCTTCTCCCGCGTCTCGGGATCCTTGGCCGAGAACTGCCACGCCACCGCGGCGGCCGAGGACACCTCGATCGCCGAATCCAGGCCGAAGCCGATCAGGGCTGATGACGACACCCGCGTGCCTTCGCTCAGCGCGATCACCGCCTCGACCACGTTGTAGGCGATGGTGGCGGCGACGAACAGCCTGATGCGACGGGTCAGGACGCCGCGGCGCGTCGAGTCCGGGCGAGCAGACATCAGCAGCAGTCGTCCGACTCGGCGGCCGGGCAGCATGCCGGATCGACCGCCAGCACGAGGCCAAGCAGGTCACCAAGTGCATGGGCGATGCGCTTGTCGGCCAGTTCATACCGGCTGCGCCGGCCTTCGGGCTGCGCGACGACCAGGCCGCAGCCGCGCAAACACGCCAGGTGGTTGGACAGGATCTGCCGCGACACCCCGATCTTCTCGGCCAGGTCCGACGGATAGCCGGGGCCGTCTCGCAACGTCAGCAGGATCTGAGCGCGGGTGGCGTCCGACAGCGCGTACCCGAACCGCGACAGCGCATCGCTGTGTGTCACCGTCTGCATGAAAACGGACAGTACATCAGATTCTGTATTCAGGGAAGGCTGAACTATTTGGTCAAGATCGCGCGATCACCTCAACTGACAACGGTCAGTCGTTAGGCTCCTCGATGTCAGGGCTGCATCGATGATCAGGGGAGCCCATTATGGACAACCGCAAGTACGCGCGGGAGAGCGAAGAGGCCCGCGAGCAGGAGATTGAAGAAGACGCGCGCAGGCTACGAGAATTCGGCACCTTCTCGAAGTTCTCCGAAAGCGACCTAAGGCGTCTGGTCAGGGCCGCACACCGCACCTCGACGTCCGGACCGTGGCCGCTGATTCTTGAGCAGACTCCATCGGATGCCTGCTACATCCTGCTCAGCGGCGAGGTGGGCGTGTATGTCGGCCATGACCGCATCGCCACGGTGGGACCTGGCGAGGTGATCGGCGAGTCTGTGCTCCGCCGCGGCAAACTGCGTAATGCGACGGTGACGACCACCGGGCGCTCCGAGGTGTTGCACATCGCGCGCAATGATCTCGAACGGCTGCTTGATGAGGTGCCCGCACTGCGCGAGACGATGGACGAGACGGTGGCGCGCCACGTACCCCAAGCAGCAATCGAGGAGAGCTAGAGCCGGCTGGCTTGGCTGGACGTCGTCATCGCTGTCTGTCCCTGGCCTTTCCGTTGGCAACAGCGTCATCGATGGCCTCCGCGTACGGCGCGCAGTCACCTGCACCCGGCACCAGCGTCGAGAGGGCCCCTGCCGCGCACGCCCGGCGCAACGCGTGCTCGTGGCCAGCGACCCAGCCGGCGGCGAGGACACCGGCGAACAGCGTGACCGCGCCCGTGTCGCTCAGCGAGCCGGCCGGGGTGGTCAGCCACCAGGGCAGCACGGCGAGCACCAGGCCCACCCAGAAGAGCAGCACGATCAACCGGCGGCCGGTGGCACCGCGCCGCGCGGGAACGTTGACGGGCGCGGGGACGGGGCGACCGTCGGACCGGGGCGGGGGGTCCCCGGTCCGACGGCGGCCCGCTACTACGGCGCCCGTAGGGTAGTCACGCAAAGAGCTTCACCGGGGCGTACTTCTGTCGGGGGAAGATCTTGTCCACCTCGGCGTTGGTCAGACCGAAGCGGCCCTGCGCGACGGCGCCGTAGACGTTGAACATGTTGTTGTACTCCGGGACGTTGCCTCCGTCCAGTTTCTCCAGTCCGTCCCACCGGCCGAGCAGGTTGCCGGCCAGCTTCTTGCCGGACAGCACACAGATCACGCCGCCGTGCCCGTGGTCGGTGCCGCCGCCGTTCTGGCTGACCCGGCGACCGAACTCACTGGACACCATCACCGTGACGTCGGCCCCCGCCGGGCCCAGGTCGTCGAAGAACGCGGCCATCGCCCCGGCCAGCTCGCCCATGTGGTTGAAGAGGTAGCCGCCCTGGGTGCCCTGGTTCTCGTGGGTGTCCCAGCCGCCCATGCCGATGGTCGCCACGCGCACGTTGGCGCCACCCTTGATGAGCTGGGCGAGCTGCCGGAAGGCGTTGCCGATGCCCTGGTACTCGACGCCCTCCGCCGGCTCGTAGCCGTCGGCGGCCAGCTTCTGCGCCAGGGTCAGCGCCGCGAGGCCTTCCTGCACCGACTCCTGCACCGGGTGGTTGATGCCGGTGAACAGCGTCTTGATCGCCTTGGCGGTGGCCGTCTTGAAGCGCTGGTCACCGTTGAGGTTGAAGGAACCCGACGCTGTTCAGGGCGATCGCGCCGTTGTTGCCGACCAGCGAGCGCGGCAGCGTGCTGCCGATCCCGACGCTGCGGAACGCGGTGCCCGGGCCGAGCGCGTCGACCAGGCTGTCCAGCCAGCCCCGGCCGCCGGTCTCCCCCGGCAGACCGCCGAGGTTGCAGGCGTCGGCGGCCTGGAAGTGGCTCAGCGACAGGCGCGGGTCGGTCACCGCCGGCACGAAGCCGAGCTGACCGCGGTCGAGGTACTTCTTCAGCGGCGCGAACGAGCCGCTGAGCCGGAACCCGCGCTGCAGCGCGATGCCGCCGTTCTCGGGGATCAGCTGGTCCGGGCGGACCTTGGCCAGCACCGGGTCGTCGGCCGGCGCGATCATCGCCAGTCCGTCCAGGCCCCCGTAGAGGAAGACGTGGATCAGCGTGCCGGTCTTGGTCGCCGCGAACGACGCCCGGGTCGAGATGAACTGCGTGGTGGCCAGCGCCGTCGCGGTCGCCGCCACGCCCGTGACGAACGTCCGCCGGGTCACGCCGCGGCCGTCCTGCTGTGCCTCCTCGAGCTCGTTGAGCTCGTACAGCCGGTCACGTTCGGCCTTGTCCTCGGCCGTGACGGCCATCGCCTCGGCCCGCAGCGCGGCGTCGAACGGGTTGTCGGCCAGCCGCGCCAGGTCGGGGCACTCCGGGTGGATCGGGAAATTCGGACACGCTGCTCTCCAAGGGACTCACCGGAGGTGGTGCTGCGGGGATGCGAGCAGCGCCCGCACGACGGACGTCAGCGCGCCGTTGAACGACGCGTCGACCTTGGTGCTGGCGGTGACGCCGGCGATGCCGAGGATCGCCGCCTTCTCCTTGGCGCTCAAGCTCTGGTGCACCAGCCGCTTGGCCAGCGCGTCGACGTACGCACCGGCGGTGGCCGGCGGCTTGGCGCCGGCGAACTGCTCCGGCTTCAGGTACGAGAACATCCGGCGGTTGCCGTTGACGATGTCCAGCGCCTCGTTCCAACCGTTGATCATCGTGCCGGCCGAGGTCCAGGCGACGAAGACGTCCGGATAGCCGTTGGGCGTCGCCTGGCCGGTCGGGAACTGGCCGAGCTCGTCCATCTTGTTGCGGATCTGCCGCAGCCCCTCCGCGAACGGGGTGCGGTTGCGGTTGCCCTGCTGGAAGCCGGGGCTGGGAACAGGCGCGACACCCAGCGTCCGGTACGTGGCGGTCAGGTACTCCATCGGGCGGCGCACCTTCTGGCCCACCCCGGCCCAGAACTCCGACGAGCTGAACATGGTCATCAGCACCGGCTTGATCGCGCCGCCGTGTGCCAGGTAGGACTTGGCCAGCCGGTCGATCAGCGACTTCGGCGGCGCGTCGGCGACGAACCGGGTGGCCAGGTTCATCGCGACGTAGCGGGCCGTCGACGGGTGCAGGCCGAGGAAGCGGAAGTACTGGTCGCTGGCCGCCTCGCCGCCCTCGGCGGTCTTGTTGGGGTGGCTGAAGCCCATGATCTTGATCGGCCCGACGTGGTGGCGCTCGGGCTGGTACACGTACTGGTCGTCCCGGACCCCGCGGCCGGTCTGCAGCAGCGCGGCCTGCTTGACGTCCTTCTCGGTGTAGCCGCCGTCGACACCGACCGAGTACAGCTCCAGGTTCTCCCGGGCCAGGTTCTCGTTGACGTTGTCCTTGGAGGACTGGTTCTGGTTGAGGTAGATCAGCAGCGCCGGGTGGCGGTTCGCGGCGACCAGCATGTCCGGGTAGCGGCCCAGCGCGTGCTTGCGGATCACGTCCCGGTCGAAGCTCGACCGCACCATGTCGGAACCGTCGAAGAACGGGCCCACGTGCAGGAAGTCGTTCCAGAAGTCGACCATGACCTCGAAGAGCTGGCGCTCCGAGAAGATCATCCGACCGACCGCGGCGTCGACGACCTCCTGGTCGGCCTGGGTGCCCTTCTCGTTGAGCGTGTCCCGGTTGGCCCGCAGCTGCGGGATCGACATGGTCAGCGTGCTCAGCTCGGCGAGCTTGAGCTCGCCCTTGGACGGCGCGATCTTGTCCGGGTCCAGCTGGGTGCGGATCCACTTGTCGATGCCGAGCCGGCGGATGTCGGCGAGCACCTTGGGCGTGGGCCCGAAGGTGGCGCGGCTGGCCAGGTGCCGGATCGGGTCCTTGGCGAGGACGGTCTTGACCGTGACCTTCGTGTTGGCCGCGGCCTCGCTCGGCGACGAGTAGGCCTTGCCCGTGGTCGGCGCGTTCTTGCGCAGCTCGTTGCCGGCCCGCGAGCCCATGTAGGACTCGTTCTGCTCGGTGTACGTGCGCACGGTGCTCGGCTGCTGCTGCGCCGGCGAGTTGGAGATCGCGTTGTTGAGCTGCTCGGCCGTGGTGTCCACGCCGCCGTCGCCGAGCAGTTTGTCGATCAGGCCCCGGCCCTGCGAGGTGAAGCTGAGCGCCGCACCGCCGCCGGCCACCGCGACCGCGCCGCCGAGCGCCAGCAGTGCCCGCCGCCGGCCTTTGTCCGGGCCCTCGTCCTCTTCGTCGTCCTCGTAGATGTCCGGCAGACCGGCGACCGAGTCGATGTCGACGCCGCCGTCCGGCCCCACCCAGCGCGGCCCCTGCTGCTGCATGCTGGTGGGCCGCGCCCGGTACCTGTCGGTGGTGGGGTGCGGCCGGCTGTCCCAACGGCCGTCGTCACCCGGCCCTTGTGGCGGCGTATTCCGGTTGGCCATGTGCGAATCCCGCTTCTCGCGAGTGCGCCACGGTCACCCGGGGCGGCAGTTGGTGTCGAGGGTCGTCACGGAAGCTAAGCCACCAGGATGACCTGCTCAAGGGCCGTTTTACCGCGCCCGAACCGGTGACTTAAGACGATCTCCGCGGCGCCGCCCGCGTTGGTCAGGGCAGCACGCTGCTTCGATGGCTGGCGACGTCACCCATCGTGCCCGGCCGGACATCCGGCCTGGCTGCGGGCCTAATCAATCGGCACAGGAAAACTTAAGGATCGGCTAAGCCCGAATAATGTCCACCGGCAAGTAACTCTCCGCCGTCGATCCCCGTCTCCCAGATGGTGGACGTCACCTTGACGCGGGCGCCCCGTCTATCCCACCCTTCCTATCAATTAAGTAGGAGAACAATGGATTGGACGGGCGATGAGAAGTCTCCCCTTGCGCAGGATCGGCACCTTGGCCACCGTCGCGATCGTGGCCGCCGCGACGCTCGGGACCGCCGCCGCGTGCGGTGGCGACGACAGCGCGGGCGGTGGCGGCGAGGCCGGCAAGCCGGTGACGCTGCGGCTCGGCTACTTCCCGAACATCACCCACGCGCCGGCGATCGTCGGCGTCGAGAAGGGCATCTTCGCCGAGAAGCTCGGCGCCAACGTCACGCTGGAGCCCAAGACCTTCAACGCCGGCCCGGAAGCGATCGAGGCCATCTTCTCCGGTGCGCTGGACGCGACCTACATCGGTCCGAACCCGACCGTCAACGCGCACTCGAAGTCCAAGGGCGAGGCGGTCCGGGTGGTCTCCGGTGCCGCGTCCGGTGGCGTCGCGCTGGTGGTCAAGCCCGAGATCACCTCGGCCGAGGGGCTGCGTGGCAAGAAGATCGCGACTCCGCAGCTCGGCAACACGCAGGACGTGGCGATCCGGTACTGGCTCAAGGAGAAGGGCCTGAACACCACCAAGGAGGGCGGCGGCGACGTCAGCATCGTGCCGCAGGCCAACTCCCAGACGCTCGAGACCTTCCGCAGCGGCGCGATCGACGGCGCCTGGGTGCCGGAACCGTTCGTCTCGCAGCTCGTCAACGCCGGCGGCAAGGTGCTGGTCGACGAGCGTGACCTGTGGCCGGACGGCAAGTTCGTCATCACCAACCTGATCGTCAGCACGAAGTTCCTCAAGGAGCACCCCGACGTGGTGCAGAACCTGGTCAACGGCCAGGTGGCGGCGAACGACTTCGTCAACAAGCAGCCCGACAGGCGCAGCAGGCGATCTCCGACCACGTCGGCAAGATCACCGGCAAGCCGCTCGACCTCAAGCTGATCAAGCAGGCCTGGCCGACGCTGCAGTTCCTCAACGACCCGATCGCCTCCTCCCTGAAGTCGGGCCTCGACCACGCGGTGGCCGTCGGCCTCACCCAGCCGGTCGACCTGGCCGGGTTGTACGACCTGAGCTACCTCAACAAGGCGCTCAAGGAGCAGGGCGAGACCGAGGTCCCGACTTCCGTGAGCACCACGACGACAACCCCCGAGAGCGCGACCGCCGCGGTCGCGCTCTCGGGCGTGACCAAGGTGTACGGGCGCGGCGCGGACGCGGTCGTCGCGCTCGACCGGGTCTCCCTCGACGTGGCGCCCGGCGAGTTCGTCTGCCTCGTCGGCGCCTCCGGGTGCGGCAAGAGCACGCTGCTCAACCTGGTCGCCGGGCTCGACACGGTCAGCGGCGGCGACGATCCGGTGGCCGGCGACGCCCGACCGGGCTGATGTTCCAGGAGCCGGCGCTGTTCCCCTGGCTGACCGTCGGCGCCAACGTCGAGGTCCCGCTCAAGCTGCGCGCCTGCCCGACGGCGGACCGCAAGGCCCGGCGTCGCCGCGCTGCTCGACACCGTCCACCTGTCCGAGTTCGCCCGGCGGCGGCCGCACGAGCTCTCCGGCGGCATGCGGCAGCGCGTGGCGCTGGCCCGCACGCTCGCGCTGGACACCCCGGTGCTGCTGATGGACGAGCCGTTCGGCGCGCTCGACGCGATGACCCGCGACGTCCTGCACGACGAGCTCGAACGCCTGTGGACCGCCGCAACGCCGCCGGCCAGCCGTTGACCGTGCTGTTCGTGACGCACAACGTGCGCGAGGCGGCCCGCCTCGCCGACCGCATCGTGCTGCTCTCCAGCCGCCCCGGCCGGGTCAGTCTACGAGACCCGGGTCGACGTCGCCCGTCCGCGCCGGATCGACTCCCCCGAGGTCGTCGGCGCTGGCCGCCGACGTCACCGACCGGCTCCGCGCGGAGGTGCGTACGCCATGGCCGACTGACGCCTGGTCACCGACGACGGGACCATCTCGGGCCTCGACGCCCTGGAGATCGCCGGCGCGCAGAAGGTGCCCGGCCGGGCGTGCCCGGCGTCTGGGCCGCGCCTGGCCGAAGCTGACCGCGCTCGCGCTGGCCCTGGCGCTCTGGCAGGTCGTCGTCTGGAGCGGCTGGAAGCCCGAGTACGCGCTGCCCGGCCCCGACCGCCGTCGGCTCGGACCTCTGGGCGTACGCTGACCAGCGGCGCCCTGTGGGACGGCCTGCTGATCACCGCGCAGCGCGGCCGGCATCGGCTTCGGCGCCGCGCTCGTCGATCGGTCTGCGTGCTCGGCCTCGCGGTGGCGCGGGTCCGGGTGCTGCGGGCCGCGCTCGGCTCGATGATCACCGGCGCTGCAGACCATGCCGTCGATCGCCTGGTTCCCGCTGGCCATCCTGCTGTTCCAGCTCAGCGAGCAGGCGATCTTCTTCGTCGTCGTGCTCGGCGCCGCGCCGTCGATCGCCAACGGGCGTGATCCACGGCGTCGACTACGTGCCGCCGCTGCTGGTGCGCGCCGGCCGCAACCTGGGCGCCCGCGGGCTCAACCTGCTACCGCTACGTCATCGTGCCGGCCGCGCTGCCGGCCATCGTCGCCGGGCTCAAGCAGGGCTGGGCGTTCGCCTGGCGCAGCCTGATGGCCGGCGAGCTGCTGGTGATCATCGCCAAGTCGACCTCGATCGGCGTGCAGCTCACCTACGCCCGCGAGCTCTCCGACGCGCCCCGGGTGATCAGCGTGATGATCGTCATCCTGATCCTCGGCCTCCTCGTCGACCTCGCTGTTCACCAAGGCCGACCGGGCGATCCGCCGGCGCTGGGGTCTGCTGGACCGGGACTGAGCCGGGATGCAGGTCTCGGCACGCACCGACTACGCGCTGCGCGCGATGCTCGCGGTGGCGGACGCACCCGGCCGGGTCACCGCGGCGGCCCTGGCCCGGGCACAACAGATGCCGGCGGCTTTCCTCCAGGGGATCCTCGGCGACCTGCGCCGGGCGGGGCTGCTGCACGGCCAGCGCGGCGGCGAGGGCGGGTACACGCTGACCCGCCCCGCCGCCGAGATCACGGTCGGCGACGTGGTGCGCGCGGTGAACGGCGCGCTGACCACGGTGCGCGGGATGCCGACCGAGACCGCCGCCTATCCGGCGGCGGCCGAGGGGCTCCGCGAGGTCTGGCTGGCCGTGCACGACCGGATCGCCGACATCGTCGACCACACCACGCTGGCCGACCTGCTCAGGCCGCCACCACCGAGGCGCCCAGCCGGGTCAGCAGGAACTCACCCACCCGGTAGGCCTCCTCGAGGTGCGGCCAGCCCGACAGGATGAACTCGTCGATGCCGAGGGCGGCGTACTCCGCGGATCCGTTCCGCGACTTCGGTGTAGCTGCCGACCAGCGCGGTGCCGGCGCCCTCGCGGACCAGGCCGACGCCGGCCCACAGGTTCGGCGCGATCTCGAGGTCGGCCGCGTGTCCGTTGTGGAGGCTGGCCATCCGCCGCTGCCCGACCGAGTCCATCCGGGCGAACCGGGCCTGCGCCGCGGCGATCTGCTCGGGCCGCATCTGGGCCAGCAGGCGCTCGGCCTCGCCCCACGCCTCCTCGGCCGTCTCCCGGGCGATCACGTGCAGCCGGATGCCGAGCCGCAGGGTGCGGCCCTCCCCCGCGGCGGCCGCCCGGATCCGGTCGATCCGCTCGGCGATCGCGGCCGGTGGCTCGCCCCACATCAGGTAGACGTCGGCCTGCCGGGCGGCGACGCGCTCGGCCGCCGGCGACGCGCCGCCGAAGTAGATCGCGGGCGGGTCGGCCAGCGGCTGGACCAGGCCGCCGCCCTCGATCCGGAAGTGCTCGCCGGCGAAGTCGAACGGCTGGCCGGCCCAGGACCGGCGGAGCACCGCGAGGTACTCGTCCGTGCGGGCGTACCGGGCGTCGTGGTCGAGGAAGTCGCCGTAGGCGCGCTGCTCCTTCGGATCACCACCGGTCACGGCGTTGAGCAGCAGCCGCTCGCCGGCGAGCGCCTGGAACGCCTGCGTCTGCTGTGCGAACACGGTCGGCAGCGTGAAGCCCGGTCGGAACGCCACCAGCAGCTTGATCCGCTCGGTGTGCTGTGCCAGCGCCGTGCACACCACGAGCGGGTCCGGGCACCCCGAGCCGACCGGCGTGAGCAGCGCGCCGAAGCCGCTGTCCTCCGCGGCCCGGGCGACCTGGGTCAGGTAGCCGAGGGTCGCCGGACGGGCCGGCCCGGCACCGGGGTCGGCGCCGGTCGTCGTCGTGGCCGGCCGGACCCGATGACCGTCGCCCGTGGTGGGCAGGAACCAGTGGAAGGATTTGGTAACTCCCCGACCGTCTTGTGGACGCCGGCTGCGGTTGACAGCGTCTGGTCCGTTAGGGGGTGTCGATGACGTTCGAGGAGTACGTCGGTTCGCGGGGTCCCGCGCTGGTGCGGTTGGCCCGGCTGCTGACGGGCGACCGCCATCGGGCCGACGACCTGGTGCAGGAGGTGCTGGGCCAGGCCTTCGTGCGGTGGCGGTCGATCAGCCGGATGGAACGGCCCGAGGTCTACCTGCGGCGCATGCTGGTCAACGCGAACGCGTCGTGGTGGCGCAGGAGCGCGAACCACGAGCGACCCGCACCCCACGAGACGATCGCCGACGCGGTCGACCAGCGCGGGGCGCCGGCGCAGGACGTCGGCACCGCGGTCGCCGAGTGGGACGCCCTGTGGCGGTTGCTGCTGGAACTGCCCCGGCAGCAGCGCGCGGTGCTGGCCCTGCGCTACTACGAGGACCTCGACGACACGACCATCGCGTCGATCCTCGGCTGCTCGCCGTCGACAGTGCGCACCCACGCACTGCGGGCGACGCAGACCCTGCGCCACGCGCTGCAGAACCGTCGACGGAGTGAGAGGCCAACCGATGCCGGACCTGGACGAGCTGATCAGGACCACCCTCGACCGGCACGCCGCCGGTGAGGTCGACCGCGTCGAGCTGGTCGAGCAGGCGGTGGAGCGCGGACGGATCCACCGGCGCCGGCGCCGCGTCAGGGTGTGGAGCGCGGCGGCGGTCGCGGCGGTCGTCGCGGTCGGTGGCACGGTCGCGGTCGATTCGCTGCGCGGCACCGGACTGGAGGTCGGCACGGTTACGCCGGCGGCCGTCGCCCTGCCGGCCGCGAGCGCTCCCGGTGCCGCGGCCCACCCGGCCGCGGTCGGCACGGATCCCAGCCTGGTCCACTTCGCCGCGCCCGCGATCGAGGCCGGCGCGAGGTTCCACACCTGGACCAGCGCGACCGGCTACGAGCAGATCGAGGCCAGCATCGACGAGGGCATGGTGTCCGTCACGGTCGGGCGCGAGCAGGCGGTCGTCGAGGCCGCCGAGCGGCAGACCGAGGCCGGTGTCGTCGTGCGCAGCCAACCGGTGCCGGGGCTCTGGCTGCGGATCCAGGCGAAGGACGAGGCGTACGCCGATCGGGTGGCAGCCGCCGTCGACCTCGAGCGTGCGCAGCGGCTCGTCCTGCCGTTCCGGCTCGGCCAGCGACCGCCGGGGAGCCAGCCGGTGACGGCCTACGTGGGTTTCATCGACGACACGTTCGCGCAGGGCGGGGTCATCCTGCACGGTGCCGACGAGGCGCGGATGGAGGTGCAGGCGCAGTACGCGCGGGACGCCGGCGGACGGCGGACGGGCAACCACACCGTCGGCGGGCGGCCGGCCTTCCTCTACCCCGGGCAGGACGAAGTGGCCATTCTCGGGGTGCCGCACCTGCAGGTGACCGCCCGGATCGGCAAGGCGTACGCGGGCTACGCGGTGTCCGACGCCGACGCGGTGCTGGCCGCGCTCACGATCACCGACCAGGTGGAGCGGATCGACAGCTGGCCGCGCTGACCGGCCGGGCCCCTTGGGCGGGGTCCCGGCCGGCGGGCTCAGATCGTGAAGTCGGAGAACAGCAGGGCGGCGAGGGCGAGCGCCAGGACGATGTTGACGACGGTCGCGCTGGCGAACACCGCGATCGGCCGCCAACCCGCCTCGCGCAGCGCCGTCAACCGGAACTCCAGGCCGATGCTCACGAACGCCAGGATCAGGAACCAGGTGCGGAAGTTCGTCGCGACGGCCTGGGCGGCGCTGTTGTCCGCGGCGCTGACCGTGTTGGCGAACCAGGTGCCGAGCACGGAGGCCGCGACGAACCCGAGCACGAACTTCGGGAACCGCCGCCAGAGCTCACCCACGCCGGGCCGCGCGGAGTCGGCCGTGCGCTCCACCTTGAACGCGAACCAGGCGGTCAGCGCGACGGCCACGACGCCGATCAGCGCGTTCTGGGTGACCTTCACGATCGTCGCGATCTTCAGCGCGTCCTCGCCGGCCAGCGTGCCGGCGGCGGTGACGGCCGCGGTGGTGTCGATGTTGCCGCCGATCCAGGCGCCGGCCACCGCGTCGGAGAGCCCGAACACGCCGGCCAGCCACGGCAGCAGGAAGATCGACGGGAGGGCGAACAGGATGACCAGACTGGCCGCGTACGCCAGTTGTTCGCGCTTGGCCCGCACGGCGCCCGCGGCGGCGATCGCGGCGCTGACACCGCAGATCGAGACCGCCGAGGCGAGCAGGGCGCGGAGCTTGTCGTCGAGGCCGAGCTTGCCGCCGAGCCACCAGGTGAACAGGAAGACGCCGGAGATCAGCAGCAGGGCCTGGACGATGGCCGGGCCGGCCGCGGTGACCAGCAGCGACAGGTTGATCGAGACACCGAGCAGGACGAGGCCGGTCTTGATGAAGAACTCGGTGCGGAACGCCGGCGCGAGCCGCTCGCGGACGCCGGTCGCGCTGAGCACCGCGTTGCCGAGCAGACCGATCACGATCGCGTAGACCGGGTATTCGACCGACTTCGCGACCCGGTTGAGGCTGGTGTCGGCGAGCCAGGCCGGCACGTTCTTGTCGAGGTACTTCGTCAGCCAGGCGAGGGCGAGCACCAGCACCAGGCCAGCACCCACCCACGCCCAGTCGACCTTGCGCTGCTCCCCCTCGGCCGGTGTGCCGGCCAGCGCCTCGGTCTCGTTGACCGTGGTCACTGGAGGATTCCCTTGCTGATCACACCGGTCAGGATCAGGACCAGCAGCACCAGGCCGACCACAGTGGCCGCCCAGTCCTCGCTGATCCGGATGGGTCTGCTCATGGCATCTCTCCCTCGTTATCCTATCGAATTGATAGGTTAACTATGGATCGATGTCTCGGGCAATCCCCTAGCAGTACGGCGATGCCTTGGTGTTCCACGCCTCCGCGTCGACCCTGCCGCCGCCCCAGAGGAAGACGGCGTAGTAGCCGTTGCCCAGGCGTTTGAAGCCGTGGTCCTGGACCCGGCTCGGCGACCGGTAGGCGATGTATTCCGCCCCGACGGTGGTGTATTCGTGGACCAGGTAGTTGTCGGCCTTCTTCCAGGTGTTCGGTCCGACCACGCCGTCCGCGGTGAGCCCGTAGCGCCGCTGGAAGCTCTTGGTGGCGGCCTCGGTGCCCGAGCCGAAGTCGCAGTCGATGCCGTCGTTGTCGATGAAGCCCTCGATGGCCAGGATCGTCTGCCAGAGCGCCACGGCGGTGCTGTACCGGTACGGTCCGGTGCGGCTCAGCGTGGCCTCGTCACCGAAGTCGTCGGTCACCGCGCCGGCGCCGGAGATGACGCCCTGCGCCGCCGACGCCCGCGCCGGGGACGGCACCGCCAGCCCGGCGGCCAGCACCGCGAGCACGCTCGCGCCGGCGACCAGCGCCCACCGCCGACCGGTTCGTTGCAACATTCGCATGTGGACCTTCCTCCATGGTCGAAGTGACCGAAGAATACAGAGATCAAGACATCGTTCGATGTGATGAAACTCATGCATGTTGATCACTGCCGATGGCGGCGGTCAGGCGGCGTGTCGGGCCGGTGTGCTGGCCAGGCGGGTCGCGACGGCGTACGCCTGGGCGCGGATCTCGGGTATCGCAGTGGTCTCCCACCAGCGGCCGCGGCGCAGGCTGCCCAGCACGTGCAGGCCCTCGGTCGGGCGGCCGTGCCGGCCCACCGGGCGACCGTCGCCGTCGACGTCGATGCCCAGCGCCAGCGGGTCCGCCCGGGCCAGCCCGTCGGCCACCAGCGAGCGCACCAGCGGCAGGCCCGCCGGGTGGCCCGGGCCGGTGCAGTTGACCACGGCGTCGAAGGTCCACGGGCCGGAGTCGGCGAAGGTCGCCTCGAAGCCGTGCGGATCGGTGCGGATCGCGGCCACCCGGGTCGCGGCGACGACCAGGGCGCCGGTCGACCGGGCCGCTTCGACGGCCGCCGCCACCTCGGGCGCGCACCGGTGCCGGTGCACCTCCCAGTAGCGCGCCAGGTGGCGCAGGAACCGCTGCTGCTCGTCGAGGGTCAGCCCGGCCCAGAGCTGGTCGACCCGGGGCCGCAGGGCGTCCACACTGGCCCGCCAGTCGGGGCTGCCACGCAGCACGCGCAGGAGCTCGCGCAACCCGCTCGCGTCGACGCCGGGCTGCGCCGGTGCCGGCTGGTCGGTGTGCGCGCGCGGCAACAGGCCGTGCCGGGAGACCGCGACGATCTGGCCCGTATGGCCCCGGGCGAGCAGGGTGAGCACCGCGTCGACGGCGGTCAGGCCGGTGCCGAGCAGCAGCACCCGGTCACCGGCGGCGATGCCGTCCAGCGCGCCCGGCGACCAGGGCACCGGGACGTAGCCGGGTGACCGGCGCACCGCGACCGACGCGGCCGCGGGGAAGACCGGCGGCGGTGGGCCGACGGCCAGCACGACGTCGGACGCCCACCGGGTGGTGCCGTCGCTCAGCTCGACCGCCCAGCCGGACGGCCCCGCCGGCCGCACCCGCAGGGCGTGCCGCCGGACGTGTGGCACGGCGCCGAGCCGGTCCGCGAGATAGGCGCCGTAGACGCCACGGGGCAGGAACGCGTCGGTGCGACATCGGGCCCAGTCGGCGAAGTGCGCCCCGGCGGGGCCACCACCGATGATCAAGGCTCCACAAGCCATCGCCGCCCCTCAGAATCCTATAGGTATTGTAGGTTACTGTCGGAATCAGGCAAAGGAGTGCCGCGATGCCGTTGTGGAAGCCCGACCCGACGTTCTATCCCTCGCCGCGCCAGGCGGTGTCCGCGCCTCCCGAGAAGCTGGCGTACGTCGCCGCGTTCGACCGGTCCGCCGAGCAGCCCGACGCGATCGCCGTGCTCGACGTCGACGAGACCTCCGCGAGCTACGGGCAGGTCGTCGGCTGGACCGACCTGCCGCACCGCGGCGACGAGCTGCACCACTTCGGCTGGAACGCGTGCAGCAGCGCGCTGTGCCCGTCGTCGCCGCACCCGCACGTCGAGCGCCGCTACCTGATCGTGCCGGGGCTGCGGTCGTCGCGGATCTACGTGCTGGACACCAAGGACGACCCGCGCTCGCCGAAGATCGTCCGCACCATCGAGCCCGCGGAGCTGGCCAAGGCCGGCTACTCCCGCCCGCACACCGTGCACTGCGGCCCCGAGGGGATCTACGTCTCCAACCTGGGCGGTGCCGACGGCGCCGACGGGCCGGGCGGGATCGCGCTGCTCGACCACGACTCGTTCGACGTGCTCGGCGCCTGGGAGCTCGACCGGGGACCGCAATATTTCGGCTACGACTTCTGGTGGCACCTGACCCGCGACGTGCTGGTCACCAGCGAGTGGGGCACCCCCTCGATGATCGAGGACGGGCTGGTCGGCGAGCTGCTGCTGGGCCGCGAATACGGCCACGCGATCCACTTCTTCGACCTGCGCAAGCGCCGCCACGTGCAGACCGTCGACCTCGGCGACCAGCACCAGATGGTGCTCGAGCTGCGGCCGGCGCACGACCCCACCAAGGAATACGGCTTCGTCGGCGTGGTGGTCAGCGTCGAGGACCTGTCGGCCTCGGTCTGGGTCTGGCACCGTGACGACGACGGCCAGTTCGCCGTCACGAAGGTGATCGAGATTCCCGCCGAGCCGGCCGACGCGGCCGACCTGCCGCCGATCCTCCAGCCCTTCGGCGCCGTGCCGCCGCTGGTCACCGACATCGACCTGTCGGTCGACGACCGCTACCTCTACGTCTCCGCGTGGGGCATCGGCAAGCTCCTGCAATACGACGTGTCCGACCCGTTCGCACCGCTGTTGACCGGCGAGGTGCGGCTCGGCGGCATCGTCACGAAGGCCGCCCACCCGGCCGCGCCGGACCTGGCGCTGGCCGGCGGCCCGCAGATGGTCGAGGTGTCCCGCGACGGCCGCCGGGTCTACATCACCAACTCGCTCTACGGCGCCTGGGACGACCAGTTCTATCCGGACGGTGTCGGCGCCTGGGCCGCCAAGCTCGACGTCGACCTCGAGAACGGCGGCCTTACCCCCGACCCCCGCTTCTTCCCGCACGGCGACGAGTTCCGCGGCCGCCGCGTGCACCAGACACGGCTGCAGGGCGGCGACGCGTCCTCGGACTCATACTGCTTCCCGTGAGTTGGCTGGAAATCGCGACCCTCGCCGGGCTAGGCGCGTTCCACGGCCTCAACCCCGGCATGGGTTGGCTGTTCGCCGTGGCGATCGGGCTGCAGGAACGCTCCGCCCTGGCGGTGCTGCGGTCGCTGCTGCCGATCGCGGCCGGCCACGCGCTGTCGGTGTTGGCCGTGGCGGGGCTCATCGAGGGCCTCCGGTCGGTGTTCGCGACCCGGGTGGTCGCCATCGCCGGCGGCCTCGTGATGGTCGGCTTCGGACTGTGGCGCGCGCTGTCCCGCCGGCACTTCACCTGGGCCGGCATGCGGCTCACCCCGTGGCAGCTCACCGGCTGGTCGTTCCTGATGTCCTCCGTGCACGGTGCCGGGCTGATGCTGGTGCCGGTGCTGGTCGCCAACCCGCCGCCCGGCGTGCACCAGGACCACGCGCTGCACGCACCGTCGGATCCGAGCGCCCTGCTCTGGCAGGGCCTCGCGGCGACCACCGTGCACACCGTGGCGATGGTGGCCGTGGCCGGCGCGGTCGGCCTGCTGGTCTACCGGGTGCTCGGGCTCGACGTGCTCCGCAAGGCCTGGGTCAACCTCGACCTCGTGTGGGCCGTGGCGTTGATCGGGTCGGGGGCCGCCGCGGTGGCGCTCACCCTTTGAGCGAGCCGGTGCGTTTGGTCGTCGGGTCGGTGGCGACGCAGGTGACGCCGCGGTCGCCGGCGGTCCACGAGAGCTCGCTGGGGTGCAGGTAGAACAGCTCGACCTTGTCGTCGGCGACCGACGACGGCGCGTACTCCTCGAACTGTTTCAGGCACTCCCGCTGGGCCTGCTGGCCGAGCGTCTCGTCGCCCGGGTACGGCCCGGCCGGCAGCTCGACGATCGCGAACACCTCGCCCTCGTGCGGCTGCTCGCACGGCAGCACCGGCAACCCGGAAACGTCGTCACTCTCCCGCAGGCCGTCGACGCAGTGGCCGACGACCAGCTTGGCCGCGGAGACCTCGCCGCCGGACGACGACGCGCCCGCGCCGCCGAGGGCGACCGCGGCACCGACCACCGCCGCCACGACGATGACCACCGCGAATATCACGCCGAACACGAGCAGGCCACGCGCGGGCGCCGGTTGGGGTGACTCTGCCGACATCACGCGCGGGAAGGTAGCACCGTGGGCCGATCGGGGCGAGCCGTGTGACACGATCGCGGCCATGTTGCGCAGCGTCCACGACCGCGCCGAGCTTGCCGCGTTGCTCCGCAAGGACGCCGCTCTGCACGCGTACGAGTTGGGCGATCTCGACGACTTCTTCTGGCCGTTCACGACCTGGTACGCGCACGGCGAGACGGTGGCGCTGATCTACCACGGCCAACCGACGCCGACCCTGCTCGCGTTCGGCCCGGACGAGCCGCTGCGCGACCTGCTGACCCGACTCCGCCCGCTGCTGCCGCGCACGGTCTACACCCACCTCTCCCCCGGTGCCGGCGAAGCGCTGGTCCCGGCGTACACCCGGGCGCGCGACGGCGGGCCGCACCACAAGATGTCCCTGGCCGGCGCGCCCACCGGGCCCGCCGAGGGCGAACCGCTGGGCGCGGCCGACCTGGCCGAGCTCGAGGACCTGTACGCGCGGGCGTACCCGGGCAACTGGTTCGACCGCCGGATGATGGAGACCGGCCAGTACGTCGGCCTCCGCCGGGCCGGACGGATCGTCGCGGTGGCCGGGGTGCACGTCTGGTCCCCGGTCTACCGGGTCAGCGCGATCGGCAACGTCACCACCGACCCGGCCTATCGCGGCCAGGGCCTGGCCCAGCGGGTCACCGCCGCGCTCTGCCACCGGCTGCGGGAGACCACCGACGTGGTCACGCTCAACGTCAAGGCCGACAACGCGCCCGCCATCGCCGCGTACCGCCGGATCGGCTTCACCGTCGCCGGCGCCTACGAGGAGGCCACCTACGTTTCGGCCGGCGCCGAAGGGTCCCGCGCCTAGTTTGACGGCGTGAAAATCGCTGCCGCCATCGCCACGACCGTCTTCCTCTGGGCCTCGGCGTTCGTCGCCATCCGGCACGTCGGCGCCGACGTGCGCCCCGGCGCGCTCGCGCTCGGCCGGCTGTTGGTGGCCGCGGTCGTGCTCGGCGCGTTCGTCGCGGTCCGGCGGCCGCGCTGGCCGGACCGGCGGGCCTGGCCGCGCCTGGTGGTCTGCGGCGTCGCCTGGCTCGGCGTCTACAACGTCGCCCTGAACGCCGCCGAACGCCGGGTCGACGCCGGCACCGCCGCGATGGTGGTCAACCTCGGCCCGGTGCTGATCGCCGTGTTCGCCGGGCTGTTCCTCGGCGAGGGCTTCCCGCGCACGTTGCTGCTCGGGCTGGGCACCGCGTTCGCCGGCACCGTCCTGATCGGCGTCGCGGCCGCGGGCGACGCGCACGCCGACCCGTGGGGCGTCGTGCTGTGTCTGGTCGCGGCGGTGGGCTACGCGGTCGGCGTGGTCGCGCAGAAGCCGCTGCTGGCCGGCGGTGACGCGCTCGCGGTCACCTTCCTCGCCACCGTCGTCGGCGCGGCCGCGTGCCTGCCGTTCGCCGGTCAGCTCGTGGCCGACGCGACCGAGCCGGCGACCATCGGCTGGCTCGTCTACCTCGGCGCCGGGCCGACCGCGCTGGCGTTCACCACCTGGGCGTACGCGTTGGCCCGCACCGGCGCCGGCAAGCTGGGCGCCACCACGTACCTCGTACCCCCGTTGGTGGTCGTGCTGGCCTGGGCCCTGCTGGACGAGGTGCCGGCGGCGCTCGCGCTCGGCGGCGGCCTGCTCTGCCTGGCCGGTGTCGCGGCGACCCGGGCGAAAAGCTTGACCCTCACGCGACGGAAGGGTGTTTCGTGGAGTCCAGAAAGGGGGTGAGGTCCGATGAATTACCCGGTGAGCCGGGTGGCGGCCGTGGCCGGTGTCACGGTGCGCACGCTGCACCACTATGACGACATCGGGCTGCTGGTGCCCGGCGAGCGGACCTCGGCCGGCTACCGCGTCTACACCGACGCCGACCTGGAGCGGCTGCAGCAGATCCGGTTCTACCGCGAGCTGGGCTTCGGCCTGGACGAGATCGCGGTGCTGCTGGACACGGCCGACCCGCGGGAGCACTTCCGCCGCCAGCACCGGCTGCTGCTGGAGCGGATCAAGAAGTTGACCGAGATGGCGACAGCCATCGAGTTCGCGATGGAGGCACAGAAGGTGGGTGTGAACCTGACGCCGGAGGAGCGGTTCGAGGTCTTCGGCGAGTTCGAGCCGGAGCAGTACGCCGACGAGGCCGAGGAGCGCTGGGGCGACACGGACGCGTACGCCGAGTCGCAGCGCCGGACGAGCCGGTACAGCAAGGCGGACTGGCTGCGGTTCCGCGCGGAGAGCGAGGACTGGGGTCGCCGGTTCGTCGCCGTGATGGAGGCCGGGCTGCCGGCCGAGGGCGCCGAGGCGATGGCCCTGGCCGAGGAGCACCGGCAGCAGATCTCCCAGTGGTTCTACGAATGCTCCTACGAGATCCACACCGGGCTCGCGGACATGTACGTCGCGGATCCCCGGTTCACGGCGTCCTACGAGAAGATCCGGCCGGGAATGGCACGGTTCCTCAACGAGGCGATCCACGCCAACGCGGTGGCAAGGTCATAACCTGGCCAGATGAGTGGTCGCGCGGTCGAAGCGCTCGAAAACGCCGGAGTGGCGCACCGGGTCGTCAACCACGGCCCGGTGCGCAGCCTCGCGGAGGCGGCCGCCGCCCGCGGCGTGGACATCCCGGACGTGGTGAAGACGATCGTGGTCCGCCGCGGCGAGGGCGACTACCTGTTCGTGCTGGTGCCCGGCGATCGGGTGATCTCCTGGCCCAAGCTGCGCACGCTGCTCGGGGTGAGCCGGCTGTCCATGCCCGACGCGGCGACGGCGTTCGACGCCACCGGCTACGAGCGCGGCACCATCACCCCGTTCGGGTCGCTCGTGCCGTGGCCGGTGGTCGCCGACGAGCGGCTGGCCGGCCGGGAGATCACGCTCGGTGCGGGCGAGCACGGGGTCGCCGTCGCGGTCGACGCCGACACCGCCGTGCGCGCGCTGGGCGCGACCGTGGCCGATGTCTCGGATCCGGAGTAACCCGCCTATAACCCACCGTTCGCGGCGAGTTCCGGCGGAAGCGATACGGTCGGAAGAGGCGTCCGTCCCACATCGGCGCGCGCCGCTCCGCATGGGGCGCATGGGCCGGTAGCGTCTTGCCGGGCGCCAACGGCGGCGACACAAATCGCGCGACACGAGGGGTACGCATGAACGGCGACCTTGGCCCGGCCAACGAGATCCGGATCAACGGAGACGGTGGCGACGATCGCAAGGCGCCACCCGGGGTTGTGGTGATCTTCGGCGCGTCGGGTGACCTCACCGAGCGCAAGCTGATGCCGGCGCTGGCGCGGCTCGCGCAGTACAAGCGCCTCCCCGACGAGTTCCGCCTGGTCGGCGTGGCCCGCAGCCACCTCTCCGACGACGAGTTCCGCCAGCGCTTCCCCGCCGGGCCGGCCGCCGAGGCGCCGGGTCTCGTGGAGACCATGCGCTACGTCAGCGGCAACTACGACGACCCCCAGACCTACGCACACCTGCGCGAGCTGCTGGACACCTTCGACCGCGACGCCGGCACGGCCGGCAACCGGATGTTCTACCTGGCCACGCCGCCGCAGGCGTTCGTGCCGATCGTCGAGAACCTGACCGCCGCGGGGCTCAACCAGCCCGGCACCGCGGGCGGCTCTTCCCGGCTGGTGATCGAGAAGCCCTACGGCCACGACGAGGCCAGTGCCCGCGACCTCGACCAGCGCATCCATGCCGGTTTCGAGGAGGACCAGGTCTTCCGGATCGACCACTACCTCGGCAAGGACACCGTGCAGAACGTGATGGCGCTGCGCTTCGCCAACACGATCTTCCAGCCGATCTGGAACCGCACGTGGATCGACCAGGTGCAGATCACGGTCGCCGAGACGCTGGGCGTCGGCACCCGGGGCGGCTTCTACGAGCACGCCGGGGCGATGCGCGACATCGTCCAGAACCACGTGCTCCAGGTGCTCGCGCTGGCCCTGATGGAGCCGCCGGCCTCGTTCGCGCCGGAGGCGCTGCGCAACGAGAAGGTCAAGCTGCTGCAGTCGATCCGGCACCCGGCCGACGGCGACATCGACCAGATCGCGGTGCGCGGGCAGTACACCCGCGGCGGCACGAGCGGCGACCTGATGCCCGGCTACCGCGACGAGCAGGGCGTCGACCCGCTGTCCCGCACCGAGACCTACGCGGCGATGCGCCTGAACGTCGACAACTGGCGCTGGGCCGGCGTGCCGTTCTACGTGCGCACCGGCAAGCGGCTGCCCCGCCGGGTCACCGAGGTGGTGCTCCAGTTCACCCGGCCGCCGCACCTGCCGATCAGCGCCGCCCAGGTGACCGGGCTCCAGCCCGACGCGCTGATCCTGCGCATCCAGCCCGACGAGGGCATCACGCTGCGGTTCGGCGCCAAGGTGCCGGGTCACTCGTTCCGGGTACGCACGGCCACCATGGAGTTCTCCTACGAGTCGACGTTCCGCGAGGAGTCGCCCGAGGCGTACGAGCGGCTCCTGCTCGACGCGCTGATCGGCGACCCGACGCTGTTCATCCGCTCCGACGAGGTGCTGCAGAGCTGGCGGATCGTCGACCCGATCATCGAGCACTGGGCCAACAGCCAGGGCCGGATCCCGCTGTACGAGGCGGCGTCCTGGGGCCCCGACGAGGCCGACCAGCTGCTCGCCCGCGACGGGCGGTCCTGGCACAACCCCGGCGGCCGCTGATGACCTCGGTCTACGTGCTCAACGGGCCCAACCTCAACCTGCTCGGCACCCGGCGCCCCGAGGTCTACGGCAGCACCACGCTCGCCGACGTCGAGGACATGTGCCGGCAGGAGGCCGGCAAGCTCGGGCTGGACCTCGAGTTCCTGCAGTCCAACCACGAGGGCCAGTTGGTCGACTGGGTGCAGGAGGCGGGCGCCCGGGTGGCGTCCGGCGACTGCATCGGGGCCGTGCTCAACGCCGGCGCGTACACGCACACCTCGATCGCCCTGCACGACGCGATCGAGGGCGCCAGCCTGCCGGTGATCGAGGTGCACATCTCCAACGTGCACGCCCGCGAGGAGTTCCGGCACCACTCGTACGTCTCGCCGGTGGCCCGCGGCATCGTGGTCGGCTTCGGCGTGTACGGCTACGTGCTGGCCCTACAGGGCCTGCACCACGCCTCGCTCGGCTAGCCCTCCGCACTCGTCCTCGGTCACGCCCAGCTCCGCGAGGATGGCCGCCGTGTGCTCGCCCGGCTGCGGGGCGGGTGCCGGCATGCCCGGCGCGGTCGGATCGGCGCCCGGGTCGGTGGTGAACCGGGGCGTCGGCGTGACCTGCACCGCGCCGGGGTGTCCGGTGACGGGCGCGTAGAGGTCGCGGGCGGCCGCCTGCGGCGCGGAGGGTGCCTCGGCCAGCTCCAGCACGGGTGTCACACAGGCGTCCCGGCCGGCGAACCGCCGCGCCCACTCGTCGCGGGTCGCGGTGGCGAACGCCTCCGTCAGCGCGGCCCGCAGCGCCGGCCAGTGCGCCGGGTCGCGGTGGGCGGCCACCAGGTCGGCGTCGTCGGCCAGGCCGAGCCCGGTCAGCAGGTTGAGATAGAAACGCTGCTCGATCGGGCCGACCGCGACGTAACCGCCGTCGGCGCAGCGGTAGACGTCGTAGTACGGGCAGCCGGTGTCGATCAGGTTGGTGCCCCGCCGGTCGGACCAGAGGCCGGCCGCGCGGAAGCCCTGCACCATCGCCAGCAGGGAGGTCGTGCCGTCGTGCACGTTGGCGTCGACCACCCGGCCGCCGCCGGCCCAGAGCGCGCACATGATGCCGTAGACCAGGAACAGCGCGCCGCCACCGAAGTCACCGACCAGGTTCATCGGCGGCTGCGGCGGCCCGCCGGCCCGGCCGAGGGCGGCCAGCGCCCCGGTCAGGCTGATGTAGTTGATGTCGTGCCCGGCCTCCCCCGCCAACGGGCCGGTCTGCCCCCACCCGCTCATCCGGGCGTAGACCAGGGCGGGCCGCACCGCGAGGCAGGGCACCGGGCCGATGCCGAGCCGCTCGGCGACACCCGGCCGGAAGCTCTCCACCAGCACGTCGGCCCGGGCGACCAGGCGCAGCAGCAGCCCGACTCCTTCGGGTGACTTCAGGTCGAGCGCGATCGAGCGGCGGCCCCGGTCGAGCACCGGGTTGAGCGGGTACTCCGGGGCCGGTCCGCCGGTCCGGTCGACCCGGATCACGTCGGCGCCCATGTCGGCGAGCAGCATGGCGGCGTACGGCGCGGGACCGATGCCGGCTAGTTCGAGGACAGTCAGGCCGGATAGCGGACCACTGGACATGTGCTCTTGGCCTTAAGCTGAAGGGACTGGGGCCGGGCGTCGGGACGGGCGTCCGGCCCCAGGCCCGCGTCGCCGGGTCAACAACAGGCAGCGGACGCCCAGATAGCTCAGCAGGCCATAGCCGGGCAGCGTGGGCAGGCCACCGACCAGCGCGCCCCACAGCGAGGTGCCCCCGCCGGGCGCGCCCATGGTGAGCACGACGCCGCTGGCCATCATCGCCAGCACCGTGCCGACCGCCGCGCCGCCGACCACGCGCACCAGCGGCACCGGCGAGGCCGCCCGCCGGGCCAGGACATGAAACAGCAGCAGCGCCAGCGCGAAGCCGACGCCGGCGGCGATCAGGAACACGTCCGTAGCATGGGCCAGGCCGAGGTAGGAAGGGCCGGGCGTGGCACCGCTGCCGCCGCCCCGCCAGATCAGCGTCGTCACGGTCATCACCAGCGGCAAGGCGATCGCGAACACCCAGGCCGTGCGCCAGGCCTGCAGGACGGCGAGCTCCGTCTGGAACTCGGGTGCCAGCGCGGGGACGCTGCCGAACTCGTCGACCGCCTGCCGCTCGGCCTCGGCCGGGGTGACCTCGGGCGACTCCGCGCGCACCGCGTCGGCCGCGTCGCGCAGCCCGTCGCGGACCTCGACGAGCAGGTCGGCCTTGCGGCGACGTGGACCGTGCAACTGGCGGTCGAGCTCGCGGACGTAGCTGTCGATCGCGGTCACAGGGTCCATTGTGCCGGCCGACGCGGGCCGCGGACCACCCGTTCAGCGAGTGCGGGCCTGATAGAGCTCGGTGTCGACGGCGACCCGGACCGCGTTGCCGAGCCGCGCGAGGATGTCGGCGAACAGGTTCGAGCGGATCTCCGGCGGCAGCGCCGCGTAGGCCGACCGGGTGGCCAGCGTCGCGACGAAGTCCACCGTGGGCATGGTGACCTGCCAGCGGTAGACGTGCGAGTCGCGGTGGGCCAGGCCGTGGATGCCGGGCCACGGTGGCGGGTCGGGCAGCATCTCCCGGTCGAACCGGATCCGCGGCGCGTACACCTGGTGCGCGGCCCGGATCTCGTCGTTGACCGCCGCGTCCGTCGGGCGTTCGCGGTTCCAGAACAGGGCGATCACGCCGCCGGGGGTGACCGCCTCGGCGGCCTTGCGCCAGCGCACCGCGGGATCGACCCGGTGCCAGGCCTGCGCGCTGAACAGCAGCCCGAACCGGCGTTCCGGTGTGTAGTCCTCGAAGGTGCTGACCGTCACCGTGACCGGCGCGCCGGCCACCCGCCGGGTGAGCACCGCCGCCAGCCTCGGGTTCGGCTCGATCGCGGTGATCGGGAGGCCGCGGGCGACGAACTTCATGGTCGCCCGGCCGCTGCCGGCACCGACCTCGAGCGCCGGTTGGCCGTCCAGCCGGGCGTACGCCAGGACGTCGTCGACGAGTTCGTCCGGGTAACCGAGCCGTAGCCGGTCGGGCGAGCCGGCCCGGCGGAGCCGCTCTGGCACTTCTGTCACCTGTCGTACCTATCATCCCGACCACCCGGCGCGCACCCCGGCATCCGACAGGTGGGCCAAGCGGCACTGCCTAAAATCAGCGCACCATGCGATACGCGATGCTGATCCTGCCGTCCGCCAACCGGGTCTACGCCGACTCGGCCGTCGGGTTGACCGCTGCCGAGCTGGAGATCTTCTCCGGCGCCGTCCTCGACGACGCGATCGCCGACATCGCCGCCGAGGAGATCGCCGGTGTGCCGTACGTGACATTCGAGTCCGCGGCGCTCGACGAGCGGTCCACCCGGTTCATCGCCAACCTGTCGTCGATCTACGCGCTGTTCGCCCTCGAAGGCGGCGGACTGCTGCGGCCGGTGCCACTGCACCGGCTCGACCGCTTCGACGACGACCTGGTCACCATCCCGAAGTACACCGGCAAGACCAACGAGCAGTTCACCAAGCTGCTGCTCAACGCCACCCTGATGGGCTCGGCGTTCGCCGGCGCGATGCTCGACCGGCGCTTCGTCGTGCTCGACCCGCTCGCTGGCCGCGGCACCACGCTGAACCAGGCGATGATGTACGGCTACGACGCGTACGGCGTGGACCGGGACCAGAAGGACTACGAGGCGTACAGCACGTACATCCAGCGCTGGCTCAAGGAGAAGCGGATCAAGCACCGGGCCGAGAACGGGCCGGTTCGGCGCGAGCGCAAGGTGGTCGGCCGGCGGCTGCAGGTCACGCTGGCCGCCGACGAAGGAGGAGTACCGGGCCTCCGAGTTCCAGCGGATCGACATGGTCAACGCCGACACCACCCGGACCCTGGAGTTCTGGAAACCCCGCTCGGTCGACCTGGTGGTGGCCGACGCGCCGTACGGCGTGCAGCACGGCAGCCGCACCGCCGACAAGGGCCTGGCCCGCGACCCGCTGGACCTGCTGCGGGCCGCGGTGCCGGTGTGGGCCGGCGTGCTGCGCCGCGGCGGCGCGCTCGGCCTGTCCTGGAACACGAACGTGGCCGACCGCGCCGACGTCGCCGCCGCACTGACCGACGCGGGCCTGGACGTGGTGGACTCCGACGCCCACCGCCGCCTGGTGCACCGCGTCGACCAGGCCATCCGCCGGGACGTCCTGGTCGCGCGGAAGCCCTAGGGGATCTGGGCCAGCCGGGGCACGACCTTCTCGCAGTAGTCCGTCGTCCAGGCGACCGGGTCCGCGCCGTGCGGCACCATCTCCACGAGCTCGATGCCGAGCTTGGCGTAACCCTCCATGTCGGACAGGAACTGGTCGGTCTCGCTGACCGGCCGGCCCCGCCCGATGATCGTGCGCTGGATCTCCGCCGGGTCGCGGCCGACCGCGGCGCAGTGCTCGTCGAGTACGCGCAGCTTGTGTGCGATCTGGTCGTGGCTCTCGGCGAACAGGTTGCAGGCGTCCGCGTACTGGGCCACCAGCCGCAGCGTCTTCTTCTCGCCCATGCCGCCGACCAGGATCCGCGGGTGCGGTTCGGAGATCGGCGGCGGCACGCAGACGGTCTCGGCGAGCTGGTAGTGCTTGCCATCGAACGGCCCGTCGTCCGGCGACCACATCTGCCGGCAGATCCGCAGCGTCTCCTCGAGCCGTTCGAAGCGTTCGGCGACCGGCGGGAACGGCACGCCCAGCGCGCGGTGCTCGCGCTCGTACCAGGCGGCGCCTACACCCAGGGTGGCGCGGCCGCCGGAGAGCACGTCGAGGGTGGTGACCGTCTTGGCCAGCAGCCCGGGATGCCGGTAGGTCACGCCGGTCACCATCAGGCCGAGGTTGATCTGGCTGGTCTGCCCGGCGAGGAAGCCGAGCGCCGTGTAGCCCTCGAGCATCGGATCGCGCGCGCCGCCGCCGACGTGCTCCATCTGGAACCAGTGGTCCATCAGGGTGAAGGTCGCGCAGCCGCCGTCGTCGGCCGTGCGCGCGGTGGCCGCGAGCGCCGGTGCGAGCGACTCCGGGCTGCCGGGAAGGGAGAAGTTGATGAAGTGGACTCCAGCGAGCATTAGGGCTTCATCCTCCTGGGGGGTCGGTAAACCGACGCTATCCCCCGCATAGGCCCCACCGCGACCGCTGGCGTCTATCGTTGACGCCCGTGAAGTACATGCTGCTGATCTACAACAACCCGGCCGCCATCGACACGATGTCCGAGCAGGAGCGCACCGAGCTGTTCGGCCAGGTCGACACGATCATGGCGGAGCTGACCGCGTCCGGTGAGCTGATCCGGGGCGAGGCCCTGGCCGGAGCGGCCAAGACCGTGCGCCTCCGCGGCGGCGCGGTCGCCACCACCGACGGCCCGTTCGTGGAGGCCAAGGAGCAGTTCGCCGGCTACCTCGCGGTCGATGTCGCCACCGAGGAGCGGGCCATCGAGATCGCCGCCCGCTGGCCCGACGCCAGCTTCGGCGCGATGGAGGTCCGGGAAATCATCGGCTGATCCTGTCGAAGTCGTCACGCCGCCTCCGACGTAACCGGTGACGCTGAACTGATGGAGGGACAGACGTGACGACGACCAAGGTTCCCGGTGCCACGCTCTACTACGAGGTGCGCGGCACCGGGCCGACCCTGTTGCTGATCTGCGGCGGTGTCTACGACGCCGCCGGCTACGCCGGGCTGGCCCGGGCGCTGGCCGACCGCTACACGGTGGTCACCTACGACCGGCGTGGCAACTCGCGGAGCCCGCTGGACGGCCCCGCCGGCCCGCAGTCGCTGCCCGAGCACGCCGACGACGCGGCGGCGCTGCTCGCCGAGGTCGGCGGCGGGCCGGCGTACGTGTTCGGCAACAGCTCCGGCGCGATCATCGGCCTCGACCTGGCCGCGCGCTACCCGGACCGGGTGCGCACGCTGGTCGCGCACGAGCCGCCGCTGTTCGACCTGCTGCCCGAGCACGACCACTTCAGGGCCGTGATCGACGAGGTGGAGAAGACCTTCGCCGCCGACGGCCCCGCGGCCGCCAACGAGGTGCTCGGGCGCGGCCTCGACATGGGTCCGGCCGAGGAGGAACGGGCGCCGGGCGGCGGCCCCGCCGAGACACCCGACCCGGAGACGCTGGCGATGTTCGGCCGGCTGGAGCAGAACTTCGCCTTCTTCATCGGCTACGAGGTGCCCCCGTTCAACCGCTACGTCCCGGACTACTCGACGCTGCGCGCCGGCGCGGTGCGGGTGGTGCCGGCGGCCGGCGAGGCGTCCGCGGGGCAACCGCCGCACCGGGCGGCGTACGCGCTCGGCGAGCGGCTGGGCACGCCGACCGCCCCGATGCCGGGCGACCACGGCGGCTTCGGCCAGCGGGTGCCGGAGTTCGCGGCCCGGGTCGACGACCTGCTACGGCCGCAGTAGCACCGGCCCGGCGTCGACGGCGACGCGGAACACCGCGTACGGCGGCTGGCGCAGGTCCTTGCCGTCGTTGTACGCGGGCTGGCGGTGGAGCTGGTTCGCGGTCACGTACAGGTGGCCGTCCGTGGCCACCGACATCGTGTCCGGCCAGAGCAGCCGCGGGTCGTGCACCAGCGTCTCGAACCCGCCGTCGGGGCCGAGCCGGAGGATCGCGTTCTGCTCGTACGCGGTGATGTAGATCCGGCCGGCGTCGTCGCTCTCCAGGCCGTCGGCGCAGCTGCCCTTGTCGCCCTCGTCGACCACCGTGGCGGCGACCGCGTCGTCGTCCAGCGACCGGTCGCAGAGCGCGTCGACCGAGACGCTGTAGAGCCGGCGCGACATCAGCGGGCAGTAGAACAGCCGGCTGCCGTCGGCGGAGATGGCGATCCCGTCGCTGCCGAAGGTGAGCGGCGCCGGGTCCGCGTCGCCAGGCCGGTCGAGGAAGTAGCGGCCCTCGACCACCGGCCGGGTGGCGCGCAGCGGCGGTGCCTTGGTGGACGGGTGGTCGTGCAGCCGGCGCCACGAGCGGCCGGTGGCCAGGTCGACCACGATGATCCCGTTGGGCCCGTGGTTGGCCGAGTCGGTGACGAAGGCCGTCCCCTGGTCGCCGCGGCGCAGGTCGAAGCGCACGTCGTTGAGGTAGCTCGACGGCAGCGCGACGTCGGTCGGGAACGTGATGATCTGGCCGACCGCGTCGGTGTCGAGGTCGACGCGCACCAGCTTGGGCCCGCCATGCCGGGTCGTCGCCAACATCGGCGCGCCGGTGTCGACCACCCACAGCCGGTCGACCGGGTCGACGACCACGCTCTGCACCGAGACGAACGCGTGCGGGTCGTCATCGGAGTCGGGCTGGTTCCAGGCCTCGTCCGGGAACGGCACGCGTCTGCCGTCGCGCAGCTCGACGACCGTGGCGGCGACGTCGTCGCCCCAGCGCGGGTGGTTGAGGAAGATCCGGCCGGAGTGGGAGACTGCGACACCCGTCGGCATGGGCGGGTCGACGGTGGCCACCAGCTCCAGGTTGCCGGTCGGTTGGTCGGTGCTGGTCATGCCGATCGCGTACCCGTGTTCCGCCCGTTTTATCGCGGTAGCTGTAAGGCCGCAGTGGCTCTTGGTCTTTCGGTTGACCCGATGTTACGGTCACCGACCGAACGCTTGGTTCATCGGAGGCCGACGTGACCGATCTCGACCTACGCCTCGCCCGTCGGGCGGCGGGCAGCGGCGACGAGCTGAGCGCGATCCTGTCGCTGGTCAACACGCCCGGGTTGATCACGTTCTCGGGCGGCTTCCCGGCACACGAGATCTTCCCCGCCGAGTTCGTCCGCGACCTCGCGACCGACCGGCTCGGCCCGGCCGCGCCGGTGGCGCTGCAGTACACGCCGACCGAGGGGCTGGCCTCGTTCCGGGACGCGCTCACCTCGTGGATCGCGACGTCGCAGGGTGTCGCGCCGGATGCGCTGATGGTGACCAGCGGCGGCATCGAGGCACTCCAGCTGATCTGCCGCACGCTGCTCGACCCGGGCGACCGGGTGCTCGTCGAGTCACCGACCTACCTCGGCGCGATCACGGCGTTCAGCGGCTTCGAGGCGCGGATCGATCCGGTCGCCGCCGACCGCGACGGGCTGGACCCCGAGTCGCTGGCGGCGGCCCTGGCGGAGGGTCCGGCGCCGAAGCTGCTCTACGTGATCCCCGACTTCCAGAACCCGACCGGCGCCTGGCTGTCGACGGAGCGCCGGCACGCGCTGGTCGCGCTGGCCCGGCGGCACGGGCTGCTGGTGGTGGAGGACGTCGCGTACCGGGAGCTCGGTTTCGCCGGCGAGCAGCGGCCGTCGCTCTGGTCGCTCGCCCCCGACGTCGTGGTCCAGGTCGGCACGTTCTCGAAGATCCTCTTCCCGGGTGTCCGGCTCGGCTGGGCGGCCGGGCCGCCGGCGCTGATCCCCCACCTGGTGCGCGCCAAACAGAACTCCGACCAGTGTGCCGGCGGGCTCGGGCAGTGGCTGGCCGAGTCGTTCCTGCGCGACGGCCGCCTCGACGCGCAGCTCGCCCGGGCCCGGGCGACCTATGCCGAGCGCTGGGCGGCGATGTCGGCCGGCCTGACCGAGCACCTGGGCCCCGAGTTCTCGTGGAGCGAGCCGGGTGGCGGCTTCTTCACCTGGCTGACCGGGCCGGCCTCCCTCGACACCGCCGCGCTGCTGCCGCGCGCCCGCGAGGTCGGCATCGCCTACGTGCCCGGCGCACCGTTCCACCCCCGCCGCGACACGCACAACACGTTGCGGCTGGCGTTCAGCGCGACCACCCCCGACGAGATCGCCGAAGGCACCCGGCGGCTCGGCCTTCTGTTAGGAGCAGGCGCATGACCAACGCGGAGTCCCACTTCGGCAGCACCGGCGGCACGCCCACGACACCCGGCCGGTTCGTCGACCGCACGAAGATCGACCCGCACGAGATCCTGCCCGGGCTCAACTTCCAGCCCGTGCTGGGCGAGCGCAGCCTGCTCAACTTCGTCCAGTTCGAGGCGCACGCCGAGGCACCACGGCACACGCACGAGGAGGAGCAGGTCGTGCTGGTCCTCGAGGGCGAGATCGAGTTCGAGGTCGACGGCGAGGTGCGGGTGCTCAAGCCGGGCGACGTCGCGGTGATCCCGCCGTGGGTGCCGCACGGCGCGCGTACCACCGGCACGCCGTGCCTGGAGGTCGACTTCTTCACGCCGCCGCGGGCCACCCTGCTCGACCAGGCCAAGGCGGCGCTCGAGAAGGGCGACTCGTGAAGCTCGGGCTGACCGGCCGGCACGCGCTGGTCACCGGGGGCAGCAAGGGCATCGGGTACGGCGTCGCCGCCGAACTGCTGGCCGAGGGCGCCTCGGTGGCCATCTGCGCGCGTACCCCCGACGAGGTGGCGGCCGCCGTCAAGGCGCTGTCCGAAGTGGAGGGCGCGGTGGTGTCCGGGCACGTGTGCGACGTGACCGACCCGGCCGCGGTGGAGGCTCTGGTCAGCTGCGGTCGCGGCCGAGCACGGTGGCATCGACATCCTGGTCAACAACGCCGGCGGTGCCCATCCGGGCGGCTTCGAGGACCTGACCGACGAGGACTGGAAACGCGACCTCGACGTCAAGCTGTTCTCGCAGATCCGGTGCACCCGTGCGGCTCTGCCCCAGCTGCGGCGCAGCGCCGCGCCGCGGGTGGTCAACGTCAACGCGGTGTACGCGCGCTATCCCGACCCGGCGTTCTTCGCGACCTCGGTCAACCGGGCGGCGTGCCACAACCTGACCAAGGTGCTGGCCCAGCAGTACGGGCCGGAAGGGATCCTGGTCAACAGCGTCAACATCGGCTTCGTGGTGACACCGCAGTGGGCGAACATCCGCGCCCGGCGCGCGCCGGAGCTCACCGAGGAGGAGTTCTTCGCCAAGCTCTCCGCCGACGAGGTGCCGCTGGGCCGGTTCGGCACGGTCGACGAGGTCTCCGGCCTCGTCGCGTTCCTGGCCAGCGACCGCGCCAGCTACATCACCGGCGCCTCGATCGACGTCGCCGGCGGCATGGGCAAATACAGCTAACGCTCCTCGCGTAGCTCGGCGATCAGGCCGTGCACGAAGTCCTTGCGCGGCGTCTCCGCGAGGCTCAGCAACGTCTCGGTGCGGGAGACGCCGGGAATCTGCCAGATGCCCTCGAGCAGGATGGCGCGCAGGTGCGCCTGGTCGCGCACCCGCAACCGGGCCAGCAGGTCGATGGAACCGGTGACGACGCTGACCTCCTCGACCTCGGGGATGGCGTGCAGCGCCCGAATAATCGACGCCTGGTCGGTGGCCGCGATAACGGAGAGGAAAACCTGCATCGGAAAGCCGAGCGCGGCCCAGTCGATGTCCGCGCGATAACCGCGAATGACGCCGAGCCGTTCGAGGCGCGCGATCCGGTCACCCACCGCGGGCGGCGACATCTGCAGCTCACGCGCGAGCCCGCGCTGGCTGGTGCGAGCGTCCTGGACGAGCAACTCGAGCAGGCGGAGGTCGGTCGCGTCGAGCGCGGCGGGCGGCGCCGGAGTGCTCACCACATCAGCGATCGCCGCCAGTGGGCTGCGCTTTTTCGGCACGTCTTCCGTCACGCGGGAACTATAACGGTGCGGGCGTTCCGGCCAAACTGTCCGTGAGGGCGGCAGCGCTAATCCCGCATGCCCGACTTATGCTGCCGATCTGCTCACTGTGCGCCGGCAGGCGGCGGCGACTTGGCAAGTGATCGCGTCGACCGGCTGGCGAAAAGTTGGCCGTAAGGCATTATCTGATGTCCACTGTTCGATATAACGTGTGCGGTGCGAGGCGGTCGTTACCCGGCCGCCGCTTTCGGTCCCCCTGCCCCGAGAGGCACCGCATGGCAATCACCATCAGAAAGGGCTTCGCCGCGACCGCGGCGGCGCTCCTCCTCCTGGCATTGACTCCTGGCGTCGCCGCCGCCGATCCGGACCCACGGATCGGTCTCACCGGCGGCTGGCTCGACGCGCAAGAGGCCGCCAGCAACATCGAGCGCCTGGCGCACGTCGACAAGCCGGCCGGGTCGTTCGACCCCGCCAACCCGTCGAACTTCTCCTACGTCGCCTCCGACCTCGCCTTCAAGGGCGACGTCGCGTTCATGGGCGGCTACAACGGCTTCACCGTCTACGACGTGGCGAACCCGGCCGCACCGTCCATTTTGACCACCGTGGTCTGCCCCGGCGGCCAGGGCGACGTCTCCGTCTACGGCAACCTGCTCTTCATGTCGGTCGAGGAGACCCGCGGCCGGCTCGACTGCGGCACCGACCCGACCGTCGGCACCCGCTTCCAGGGCGTCCGCGTCTTCGACATCAGCAACGTGACCAACCCCCAGCAGGTGGCCGCGGTCCAGCTCTGCCGCGGTTCGCACACGCACTCGCTGGTCACCAAGCCCGGCGACACCGAGAACGTCTACGTGTACGTCTCCGGCACCGCCGGCGTGCGCTCCGACGGGCTGGCCGGCTGCAACAACAACCCGGCCACCGGCGTGGACCCGTCCCGCTGGCGGATCGACGTCATCAAGGTTCCGGTCGCGGCGCCCGCACAGGCGGCCGTGGTCAACAACCCGCGGCTGTTCGCCGACGAGACGACCGGGGCGGTCGACGGCCTGCAGAACGCGCCGCAGACCCCGCGGCACCCGTCGGGCAGCAACTGGAGCCCGTCGCCGGTGACCGACGCCTGCCACGACATCACGTCGTACCCGGCGATCGGGCTGGCCGCCGGTGCCTGTGAGGGCAACGGCATCCTGATCGACATCTCCGACCCGGCCAACCCGAAGCGGCTCGACGAGGTCTCCGACCCCAACTTCGCGTACTGGCACTCGGCGACGATCAACAACGACGGCACCAAGGTCATCTTCACGGACGAGTGGGGCGGTGGCACCGGTGCCCGGTGCCGCGACACCGACCTGCCCGAGTGGGGCGCCAACGCCATCTTCGACATCGTCGACGGCAAGATGGAGTTCCGCAGCTACTACAAGCTGCCGGTGCCGCAGACGGTGGTGGAGAACTGTGTCGCCCACAACGGCTCGCTGATCCCCGTGCCCGGCCGGGACATCATGGTCCAGGCCTGGTACCAGGGCGGTCTGTCGCGTGCTGGACTTCACCGACTCGGCCCACCCGCAGGAGATCGCCTTCTTCGACCGGGGCCCGGTCAACCCGAACGCCCTCTCCCTCGCCGGATTCTGGTCGGCCTACTGGCACAACGGCCAGATCTTCGGCAGTGAGATCGCGCGCGGCTTCGACACCTTCGGGCTCAAGCCGAGCACGTCCCTCTCCGCCGCCGAGATCGAGTCGGCGCGCGAGGTCCAGGTGGCCGCAGACCAACCCGCAGCACCAGCAGCGGTTCACCTTCACGCCGAGCCTGGCAAACGCCCGGGCCCGGTACGACCAGCTCGCCCGCACCTGCACCACGACGATCAGCGGCACCCGCAACGGCATCGTGGTGGCCGACGGCGTGACCTGCCTCGACGGTGCCACCGTCCGGGGCGCGATCACGGTGCGGCCGGGTGCCTCGCTGCTGGCGATCGACTCGTCGATCAGCGGCGCCGTGGCGTCGTCGTCGGCGGCCGCCGTGCACCTCTACGACACCACCGTCAACGGTGCCATGTCGGTGAGCGGCACGACCGGCAGCCTGGCGGTCGTCGACTCGACGATCCGGGGCGCGGTCTCGCTCAGCGGCGCCCGTACCCCGGGTGTCGCAACGGTCATCGCCGGCAACGACGTGACCGGGGTGCTGTCCTGCACCGGCAACACCCCCGCGCCGATCAACGTCGGCTCGAAGAACAAGGTGCGCGGACTGGCCGTCGGCCAGTGCGCCGCACTGGACTGACCGCCGCACGTGGCGCCCGCCTCAGCTCCCCCCGCTGACCGGGCGCCACGCCGGTGGCGCGCGGGGCCGGTTCGCCGGCCCTGACGCGTACCCAGGGCGCTCGCCCCTGCTCCCCCCGCAGGGGTGAGCGCCCTGTCAGCACCGCATTTGCTCTGCATCCATATGCGCATCCCTTGAACGTTCGTTCATGTGATGCGTATGTGGATGCAGAGCAAATGCGACCAGGAACAAGGCCGTGTGAGCGGTCCGGCGCAACCGCGGCGGCCCGGCGCGGATCGGAGATGACGAAGGTCCATGCAGGTCAACCGCCGTGCTGTAGTTGTGTCGTTGGTCGCCGCCGCGCTGATCGCCGGCGCCGTCGGGATCTCGGTAGCAGCCAACCGCGACGAAGGGGCCGCCACCGGCGCCGCACCCACGCCGGGCCGCGTGGTCCAGCCCGGTGCGCCCGGTCAGGACTCCCGCACCCTCTCGCCCGACGAGCTCGCCCGCCTCTCCGCGCCGCCGCACGCGCCGGCCGACGCCGAGTTCATGCGCAAGATGATCACGCACCACCTGCAGGCGCTGGAGCTGACCGCGCTGGTCGCCGGCCGCAGCCCGAGCACCGACATCCCGCAGCTGGCCAAGCGGATCGAGGTGTCGCAGAAGGACGAGATCGCCCAGCTCCAGCAATGGCTGGTCGACCGGGGTGAGGCGCTGCCCGAGCCGCACGCGAACCACGTCGGCCACGGCGGCCTGATGCCCGGCATGCTCGACGCCACCGACCTGTCCGCGCTCGCGGCGGCCAGCGGTCCGGCGTTCGACAAGCTGTTCCTGGAGCTGATGATCCGCCACCACGAGGGCGCGATCACCATGGTCGGCCAGCTCTACCGGGACGGTGGCGGCGTCGAGTCGGCGGCCGACCGGGTGGCCCGCGAGGTCAACGCGGACCAGTCCATCGAGGTACGCCGCATGAACGAGATGCTCACCGCCCGCGCCGGCTGATACGTCCCGCTTCCGCATCACTTCGTCGCTTTGGGTAGCGAAGTGAGCACCCAACGTGATAGGAGTAAGTCGATTCTTCGATGCGGAGGGGGCGCAGGCGATGCGGGTCGAGATGCTTTCCGACCACGCCGCGCCGCGCGAGCCCTGGTTGCCCGGCACCGCGGTCGCCGCGCGGCAGCTGTATGGGCCCGCGCGCTCTGCCGCGCCACCGGGCGCGGTCGTTGTGGCGCCGGGTGCTCGGCGCACCGCCGGCCCGCGACCAGGCCACCGCCGGCCGCTCCGCGGGCGAGCTGGCAGGAGGTGCTGCTGCACGCGCCGGAGCACGATCAGGCCCGCACCGGCGGCCGGCGTGCTGGGCCAGGACCCGCTGACCGCGGCGCTCGGCGTGCTGCCCGACGACTGGGTGATGCTGCGCGGCTACCGCAACCGCCGCGGCGGCACCGACCACGTGCTGGTCGGTCCGCACGGCATCTGGGCGGTGGAGGTCGAACGCCGCCGGATCCGGCTGCACGCGGTCGGCGACCAGTGGTGGTGGGAGCGGCTCGACGCCGGCGGGCACAGCGTCGAGACCGGGCGGGCGGTCGACCCGGCCGGGCGGGCCTGGCCCCGCCAGCGTCAACGACATCGCCGACGACCTCGCGGCCTGGCTGCGCCGCAACCGCCACGACGTACCGGTGCGCACCGCCGTCGTGCTCACCCACGAGCAGGCCCAACTCGGCCGCTGCCAGGATCCGACGGTCAGCCTGGTCGGCACCCACCCGCACCACCTGCTCGACGCCCTGGCCCGCTATGCCGCGCCGCTGGCCGCGCAACGAGGTCGCCGACCTCGTCCGCCGCGACCACCTCTTCCACCAGCGACGCCGGCACCGCCGGCGCTGAACGCACGTGCTCCCCGGTGGACGAGCCACCGGGGAGCACGCCGTGCGTCCGTACTGCTACGGGGTGATCATGAACTGCGTGCCCGGCTGCCGGACGATGTCGCCGTCGGCCGAGTTGGTGATGGTCACGTTGGTCAGCGTGGCGCTGCCCTGTGCGCCGCTCATCGCCAGGATGCCGGCGCCGTTGTTGGACTTGTCGATCCGGACGTTGGTGATCGCGGCGGTGACCCGGCCGCCGCCGGTCTTGAACTGGATGCCGTCGTAGGTCGAGTCGATGATGTCGGTGTCGCGGATGGTGACGCCGAGGATCGGCTGGCCCGGCGCGAACAGCGTGATCGCGCCGAACTCCTGCTCCTCGTTCCAGAACGCGCCGCCGCAGCGGTAGAGCCCGTTGTTGGCGATCAGCGTCGTGCCGCGAGAACGGCAGCGGAGTGTGGTCGGTCGCCAGCATGATGCCCGGGTAGTTCATCGTGTCGTAGATCAGGTTGTTCTCGATCGTGTTGCCGTAGCCGCCGTAGATGGCGATGCCGTTGGCCCGCCACGGCAGCTGCGACCGTGTTGTTGACGAAGTGGTTGTCGTGCCCGATGTCGACCGACTGGTCCTTGACGTACGGTGTTCGCCCAGACCGCCAGCGCGTCGTCGCCGGTGGTGCGGAACGACGAGTTGAACACCCGCGAGTTGCGCGTGCCGTTGGTGAAGTTGATGCCGTCGGCGTACGTGTCGCGGATGCGCATCCCGGTGAACTCCAGCCCGTCACCGGGGTTCCAGTAGGCCGGGGTGTCGCGAGTAGTCGCGGCCGACCCAGGCGCCGACGTTGACGTGCTCGATCCAGACGTTGCTGATCTTCGTGTTCTTGCCCGAGCCGGCCGTTGAGGCCGTGGCCGCGGTTGGCCCGGTTGGTCGGTCATCCCGAAGATGGCGATGTCGGAGATCTGCGTGTTGTCGTCGATGTCGAAGCCGACGTTGCCCTCGTGCGGGTGGTTGATGTTGCCCGACGACGTTCTGCGGCTCGGTGTTCGTGTAGAGCTGCGAGTGCCACATGCCGGCGCCGCGGATCGTCGACGTTGCGGATGCCCTTCTGGTTGTACTGCCCGCGGGTCGGGTCCGGCGACAGGATCTTCTGCTCCTGCCGCCACTGCCCGGCCGGGATCCAGACGCAGCTGATGACACCGTTCTCGTCGTCGGTCACCGCGCGCTGGATCGCGGCGGTGTCGTCGATGTTGTCGTTCGGCACCGCGCCGTACGACGTGATCGAGGTGCAGCCCGGCCGGCTGGCTCAGCGCGCGGCGCCACCTGCTCCAGGTCGATCAGGTCGATGATGTAGAACGAGGCGTTGTCACCCGCGTCGCGCTGCAACTTGAACCGGGTGCCGGCCGGGTACGACTGGCGACAGCAGCGCGTTCGACTCGTCGAACAGCCGGCGGGCGTTGGCCTGCGGCGTGTTCGACAGGCTCTCGGTGTCGTCGGTGGTGCCGTAGAGCCAGCTGTTGCGCGACGACAGGGTCAGCTTCCGGCAGAAGGTGCCGTTGATGTAGAGGCTGATCGTCGCCGTCGATGCCCGCCGCCGCCCGGCGAGTCCGGGATCGGAGTTGCGCACCACGATCGAGTTGGCCTGGTTGGTCGAGGTGAACTCGACGAACTGGCCCTGGCTGGTCGAGCCGCACCGACTGGCGGCCCGAGGACTCGGTGGCGAAGTTGGTGTGCCCGAAGGTGCGCAGCGGGTCGGCCTCGAGCAGCGTGCCCTGGTAGCTGGCCGCCCTCCGCCTCGTACGAGGTGTACGGCACCGCGGCGCCGCGTCCGACCACGATGGACTGGGAGAGCGTGTTGTTGGTCTCGTTGGTCTCGGCGACCACGTTGGTGGCGTCGGCGGTGGCGGTGATGGTGGCGCCGCCGCTGGTGGCGGTCCAGCTGCCGCTGATCGCCACGTTGGCCGTCGCGCCGGCGGCGATCGACGCGGTGTTGGTGTTGAGCGTGGTGCTGCCGACCGCCACCCGGGTGACCGAGGCGGCACGCCGACGCGGAGGTGCCGCGGTTGTTGACCGCCACGGTGAAGGTGACCGCCGCGCCGACGGCCGGGTTCGGCGGGTTGGAGGTGATGCCGGTGACCTGCAGGTCCGGGCCCGGGCGCCTGGGCGACCACCAGCGGCGACGCCGCGGTGAGGCTGTTGTTGCCGTTGTTCTGCTCGACGATCGTGTTGGTCGGGTCGACCACCGCGGAGACGGCGTAGCTGCCCATCGGCCGGGTGCCGGCGTTGAACGATGACCGTGGTCGAGGCGCCGGCGGCGAGCGCGCCGACGTTGGCGCTGCCGACGACCGCGCCGCCGAGGCTGAAGTTGACGGTGGTCGCGCCGGCGGCGGCCGAGCCGATGTTCTGCACCGTGGCCGACAGCGTGATCGCGGTGGTCTCGTTCGGGCGACGCGGGCGTCCAGCGTCACCGAGCTGACGACCAGGTCCGGGTTGGGCGCCGGGGTGCCGCAGACCTCGAGCTCGGCCACCTGGCCCGACGGGGCGCCGGTGTTGGAGGTGAACCGCAGCTGCACGTCGGCGGTGGTCGCGCTGACCGGGATCGTCACCACGTTGGTGCCCTGGACGAACTGGTAGTTGGCCGCCGACACCAGGCTGGTGTAGGTGGACGACGGCCTGGTCGCGGCCGAGGACCTGGAAGTTCTGGGTACGGGTGCCCCAGGCCGGGTCCGGGTTGAGCTTGACGTTGACGCCGGTGATGACGTGGTTGGCGCCCAGCGCCACGGTCAGGTTCTGCGGGTAGCTCGCCGACCCTCCCAGTAGGTGGTGAGCTGCCCGTCGTTGGCCTTGTCCGGGGTGAAGGTGAAGGTCGAGCCGGTCGCCGTCATCGTCTTGCCCTGCGCCACGTTGGTGCAGCCGGGCGGCTGGGTGCCGGTCCGGGTGACGGTGTTGCTGTTGCCGGACAGGTTGCCGGCGCCGTCGCGGGCCCGCACGTAGTAGGACACGGTCGCCGTCGCCGGCTGGGTGTCCTGGTAGGAGAGCACGGTGCCCAGCGTCGCGATCAGGCTGCCGCCCCGGTAGACGTTGTAGCCGGCCAGGCCGCTGCCGCCGGTGTCGGTGGAGGCGCCCCAGTTCAGCGTGATCGTGGTGCCCGAGCGTGCTGTGCGACAGCGTGCCCGGCACGCTCGGCGGGGTGGTGTCGCCGGCTGGTCCGGTGCGGGTCACCGTGTTGCTGTTGCCGGACAGGTTGCCGGCGTCGTCGCGGGCCCGGACGTAGTAGGACACCGTCGCCGTGGCCGGCTGGGTGTCGTTGAAGGTGGTGACGTTGCCGACGGTGCGCGAGAGCGCGCCGTTGCGGTAGACGTCGTAGCCGGCCAGGCCGCTGCCGCCCGCGTTGTCGGTGGACGCGCCCCAGTTCAGGGTGATCGTGGTGCCCGACTGGGTGTAGGACAGGGTGCCCGGCACGCTCGGCGCGGTGGTGTCGGGGTGGTGCCGCCGCGGGCCGTACACCTCCAGCTCGGAGAGCTGCCCGGCCGGCCAGCCGCTGTTGGCGGTGATGTTGATCCGGACGTACCGGGTGGTGGTCGGGCTGAAGTTGATCGTGACGGAGTTGCCGCCACGGCCGGGTTGAAGGTGTACGTCTGCGAGCCGACCAGGTCGGTGAACGACGAACCGTTGGTGCTGCCCTGCACGCTCAGCGTCTGCGTGCGGGTGCCCCAACCGGAGGTCGGCAGCTTCAGCACGACCCGGTTGACGCTCTGCGACGAGCCGAGGTCGACCTGCACCCACTCCGGGAACGAGTTGTTGACGCTCTCCCAGTAGGTGCCCTGGTTGCCGTCGACGACGTTGCCGGAGTCGTAGACGTCGGCGTGGCCGCTCTCCGCGGTGGGCCGGCCCTGGGCGAGGTTGCCGGTGCCGCCGCTGGCCGGTGCCGTAGACCTCCAGCTCGGACAGCTGCGCCGCGGCCCAGCCGGTGTTGGCGGTGATGCTGACCCGCACGTACCGGGTGGTGCGTGGCGGTGAAGTTGATGGTCACGGCGTTGCCGCTGGCCGGGTTGAAGGCGTAGCCCGGCCGACGCCGCGATCGTGCTGAACGCTGGTGCCGTCGGTGCTGCCCTGCACGGTCAGCGTCTGGGTGCGGGCGCCCCAGCCGGCCGGGCAGCTTCAGCACCACCTGGTCGATGCTGGTGCTGGCGCCGAGGTCGACCTGGGCCCACTGCGGCAGCGCGCCGGAGCTCTCCCAGTAGCTGCCCTGGTTGCCGTCGTTGAGGTTGCCGGCGCCGAAGCCGCCGTTGACCGAGCTGGCGGAGGCGGCCTTGCCGAGGGCGAGGTTCGGTCCGCCGGCCGCGGCGGCCGGCACCTGCCAACCCACGGTGACGAGGGCCGCCGCGACGGCGGCGGCCACGATTCTGGTGCGTCTCATCGCTGTCCTTTTCGCAGTGGGGACTTCTCCCCGGCCGTGGAGGTGCGGCCAGGAAGGGGCGGAAGTCGGCACGGAGCCGGTGGAACGGCTTGGAGCGAGCGCTGCGCGAAAATTCCAGTGGTGCACGACGGAGTTTGCAGGACTCTGTCGCAATCTTGCGGCAAGTTGGCGCCAGGTTACCGACGTGCTACGGAACCCGTCAACACGTCCATGGCAATCGATGCTTTGCCTGGGGTAAAAGACCCTCGCGGCCAGCAATGTTGACACCGTGCACTTAGGTCGTGGAAGCTTCCGGGGTGTCCTATCACCACGGTGACCTCCGGGCCGCCCTGGTCGCGGAGGGCCTGCGGGTCGCGCGCTCCGGCGGCGCCGCCGCCCTGGGGATGCGGGAGCTCACCCGGGCCGTCGGTGTCACGCCCAACGCCGCATACCGGCACTTCGCCGACCGCCGGGCGCTCGTCCTGGCGGTGGCATCGGAGGCGCAGGACCTGCTGGCGGGGGCGATGCGCGACCGGATCGCGGCCATCGACCCCGCCTTGTCGCCGGTGCCGGCCGCGATCGCCCAACTGCGCGCGGTCGGCCTCGGCTACATCCACTTCGCCCGTGCCGAACGCGGCTGGTTCGAGCTGGCCGTCCTGACCCAGGACGACGGCCCGCCTGGCACGACCGACCCGTTCCCGGCGCCGTTCGCCCTGCTGCTGGACGCACTCGACGCGTTGGTGGCCGCGAACGCGCTGCCGGCCGCGCGCCGGCCGCACGCCGAGTGGGCGTGCTGGTCGACCGTGCACGGCTTCGCTGACCTGACGACCCGGGGCCCCATGCGCCACCACGACGCGGCGACCGTGGACGCACTGGCGTCCTATGTGGTCGACACCGTGATCCACGGACTCGGCACCACACAACTGGAGGACTCATGACGGACCAGCTGGACGCCAGCTTCACCGCCCCGATCCGGGTCGACGGCGCCTTCCCGACCTACATCGAACTGCCCGGCTCGCACGAGCTGCTCGGCACCCGCAAGGCGGTCAAGGTCAGCGGCACGATCGACGGCCACCCGTTCGACGCGACGCTGATGCCGTCGGGCCAGGGCCCGCACTGGCTGCCGGTCCGGGCGGCCCTGAAGAAGACGGTCGGCAAGGAGGCCGGAGCGGAGGTCACCGTGCGCCTGACGGCGCGGCGGTGACTGATAAGGAAGGGACCCTTGTTAACGAATAGCGTTAACAAGGGTCCCTTCCTTATCGCGGACTGTCCGATCGGTCAGCGGCCGGCGCCGACGGGCTCGCGGACCGGAGGTTCGATGAACTCGGCGCGGAGCTTCTCGCCCTCGATGTCGACGTTGGGCAGCGCCCGGTCGAGCCAGCGCGGCAGCCACCAGGCGCCGCGGCCGAGCAGCGACATGACCGCCGGCACGATCGTCATCCGGACGACGAACGCGTCGATCGGCGACACCGATCGCCAGCGCGAAGCCCGATCGACTTGATGATCGGGTCGTCGAGCAACACGAAGCCGGCGAAGACCGCGATCATGATCAGCGCGGCCGCCGTCACCACCCGGGCGCCGTGCCCCATGCCGGACAGTCGCCTGCTGTGCGTCGGCGCCGTGCACGAAGTCCTCGCGCATCCGGGAGACCAGGAAGACCTCGTAGTCCATCGCGAGTCCGAAGAGGATGCCGATCAGCAGGATCGGCAGGAAGCTGATCAGCGGGCCGGGCGTACCGATGCCGAGCAGGTCGGCCAGGTGCCCCTCCTGGAACACCAGCACGGTGATGCCGAACGTCGCGCCGACGGTGAGCAGGAAGCCGAGCGCGGCCTTGACCGGCACCAGGATCGACCGGAAGACCAGCATCAGCAGCAGTACCGACAGGCCGACGACGAGCAGCAGGTAGACCGGCATGGCGTCGGAGAGCTTCTCGGAGACGTCGATGCCCACCGCCGTCTGCCCGGTGAGCGCCACGTCGGCGCCGCCGAGGCCGTGCGTCCTGGTCCCGGACGTCGTGCACCAGCGCCTCGGTGGCCGCCGTCGGTCGGCCCGGTCCTTCGGGATGACGCCCAGCAGCGCGGTCCGCTGGTCCCGGCTCAGCGTTCGGCGGGGTGACGGCGACCAGGTTGGGCGTGCCGTCCAGGGCCGGGACCGACCTTGGCGACCGCGGCCGCGGTCTCCTCGGCCGACGAGTCGCTCGAGACGACCAGCGCGAGCCGGCCGTTGAAGCCCGGCCCGAAGCCCTCGGCGACCAGGTCGGCCGCCACGCGCGCGGGAGTGCCCTCGGGGCCGGCGCCGGCGTCGGGCAGCGCGAGCCGCATGTCGGCGGCCGGCAGCGCCAGCGCGCCCAGGCCGAGGATGCCGACCAGGATCACGGTATGCGAGCCGGGTGACCAGCCGGGCCCACCGGAAGCCGAAGCCCTCCTTGTGCCGGCCGTCGGCGGCCGATGCGCCCGCTGCCGCGCGGCGGCAGGATCCTCAGGCCGGCGAAGCCGAGCAGCGCGGGCAGCAGCGTGATCGCGACCAGCACGGCCACCGCGACGGTTCCGGCCGCGGCCAGCCCCATCGACGGTCAGGAACGGGATGCCGACGACGGCCAGCCCGGCCAGCGCGATGACCACGGTGATGCCGGCGAAGACGACCGCCGAACCGGCGGTGCCGACCGCCCGGGCCGCCGCCTCCTCCGGTGTCGATCCCCTCGCCGAGGTGCTGGCGGTGCCGGGAGGTGATGAACAGCGAGTAGTCGATGCCGACCGCCAGGCCGAGCATCAGCGCCAGCACCGGTGCGATGCTGGTCAGCTCGACCACGCTGCTCAGCGCGAACAGCCCGGCCATGCCCGCCCCGACGCCGATCAGCGCGTTGAGCATCGTCATGCCGGCCGCGACCAGCGAGCCGAAGGTGACGACCAGGACGACGAGGGCGATGGCCACGCCGATGCGCCTCGGTGCCGCCGACCTCGGGCGCGGAGTTCATCACCTCGCCGCCGTGCCCGACCCGCAGACCGGCCTGTCTCGGCGCCCGCACCGCTGTCCTCGTACGCGGTCCGCTGCGCCTCGGTGAGCTCGTCGGCGCGGCTCGGCGAACTGGACCTGGATCAGCGCGTACCGGCGGTCCTGGGAAATGGCCTTGCTCTCGAACGGGTCGACGCGCGCCGACCACGCCGGGCAGCTCTTTGGCCTCCGCCACCAGCTGCTTGACGGCCGCGGTGAGCGGCCCGTCGGTCAGCGTGCGCCCCTCCGGCGCGGCCACCACGATCAGCCCGACCGCCCCGGCCCCCTCCGGAAACTCCTGCCGCAAGGAGTCGATCGCACGCTGCGACTCGGTGCCCGGCATGGTGAAGTTGCTGGACGTCGGCCCCTTGAAGGCGAGTGCCGCGCCGCCCAGTGCGGCCAGCAACACGAGCCAGAGCACGACAACCAGCCTGCGGCGGCGGAACGAGGCGCGACCCAGCCGGTAGAGCAAGGTAGCCATGTCAGTCCTTTCCGGGGGTGAGAGCACGCCGGGCCACCGCGACCAACGCCGGCCGCAACTCCGCCTCGGTGCGCTTGTCGTCGATGACCACGGCGGCGATGCCGGCGAGGAGCACCTCGGCGGCGATGAGGTCGGCCGGATCCTGCGAGCGGCCCGCGAACCCGGCGCGGAGAGCGTCGGTCAACTCGCGCACCGCGGCGAAGTTCGGCTCCTGCAGAAACTGCGGTGTCACGTCATAGATCAGGGCGACCGCCCGCCGGAACCGCAGCACCAGCCCGATGAAGCCGTCGATCGCCGCGTCGCGGATGTTCTGGTCGTCGACCCCGGCGAGCCGGGCGACCAGGTCGATCAGCGCCTGCCGGGCCGGCTCCACAAGGGCCAGCAGGATCGCGTCCTTGTGTGCGAAGTGGTAGAGCAGGGTCGCCTTGGAACACCCCACCTCAGCGGCGATGTCGTGCAGCGAGGTGCCCTTGAAGCCGTACCGGGTGAACAGCTCCCCGGCGACCCGCAAGATCTCGTCACGCGTCCGAATGCGAACCACGGACACATTCTCCCTGACCGCTCGGTCAGATCCTGACCGACCGGTCAGTTCGGTGGCCTGGGTCACACGTGTGAGTGACGGCCCACCACGAACGTCCGCTTAGCTGAAGCCGCCCGGATTGGCCATGGACGGACCAGTCTTGACGACAGCGGTCCAAACCCAGACGATTCGCACACCGCCGATCGGGGTGGGTCCCCCCGGGACTCGAACCCGCGACCGAAGGACCAGGATCTCCGCTCAGGCCAGCTGGACTACGGCGACGATGGCAGGTGGCGAAGATGCGGCGATCGGGTCCTACGCCACGGTCACGACGCGAGCCGGCGAGGTCAGAGCCAACGTGACGTTGGGTCTGAGGTCGCATACCGCGGACCGCGCCCACCAGACCGTGGGGTCTCCGGGGGTCGCCCCCGGAATAGGAATGACGAATGGCCACCTAAATCCTGGCCGCGCAGCGGACAGGATTTAGGCAGCCATTCGTGGGCGCGGCAGGGTTCGAACCTGCGACCCCTCGCTTGTAAGGCGAGTGCTCTTCCGCTGAGCTACGCGCCCCGGATCGGCCGAAGCTTACCTGAACGCCGGCCGGTCAGTGCTCGTCCAGGGCGGCCACTGCGGCCAGCCAGTCGGCCGTGGACCGGGACTCGCCGGGGCCCAGGCACTCCGCCCACCTGATCACCCCGGCGCGGTCGATCAGGAACGTGCCCCGGTCGGCGAACCCGGCCGATTCGTTGAAGACCCCGTAAGAACGGGCAACGCCGCCGTGTGGCCAGAAGTCGGCCAGCATGCGCATCGTCCACGACTCGCGGTCCAGCCAGATCTTGTGCGAGTACGCCGAGTCCACGCTGACGGTCAATACCTCGACGCCCGCCGCGGCGAAAGACGGCAGCGTCTTCTCCAACGCCGCCATCTCGCCGCCGCAGGTTCCGCTGAACGCCAGCGGATAGAACACCAGCAGGACCGCGCGGGACCCCAGGTACGACGAGAGCCGTACCTCCTGGTTGTTCTGGTCTTTGAGTGTGAAGTCCGGTGCCGGCGTGCCGACCTCGAGCATCTCCGCTACTTCTTGCGAGAGCCGCGGGGCACTACGAGTCGGGCGCCACTCCAGTCCTTGCCGGCGTTGACCGTGGAGGTCTGCTGGAGACCTGCCGTCGGTGCCAGTTCGGTGATCTCGCTCGGCTCGACGTGCCCGTCGCGGCCCGCCTTCGGTGTCAGCAGCCAGACGACGCCGTTGCCGGCCAGCGGGCCGAGTGCGTCGACGAGCATTTCGAAGAGGTCGCCGTCGCCGTCGCGGTACCAGAGCAGCACCGCGTCGACCACCTCGTCGGTGTCCTCGTCGACCAACTCACCGGAGCGGTCGGTCAGGGCGTCGCGGAGATCCTGGTCGACATCGTCGTCGTACCCCATCTCCATGACGACCATCCCCGGCTCGATGCCGAACCGGTCCGCCAGGCTGCGTACGCCGTCGGCGGCCTGACCTGCGGTCGCGCTCACTGTTGCGTGCCTCCCTCATTTCGATGCAGTTCCCGCAAAGTCCACACAGTCGGCGGCTCGCGCGCAAGTGGCGCACCGACCGATCCGGCCTCGATTTTGCGACGCGCCAGATCTGGGGCACGGACTTTTCGGGCCCCTCGGGAAACTTACCGTGCCAGGAGGGCTCGGGCACCCTGAGTGATGGCATCCTCCGCCGACCAGCACTTCTCTGGCCGCGGGACCCAGCGGGACGAACGAGTCGACCGATGCGATCCGGCTCACAGATCCGACATATCCGGCGTCTACGAGGGCCGCGAGCACCCCTTCGCCGACCCCGCCAGATCGTCGTGTCTCGTCCACGACAAGCACGCGTCCCGTGGCCGACGACTCGCGGATCACATCGGCGACGGGCAGTGGCGCGAGCCAGCGAAGGTCGACCACCCGCGCGCCGATGCCCTCCTCGACGAGTCGGGCCGCCACCCGCAGCGACATCCGCACGCCGTTGCCGAACGTGATGATCGTCAAATCCTCGGCCGAGCCCACGTTGTAGACCCGCGCGCGCCCGATCGGCACGTGCGCCTCGGACCAGGACGCCGGGCCCAGGTACGGCGCCAGCCACTCGTTGTCGCCCTCTTCGTAGAGGTCACGGGTGTGGTAGAGGGCGATCGGCTCGAGGAACACGCAGACGCTGCCGTCGACGGCGGCCGAGGCGAGGCAGGTGCGCAGCAGCGGCCCGGCGTCGTCGGCGCGGGCCGGCACCGCGACCACCAGGCCCGGGATGTCGCGCAGCACGGCGACCGAGTTGTCGTTGTGGAAGTGCCCGCCGAAGCCCTCCTGGTACGCCAGCCCGGCGACCCGCACGACCATGGGGTTCCGGTACGCGCCGCCCGAGAAGAACTGCATGGTGGCCGCCTCGCCGCGCAGCTGGTCCTCGGCGTTGTGCAGGTAGGCCAGGTACTGGATCTCCGGCACCGGCAGCATCCCGGCCAGCCCGGAACCCAGGCCCAGGCCGAGGATCGACGTCTCGTCGAGCAGTGTGTCGAAGACCCGGGTCGCCCCGAACCGCTCGCGCAGGCCCTTGGTCACCCCGTACACGCCGCCCTTGACCGCCACGTCCTCGCCGAAGACGGCCATCTTCGGGTTGGCCAGCAGGCCGTCGGCCAGCGCCGCGTTGATCGTCTGGGCCAGCGTGAACGGGCCGGCGTCCTCGGGAAGCCGCCCGCCGAAGGCCGCCGACCGGTCGGCGGCCGGCAGACCCGACAGATCCGCCACGGTACGGGCGACCCGGACCGGCCGGCGGGGTGCCAGCGTGGCGACGACCTCGGCCGGAGTGGTCAGCTTCGGCTCGCCCAGCACCTCTTCGGCGACCTTGCGCACCTGCCAGCCGACCTCGTCGTAGCGGGCCAGGATCTCCTCGGGGGTGGCCAGCCCGGCGGCGACCAGCAGGCGGGCGGTCGCCGACGACCGGGTCACGGGTCAGGTCGCGGTCCAGGTCGGCCGCCGGCCGGTAGGCCATCTCGGCGTCGGCGCCCGCGTGGCCCATGAACCGCACGGTCGACAGGTGCAGCACGGCCGGCCGCCGGGTCCGCCGCACATGGGACGCGGCCTCCACAGCGGTGGCGTACGCGGCCGCCGGATCGTCGCCCTCGGCCTTGAAATAGCGCAGCCCCGGCCGGGACCCCAACGTCGCCTCGACCCAGCCCTGCGGCGACTTCACGCTGATCCCGATGCCGTTGTCCTCGCAGACCAGCAGCAGCGGCAGCCGCAGGCCGGTGTGGTCGATCCAGCCGGCCGTGTTGAACGCCGCGGTGGCGGTGGCGTGGTTGACCGAGGCGTCGCCGAACGAACACACGACGACCGCGTCGGCCGGCCAGGGCGCGTCGGAGCCGCCGTTGCCGTTGACCTTGCGCAGCCGCTCGATCGCGAAGGCGGCGCCCACCGCCCGGGGCAGGTGGGAGGCGATCGTCGAGGTGGTCGGCACGACGTGGTGCGCCGCGTTGCCGAACACCTTGTGCCGGCCCGCCGGCGATCGGCTCGTTGGTCGAGGCGACCACCCCGCGCAGCACGTCACGGGCCACCTCGGCGACCGGGTCGGCGAGCCCGGCCTGAGCGACCCGGGCGGCGTAGAACGCGCCCGAGCGGTAGTGCAGGAAGGCCGGGTCGGTGTGCCGGAGCGCGACGGCGACGGCCGCGTTGCTCTCGTGGCCGGCCGACCCGATCGTGTAGAAGCCCTCGCCGAAGCTGCGCAGCCAGCGGGCGGCCAGGTCGAGGTGGCGGCTGGTCAGCTGGGCGTCGAACACGGCGCGCGCCAGCTCGGTGTGACATCCCGTCGGGGAGGCCGGCGGCGCCGGGCGTGAGCGCGCCGACCGCCGCCCGGAACCGTTCGTCGAGATCTTGCGGCGTGGTCACGTCGAAAAGCATTACCGACGGGGACCACTCACGGCCAGTCACAGGCCCCATTGGCCACGTCGGCCACACCGATCATCCCTAGAATTGGCCGATGCGCAGTGACGTGATCACGGTCGAGACGGGCCACCGCCCGGCGGTACGCGACGTGACGGCGGAGGCACAGCAGTTCGTCTCCGGCGAGGGCGACGGGTTGCTACACGTGTTCGTCCCGCACGCCACCGCCGGCATCGCGATCATCGAGTCCGGCGTCCGGCTCCGACGACCCCGATCTGCTGACCGCGATCGACGGTTTCCTGCCGGCCGACGACCGGTGGCGGCACCGGCACGGCTCGCCTGGGCACGGTCGGGACCACGTGCTGCCGGCCTTCGTCGCCCCGTACGCGTCGATCCCGGTCCTGCGTGGCAGGCTCGCGCTAGGCACCTGGCAGTCCATCTGCCTGGTCGACACCAACGGTGACAACGCTGTCCGACAGGTCCGGTTTTCCTTCCTTCCGGGGTGAGTTACCGGTTGGTATATGTGTCGAGTGTCGCGTCTGGCAGTACGCGACGTGACGCCGGGGAGAGAAACGGGGCAGGATGGCGTTGGAGACGAATCCCACACCCGGGACACTTGGCTCCGAAATGTCAGTCGTCCCCACAATCTGAGGAATGCCTGTGGCTACGGAACGCAAGCGCCCGGTGATCAGTGACGGCCTGCCGAGCCAGCTTCCGGACATCGACCCCGAGGAAACCGCCGAGTGGGTCGAGTCTCTTGACGGAGTCATCGACGAGGGCGGCGCCAAGCGCGCCCGATATGTGATGTTGCGGCTGCTGGAGCGGGCGCGCGAGCGCCAGGTCGGCGTCCCCCCGCTGACCACCACCGACTACATCAACACGATCCCGCCGGAGCGCGAGCCCTGGTTCCCCGGTGACGAGTTCGTCGAGCGGCGGATCCGCGCCTACATCCGGTGGAACGCCGCGATGCTGGTGCACCGCGCGCAGCGCCCGGAGATCGGCGTCGGCGGCCACATCTCGACCTACGCCAGCGCCGCGGCGCTCTACGAGGTCGGCTTCAACCACTTCTTCCGGGGCAAGAACCACCCGGGCGGCGGCGACCACATCTTCTACCAGGGCCACGCCTCCCCCGGCATGTACGCGCGCGCGTACATGGAGGGTCGCCTCTCCGAGGACCAGCTCGACGGCTTCCGCCAGGAGCTGTCGCACGCCGGTCTGGGCGGCGGCCTGCCGTCGTACCCGCACCCGCGGCTGATGCCCGACTTCTGGGAGTTCCCGACGGTCTCCATGGGCCTCGGCGGCATGAACGCGATCTACCAGGCCCGGTTCAACCGCTACCTGCAGCACCGGGGCATCAAGGACACCGTCCGACCAGCACGTATGGGCGTTCCTCGGCGACGGCGAGATGGACGAGCCCGAGTCGCTCGGCGCGATCGGCGTGGCCGCCCGCGAGGAGCTCGACAACCTCACCTTCGTGATCAACTGCAACCTGCAGCGGCTCGACGGCCCGGTCCGCGGCAACGGCAAGGTCATGCAGGAGCTGGAGTCGTTCTTCCGGGGCGCCGGCTGGAACGTCATCAAGGTGGTCTGGGGCCGCGAGTGGGACCCGCTGCTCGCCGCGGACACCGACGGCGCGCTGGTCAACCTGATGAACACCACGCCGGACGGTGACTACCAGACCTACAAGGCGGAGTCCGGCGCGTACGTCCGGGAGCACTTCTTCGGCCGCGACCCGCGTACCCGCAAGATGGTCGAGGGCATGTCCGACGACGAGATCTGGAACCTCAAGCGCGGCGGGCACGACTACCGCAAGATCTACGCGGCCTACAAGGCGGCGACGGAGCACACCGGTCAGCCGACGGTCATCCTGGCCAAGACGATCAAGGGCTGGACGCTCGGCTCGTCGCTTCGAGGGCCGCAACGCGACCCACCAGATGAAGAAGCTGACGCTGGACGACCTGAAGACGTTCCGCGACCGGCTCTACCTCGACATCCCGGACAAGGCGCTCGAGGAGAACCCGTACCTGCCGCCGTACTTCCGCCCGGAGGACAAGTCCGACGAGATGGAATACCTGCACGAGCGGCGGCGCGCGCTCGGCGGCTACCTGCCGTCGCGCAACAACACCGTGATCCCGCTGCAGATCCCCGGCCCCGAGCGGTTCGGCGACGTCAAGCGCGGCTCCGGCAAGCAGAAGATCGCCACCACGATGGCCTTCGTACGCCTGCTCAAGGACATCATGAAGGACCGGGAGTTCGGCAAGCGCTGGGTGCCGATCATCCCGGACGAGGCGCGCACCTTCGGCATGGACTCGCTGTTCCCGACCGCCGAAGATCTACTCGCCGCACGGGCAGAACTACACGCCGGTCGACCGGGAGCTGTTCCTGTCCTACAAGGAGGCCACTGGGCGGCCAGATCCTGCACGAGGGCATCAACGAGGCGGGCTCGGTGGCGTCGTTCACCGCCGCCGGCAGCTCCTACGCCACGCACGGCGAGCCGATGATCCCGCTGTACATCTTCTACTCGATGTTCGGCTTCCAGCGCACCGGTGACGGCTTCTGGGCCGCCGCCGACCAGATGGCCCGCGGCTTCGTCCTCGGCGCCACCGCCGGCCGGACGACGCTGAACGGTGAGGGCCTCCAGCACGAGGACGGCCACTCCCACCTGATCGCGGCGACCAACCCGGCCGTCGTGGCGTGGGACCCGGCGTTCGCGTTCGAGATGGCGCACATCGTCGAGCGCGGCCTGCACCGGATGTACGGCGAGGAGGCGGAGAACGTCTTCTACTACCTGACCGTCTACAACGAGCCGATCCTGCAGCCCGTGGAGCCGGTCGACCTCGACGTCGAGGGCCTGCTGAAGGGCATCTACCGCTACTCGCCCGCCCCGGCGGTCGAGGGCGGCGGGATCAAGGCCAACATCCTGGCCTCGGGTACGGGCATGCAGTGGGCGCTCAAGGCCCAGCAGTTGCTGGCCCAGGACTGGGGCGTGGCCGCCGACGTCTGGTCGGTGACGTCCTGGACCGAGCTGCGCCGCGACGCGGTGCAGGCCGAGGAATACAACCTGCTGCACCCGGGCAGTGAGCCGCGGGTGCCGTACATCCGCCGCAAGCTCGCGGGTGCCGACGGCCCGGTGGTCGCGGTCAGCGACTGGATGCGCGCCGTGCCGGACCTGATCTCGCGCTGGATCCCGGGCGACTACACGTCGCTGGGCACCGACGGTTTCGGCCTGTCGGACACCCGGCACGCCCTGCGCCGCCACTTCCACGTCGACGCCGAGTCGGTGGCCGTGGCGACGCTGCGCCAGCTCGCGCTCCGCGGCGAGATCGCCCCGGCGATCCCGGTCGAGGCGGCCCGCAAGTACGCGATCGACGACGTCAACGCCGCGCCCGTGGGCGAGACCGGCGGCGACTCGTAGGGTTTCTTCCATCGGAAAGGGCGTCCCGTTCGCGGGGCGCCCTTTTTCGTACTCAACCTCTTCGCCCCCTGCCGGCGTCTACCCCGCGTGGATGACGAAGAGCGGTTCCGGCAGTTCGTCCGGGACCAGTGGACGCCGTTGACCCGGACGGCGTACCTGCTGACCGGCGACCGCGGAACGGCCGAGGACCTGGTGCAGTCGTCGTTGGAGAAGACGCACCGACGCAGCGTGCGCGGCGTGGTGTCTGGACCATCCGGCGGACGCTAGGGACGTGACCCGGGCTCCGGGTGCCCGTGCACGGAAACGGTGTTCATTGACGGGAACCGTTACCGTTCGGGAATGGAAACACCGCCCTCGCCGAAGCCGGCCGTGCCGTTGCCGGAGGCCACAGTGGCCGGCGACTGGACCGTCCTCGGCGCACTCGCGGCGGCCGCCCTCTTCCTGCGCCGGCGCCGCAAGCGTTAGCCGTTCGACCGTTCGCGCTGGTCCGGGGCAAGCTTGCCGTCGGCCAGCCAGGGCGACTGGGCAACGCTTCCGCCGCCCACCGTCAGGCTCGCGCGGGCGGCGACGTAGAAGCGGTCCCGCGCGTCGTCCACGTCGCGCACCGCGCCGTCCCATCGCTCCCAGTCGGTGGTGACACCCAGCGCGAAGAACTCCAGCTTGCGGACGGCCTCACGCCAGTCGCGCGCGGCCGCGACCGCGGCGGGGTCGCCGAGCATGAGCACCTTCTCCCATGCCTTTGTACGCGCGGCGTCGGCCTCGGCCAGCGACGCCAGCCCGGCGTCACGGTCGATCCGATGGGCCAGCGAGCCGGGCCGGTCCTCCGCGGTGATCCGGAACAGCAGCGCGTGGATCTCCTTGACCGCCGAGCCGTACTCGACATACGCGTCGAGGCGCCGCTCGTCCCAGCGGACCGACAGCGTCCGCCGCCACCGTGTCCGATCGGTCAGCGTGGTGGCCAGGATGGTCCCGAGCGTTCCGACCAGGACGCCGATCAGAACCGGCAGCTGAGCGACCAACGTCTCCACGGGAAGGAGCGTCGCAGATCCTGCGGCCATCGTGCAGCCCATGGACGAACGCCGAGGAGCGGGTGACGACGGTCAGGTCCGATAGCCGCCAGAAACGACGCCTCGTGGGCGGTTGGCTGGGTGCATGACGAACTCGCGTGACGAATCGCTGCGCCACTTTCGCTCGCTTCATCTCTCCGATCGGCCGTTGGTGCTCCCGAACGCCTGGGATGCCGGGAGTGCGCGCTTGATCGCGCACGCCGGTGCTGCGGCCGTCGCCACGACCAGCGCCGGGGTCGCCTGGAGCTTCGGCCACGGTGACGGCGGGACGATCGGCCGGGAACGGGCCGTCGACCTGGTCGCCCAGGTGGTGGCCGCCGTGGGTGTGCCGGTCACCGCGGACATCGAGGACGGCTACGGAGACGTCGCCACGACGATCCGTGGGGTGGTCGACGCCGGCGCCGTCGGGGTCAACCTGGAGGACGGGGAGCGGCCGCAGCCGGAGCGGATCGCGACCGCGCGACGGGCCGCGGGGACGGCGCTGTTCGTCAACGCCCGCATCGACACGTACCTGCGGGAGGTCGGCGACCCGGCCACCCGGCTGGCCGACACCCTCGACCGCGCCGCCGCGTACGTCGAAGCCGGGGCCGACGGCATTTTCGTGCCCGGCGTGACCGACGCCCCGACCATCGCGGCCCTGGCGAAGGAGATCGCGGTGCCGCTGAACGTCATGGCCGGCCCTGGGGCGCCCACCGTCGCTGAGCTCGCGGCCCTCGGGGTCGCCCGGGTCAGTGTCGGGTCCGCGATCGCCCAGGCCGCGTACACCGCGACGCGACTGGCCGCCCGTGAGCTCCTGACCACTGGAACCTACGCCGCCCTCGACGGAACCCTGGGCTTCGCGGAGATCGACAACCTGATGGCGACAGGGCCACACGCGTGACGAGGTGGGCGGGGGACATCGAACCCCGCCCACCCCGCGATCGCTTGCTAGCAGGCGTTCGGAGTCAGCTGGATCTTCCAGACCGGACCCCAGTGCAGCGACGTCTGGGATCCCGGCCGAAGACACACGATCAGGCCGCCGTTCTGGTCGAGCAGTCTCATCTTCGCGGTGCCGGTCTGGCTGTTGACCACCCAGCCCGACATGTTCCAGTTGCTCAGGTCGTACGTCTGGTAGTAGTAGAACCTGAAGACGTACCGCATTCGGGGGTTCGAGTCATCGACGTAGCCTGTGCCGGCGTCGGTGCCGCGACAGCGGTGAACAACGCGACCAACACACCAACCATGCCGACGCTCAGGACTTTCCGTTTCACTCGGGCCTCCTGTTAGGACATCGCCTGCTGGATCGGATGCCAGAACCCTGACATCGAGCGCTTTCTCTGGGCTTTTTCAGGGCCGACCGGCCCTGCGGCGTCGCTCGTAACCCGTTAAAGTGGTTACCGAGCCCGCGCGCCATCAGGAGGACGCATGACCGCCGTCGGTTGGGAGCAGGTCCTGCGGTGGCGGATGCGCAGGCATCACCTGGCCGGCGACAAGGCGGCCGATCCGGTGGCCGTGGCACGCCGGGTGGTGGGCGTGCACGCGCAGGTGGCCGCCTCCGCGGTCACCGCGACCGAGCTCCGCACGACGACGACCACGGCCAAGAAGATCGATTACCTGCTGTGCGAGAAACGCACGCTGGTCCGCACCTGGGCCGCACGCGGCACGCTGCACCTGCTGCCGGCCGACGACTTCCCGCTCTGGGTAGCCGCCATGTCGACCCGCACGCGCGAGCGGACCAAATCCTGGCTCAGGTACCAGGGTGTGACCGCCGCGCAGATGACCGACATCCTGGCCGCGCTGCCGGACGTGCTGGGCGACGACCCGCTCACGCGCACGGAGCTTGCCGACGCCATCATCGACGCGACCGGCCACCAGGAGCTACGCGACCGGCTCACCCATGGCTTCGGCACCATTCTCAAGCCCGCGGCGTTCCGCGGGCTGCTCTGCTCCGGGCCGCCGCGCGGCCGCAACGTCACCTTCGTCGCGCCCCGGCGCTGGCTCGGCGACTGGGAGCCGGTGGAGACCGACGCCGCGATCGACCGGCTGGCCGTCGACTACCTCGGCGCGTACGGGCCGGCCACCCCGGAGGAGTTCGCCCGCTGGTTCGACCTCACGCCGGCCCTGGCGAAGAAGTCGTTCGCCCGGCTCGACCTCGCCGCGGTCGACGTCGACGGCACGGCCATGTGGCTGCCGGGCGAGCACCTGGCCGAGCTGACCAAGACGCACAGGTCAGGGGCCGTCGCGCTTCTGCCGGCCTTCGACCCGTACATCACCGGGAGCACCCGGCAGCTCGAGCAGATCGGCGCCGCCGGGCACAAGGCCGCCGTCTCGCGGCCGCAGGGGTGGATCTCCCCCACGGTCGTCGTCGACGGGTGGGTCCGCGGGGTCTGGGAGCCCGAGAAAGGCGAGATCAGATACTTCGGGACGCTCCCGGCGACGGTACGCCGCACGGTCGAAAGCATGATCGCCGCCAACCTCTCGACTGGCGGGTGAGACGCGGCTACAGTCCGAGCCAGTCTCGGCTTACCGGCCGGTAGTGATGTGTAGGAGGCACGGAAGCTGATGCCTGAGCTGCCAGGCGGGTTCCTCTGGGGAGTGTCCACCTCCGCCTACCAGATCGAGGGCGCCGTCGCCGAAGACGGCCGGGGCGTGTCGATCTGGGACACCTTCAGCGCCACACCGGGGCGTATCGTCGACGGGACCACCGGCGCGGTGGCGACCGACTCCTACCACCGCTTTCCCGACGACATCGCGCTGATGCGCGACCTCGGCGTCGGCGCGTACCGGTTCTCGGTCGCCTGGCCCCGGATCCAGCCCGACGGCACGGGTCCGGCCAACGCCGCCGGCCTCGACTTCTACGAGCGGCTGGTCGACGGGCTGCTCGACGCGGGCATCGCACCGGTCGCCACGCTGTTCCACTGGGATCTTCCGCAGGCGTTGCAGGACCGCGGCGGCTGGCTCGACCGGGAGACCGCGCACCGGTTCGGCGAGTACGCGGCCCTGGTCTCCGGCCGGCTCGGCGACCGCGTCCGGATGTGGATCACGCTGAACGAGCCGTTCGTGCACATGTCGCTCGGCTACGGCCTGGGCACCCACGCACCCGGCGAGCAACTCCTGTTCGACGCGTTCCCGGTCGCGCACCACCAACTGCTGGGCCACGGGCTCGCGGTGGCCGCGCTGCGCGACCACTCCAGCAGCCCGGTCGCGATCGCCAACAACTACTCCCCCGCCCGGCCCGCGTCCGGCTCGCCCGCCGACCTGGCCGCCGCGACCGCGTACGACGCGCTGCACAACCGGGTGTTCACCGACCCGCTGTTCGGCCTGGGCTATCCCGAGGGCGCCGCCGACCTCTCCGTGGTCCGCGAGGGCGACCTCGACGTGATCGCGGCGCCGATCGACGCGCTGGGCGTCAACTACTACAACCCGACCGGCGTACGCGGCCCGGAGGACGGCAGCCCGCTGCCGTTCGAGATGGTGCCGCTGGAGGGCTACCGGACGACGGCGTTCGACTGGCCGGTGGCGCCGGACGGGCTGCACGAGATGCTGGTGACGCTGCACGGGCGCTACGGGCGGGCCCTGCCGCCGATCTACATCACCGAGAGCGGCTGCGCGTACGACGACGTGGTCGGCCCGGACGGCACCTGCGCGGACCCGGACCGGATCACCTACCTCGACGGGCATCTGGCCGCCCTGCGCGACGCCCAGGCCGACGGGGTCGACGTGCGCGGCTACTTCGTCTGGTCGCTGCTCGACAACTGGGAGTGGGCCGAGGGGTTCACCAAGCGGTTCGGGCTGGTGCACGTCGACTTCGAGACGCAGACGCGTACGCCCAAGGGCTCCTATGAATGGCTGCGGGAGCGCATCCGTGACCACGGTTGACCCGGAGGCGTCCGCCCTCCCTGCGGCGCTGGCCGAGCCGACGGTGCGGGTCCGGCGGGGCTGGATCGCGCTGCTCTTCTCGGCCAACCTCGGCGTCTGGATGGCGTTCTTCACGCCGATCCAGATCCTGCTGCCCAACCAGGTCGCCGAGATCGCGCCGGACCACAAGGAGACGGCGCTGGCCTGGGCGATGGGCTTCGGCGCGCTGGCCGCGATCGTCGCCAACCCGGTGGCCGGCGCCTTCTCCGACCGCACCACGCTGACCATCGGCGGCCGCCGCTTCGGCCGCCGGCACGTCTGGACGCTCGGTGGCGCGGTGCTCGGCTCGCTGTCGCTGCTGGCGCTCTCGCAGCAGCAGACGATCCTCGGCGTCACGCTGGCCTGGGTCGCCGCCCAGGCCTGCTTCAACGCGATGCTGGCAGCGCTGACCGCGGCGCTGCCCGACCGGGTGCCGGTCGACCAGCGCGGCGGGGTCTCCGGCTGGGCCGGCATCCCGCAGGCGCTCGGCCTGGTGATCGGCGCGGTGCTGGTCACGACGATCTTCACCGGGAACGTGTCCGGCTACGTCGCGGTGGCGGTCGCCGTGCTGCTGCTCGGTCTGCCGTTCGCGTTCCTCACCGGCGATGACCCGCTGCCGCGCGAGCACCGGTCACCGTTCTCGTTCGGCGAGCTCGTGCGCGGGATGTGGATCAGCCCGCGCCGCCACCCCGACTTCGCCTGGGCCTGGGGCACCCGCTTCCTGGTGCAGGTCGGCAACGCGCTCGGCACGCTCTACCTGCTCTACTTCCTCGAGGACGGGGTGCGCTACGCCGACCCCGAGGGCGGGCTGCTGATCCTGATCCTGCTCTACACGGCCGGGATGATGGCCACGGCGGTCGTCGCCGGGCGCCTGTCCGACCGCACGGGGCGGCGGAAGGTCTTCGTGATCTGGTCCGGCGTGATCATGGCGGTCGCGGCACTGATCCTGGCGATCTGGCCCATCTGGTCGGCGGCGCTGGTCGCGGCGGTGCTGCTCGGCGCCGGCTACGGCGCCTACCTGGCGGTCGACGCGGCCCTGATCACCCAGGTGCTGCCGGCGGCGACCAGCCGGGGCAAGGACCTCGGCGTGATCAACATCGCCAACTCGGCACCCCAGGCCCTGGGTCCGTTCTGCGCGGCCTTCATCGTGGTCTACCTGGGCGGCTATCCCACCTTGTTCGCGGCGACGGCGGTGGTCACGCTGCTCGGCAGCGTCCTGGTGCGCAAGATCCGCTCAGTGCCGTAGAACCGGACATTTCTCGCGCCTTTGCTCTGCATCCATATACGCACCACCCGCGCCGCACGGTGGTGCGTATATGGATGCAGAGCAAAGCGAAACCTGGTGGCGGGGGCACCCCGCCTCGCCCGTAGGCTTGGCGGGTGACGGTACGCGTGCGATTCGCCCCCTCCCCGACGGGAATGTTCCATGTCGGCGGCGCCCGGTCGGCGCTGCAGGACTGGATCTACGCCAAGCAGCACGGCGGTGTGTTCGTGCTGCGCGTCGAAGACACCGACGCCGCGCGCAACCGCCCGGAGTGGACCGAGGGCATCCTCTCCGCGCTCGACTGGCTCGGCATCGAGCGGGGCAGCTACGAGGGCCCGTACTTCCAGTCGGCCAACGCCGACGAGCAGCGCGCCGCCGCCGGCCGGCTCTACGACGCCGGCCGGGCCTACTACTGCGACTGCACGCGGGAGATGGTGCAGGCCCGCACCGGGAACTCGTACTCCGGATACGACGGCTTCTGCCGTGACCGCAACCTCGGGCCGGGCGAGGGCCGGGCGCTGCGGTTCCGCACGCCGGACGAGGGCGAGACGAAGGTCGTCGACCTGGTCCGCGGCGAGCCGACGTTCGAGAACGCGAAGATCGAAGACTTCGTGATCGCCCGGGCCGACGGCTCGCCGGTGTTCCTGCTGGCCAACGTCGTCGACGACATCACCATGGGCATCACCCACGTGATCCGGGCCGAGGAGCACCTGCCCAACACGCCCAAGCAGCAGCTGCTCTGGGACGCGCTCGGCGTCAAGCCGCCGGTCTGGGCCCACGTGCCGGTGGTGGTCAACGAGAAGCGGCAGAAGCTGTCCAAGCGGCGCGACAAGGTCGCCCTGGAGGCCTACCGCGACGAGGGCTACCTCGCGCGACGCGATGCGCAACTACCTGATGCTGCTCGGCTGGGCGCCGGCCAGCGACCGGGAGATCGTGCCCTGGTCGGTGATCGAAGACGAGTTCCGGCTCGAGGAGGTCAACCCCTCCCCCGCGTTCTTCGACGAGAAGAAGCTCCGCGCGTTCAACGGCGAGTACATCCGGGCGCTGCTCGGTCGACGAGTTCATCGCCGCCTGCGAGCCGTGGCTGGTCGGCACCGCGACGATCCCGGCACCGCCGTGGACACCCGACGAGTTCGACCCGGCCGCGTTCGCGGCGGTGGCGCCGCTGGCGCAGACCCGGGTCGCGGTGCTCAGCGAGATCGTGCCCAACGTCGACTTCCTGTTCCTCGCCGAGCCGGCGATCGACGAGGCGGCCTGGGCCAAGGCCATGAAGGACGGTGCGGCCGACCTGCTCGACGACGCTGCCCGGGCGTACGAGGCTCTGCCCACCTGGGACGCCGAGTCGCTGAAGAGCACGCTCGAGGAGGTCGGCGCCGCGCGCGGGCTCAAGCTGGGCAAGGCACAGGCGCCCGTACGGGTCGCGGTCACCGGCCGTTCGGTGGGTCTGCCGCTGTTCGAGTCGCTCGCGGTGCTCGGCCGGGAACGCACGCTCGCCCGCATCCGCGCGGCCCGCGCCCGCCTCTGACGGGACCGGGTCCCCACTGCATTGTGTAGGCCGGTTACGATGCCGGCCTGCCGATGATCACGGCGATGTCCCCCGCGAGGGTCACCGAGATGGCAGAAGCTGCAAATAACCCGACGGTTCGGTGCAACCTGTGGGCCGTTCGCGGAGTCTATGCATTAAGCACCAGCCAGCCATCCGGCCGAGCGATCGCTGGTCCTCGCCCGTCTCGCAGTCGAGCTCACCTGGTGCGGCGAACTCGAAGAACGCGACGCCCTCAGCACCGAGGCGGTCGAGGTAGGCGCGCGCACGTCGGGAGACCGTGACGCGTTCCTCACCGCACTGGTGCTGCGCTGCGACACGGTGGCCGTGCCGGCGCTGCTGGAGGAACGGATCCGCATCAGCGAGGCAGCGCTGAGCCTCGTCACCGACCAGACCGACCCCTGGCTGGCCGGCTTCGCCGCCGAGAGCCGCCTGCGGACCGCCGGGGCGAGCGGCGACTTCGACGTCGTCGAGCGGATGATCGAGTGCGAGCTAGCCATCGCCGACCATCACGCGCTCGAACCGCTCCGGTGGTGGCCGACGTTCCACCGCGCCTGGCTCGAGATCCTGCGGGGCGACACCGTGCGGGGCCAGGAACTGATCTTCGAGGCGTTCGAGATCGGCACCCGTGCGGGTCAACCCGAAGTCTTCGAGATCCTCGCCTCGGGCCTGGGGAACCTGTACACCGTGCGGGGAACGCTGCCCGATCTCATCGAGACGGCCAGGCAGGCCGCCGACGTCAACCCCGGGATCCCCGGGTTCCGGCTGCTGCTCGCGAACGCCTACGTCGACGCTGGCGACCGCGAGCGGGTCGCCAGCACGATGCAGCCCCTGATCGACAGCGACTTCGACCTCCCTCCCGACATCGTGTGGCTCACCGGTCTGTCGCTGGCGTCCTACGCCGTCGCCTACCTCGGTCACGAGGAGGCGAGCCGCTCGCTGTACGACCGCATCCTGCCCTATGCCGACCAGGTCGTGTTCCCGGGCACGCAGGTGATCGAGCACGCCGCCGGGGCCCTCGGTCGGCTGGCCTGGGTGTTCGGTGACCTCGAAGCCGCCGACCGCCACTTCGCTGACGCCCTGTCCGCCCACCGCTCGTGGAAGTCGCCGTTCCTGACCGGGCGCACCCAGCTTGAGTGGGCGGAGTCTTTCGTCGGGCGTGACCGCGCCCGGGCGCTCCACCTGGCCCGCGCGGCCCACGCTGCGCTCGCCGGGGTGGGCAACCGGGATCACACCGCCCGGGCCGCCGAACTGTTGCGATCCATGGGAGCGACCCCGTGACCGAACCCCGCAGGGTGGCGATCATCGGCGGCGGCGCCGGCGCCATGGCGGCGGCCTTCGAGCTGACCGCCACCCCCGAGCGCGCCGCCCGGCACCAGGTGACCGTTTACACCCCAGGCTGGCGACTCGGCGGCAAGGAGCTAGCGGCCGACACCACGACCACGGCGAGCGCATCGAGGAGCACGGCCTCCACATCTTCTTCGGGTTCTACGACAACGCCATGGACGTCATGCGGCGGTGCTACGACGAACTCCACCGCCCGGCCGGCGTGCCGCTGGCGACGTTCGAAGAGGCGTTCACGCCCTGCGACGAGATCGTCTTCCTGCAACAGACCGGCGGAACCTGGACGCGCCACCCTGTCGTCATGCCCCGCAACCACCTGAAGCCCGGCGACGCGATCGACGTGGCCGAGCAGTTCTGGAAGGTCAGTATCGACCTGCTCCGCGGGTTCGAGTCGCACATCGTGCAGGCCAAGCTCGCGACGAAATCGGCGTCATGGCTCGGCAGGGTGGTCCGGTCCGTCGAGCGACTCCTCCCGTCGGTCCTGCGCCGCTGGGCCAGGAAGCTCGAGGCCGATGTGGCCGACGAGGTCGCCCGCATGGGCTTCGAACGGATCTACCGCGAACTCGAGGGCAAGCCCACCGGCGGGGTCGGTCGACCCCACCACGACCGGATGACCCGGGCCCTCACCATCCTGCGCCTGCCGTGGTCGCTGACCTCGCCCCCCTCGACCACGATCTCGACGCCGAGCCTGACCTGCGGTTCCTCGCCACCGGGTTCGACCTCGTCACCACCATCGTGATCGGAATCCTCGACGACGACCTGCTCGATATCGGCTTCGACGGCGTCGACGACGAGGAGTTGCTCCGGTGGCTGCAGCGCCACGGCGCGAGCGACCCACCTTTAAGGACTTGCCCGTCGACGAGCGCTCTACGACCTCACCTTCGTGTATGTTGACGGGGACACCACGAAGCCCAACCTCGCCGCCGGCAAGGCGCTCCAGGCGCTGATCCGCATCGCGCTCGACCTACAAGGGGTCGGTGATGTGGAAGATGAACGCCGGCATGGGCGACACCATCTTCGGGCCGTACTACCAGGTCCTGAAGGCCAGAGGCGTCGACTTCTGCTTCTTCCACGCCGTGTCGGAGCTGGGCCTGTCGGATGACGGCCAGAGCGTCGAGAGGATCGAGGTCGTCGAACAGGTTCCCCTGGCGCAGCCCGACGCCCGGTACGAACCGCTGACGACGGTCAACGCCCTCGACTGCTGGCCGAGCGAACCCCTCTGGGGCCAGCTCGCCAACGGAGCGGGAGTTCGGGCGAAGGCTGGCCAAGTGCCGCACCACCTTCGAGTGGACGATGAACCCCCTGGATGCGCCGTCCAGGACGCTGCGGCGCGGCACAGACTTCGACGACGTGGTCATCGCTGTGCCGCCCGTGGTGCAGAGCAAGATCGCCCGCGTCCTCGCCGATGCCAATCCCCGGTACCGGCTGATGCTCGACCACGCCACGAGCGTCGCCACCCAGGCCTTCCAGATCTGGACCGACACGACCACCGCGGAGCTCGGGTGGCCCTCCGACCAGGCAAACGTGGCGGGGTCCTTCACCGAGCCGATCGACACGTTCTGCGACATGTCACACCTGCTCGGCCGGGAGGCGTGGCCGGCGTCGGCGGGCGTCAGGGGCATCGGCTACTTCTGCGGCCCGCTGTCGGAGGCGGTCGCCGGCACCGGCCAGGAGGCGGCCGACGCCGCGGTCAAGTCGGCCGCCATCGGTCTGCTGAACGCCAGCGCTCCGCTGTTCCCGAACGCCGCGGTGCGGGGGGAGGTTCAACTGGTCGGTGCTCGCCGGCGACGGCACGGGTTCGTCGCCAGCAGCCTTCGACGGCCAGTACTGGCGGGCGACAATTCCAGCGGCAGCGAACGCTACGTCACAACCCCCGCCGGGTCGTTGCGATACCGGCTGAAGGCCGACGAGTCGGACTTCACCAACGTCACTTTGGCCGGCGACTGGACGCGCAACGGCATCGACGGCGGCTCCGCCGAGGCGGCGACCCTGTCGGGCCGGCAGGCCGCCCGGGCGATCCTCGGCACCGACGAGCGGTTCCCGGGCGAGGGCGGCGTGCTCGAGGCCGACACCGGCGGGCCCGCCGGCTATGTCGAGTACAGCGGCTACCAGAGCTTCCCTGGCCCCTACTCGTGTGCCGACACCACCCTCACCGGGTTCTTCGCCAAGGGCGACGCGGCCAAGATCAAGGCGTTCGTCGACAAGGTGTTCACCGACGTGAGCCTGGCCCAGATGCGCTTCGAGCCGCTCACGGACTACCTGATGCTCACCTGGGGCGACGTCGAGTCGGTCCACCCGCTGGTCCCGCCCTGGAGCACCTACGGCGAGCTCCAGGAGACCCAGGTGGCGCTGTGGCTGCCGATCGCCCGGCTGGACGAAACGGGCAAGCCGGTCGACTTCTGGTTCGCCATCCCCTACATCTGGCTCGGCAACCCGATGTCGCTCGTGTCAGGCCGCGAAACGAACGGCTTCCCCAAGACCTGGGGCACACCGACCTTCCGGGGCGACTCGTCGGAGACATGGGCCCTCGACGTGTTCGGGCTCAACTTCCACTCGCGGTACCGCGCCGCCACCTACCGGCTGCTCGAGGTCACCCCGACGTCGACGCCGGCGGACGCCACCGAGGAGTGGCACTCGGTCGAAGCTCTGGTCCACGGCCTCGCCGCCATCATGCGCGACCGGCTCGAACCCGACGCCGACCTCGCCCACCTCGACCCCGCCGCCGCCGCCGCCCTCCTCCGGCACACGCTGCCGCAGATCTTCCTGAAGCAGTACCGGTCGGCCACCAGCGGGAGCGCAGCGGCGATCCAACAGATCGTCACGTCGGCCACGAAGGTCACCTCGATCAGCGGCAAGCCGCTGTTGGGCACCTTCCGGCTCGACGTCACCTCCCTCGACAGCCAGCCGGTGGACTCCGAGCTCGGCCTGGTGTCGCAGGACCTCACCTTCGGCTTCGAGGTGAAGATGGACTTCATCCAGGAGGCGGGCAACGTCCTCTGGGACGCCTCGACACCACCGCCTCCCGGGGCTTGAAGGCGTGGCGCCACGACGTCGGTGACCGCCGGCCCCAGTCGGCATGCTGCGATCATGCCCGTCGTACCCGCCCGCGCCCACGAGGAGAGCTCGAAGCCTCGCGCCTTCGCCGTTCGCGCCTCCGCCGCGGCGGATCCGGAGCTGCGCCTTCAGACCCGCGGTCGTTGGGTGACTCTCAGGGGAGACCGCTTCAAGACCCGCAACGCCCGCCACCCCATCGACCTCGACGACACCACCCGAGCGAATCGCCCACCGTGCCGGCGTCCCGGTCATCCGCCTGCACGACCCGCGCCACACCCACGGCACCCTGCTCATCAAAGAAGGCGTCCCCGTCAATGTCGTCAGCAAGCGACTCGGCCACGCCAAGATCGCCTTCACCCTCCAGACCTACCAGCACGTCCTCCCCGGCATGCAAGCCGACGCCGCCCGCACCTACGAGCGGCTCACCACTCCTGTTCCACCGGCGCCGATTGAGTCGGCGGAACGCCGGGGGAAGACCGCCTGAACCCGAGAGACACCCCTCGCAACAGCGAAGGCCCAGGTCTCTGACCTGGGCCTTCATACCTCACTTGGTGGCGGGGGAGGGGTTTGAACCCTCGACCTTCGGGTTATGAGCCCGGCGTCGCCAGTCCGGCGGCATCCGGCCCGGATGGCGTTCATGCTGGTCAGAGCCCTGTTTCCGCTCCGAGTCATCCGCGCCTCGTGGGCCCTTGTCAGGCAGGGGTTCGTTTGACCGAGGTTTGACGAGCTACGCCGTCTTCGCCACCAGGCGCACCTCGGCATTCAGGGCCTCGGCGATCCGCTGAAGGGTCTTGGCGGTGGGACTGGTCGTCCCCCGTTCGATGCGGCTGATGTCGGCCTGGCTGATCCCGGTGCGCTCGGCCACTCGACCTGGGTGATCCCAGCCTTCTCCGCAGAGCGACAATCTACCTGGCGATGTCGTAGGCCTTCTCGAAGACCTCCCGAGCGGCCGTGGCCGACGGATCGAGCTGAGGTCGCCGGTCGGCGCTGATCTGGTGCCGCTGCGTAGGGTGGTCGAAGGCCCAGGCTCGAAGCGAGCCGCGCCTCCTCTGTGGTTGGGTGGGCG
>CAWIXO010000001.1:0-371120 GCA_963840005.1 uncultured Actinomycetota bacterium | reverse complement strand
GACAGATCCCGGACAGCGTGGATGAGCCGCATCGCGGCCTCTCCACGGTTGACGATGGCGACACGACTGAACACCGGTTGAGCCTCCCACTGACGGATGTGCCGAAGGCGACGTCCGGATCTCGGGCGGTCGCCTGCACCCGCCCTTACCCTGCCCGATTACCCTCCGGTACACCAACGCGCCACCTCGCGCATGGCGTGGCCGACATGTTGTGGAGACCCGACAACGCGGGGACCCGAGTCACCTCACAATGCGTGGTCGACCGATGACGATCACGGAACAGTGCACCGGATCTCGCCGTGCAGCACGCACGAACCAGCCGTCCGGGGCCGCCGCCCAGCCCCGCCAGCCGGCGGCGAGCCGCCGCAGGTCGTCGCGGCTCGCGAGGCCGAGTTCGATCGCCCGCTCCCCGATCGCCGAGCCGACCACCCGGTCCGCCCACATGCCGCCCCACCAGGCACGGTCCTCCGGTGTGGCGAAGGTCCAGGTCGACGAGGTGGCGGTGACGTCGTCGAGGCCCGCGGCACGCGCCCAGGACAGCAGCCGGCGGCCCGCGTCGGGCTCACCGCCGTTGGCCCGGGCGACCCGCGGTAGAGGTCCTGCCACTGCGCCAGTGCGGGCACCTCCGGCCACCAGGTGAACGCCGCGTAGTCGCTGTCGCGGGCGGCGACGATCCCGCCCGGCCGGCAGACCCGGGCCATCTCGCGCAGCGCGCCGACCGGGTCGGCGACGTGCTGGAGCACCTGGTGCGCGTGCACGACGTCGAAGCTGTCGTCGGCGAAGCTCAGCGCGTGCACGTCCTCGACGGCGAAGTCGATGGCCAGCCCGCGCTCGGCGGCGACCGCGCGGGCGGCGTCGAGGGCTTCGGGCGCGGTCTCCACCGCGGTCACCGAGCCGACCCGGGTGGCCAGGTCGGCGGTGATCGTGCCGGGGCCGCAGCCCACGTCGAGCAGCCGGGCGTCGGGGGTCAGCGCGGGCAGGAGGTAGGCGGCGGAGTTCTCGGCGGTACGCCAGCGGTGGGAGCGCAGCACGGACTCGTGGTGCCCGTGGGTGTAGACGGCCATGCGGCCGACCGTACGCCGGTCATCCCGTTATCCGGGAGGGCACTCCTACTTCTTGGGACAGCGCGTCGAGCAGCGCGCGGGTCACCGGGTCCTTGGACCGGCGGCGGGCGATCGCGACGCCGATCCGGCGGGACGGCCGCGGCGGTTCCAGCGGCACCATGGCGAGCCCGGCGGCGTCGGCGATGAGCGCGGTGTGCGGCACCAGGCTGACGCCCACACCGACCCGGACCAGCGCTTGGGCGAACACGTAGTCGGTGCCCCGGCAGGCCACCTCGACCTCGAACCCGGCCAGCGCGGCGTAGTGGTCCAGCATGTCGCTGGCCGACATGCAGCCCTGCACGAAGCGCTCGCCGGCGAGCTCGGCCAGGGCGACCTCGTCGCGGCCGGCCAGCCGGTGCCCGGCCGGCAGGACGACCACATCGGATCGTCGAGCAGCGGGGTCCAGGTCAGACCCGAGCGGTCGTCGGGGGTGATCGGCGGCGGGCCGTCGAAGTGGTAGGTCAGCGCGAGGTCGGCAGCGCCCGAGCGGACCTGGAGCAGGCTGTCGGCGGGCTCGCTCTCCAGCACGGTCAGCGACACCTCGGGGTGCAGAGCCGAGAACCGGGTCAGCGCGCCGGGCAGCAGCCGCTGACCACCGCTGGCGAACGTCGCGACGGTCAGCCGCGGGCCGACGGAGGCCAGCCGGGCGATCTCGCGCTCGGCGCAGTCGAGCTCGGCGGCGATCACGTCGGCCGCGTCGACCAGCACGCGGCCGGCCTCGGTGACCTCGATGCCACGCGTGCTGCGGCAGACCACACTGGCGCCCAGCGACCGTTCGAGCGCGCTGATCTGTTGGGAGACGGCGGACGGGGTCAACCGGAGCACCGCCGCCGCACGGTTGAAGCTGCCCTGCCGGGCGACCTCACGGAAGACCTTGAGACGCTGCACGTCGATCATCAGTTTTCCTTAACACTCGCACCCCAAATCATCACTACCGCTGAATACGGTACGGGGTGAGGCTCATGATGTGAATCGTCGAGCCTGGATCCTCTTCGCCCTGGTCGCCGTGCTCTGGGGCATCCCGTACCTGCTGATCAAGATCGCCATCGACGAGCTGTCGCCGATGGCGGTGGTTTTCGGCCGGGTCGCCATCGCCGCCCTGGTCCTGATCCCGGTGGCCGCGATGCAGGGCACCCTGTCGGCCCTGCGCCGCCACCTCGGCCCGGTGATCTTCCTCGGCCTCGTACACATCGTCGGGCCGTTCCTGCTGATCACCTACGGCGAGGAGCACATCAGCTCGTCGCTGACCGGCCTGCTGATCGCCATCGAGCCGGTGCTGATCGCGCTGCTCATGCTGCGGGCCGAGCCGCTGACCCGGCTGCGGGTCGCCGGTCTGGCGCTCGGCCTGGTCGGCGTGGCCGTGCTGGTCGGCCTCGACGTCTCCGGCGACCGCTGGGGCCTGCTCGGCGCCGGCATGATCCTGCTGGCCACGCTGCTGTACGCGGTCGCCACCGTCTACGTGCAACGCCGCGCCTCGGACGTGCCGCCCACGGCACTGGTCGCCGGCACGACCACCGTGGCCACCGTGGTGCTGGCCCCGTTCGCCGCCTTCAGCCTGCCGACCACCCCGGTCAGCGGCGGCTCGTGGGCGGCACTGGTCGCCCTCGGCCTGCTCTGCACCGCGGTCGCCCTGCTCGCCTTCTACGGCCTGATCGGCGAGGCCGGCCCGAGCCGCGCGGGCCTGGTCACCTACGCGAACCCGGTGGTCGCGGTCCTGCTCGGCGTCGCGATCCTGAACGAGCCCCTGCACGCCAGCACGGTCGCCGGCTTCCTCCTGATCGTGGCCGGCTGCTGGTTGTCCACCCGCCCGACCGCCCCGGCGCCGGCACCCGTCGAGGCCCGGGTAGGTTGATGATCATGAGAGCCCAGACCCGTCGCGATGCCGGCTTCACCGCGCTGTTCCTAGGCTTCTTCGCCTCGGCCTGGTTCGGGTGGGCGCAGGCCGGCGGGTCGTCGGGCTGGCTGACCGCTGGCAGCGTGGTGTCGGTTCTCGTGGCTGTCATCGGCCTGGTGACCGGCCTGCGCGCACCGGCCGAGGGCTCAGCGATGAAGGACCCGGCGGCCAGCCGGCGGTACGGGATCATCGTCGGCATCGAGTTCGCGGTCATCTTCCTCGGCGCCATCCTGCTCGGCCGCCTCGGCCAGCCCGACTACATTCCGGTCTGGGTCGCGTTCGTGGTCGGCGTCCACTTCGTACCGTTGGCGCCCGTGCTCGGCGACCCACTGCTGCGCCCGCTGGCCGTCGTGACCTGCGTGGTCGCGGTCGTCGGCCTGATCACCGGGCTGGCCACCGACACGGCGCCGAGCCTCGTGGTGGGCGTCGGCACCGGGCTGCTGCTGCTCGCGTACTCCCTGCAGGCCCTGGCCCGCGGAACGCGTCGCCCGGCACAATCCTCGCTGTGACCACATGGGAGTACGCCCGGTTGGAATACCGGGCCGCCGGAACCTATGGCGAGGACCAGTTCATGGACTGGAACGCCACCTTCCACCACTCCGGCGGGGCCCAGCGCTGGGGCACCGACGAGCGGTTCAACGACATGCGCCACCTCAACCGGGCGGGCGCGGCGGGCTGGCAGGCCTACGACCGCAGCGCCACGTACTTCCCGAACGAGCCCCACCGCCTCTACGGCGTCACGTACTCGCTGCGCCGTCCGGTGGAGTAGCCCCCAGCGATGACCGGGCCGCCCGGCGGCCCGGTCATCCGCCGGCTATCGCACCGCGGTCAGCTCCCGGGCCGGGATGGTCGCGGGCCGGGTCAGCGGGCCGCGCCGCAGCAGCGCACCGCAGACGACGGCGCCCGCGGCGAAGATGCCGGCGCACCACCAGAACACCGTGATGTAGCTGTGCGACCGCCGCCAGCTCGGACCACCGCCGGAGTCAGCCCCGTGGTCGGCCAGGTAGCCGGTGGCGGCGCTCGCCGCGATCGTGTTGAGCAGCGCCGTGCCGATCGAGCCGCCGAGCTGCTGCCCGGTGTTGATGCTCGCCGAGGCCACGCCGGCGTCGCGCGGTGCCACGCCGAAGGTGCCGGTGGCGGCCACCATGCCGAAGATCAGGCCCATGCCGGCGCCGAACACCGAGAGCGGGCCGAGCAGCGCCGACGCGTACCCCGAGTCCGCGCCGATCCTCGTCAGCCAGACCATGCCGCCCGCGTTGAGCAGCATGCCGGCGATGACCATCGGCTTGGGGCCGAACCGCGGCATCAGCTTGGTGTTGCCCACGGTGGCCATGGTGCCGCTGAACACCACCATCGGCAGCATGGCCACGCCCGACCTGATCGCCGAGTACCCCAGGGTCACCTGCATGTAGTAGATCGAGGAACAGGAAGACGCCGAACATGCCGGCCCCGCTGATCAGGATGGTGAGGTAGGCGCCGGCCGCGGTTGCGGTCGAGCACGACGCGGGGCGGCAGCAGCGGCTGCGCGGCGCGCGACTGCCAGGCCGCGAAGACGATCAGCAGCGCGACGCCGGCCAGCGAGGAAGCCCCAGGTCGAGGGCGTGCGCCAGCTGTGCGACGCGGCGTTGGAGAAGCCGTAGACCAGGCAGAACATCCCGCCGGACACCGTCACCACGCCCGGGATGTCCAGCCGGCCGCCCGGCGTCCGCTGCTGCCTGCCCACCAGCAGCAGCGCCGCCGATGATCGCGACCGCGGCGAAGACCAGGTTGATGTACATGCACCAGCGCCAGGACAGGTAGGAGGTCAGCGCGCCGCCGAGCAGCAGCCCCAGGCCCCCGCCGGCGGCCGCGACCGCGCCGTACACGCCGAACGCCTTGGCCCGCTCCTTCGGGTCCTTGAAGGTCGTGGCCAGCAGCGACAGGGCGGACGGCGCGAGCAGCGCGGCGAAGACCCCCTGGCACGCCCGCGCCGTCACCAGCATCGCGAAGCTGTCCGCGGCGCCGCCGACGGCGGAGGCGGCCGCGAAGCCGGCGAGCCCGGTGAGGAAGGTCACCTTGCGGCCGATCAGGTCGGCCAGCCGCCCGCAGAACAGCAGCAGGCTTCCGAACGACAGCGCGTACGCGGTCACGACCCACTGCCGGTCGGCGGTCGTGAAGCCCAGCGCGTGCTGCGCCGACGGCAGCGCGAGGTTCATCACGGTCAGGTCGAGGACGACCATGAGCTGGGCGGCGCCGATGACGGCGAGGACCAGCCACCGTCTCGGATCCGCGGCCGTCGTCGTCCCGGCCGGCGGCGGTGCGGTTTGTGTTGCCACGACTGTCTCCTGTCGTTCGCGCTGCGTATTGGCGAACACGAGACGCCGGCGCACCCGATCGCTGTGACAGCGCGCTGCATGTGACGTGGGCCACCGGTCGTGGGTGTCACAGAACGGTGGGGGCCGGCGTCTTGTGCGTGTGCACAGGGGCGGCGAGGGCAGGAGCCGGGCATGAGCGAGACCGAACGACACTGGACTCCGCCACCGAGGCGTTCGTCGCCCATCGCAACCTGCTGTTCACGGTCGCCTACGAGATGCTCGGTTCGGCCACCGACGCCGAGGACGTCCTGCAGGAGACCTGGCTGCGCTGGGTGGGCGTCGATCTCGGCACGGTGCGGGAGGAGCGTGCCTACCTGGTGCGGATCGTCACCCGGCAGGCGCTGGACCGGCTGCGCGCGCTCGGCCGGCGCAAGGAGTCCTACGTCGGGCCGTGGCTGCCCGAGCCGTTGCTGACCGCGCCCGACGTGGCCGAGGACGTCGAGCTCGCCGACAGCGTCTCGATGGCGATGCTGCTGGTGCTGGAGACGCTCGCACCGACCGAGCGGGCGGTGTTCGTGCTGCGCGAGGTGTTCGATCTGGAGTACGACGAGATCGCCGAAGCCGTCGACAAGACCCCCGCCGCGGTCCGCCAGATCGCCCACCGGGCGCGGGCACACGTCGCCGCGCGCCGACCCCGCGGCGCCGTCTCCGCCGGCCGAGACCCGGGCCGCGCTCCAGGCCTTCCAACGAGCGGTCGAAACCGGCGATCTGCAGAGCCTGCTCGACATCCTCGCGCCGGACGTCGTCGCCCTCAGCGACGGCGGCGGAGTCAAGCACGCCATGCTGCGGCCCGATCGTGGGGGCCGACAAGGTGGCCCGCCTGCTGGCCGCCGGCTGGTACGGGAGCGGCGCCGAAAGGTCGGTCGAGCCGGTGCAGATCAACGGCGGCCCGGCGCTGCTCATCCGGGTCGACGGGGAGATCGACGGCGTCGCTGGCGGTGCGGATCGAGAACGGCCTGGTCACCGGCCTCTACCACGTGCGCAACCCCGAGAAGCTGTCGCGGGTGGAGCGGGAGACCGCCGTGAGCCGCTGAGCCGCGCGTTCCTGGTGCAGGGCGACACCGGCGACCACCAGCACGACGCCGACGATCTCCGTCGCGTGGGGATCTGGGTGAGCACGACGACGCCGATGACGGTGGCGGTGGCGGGCAGCAGCGACACCATCAGCGCGTACGTCGCCCGCGGCAGGCCGGGCCATGGCGAGCTGGTCGCTGACGTACGGGATGACCGACGAGCAGATGCCGACGCCGGCGGCCGGCGGCCAGCGCCACCAGGTCGGTGAAGGCGGGCGCGGCCTGCCCGATGCCGATCGGCAGGGCGATGACCGCGGCGATCAGCATCGACGAGCGCGAGCCCGTCGATGCCGGCGACCTGGCGGCTGCGCGCGACCCGGTGGCCGAGCACGATGTAGAGGGCGAACAGCACGGCGTTGGCGACGGCGAAGGCGAACCCGAGCGGCTCGGCGACCAGCCGCACGTCGGTGAGCAGGTAGACGCCGCCGACCGCGGCGACCAGCGCGGCGACGTTGCGGCGGGTACGGGCGGCGAACGCGGCCAGCACGATCACCGGCAGGAACTCGATCGCGGCGACGGTGCCCAGCGGCAGCCGGTCGATGGCGAGGTAGAAGCACGCTGTTCATCACCGCCAGCACCGCCGCCCAGCCGGTCAGCAGCCAGCCGGGTCGGGCGGTCGAGGCGCCGCCACAGCCGCCAGGGCCGGCGCCAGGCCGCGAAGACCACCGCGGCGGTCGCGATCCGCAGCCACGCCACCCCGAGCACGTCGACGCGGGCGAACAGCAGCACCGCGAACGCCGGCCCGAGGTAGTGGAAGACCGCGCTGACGACGAAGTACGCGTGCGGCGGACGCGGCGACCGCGCTGTCGTCCATGCCTCTATTCGTCGGAACAAGCGACGCGCACGGGCCCCATAGCCGATCGAAGGTCAGGAGGCGGCCGACATGCCACTCCAGGACAGCCAGACCGCCGCAACGGCCTTCCTGACGGAAAGTCGCTGCTCGACGAGACCAACCTGCGGCTGCTCGCCGCGCTCGACGCGGACCCGCGCGCGACCGCCGCGGAGCTCGCCCGCACGGTCGGCATGTCGGCGCCCGCCGGTGCGGGAACGGCTGGCCCGGCTGGAGCAGGCCGGCGTCATCCGCGGCTACCGCCTCGACATCGACCCGGCCGCGATCGGCCTGCCGGTCGCCGCGTGGGTACGGATCCGGCCGGGACCGGGCCAGCTGGCCAAGATCGCCGAGCTGGCCGGCGTACGCCACAGGTCAGCGAATGTCACCGCATCTCCGGCGAGGACTGCTTCCTGCTCAAGGTCCACGTGCCGGCCATCGCAGACCTGGAAGCGGTGCTCGACCAGTTCCTGCTCCACGGCCAGACCCACACGTCGTTCGTCGTGGCCACGCCCGTACCACCCCGCAACCCCACCGCCGGCCGGTAGAGGTCAGCGTTCGAGTCGATAGTGCAGGTGTGTCACGCCGGGTGCCGGCACGGCCTCGACGAGGCTGAGGCGCACGTGGGACGGTAGCTCCTGGAACAGCCGGCGGCCGGCGCCGAGCAGGATCGGCACCTGGTGGACGACGATCTCGTCGACCAGGCCGGCGGCCAGGGCCGACGTGAGCACACCGCCTCCCATTAGGGCGACGTCGAGGTCTCCCGCGGCCGTGCGGGCGGTGGCGATCGCTTGCTCGATCGACGTGGTGAACACCTGCGTCGGTGTCGCCTCGGGCGGGGCCGGCCGGTGGCTGAGGACGACGAGCGGGGCCGTGGGGTGTGGACTGCCGCCGCCCCAGCCGTTCGACTCGTCGTAGCTGTTGCGCCCGGCGACGACGGCCCCCGTACGCGCGGCGAAGGGGTCGACGAAGCGACGGGTGATCTCGGAGAGGCGGAACGCCGGGACGACCGTGCTGGGGGTGTCGCCGTCCCAGTACCACTCGTGGAGGACGTCGCCGCCGTCTCCGAGCCCGTTGCCCGGTCCCGGGTTCCGGCCGGTGATGAAGCCGTCGACGGATACGGCCATAACGCTGCGGACCTTGCTCATGCCTGTGCTACCTGCTCTTTCGACGACCCGATGGCTGACCGTCACAATGCTGGCGTCACGCCGGGTGGGCAGGCTTGGAAAAAATCGCGCGCCGCCGCTACTCGGCGGGCACCGGGCTCAGATCGAGCACGTGCCCGGGGTTCTCCGCCAGGAACCGCCTACGGAGCCGCAGGTACTGGGTCGGTGTGCGCCCGGTGAACGCGAGGAACTCGTTGTTGAAATGCGGCTGGTCGTAGAAGCCCGCACGGTGCGCGGCCTCGGCCCAGTCCACCGGCCCGGTCGGGTCGATCTCCAGCACCACGCGGGCGAACCGGTAGATCCGGGCGAGGACCTTGGGCGGGACTCCGACCTGTTCCTTGAACCGGCCGAGCAGGTAGGTGGGGCTCACCCCGACCGAGTCGGCCAGCGCGCCGATCGAGGCCGTGCCGTGTGTGTCGGCGAGGTGGGTGCCCAGGTGCCGCACCAGTCCGAGGTCTTTGGTCTCCGTGAGCCGGCGGCGCAGCAGCCCTTCGAGCGTCACCAGCATGTCCTGCGGGCTGCCGGCCGCGTACATGCGCTCCCGTACCTCGTCCGCGAAGCGGCCCCACAACGCCGAGGTCGGCACGATCTGGTCGCGCAGGTCGGACAACGGCGTCTGGATGAACGGGAACGCGCCCCAGGGCTTGAAATGCACGCCGACGATCCGTGTTTCATGGGGATATTCGATGAGCATGTGCCTGGTCGGCAGGCCGATGAAACAACCTTCGGCGGGCTGCACGGACGGCGTCGACGGGTCCCCGTTGTGCAGGCGGAACGACCCGTCGAGAGTGATGAACAGCAACGCCGAAGGCATGGGCGGCACCAGCAGCTTCGGGTACGGGGCGGCCCCTTCCAGGTAGTAGATGTCGTCGATGAGCCCGTCAAGCGGCGGCTGCGGAACCCGGGACACGTACCTCACCCGGTCAGCATCCCCCAGCGAACGGTGACGTCAAGTTGGCCGCGGTTCGACCAGGTGGTAGTCGAACGGGTACAGGTCGCTGCCGAGGTCGCGCGTGGTGCTGTGGCGGAAGCGCAGCAGGTCGTCGCGTTCGGGCTGGGTCAGGTCGTCGAGCGCGCCCACGCGGGGCCCGCCCGGACCTCACAGCAGGGCGCCTGCGAACGCTCCGGGCCAGTGCTCCGCCACCAGGCTGACCGGTTCGACCGGGTCGTCGGCCGGCTCCAGCGCCACAGCACCAGTTCCTGCGCGCCCCAGCCTGGCTGCGCCTCATCGCGCAGCCCGAGGATCAGGTCACGAAACTCGTACAGGGTGGTGTTCACGGGCCGAGGCTAGGGAAGATTCGCAAGCGACGTGCGGAACGTACGGCGATCTCGGAAGAGGGCCTTGATGAAGTTTCTTCTCACCTCCGCGGGCATCAGCAACCCGAGCATCTCCCGCGCGCTCGTCGAGCTGCTGGGCAAGCCGATCGGCGAGTGCAGCGCCCTTGTCGTGCCGACCGCCGCCTATTCGTTCGCCGGCGGGTCCGGCATGGCGTGGAGAGCGATCAGCGGCAACGGTCCCCACTCGATGTCCGGGCTGGGCTGGAAGTCCGTGGGAGTGCTCGAGCTCACCGCGCTGCCGACCATTCGGGAGGAGAACTGGGTTCCCATGGTTCGCCAGACCGACGCGCTGCTCGTCTGCGGCGGCGACGTGCTCTATCTGACCTACTGGATGCGTCAGTCGGGCCTGGCCGACATCCTGCCGTCGCTGACCGACACGGTCTATGTCGGGTTGAGCGCCGGGAGCATCGCGGTGACCCCCTACAACTGCGACGCCGAGTTCGACCTGCGGTTCATGCGCGACGGCAGTGACATGGCGCAGGGAGCCGAGCGGGCGCTGGGCCTGGTGGACTTCACGCTCTACCCGCACCTCGAGCATCCGGAGATGGAGGACACCAGGCTGGCCAACATCGAGAAGTGGGCGTCCGGCATTCCGGTTCCGACCTACGCCATCGACGACGACACGGCCATCAAGGTGGTCGACGGCACCGTCGAGGTCGTCTCCGAGGGCGACTGGAAGCTGATCAACCCCTGACGCCGCGCCACCAGTCGTCGAGGGGGGTTGCCGGCACCGTGCGCTTGTGGCGGGTCGCGAGGAAGACCGACTCCACCTTGGCCGCCAGCTCCGGCGAGACGTCGACGCCTTCCAGATAGTCGTCGATCTGGGCGTACGTCAGGCCGAGTGCGACCTCGTCGGGCAGCGCGGGGCGGTCGTCCTCGAGGTCGGCCGTCGGCACCTTCTGCCAGGCGCTCGGCGGTGCGCCCAGCTCCTGCAGCAGGGCGGCGCCCTGGCGCTTGGTCAGTCCGGTCAGCGGGGTCAGGTCGACGCCGCCGTCGCCGTACTTGGTGAAGAAGCCCGTCACCGCTTCGGCCGCGTGGTCGGTGCCCACGACGAGCATGTTCAGCTGACCGGCGACCGCGTACTGGATGACCATGCGTTCACGGGCCTTGATATTGCCGCGTACGAAGTCGCGCAGCGGTTCCCCCAGAGGCGGTCGCGGCCTCGGCGGCGACGGCGTCGGCACCCGGCTTGACGTTGACCGCGATGGATCGGTCGGGCCGGATGAACCGCAGCGCGGCCTGTGCGTCGTCCTCGTCGGCCTGCACCCCGTAGGGCAGCCGGACCGCGACGAAGGTGGCGTCCCGTCCCTCGGCCCGCGACTCCTCGACGGCGAGCTGGCACAACCGACCCGTCAGCGTGCTGTCCTGGCCGCCGCTGACCCCGAGCACGAAGCCCTTGGCCGGCGTCGAGCGCAGGTAGTCCTTGAGAAAGTCGACCCGCTGCCGGATCTCGACCTTGGGAACGATCGACGCCTTGACGCCGAGCTCGACGAGAATCCGCTGCCTCAGGTCCGCCACGCCCACACTGTACTGGCCGTGATCTGCGGCTAAGCCTGGGTGTTCGTCGCCCGCCAGGCCGGCCATGTTTCCAGCGCGAGCGGCGTTGTCGACCCGTCGTACTCCGCCAGCCGGCGTCGAGCAGATATCCGCCACCGAGCGCTGATGTGCTACGAAGTTGCGGTGGACCTGGGCGAGATGGAGCGCGAGGTCGCTCGGCTGGATGCCGTCTTCCATCCGGTGGCCACCAAGCCCGTTGATCTCACGGAGCTCGCGAACCTGGGCGCCGTCGTCAAGGCAGACCTGGCCGAGCTCGCCGTGGCCGACCAGGCGGAGGCCGTCCTCCGTGCGCTCATCGACGAGTACAGCGCCGGCGACGAGACGACCCGCGTCGCGATCCGGGGACTGTTCGACCGGCACACGTCCTTCCGGTGGGCCGCGCAGCTGCCCCGCGAGTGGGACTCGGCGCCCGAGTTCCGCGCCCGCCTGGTGCACCTGTCCGCACGTGACCAGGGTGCGGACACCCGTGACGAGATCCTGGAGCTCCAACACCTGTGCGACCAGGCCCGGCACGCCGGTATCGCCGTCGACCCGATCCTGGACGAGGTGGCAGGGATGTCCAGTGACGTCGACCGCTACGGGATGGGCTCCATGCGCAGCGTCATCCTCAACTACGGGCGACGCCACCAGGGCTGAGGCGTCAAAGCCTGGCCAGCGCCGCGCGGAGGAACTCGTCGCGGCGAGGCGTGTGCTCCGGGGGGTCACACTCGGTCGGCGTGTTCAGCGCGGCGACGGCATCCCAGTAGGCCACGTCGGTCGCGCGGGTTCCGCTGGCTCGTTCCCACCCGTCCAACACATGCCGTGGGGCGTCCGGGCCGTTGACGTAGGCGACCTGCTTGCGCAGTTCACCGAGATCTACACCCGGATCGCCGACGCCGGCAGTCTTCCAGTCGATCAGCGCCCGGCACTCCGGGCCGCGCCACATCATGTTGCCCGGCCACACGTCCCCGTGTACGAAGACGGTCGGGCCGAGGGTGCGGCGGACCGCGCTGATCAGCACATCGGCGCGGTCGAGCAACGGTGTGGTCGGCATCCGCCCGAGCCGCCGTTCCCGCGCGAAGTCGTCGACGGCGATAGGCCGGGCGCGCATTGGCAGACGACCGGACGGCGCGAGCGGCACCCGGTGAACCCCGGCGATCGCGGCTCCGGCCGGCAGCGAATGCCGTTCAGCCATCAGCAGAGCGGCGACGTTGGTGGCGATCATGTCGACGTCGATGCGAGGCGTCGGCGCCCGAAGGACCGCCGAGGTCGACCGACGAGAAGACTCGACACGAAGCAGCCAGGGACCATCACCGCCGTGCAGCACCCGCACGCCCACCACGCGGGCGTCGCCGGCGACGCACGCCGCAGCCCACGACAGCATCGGCTCCGTGGGGCCCTTACCCATCCCGCACAGTCAGCCACAGTGGCAGAGCCCCCGGGGACCGTCAAACGTCACCAGGTGGCGAACACGCGGGCCTGGCCGCCCGAGCCTCCCTCGTACGGGATCAGGCCGACGTTGACCGTGGCGCCGTGGCGGGGCAGGCGCTCCAGGTTGGCGACGTTCTCCACGCCGTAGCGGTCGGCGCCGAGCAGGACCAGGTGGGTGTCGAAGGTGGCCGAGACGCCCGGGTCGATGCTGAGCGTGTCGACGCCCAGGCTGCGGATGGCACGCCGGCGCAGCAGCCACTCGCACGCCTCCGGGCTGAAGCCCGGGAAATGCAGCGTGCCGGCCGCGTCGGTGCCCCGGTACGCCGCCGGGTCGCCGACCTTCGCGCCCCAGCCGGAGTACATGAAGACCGCGGCGCCGCGCGGGATGCGGTCGTAGCGGCGCTCGTACGCGATGAGGTCGTCGACCGTGACCGTCGTGTCCGGGTCGCGGGCCGCCCGGCGCGCGATGTCGACCACCACCACCGGCGTGACGAGCTCCTCGATGCCGATCTCGGTGGCCAGCCTGCCCCCGGCGACGAAGTGCCCGGGCGCGTCCACGTGCGTGCCGTAGTGCTCCAGGAGACGCCACTCCTGCATGTAGTAGCCGTTGTCCTCGATGGTCACATAGGTCCGCCGGGCCGCCTCCTCACCCGGTGCGAACGCCGGGAACGTGGTGGACAGCGGGTAGGTCAGGTCGGCGATGCCGCGACGGCCAGCGGCCTGGGCCGGGGCGGCGGGCGCCAGGGCCGCGCCGGCGGCGACGAGCGCGCCGCCGAACAGCGCCGCCCGCCGGGTGACGGTGGTGGTCTGCGATGGACACTCCTGCGTCGTACACATGCCGACCATCACACCATTGACAGAGCCCGATAGCACGTGTGAACCTCACCGGCGAGGCCGAGGCGCGGGAGCCGGGCCGCGTGCGGCGCCAGGGCAGGCGCGCCGCACGACCGTTCCGCTCGTCCGCGCATGTCGGGTGGCGGCGGCCTCTCCAGCCCTCCGGTAGTGCGCGACCATCGCACACCGAGAGGCAGACATGCGCTCATTACGCACCTGGGCGGCGGCCCTCGCCGCCGCCCTGCTGGCCGCGGCGGCCGCACTTACCTTCGCGCCGGCACAGTCCACCGCGGCCGCCGCCGACTCGTACACCTGGAAGAACGTCCGGATCGACGGCGGCGGCTTCATCTCCGGCATCGTGTTCAACCCGGGTCAGCGCGACCTGATCTACGCCCGCACCGACATCGGCGGCGCCTACCGCTGGAACGCCGGCACGTCCTCCTGGATCCCGCTGCTCGACTGGGTCGGCTGGGACCGCTGGGGGTGGAACGGTGTGCTCAGCATGGCCGCCGACCCGGTGCAGACGAACCGGGTGTACGCCGCCGTCGGCATGTACACCAACAGTTGGGACCCGAACAACGGGGCGATCCTGCGCTCCACCGACCGGGGCGCCACCTGGCAGACGTACCCGCTGCCGTTCAAGGTCGGCGGCAACATGCCCGGTCGGGGTCAGGGCGAGCGGCTCGCGGTCGACCCCAACGACGGCCGGGTCCTCTACTACGGCGCCGAGGGCGGCAACGGGCTGTGGCGGAGCACCGACTACGGCGCGTCGTGGGCGCGGGTGACCGCGTTTCCCAACGCCGGCAACTACGCGCAGGACCCGTCGGATCCCAACGGCTATCTGACCGGCAACCAGGGTGTCACGTGGGTCGAGTTCGACCCGTCGACCGGCGCGGCCGGCTCGGCGACCCGGACCATCTACGTCGGCGTCGCCGACAAGCAGAACCCGGTCTATCGGTCGACCGACGCGGGCGCCACCTGGCAACGGATTCCGGACCAGCCGACCGGCTACCTCGCTCACAAGGCGGTGATCGACCCGACCGGCGGCTTCCTCTACATCGCGACCAGCGACACCGGCGGCCCGTACGACGGTGGCAAGGGTGACGTCTGGAAGCTGTCCCGATCCACCGGCGCCTGGACCCAGATCAGCCCCGTCCCGTCGACCAGCGCCGACGCCTACTTCGGCTACAGCGGACTGACCATCGACAAGCAGAACCCGGGCACGCTGGTCGTCGCCACGCAGATCTCGTGGTGGCCCGACGTCATCTTCTTCCGGACCCGGGACGGCGGCGCCACCTGGTCCCGTGTGTGGGACTATCCGAACGGCTATCCCAACCGGGTCAACCGCTACACGATGGACATCTCCGCCAACCCGTGGCTCGACTTCAACACGGCGCCGTCGCAGCCCGAGCAGACGCCGAAGCTGGGCTGGATGACCGAGTCGCTGGAGATCGACCCGTTCGACTCCAACCGGATGCTGTACGGCACGGGCGCCACCCTGTACGCCACCACCAACCTCACCGCCTGGGACAGCGCGAGCGGCACGTTCACGGTCCGGCCGATGGCCCGTGGCATCGAGGAGACCGCCGTGCTCGACCTGGCCAGCCCGCCGTCCGGCGCACCGCTGGTGAGCGCGCTCGGCGACATCGGTGGGTTCCGGCACGACGACCTGACCGCGGTGCCGGCGAACTTCCACGACACGCCCAACCTGGGCAGCAACACGAGCCTGGACTTCGCCGAGGCGAACCCGTCGGTCATGGTCCGGGTGGGCAACGGCGACCGGGCGGCCAACCCCAACCTCAACCGGATCGGCGTCTCCACGGACGGCGGCCGCACGTGGTACCAGGGCCAGGAGCCCGGCGGCGTGACCGGCGGCGGCACGGTGGCCCTCTCGACCGACGCGAGCGCGGTGGTGTGGAGCCCGCAGGGCGCGGGCGTGCACTACTCGACGAGCCGGGGCAGCTCGTGGACCGCGTCGTCGGGCATCCCGGCCGGCGCCTCGGTCGAGGCGAGCCGGACCAACCCGGCGCGGTTCTTCGGGTACGCGGCCGGGCGGGTCTACGCCAGCGCGGACGGCGGTCGGACCTTCACGGGCGCTGCCTCCGGCCTGCCGGACGGCGGCAAGCTGAAGACCGTCGGCGGCGACGTCTGGGTGGCCGGGTCGGGCGGGCTCTACCGCTCGACCGACAACGGCGGCACGTTCACCCGGGTCTCGACGGTGTCCGCCGCGGTCAACGTCGGGTTCGGCAAGGCGGCACCGGGCCGCACGTACCCGGCGGTCTTCCTGGTCGGCACCGTCGACGGCGTAGCCGGCGTCTACCGCTCCGACGACACGGGCGCGTCCTGGGTGCGGATCAACGACAACCAGCACCAGTACGGCAACGCGGGCGAGGCGGTCACCGGCGACCCGCGCGTGTTCGGCCGGGTCTACCTGGGCACGAACGGCCGCGGCATCCTGGTCGCCGACCGCCTCGGCCCGGACCCGACCCCCGGCCCGACCACCTCCCCCACGGCCACGCCCGACGGCGACCCCGACCGCCGGGCCGACCGCGACCCCGACGACCGGGCCCGACCACCGGCCCCGGTGGTTGCAGCGCCACGTACCGGGTGACCGGCTCGTGGCAGGGCGGCTTCCAGGGCGAGGTCACGGTCCGCAACACCGGCAGCACCCCGACCACGGCCTGGACGGTGACCTGGAGCTATCCCGACGGCCAGCGCATCAGCCAACTCTGGGGCGGCGAACACACCCAGTCGGGTACGGCGGTGACGGTCCGCAACACGTCGTGGAACGGCACGCTCGCGGCGAACGCGACGACCACGTTCGGCTTCCTCGGCAGCGGCAACGCGGGCAACCCGCCCACAGCGACCTGCCAGCGGAGCTGACCGCCGGTGCGGGGTGCGCCGTCCCGCACCGGCGGCGCACCCCGCACGTCCTACGCGGTCTCGGCGTGTACGCCGGGGCGGCCCTCCTCGACCACGAAGCTGGCGATCGTCGACACGGCGGCGTCCGGTGTGGACACTTGCGGCACGGCGCGGTAGTCGCTGCGCCAGGTGCGGTTGTCGACCGTGCACCGCACGTACCCTCGGCGCCCGTCGTAGAACTTCATGTGCGGGTTCGAGGCCAGCCATTCCGTGCCGCGGGTGTCCATCGGGGCGCCGTCGCCGCCCGAGGTGATCGAGGTGCCGAGGAACTCGACGCCGACCGTACGTGAGGCCGGGTCGTCGAAGTTCTGCTTGAGGTCCGCGACCATGCTGCAGTGCGCGTCGCCGGTGATCACCACCATGTTCTCCACGCGGCGCCGCACGACACCGTCGAAGAGGCGCTGGCGGGCCGGCTCGTAGCCGTTCCAGTTGTCGTTCGGCAGCAGCTCGCCCGGGCCCGGGTCGCGGTCCGCCTTCGCCATCACGGTCTGCTGGGCCACGATGTTCCAGGTGCCGGCCGAGTGGCTCAGCCCGTCGATCAGCCAGCGCTCCTGTTCGGCGCCGAGCATCGAGCGGGCCGGGTCGTCGAGCGCCACCGGGTCGGTGACCTGGTCGTCGCGGTACTGGCGGCCGTCGAGCAGGTTGAACTCGGCCAGCCGGCCGTACCGCAGGCGGCGGTAGATGCGCATGTCCGGCCCGCGCGGCACGGCCGCCCGGCGCAGCGGCATGTGCTCGTAGTACGCCTGGTACGCGGCGGCCCGCCGGCGCAGGAACGACTCCGGGTCCTGCAGCGCGTCCTCCGACACCTCGTCGGCGTAGTTGTTCTCGACCTCGTGGTCGTCCCAGGTGACCGCCCACGGGAAGCGGGCGTGCGCGAGCTGGAGGTCCGCGTCGGTCTTGTACTGGGCGTGCCGCACCCGGTAGTCGGCCAGCGAGAAGATCTCCGTGGCCGGCAGGTGCGCGCGGCCGAGCGTGCCGGCCGCCGGCCCCTCGTAGATGTAGTCGCCGAGGTGCACGACCAGGTCCAGGTTCTCGGCGGCCAGGTGACGGTAGGGGGTGAAGTAGCCGGTCGGGTAGTTCGAGCAGGACACGAACGCGAACGCGAGCTCGCGCGGCCGGGCCGACGCCGCGGGCGCGGTGCGGGTACGCCCGACCGGGCTCACCGCGTTGCCGGTCCGAAAGCGGTAGAAGTACTCGCGGTCGGACCGCAGCCCGTGCACCTCGGCGTGCACCGCGTGGCCGAGCTCCGGGGTGGCGCGCTCGACGCCGTGCTTGACGACGTGGCGGAAGCGCTCGTCCTCGGCGACCTCCCAGCGGACCTGGACGACGTGCCGGTCCATGCCGCCGAGGCCGTCGGCGATCAGCGGCTCGGGCGCGAGGCGGGTCCACAGCACCACGCCGTCGGGCAGCGGGTCACCGGAGGCGACTCCGAGCGTGAACGGGTCGAGGTGGTGCTTGGGGTCGGCCATGACCGGGGCGGCGCTGACGCCCGCGACGGTGGCGGCCAGTCCGACGCCACCGGCGCCGGCAAGAGTGAGGAGTTGGCGTCGGTCGATACGGTGTGACATGGGTCGGGTTTCGCCCTTCCGTTTGACAACGCGTGCGCCATCGATGATCAAGAGTCCGGGTGAGTACCGGGTTGCGGGCGGCTGAGCATCCGGCGGCGACCTGCTGTCCGTTTCGGCGCGGCGTCGCCGGGCGAGGGCGGTGCGGCGGCCGTACCCTGGCGCTCTGTGTCGACCGTGTGGGCCGTGTTGCTGCTGGCCGTCGTGCTGGCGTTCGCCGTGGTCCGGCCGCGCGGCCTGCCGGAGGCGGTCGCCGCCGTGCCGGCCGCCGCCATCGCCATCGGCGGCGGGCTGGTGCCGTGGGCGGCGGCGCGCGACGAGATGGTCATGCTCGGCCCGACCGTCGGCTTCCTGGCCGCGATCCTGGCCCTGGCCCACCTGGCCGACGCGTGGGGCGTCTTCGGGTACGCCGGAGCGATCGCGGCGAAGGCCGCCCGGGGCAGCCCGACCCGGCTGCTGACCGTCGTGTTCGGGATCGCGGCGGTGGTCACCTCGGTGCTCAGCCTGGACGCGACCGTGGTGCTGCTCACGCCGGTGGTGTTCGCGACCGCCGCGGCCGCCGGGGTGCGGGCCCGCCCGCAGGTCTACGCGACCACCCACCTGGCCAACGCGGGGTCGCTGCTGCTGCCGGTGGCCAACCTGACCAACCTGCTGGCGTTCGGCGCGACCGGGCTCACGTTCCTCGGCTTCGCCGGGATGATGGCGCTGCCGTGGCTCGCGGTGCTGGCCGTCGAGTACGCCGTCTTCCGCTGGTTCTTCGCCGGCGACCTGGCGACGCCGGCCCGGCCCGCGCCGGTCGCACCCTCCCCGGCGCCGCGTTTCGCGCTCGTCGTGCTGGCGCTCACCCTGGCCGGCTTCGCCGCGGCCGAGCCGATGGGTGTGGCGCCGGCCTGGGTCGCCGCCGCCGGCGCCGTCGTGCTGGCGGTGCCGCTGGTGGTACGCGCTCCGCCCGCGACCGCCTCCGCACCGCTCGCGAGATCGCGCTGTCGACGAACCCGCTGTTCTGCTTCTTCGTGTTCGGCCTCGGCGTGGTGGTGCTGGCGCTGCGCCGCAACGGACTGGACGACCTGATCGCGGCCCTGACGCCCGGCCGAGCGGACCTGCTCGGCCTGCTCGCGGTGGCCGCGCTGGGCGCCCTGCTGGCCAACGTGGTCAACAACGTCCCGGCGACGCTGGTGCTGGTGCCGGTGGTGGCGCACACCCCGGGGCTGGTGCTGGCCGCCCTGATCGGGGTCAATATCGGACCGAACCTCACCTACGTGGGTTCGCTGGCCACCCTCCTCTGGCGGCGGATCCTGCACGCCCGCGACGAGCCTCCCTCGACCTCGGCGTTCCTCCGTCTCGGCGCGATCTCCGTACCGGCGTGTCTGCTCGCGGCGGTTGTCGCACTATGGGTGGCTCTGAAACTATCCACAGTGCTATGAAGGTCGTCGTCTGGTTGGCCGAGGGCACCTGGCAGGCGTGCGTCGACGCCGCCGCCGAGGTGGCGCCGCCGTCCGCCTCGATCACCCTGCTGCACGTCGACCGACCCGGCGCTGGCCTCGGACGTGTCCGACGCGTTCGCCGGGCTGGTCGGTCGGGGCTCACGCGGGCGCGACCCGGGTGCCGCCGTCGGTGCGGCCGCCGCGCAGGCAGGCGAAGCACTTGCTGGCCGCCGCGGCGGCCCGGCTGGACCGGCCGTCGTCGCCGGAGCGACGGCGCGGGCGGCTGGAGCGCGAGGTGGTCGCGGCGGCGGACGGGGCCGACCTGCTGGTGGTGGCCCGCGACGGACCGGTCACCCGGCTCGGCCCGCGCAGCCTCAACCCGCCGACCCGGTTCGTCGTCGACCACGCCCCGTGCGCGGTTCTGCTGGTCTGGCCGACCGCCCCACCGGCGGTCGACACGATCCCACCGCCACCGCCGCACAAGGCCGCACCACCCCACAAGGCGGCGCCACCCCACAAGGCGCCACCTCCGCCGCCTCACCCGTGATCGCGGATCAGACCGTCGGGCGAGCGTCTGCTGCCCGTCGGGCGACGCCGAGCGCGAGACCGGCGAGCACGAGGGCGTAGCCGGTCATGCCGAGGACGAAGGCTGAGTGCAGGCCGTTGGCCCAGCTCTCCGCGTTGTCGAGCACGGCGAGCAGGACGGCGGTGGTGGCCAGCCCGGCCAGGAAGGTCCGGGTCGGCGGGTCGCCTGCGGAGAGCGTGAGCCAGGCGAGCGCCACGACCGTGAAGGGGCCGAGCAGGCCGAAGCCGTCGCTGACGAGCAGCCACGTGACGTCCCCGATGCCCACGCAGATGTGCGCGACCGCGAGTGCACCGCCGGCGAGGACGAGAGCGCCGGCGGCCAGGTTCAGCACGCCCCGCGCGGAACCGCGGGTCGGCCGCACGACGGCGACCGCGGCCGTCGTCGACGACGGCGCCCAGCACGGTCGTCACCCTCCACGCCGAACCTTCGGTGGCGCCCACCCCGCTCAACAGGAAGATCCCTCCGTCCACGGTGAGAAACAGCCCGCTGCCCGCCACCACGCTCAGGGCGAGCCGACCGCGCGGGCCGGTAGCGGCCGCACCCAGAGCGCCGGCCAAGACCATGATCGAGCCGACGATGAACGGGTCCCACGGCCGGCGGTAGACGTGCCAGCCGGTTTGCTCGTCCGCCCAGGCCAGATCCTCGTACCGGCCACCAGGCCAGTTGGCGACGATGAGGGCGACCGCGCACGCGGCCAGCCCGGCGGCCAGCAGCCACCGCAGGTGCGCGGTCCGCCGGGGCGCCGGCACCGCGGGACGTGGCGTCGCCTCCGGTGTTCGCGGAGCCGGCACCGCCGCCGGAGGTTCGGCGACCACCGCGGCAGGCGGTGCCGCGGGCACGTGCGGGGCAGCCGGGACCGGCGCTCGCGCCTCGACCTGAACGGGCACGACGACCTCGCCCGTCGGGCCGGTCAGGGTCAGGCTGCCCTGGCGCGGGGCCGGCTGCCGGCTCGGCGGACACGGCGAGGCCGTCGGCCGTCTCGGCCACCCGGATCCAGTCGTCCGAGGCGCGGTGGGTGCAGGCGCGGGCCAGGGGTGGCCCGAGCAGTCGGAGGACCGCGTCACCGCCACCCAGATTCAGCTCCGGTGGGTCGACCCGGATCGCCACGTCGCGCATGGCCTGGGCGGCGGCGTCGGCGACGTACGCGATGTCGCTGCGCGGCGATCTCGGCCAGCGCCTCGTAGGCGCCGGCGGCGACCGGCAGGTTGTCGCTGACCAGCCGGGACCGCAGCTCGCGTGACCGCGCCGAGGCGGGTGAACATGTTGCCGTCGGTGATCGCCGCCCGCAGGTCGGCCGGGATCGGCAGCGGGCGGATGCGGCGCCGCCGGCTGCGGGCCAGGTACAGCTCGCCCTGCATCTCGACGTCCCGGCTCGGCGTCTGGTGGGGGTTGCGCGTCGCGGACCCGGTCGAAGACGTAGTCGTAGAGCTCGTTGAGCGAGACCCAGCCGTCCTCGTCGCGGTCGGCGTCGCCGGTGGCCAGGCCCTCGACCAGCGCGGCGGTGAACACCGACGGCGCGCGGGCTCTGTCGTCGGCGAGCTGGTCGCCCTCGAAGGCGTACTCCATCGCGCTCGACGCGGTGATCACCGCGCGGCCGCGGCCGCCGCCGAGCCGCCCGCCGGGGAAGCTGTCGAGCACGTTGACGTCGCCGGCGGCGCGCACCGCCACGCCCTGGCTGAACGCCCCGCCGTAGCAGCAGTCGAGCAGCAGCACGATGCTGCGCGACCGGCTGGCCCGCATGCACCGCTGGACGAAGTCGGCCGGCACCGCGGTGGAGCCCAGCCGGTTGGGCCGGGTGTTGGTGCGCGGCGAAGAACAGCTCACCGGACTCGCTCTTGAGCCCGTGGCAGGAGAAGTGCAGCAGCAGCACGTCGTCGGGGCGGCTGTCGGAGAACAGGTCCTCGATGTGGGCGCTGATCGACGTGGGCCGGCTCGTTGCGCACGACCTGCACGTCGAAGCCGCCGACCTGCGGATCGCCGAGCACCCGGCCGAGCGCCTCGGCGTCGGCGGCCGGCGACGAGCAGCCGCCGCAGCCCGTCGTTGCTCGTACTCGTCGTTGGCGACGATCAGGGCCGCTCGCTGACCTTCGTGCGGTCCATGTTGGACCAGAGCAAGACGTGGACGGAGGGTGGTCACGTGCCGCTCTGGCTGCCGTTCGCCGAGAGTCCCGACTAGCGCAGATGAGCCCGCAGTCCAACTACGCGTCGGCGGCCGACGCCGCCGCCTACGACGCCGAGGGCTGGTACTCCGGGTCCGGCTCGAACTTCGAGATCATCACCGGCTCCGCGATCGGCAACGTCCTGGCCGGCGCCGCCGTCGCCGCAACAGGCCATCGCCCAGATGCGTGGCAGCCTCGAGCAGCTCGCAGGCACCCCGTCACCGCTGTAGACCCTCCGTGCGTCGTGGGAGGCACTCGTGTCCACGCAGACATCCGACCAGACCGACACCGACGCCCGCCGGGGCATCGCGCCGACGGCACCACGCCGAAGCGCGGCGCCGCAGGGCCGGCCGGCGGCGGCTTTCCTCGCGCCGTTCGCCGTCCTCTATGTGCTGTTCATCATCGGCCCGGCGCTCTACGGCCTGGTGCTCAGTTTCACCGACGCCAGCCTCGTCAAGCCGGGCCTCAACGGCTCCGCCGGCTTCGGCAACTACGCGGAGGCGTTGGAGTAGCAGCGACTTCTGGTCGTCGCTGTGGCACACCCTGTGGTTCACGATCCTGACCACGCCGCCGCTGGTGATCCTCGGCTTCGTGTTCGCGCTGCTGGCCAACCGGGTCGCGCGCGGCCGGTGGTTCTTCCGGCTGGCCTTCTTCGCGCCGTACATCCTGCCGTCCGCGGTCGTCGCGCTGATCTGGATGTGGCTCTACACACCGGCGCTCGGCCTGCTCGACACGGCGCTGGCCAAGGTGGGCATGACCGCGCCGAGTTGGCTCGGCGACGCCGCCTGGGCGATGCTCGTCGCTGGCCATCACCACCGTCTGGTGGACGCTCGGCTTCAACTTCATCCTCTACCTCGCCGGCCTCCAGGAGATACCGCGTGACCTCTACGAGGCGGCGGCGATGGACGGCGCGGGACCGTGGCAGCAGATCCGCCGGATCACCATCCCGATGCTCGGCCGGACCACCACGCTGGTCGCCGTGCTGCAGGTGATCGCCTCGCTGAAGGTCTTCGACCAGATGTACCTGATGACCACGGCGGCCCGAACTTCGCCACCCGCTCGATCCTCCAATTCGTCTACGACGAGGGCTTCACCAACTATCGCGTCGGCTACGCCGCGGCCGTGTCGATGCTGTTCTTCCTCGTGGTCCTCGCGGTGTCGGCCGTGTGGTTCACGATCGTGCGCCGGCAGGAGAGGGTGGTTTGACGATGGCGACGCTTGCCCAATCCGACGGTCGGTCGACCATGGAGCCAAGATCGCCGCCTCAGTCGAACGCGGAGAAGCTGTTCAACCGGATCTGCGCCGGCGTGCTGATCGCCTTCGCGCTGCTCTGGCTGATCCCGTTGCTGTGGGCCGTCGACACGGCGCTCAAGCCGAACGCCGAGACGACACGGACGACCTGGCTGATCGACATCCCGACGTTCGACGCGTTCACCCGCACGCTGCGCGACACCGACATGTGGAGCTGGTACGGCGCCTGTTCATCGTCTCCAGCCTCGCCGCGATCGGCACCGTGATCGTCGCCAGCATGGCCGCGTTCGCCCTGTCCCGGATGCGGTTCCGCTACAAGAACATCGTGCTTCTGGGTCGATCCTGGCCGGCATCATGATTCCGGGCCAGGTGCTGATCGTGCCGTGGTTCCGCGAGTTCGACGCGCTGCGCTGCTCAACACCTACTGGGCGGTGATCCTGCCGCAGATCCCGGCCGCCATCGCGGTGTTCATCTTCAAGCAGTTCTTCGACGGGCTGCCGCGCGACCTCGAGGAGGCCGCCCGGATGGACGGCGCCAGCTTCTTCCGGGTCTACCGCCGGATCGTGCTGCCGCTGGCCCGGCCGGCGGTGGCCGCCGTCGCCATCTTCACGTTCGTGACCACCTGGAACGACCTGCTCTGGCCGTTGCTGGTGCTGAGCAACCCCGACCTGATGACGGTGCCCGTCGGCCTCGCGACGGTCCAGGGCGCCTTCGGCATCCGGTACGCGGACACCATGGCGTCGGCGATCCTCGGCGCGATCCCGCTGGTGGCCGTGTTCCTGCTCTTCCAGCGCCAGATCGTCGCAGGGCATCGCTGGTTCCGGTCTCAAGGGCTGACCCGTTGGTCGCTCGTCATTCGTCGCAGGAGGTTTCGTGCACTTCGCTTCGACTCACCGTCGATCCAGCGTTCCGCGTCGGAGACGTCGATCCCGCGCCTCTACGGGCAGCTTCGTCGAGCACCTCGGCAGATGCGTCTACGAGGGGATCCACGAGCCGGGTCACCCGGACGCCGACGAGCACGGGTTCCGGCGCGACGTCGCTTCGCTCACCCGCGAGCTCGGAGTGCCGATCGTGCGCTATCCAGGCGGCAACTTCGTCTCCGGCTACCACTGGGAGGACGGCGTCGGGCCGGTCGCCGAACGGCCGACCCGGATCGACCTCGCCTGGCGGACGATCGAGCCCAACCACGTGGGTGTCGACGAGTTCCAGCGGTGGGCCGGCTCCGTCGGCGCCGAGACGATGATGGCGGTCAACCTGGGTACGCGCGGCATCGACGCCGCCCGCAACCTGGTGGAGTACTGCAACCATCCGTCCGGCACGTACTGGTCGGACCAGCGGCGGGCGCACGGCGCTCTCGACCCGTACGGCATCAAGGTCTGGTGTCTGGGCAACGAGATGGACGGGCCCTGGCAGATCGGCCACAAGACGGCGCTCGAATATGGACGGTTGGCGGCCGAGACCGGCAAGGCGATGCGGCTCGTCGACCCGTCGATCGAGTTGGTGGCGTGCGGCAGCTCGTCGCATGCGATGCCGACGTTCGGCTCGTGGGAGGCGACGGTCCTGGCCGAGACGTACGACGTGGCCGACTACGTGTCGATGCACGCCTACTACCAGGAACGCGACGGCGACCGGGGCAGCTTCCTCGCCTCGGCGGTCGACATGGACGGGTTCATCGACGCGGTGATCGCGACGGCCGACCACGTGCGCGCGGTGGGCCGGCACCGAAAGCGGATCAACATCTCGTTCGACGAGTGGAACGTCTGGTACCAGACCAGGTTCGCCGGCGAGAAGAACCTCTCGATCGAACAGTACGCCCAGGCTGATCGAGGACGTCTACTCGGTGACCGACGCGGTCGTGGTCGGCAACCTGCTGATCAGCCTGCTCCGGCATGCCGACCGGGTGCGGATCGGCTGTCAGGCCCAGCTGGTCAACGTGATCGGCGCTGATCATGACCGAGCCCGGCGGGCCGGCGTGGCGGCAGAGCAGCTACCACCCGTTCGCGCTGACCTCCCGGTACGGGCGCGGCACCGTGCTGCGGTTGGAGCCGACCGGCCCGACGTACGAGACGGCGGTGCACGGCGAGGTGCCGGTGCTCGACGCGGTGGCGGTGCTGGCCGACGAGCCGGGGGGCGTGGTGCTGTTCGCGGTCAACCGCGACCAGCAGCCAGGAGCTGACGCTGGACATCGACGCCCGCGCACTGCCGTCGCTGACCTCGGCGGAACACGTCGCGCTGGCCGACGACGACCCGGACGCCGTCAACGACGCGACCAACCCGGACCGCGTCGTCCCACGCCGACTGGACCCGCCGAAACTGGACGGCGGCCGGATCCAGGCGGTGCTCCCACCGCTGTCCTGGAACATGATCCGGCTGAGTTAGCTCGGACGTTTGTTAGGAAGGGTCCCTTGCAATCGGAAACCGATTGCAAGGGACCCTTCCTAACTCGCGAGCGCGGGACGGCCGGCGCGAGCGGGCGCCAGCGGGCCGGCGCGGCGAGCTCCGCGGTCGAGGAGGGCGCGCACATCACACAGCACCCGCTCACCACCAGGTCGACGGCCGCGCGCAGGTTCTGGACGGTGTCGCGGTGGGTCGCCGGCACGAAGCCCGCCGTGCGGCAGATCTCGCCGACGAACTCGGCCAGTTCCGGTGCGCGGGACTCGTCCGGCAGCAGCAGTGGCTCCCCGGCCAGCGCGGAGACCGGGACGACGGGCAGCCGGGCCAGCCGGTGGTCGGCGGCCACGAGCACGCCGAGCGGGTCGAGCCGGAACAGCTCGGAGGCGATCTGCGGCGGCGCCGCGCAGCTGCGCCCGATGCCGACGTCGAGGCGGCCGTCGGCGAGCATCCGGCACTGCTCGGGGACGCCGGCCTGCACCTGGTGGATCTCCAACTCCGGGTGCCGGCCGCGCAGGGCCCGCAGCACCGGCCGGGCTGCCTCGTAGCCCTCGTCGAGCAGGCCCACCCGCAACACCGGCGGCGTGCTCGTCAGGCCCTGGGCCAGGCCGGCTGCCCGGTCGACGTGCTCGAGGATCTGGCGGGCCTCCAGCAGGAAGCGGGTGCCGGCGGGGGTCAGTTCGATGTGCCGGGTGGTGCGGTGGACGAGCAGGACGCCGAGGGTGCGCTCGAGCCGCTGGACCTGCTGGCTGAGCGCCGACTGCACGATGTGCTCGCGGGCGGCCGCCCGCCCGAAGTGCAGCTCCTCGGCGAGCGAGACGAAGTAGCGCAGCTGCCGCAGCTCGATGCGGGCCGCGGCGACGGCGTCCGGGACGGAGGTCGGTGGGTTGACGAATCGGCGGTGCACAGCGGGGGATGCGCCCAACTCGGCCATGTCGGCGCGCCTCTCTGAGAATATGAACTTGAATGTTAACGCTAACATTGGGTTCCGGCCGGATGTCAAGCGTGTGACGTGCCAAATGAAACGCTTCAGCGGGTGGAGCTCTGCCGGACCACGAGCTCGACGGGTACGACCGCCCGCCGCTCCAGGGGCCGACCGGCCGCCACCTGCTCGACCAGCAACTCGATGCTGCGCCGCCCCACCGCCGTGAAGTCCTGCCGGACGGTGGTCAGCGGCGGCGTGAAATAGGCGGCCTCGGGCACGTCGTCGAACCCGGACACCAGGATGTCGCCGGGCACCCGCACGCCGGCCTCGTGGAACGCGCGCAGCAGCCCCAGCGCCATCTGGTCGTTGGCGACGAACACGGCCTCCACGTCGCCGCGATCGGCGAGCCGCCGCCCGGCCTGGTAACCCGACGACGGGCTCCAGGTGCCCCGCAGCGGCCGGTGCACGGCGGCGCCGGCCGCGCGAAGCTCGCGGCGCCAGCCGAGGACCCGCCCCTCCGCCTCGACCCAGTCCCCCGGCCCGGCGACGTGCCACGACCGTGGCGACGCCCTGGTCGAGCAGGTGCCGGGTCACCCGCCGCGCGCCCTCTTCCTGGTCGACGCTGACCGCGCCGAGACCCGGCACCACGCCGCCCTCGACCACCACCGCCGGCAGCTCACCGGCCAGCGCGGCGAGCACCTCCGCCGTGCCGGACAGCGGAGCGATCACGATGATGCCCTCGACCGCCTGCTTGGCGAGCCGGTCGAGGGCGGCCCGCACCGAGGTGGCGGTCAGCGCGGTCAGGCTGTCGATGGTGACCACGAACCCCGCGTCGCGGGCCGCCTGCTCGATGCCGAACAGGGTGCTCGCCGGGCCGTACAGCGTGCTGTTGAAGGTGATCACGCCGAGCGTCTGCGAGCGCCGGGTGACCAGCGCGCGGGCGGCGGAGTTGGGTCGGTAGCCGAGGTCCGCGATCGCCTTGCGCACCCGCTCGCGGGTCTCGGGGCGCACCAGCGGATGGTCGTTGAGCACCCGGGACACGGTCTGGTGGGACAGCCCGACCCGGCGGGCCACGTCGGCCATCGTCGCGGGCCGGCGCCCGGCGCGTGGACCTTCGGCTTGGCCTGGCACCGCCCCATGGTACGCGGCGACCACATAGGACGCCGCCGAGTTACCCGTCTCGCGGATCGACGCCGATCTGCGCCAGCAGCTCGGCGGTGCGGTCGAGCAGCTCGCGCTGGACGGCCGGGTCCTCCGCCTCCGGGTTGGGCCGCTCCGGCTCGGTCTCGTCGAAGTAGCGGCCGTTGATCGAGCCCGGCCGCTCGGCGACGCGCACGATGTTGTCGGCACCGTGCTCGGGCGGCTCACCCTCGATCGTGAACATCGTGGCCAGCAGGCTCGAGCGGATGACACCGGGGTGCATGCTGGCCGCCTCCGCCGTCGAGCCGTCCAGCCGGGCGGCGAGCCAGCAGGTGTACGTGACGATGGCCAGCTTGGACCGGGCGTACGCGGTGACGGCGGCGTAGCCGCCGTCGGCCAGACCGAGATCGGCCAGGTCGAGGTGCTCGGTCGCGTGGGTCGCGGAGGCGACGTTGATGATGCGTCCCACGCGGTCGCGCAGGCCCGTGCTCAGCACCACCGCGGACAGATAGTTGATCTGGAGGGTCGCCTCGATGCCGTCGGCGCTGAGCTCGCGACGCCGGGCACCGGGCCGGCCGGCGTTGTTGACCAGCAGGTCGACGCGGTCCACCGCGTGCCTGATGTCGGCGACGAGGCCGGCGATCTGGTCGAGGTGCCCGAAGTCGGCGGACAGGTAGGTCACCCGGCCCGGCAGGCCGTCGAGGAAGTCGGCCACCTCCGCACGCGGCGGCAGGCCGTGCAGAACGAGGTGACCGACGTGACCCGCGAGCCGGGTCGCCGTGGCGCGGCCGATGCCGTCACTGGCCCCGGTCAGCACCACGGTGCGATCGGTCAACTCCATGAAGACCAAGCTACCGGCGTGGCTCGTCAAGGGCGCCAGGGCCGGCGTTTGGACGGCGGTTTCTCGTCGAACTTCCGGCGGCGGTAGCTGATGAACGTGGCGATGGCGAGGTAGAGGCAGACGAGGAGGAACATCACGCCGAACATGTAGAGGATGAGCCAGACCAGGTCCATGTCCTAGCCCCGGGACTGCAGGCGGCTCACCGCGACGATCGCGTCGTTCATCGAGCGGGACAGCTCGCTCAGGGTGTCGGTCATCGTGTGCTCCAGCGCGGCCGCGTCCGCCAGCACGTCGGCGGGTGCATCGGTGCCGAGCACGCCGGCCAGCGCCGCGTTGACGCTCTCAGTGAGGGCCTCGCGGGCACCGGTGTGGGCGGTGATGATCTGGGCGGCGAGCTCCTCGGGCGCGAGGCGCAGCGCGCTGGGGTGAATCTCGAGGGCGTGGATCGCCTGGTCGGCACCGATCGTCACGGCAACCAGGCCGTTGTCGGTGGCGTAGGTCCCGGTCGCCTCCGCCAGCGTGCGCTGCAGGTCGCCGAGACCCTGCATGCGCTGCTCGGTCTCGCGGATCGAGCGGTCGAGATCTTCCAGTTGGGCGTTGTCCACGTGGGCTCCTCCGCTCAGACGCTCTTCGCTTCGAAGACGGCCGGCTTCCGGTAGTCGATGCGCAGCTGCTCCAGCCGCGCCGGGTCGGGCAGGGCGTCGGTCGCCGAGTCGGTCTGCAGCAGGCCGACGGCGATCGCGCCGAACGCGGCGGTGGCCGCCGTGGCCAGGGCCACGAACATGATCGTCGCCTTGCCGATGAAGAAGTTGACCATCAGGCCGAGCTTCAGCGTCAGCGCGGTGGCCGGTGCGGCGGTGAACGGATTGAGGCGCATGACCGCGAGGGCGATCAGCGAAATCAGCACCGCGCCGACGAAGGTCGCGATGGCGATGTAGATCGTGACGAACGTCGTGCCGGTGACGACCAACATGGAGCCGGCGTCGTCAGCGGCCTTCTTGAGCGCCTGGATCTCGGTCTTGAAGTTGATGATCGACGTCTCGAAGGCCTGCTTGTCGTCGGCGATCCAGTCGTCGCCCTGCGCCATCGCGTGGTCGATCTGGTCGAGCATGCCGGACAGCCGCTTCGAGATCTGGTCCCAGCCCTCGCTCGTGGCGTCGTACATGCCGATCGGGTTGGTGGCGAGCCCGGCGGCCAACGCGACGCCCAACGCGGCGGTCGGTGCCAGGCCCGCGGTGATCCGGAGCTTGGTCATGATCACGGCGTACAGCAGTGCGCCCTCTACACCCGGCACGGTCCCGCGTCCTCCCCGTCAGTCCCGCACCACGACGGTGCTGGCGTTCTCGGCCTCGACCCAGGCGTCGCGGGCCCGGCCGAGCTCGGCGATGTAATCGTCGATCGACCTGTCCACCTCGTCGAGCGACGCGGTGAACCGGTCACGGAACTCGCTGTAGGCGCCGTCCAGCAGGATCCCCACGACCCCGAAGCCGGGAAAACCCACCTCGGTGGCCGGCAGCTGGGCCCTGACGTCGGGCACTCCGTTGGGGCCGGCGGCGACCTGTTGCTCCAGGTGGCTGGCGATGGCGTTGATCGCGTCCGACGAGATGTGCTTCGTCATCCGACCGGCGCCCCTCCCCTTAGCGGCGATGTCGCCACTCACCGTACCGGTCAGGCCGATTTCGCGACGCCCTGTGTGGACTCCCGCGCCAGCGGCTACTTCTCGACCGTCAGGATGCCGTTCTCCAGGACCGCCGGGGTCAGGTGGCGGTAGCCGACCGTGTCGAAGGCGACCGTCAGCTCGTGGTCGTCGCGGGTCAGCAGCGTGCCTTCGCCCCACAGCTTGTGCCGCACCCGGGGCGCCGCCGGGTCGGGCTCGTGGTGACGCCGGCCGACCTGGGCCTTGGACGGCTGGCCCTTCAACGCCTCAGCGGCCTCGTCGTTGTCGCACGTGCCGCAGGGCGGGTCGTAGTGTTCGCCGAAATAGCCGAGCAGCTCGGCCCGGCGGCATCGGACGGTCTCCGCGAACTCCCGGGCCGCCTCGATCCGCGAGCGCAGGATCGACTGCTGGCGACCGCCCTCTTTGGACACCAGCGCGAACGTGTCCGGCGGCAGCCGGTCCGGCCTGATCACCCCGTCGCTGCCGTCCGGTTCCAGGAAGCCGAGGTCCTCCAGCTCCTGGATCACCCGCAGCACCTGCTGACGGCTCACGCCGCTGGCGTCGACCACCGCCTTGACGGCGACCCGGCCCGGCGCCGCCTCGATCGCGTCGATGACGGAATGCACGGTGTCCGACGACATCCGGGAGCGGGCGGCCAGCAGCCGCGGGATGCGGATGGTGCGCGGGTCGTAGACCACCACCGCGCGGGCCGGCTGGCCGTCGCGGCCGGCCCGGCCGATCTCCTGGTAGTACTCGTCGAGGCTGCCCGGCACGCCGGCGTGCACGACCGTACGCACGTCCGGCTTGTCGATGCCCATCCCGAACGCGCTGGTCGCCACGACCGCGTCGAGCCGCCCGGCGAGGAAGTCGTCCTGCACCTGCGCCCGCCGGGCCGCGGGCAGCCCGGCGTGATACGCAGCCGCCTTGTAGGCGTCGAGGTTCAACCGGTCCGCGAGCGACTCGCAGTGTGCGTGGGTCAACGCGTACACGAGCACCGGCGCGTCGTGTGGCCAGCACCACCTCGACCGTGCGGTCGTCGATCGCCCGGTCCTCGGGCAGGCCGTGCCGGGTACGTCGGACCGCGAGGTGGATGTTGGGCCGGTCGAAGTCGGTGACGACGATCCGCGGCTCGCGCATGCGTAGCTCGCGGGTGATGTCGGCCTGCACCGGCGGGGCGGCGGTGGCGGTCAGCGCCAGCATCGGCGGACTGCCGAGCCCCTCGATAACCGAGGGAAGTCGCAGGTATTCGGGACGGAAGTCGCGTCCCCACTGGCTGATCAGGTGCGCCTCGTCGAGCGCGAACAGCGTGACACCCGAGATCGCGCCGATCGACTCCTCGTTGGCCAGTTGTTCGGGACCGAGCATCACGAAGTCGACCTGCCCGGCCCGCAGGCCCTCCAGCCCGGCCGTGCGGTCGGCCTTGTGCTGCGACGAGTTGAGCAGGATGGCCCGCACCGGTTCGCCGGACGGCTTGCGCCGCTTGCCGAGCGAGGCGACCTGATCGCGTTGCAGGGCGATCAGTGGTGACACCACCACCGTCAGCCCGCCCAGCACCAACCCGCCCACCTGGTAGATGGCGCTCTTGCCGCTGCCCGTCGGCAGCACGGCCAAGGTGTCGCGGCCCGTGACGATCGACTCGGCGGCCGCGCGCTGCCCCGGCCGCAGGTCGAACCCGAACACCGCGCGGGTGACTTGGTCGACTGCCTCCATCAACCCGAGGCTACGTCAGCCCATCAGGGGGTACGGGATGAACGTGCTGCGATTCTCGTCGAGGTCGAGCCGCCGGCCGATCGGCGCCGCGGCACGCTGTGGGCAGGTCAGCCGTTCGCAGGTCTTGCAGCCCGGGCCGATCGGGGTGGCGCCGTCGACCGCGTCGAGGTCCATTCCGGCGGAGTAGACCAGCCGCCCCGCGTGCCGGATCTCGCAGCCCAGCCCGATCGCGAACGCCTTGCCCGGCTGACCGTAGCCGGAGTGCTGGTGGATCACCGTGCGGGCGATCCACAGGTAGCGCTGGCCGTCGGGCATCGCGGCGATCTGGGTGATCACGCGGCCGGGCGCGTTGAACGCCTCGTAGACGTTCCAGAGTGGACACGTGCCGCCCGAACGGGAGAACGGGAAGCCGGTCGCCGACTGCCGCTTGGACATGTTGCCGGCCCGGTCGACGCGGACGAACGAGAACGGCACCCCGCGCGCCTTCGGCCGCTGCAACGTCGAGAGCCGGTGGCAGACGGTCTCCCAGCCCATCCCGAAGTGCTCGGTCAGCAGGCCGATGTCGTAGCGCATCCGCTCGGCCGTCGCCAGGAACACCTCGTAGGGCAGGATCAGCGCGGCGGCGAAATAGTTGGCCAACCCGACCCGGGTGAGAATCTGTGTCTGTACGTCGTCGAACTTCTCTTCCTCGATGATTTCGTCGATGATGTCGGCGCACTCCAGCATGCCGATCTGAGCGCCCATCCGAATCGCCTGTCTGGCCCGGCCGCAATGACAATGACAAATGCAACGTGCGGGTCTGGGGATGATAGCGGTGCAGGTCTCCGCCGAGCCGGTCATGGTCTTCGCGGACGATCCGCACGCCGTGCCGCGTCGACAGCCGGTCACGCAGCGCCTCGATGATCTCGCCGCGCCGGCCGCCGAGCCGACCGGCCAGTTCCTCGGCCGCCTCGTCGAGCGCGGGCACGTAGTTCTGCCGGCGGTAGAAGAAGTCGCTGACCTGGTCGTGCGGGCTGCGGCCGGTGACCAGGTCGCGGTCGCCGACCACCTCGGCGAGCTGCTCGTCGGTCTGCCGGAACCGGCGGTAGAGGTCGATCACGGCCTCGGCCACGTCGGGCAGCTTGGTCGCGAGCTCGGTCAGGTCGTGCAGGCTGGCCCGGGTCGGCAGCGCCTCGCGCAGGTCGGCGACCAGCCGCGGGGTGTCGTGCGGTGCGAAGAACGCGGGGTCGACGCCGAACACCTCGGTGATCCGCATCAGCACCGGCACGGTCAGCGGCCGGGTGTCGTGCTCGATCTGGTTGAGGTAGCTGGGTGAGATGCCGAGCTGGCGGGCGAGATCGATCTGCGAGACGCCCCGGTCGTCCCGCAGTCGGCGCAGCCGTGCACCCGCAAAGGTCTTGGCCATGCGTCTCACCTCCACCATCCGTCGCGATGTTAGCACGCTGCTAAGTGGTCATTCGCAACTTAGCAAAAACCGGGTTCGGACTTTTCAACAATTGGCTCGTTGCGTATCTCGCGCGCTCATTTCGCGCTGTGCGACGGTGACCGCAGAGGCTTTTCGACTTAAGGAGTCGGCGATGACCATATCGGCGGAGCAGTTGCGGCAGGAGTGGGCGACCGCGCCGCGTTGGCGTGGCGTGGAGCGCACCTACAGCGCGGACGACGTGGTCCGCCTGCGCGGCGCGATCCAGGAAGAGCACACGCTGGCCCGCCGCGGCGCCGAACGGCTCTGGAGCCTGCTGCACGACGAGGACTACGTGCACGCGCTCGGCGCGCTCACCGGCAACCAGGCGGTGCAGATGGTGCGGGCGGGGCTCAAGGCCATCTACCTGTCCGGTTGGCAGGTCGCGGCCGACGCCAACCTGGCCGGCCAGACCTACCCGGACCAGAGCCTCTACCCGGCCAACTCGGTGCCCGCCGTCGTGCGCCGGATCAACAACGCGCTGCTGCGCGCCGCGCAGATCACGCACCGCCGAAGGCAACTCCGACACCGACTGGCTGGCGCCGATCGTCGCCGACGCCGAGGCCGGCTTCGGTGGCGTGCTCAACGCGTACGAGCTGATGACCGCGATGATCGCCGCCGGTGCGGCCGGCGTGCACTGGGAGGACCAGCTCGCGTCCGAGAAGAAGTGCGGCCACCTGGGCGGCAAGGTGCTGATCCCGACCGGGCAGCACATCCGCACGCTGGAGGCGGCCCGCCTGGCGGCCGACGTGGCCGGGCGTGCCGAGCCTGATCGTGGCCCGCACCGACGCGCACGCCGCGAACCTGATCACCACCGACATCGACGAGCGGGACCAGCGGTTCCTGACCGGCGAGCGCACGGCGGAGGGCTTCTACCGGGTGCACGCGGGCATCGAGCCCGTGCATCGCGCGCGGCCTGGCGTACGCGCCGCACGGCGATCTGATCTGGATGGAGACCTGCACGCCGGACCTGGAGGAGGCGCGGTCGTTCGCCGAGGCGATCAAGCAGCGCTATCCCGACCAGCTGCTGGCCTACAACTGCTCGCCGTCGTTCAACTGGCGCAAGCACCTCGACGACGCCACGATCGCCAAGTTCCAGCGGGAGCTGGGCCACATGGGCTACAAGTTCCAGTTCATCACCCTGGCCGGCTTCCACGCGCTCAACTACTCGATGTTCGACCTGGCCCGCGGCTACGCGGCCGACGGCATGCCGGCCTACGTGGAGCTGCAGGAGAAGGAGTTCGCCGCCGAGGAGCACGGCTACACCGCCGTCAAGCACCAGCGCGAGGTCGGCACCGGCTACTTCGACCTGATCAGCACGGTGCTCAACCCGACCGGCGAGACCACCGCCCTGCGCGGTTCGACCGAAGAGGAGCAGTTCTGATGAGGATCGAGGTCCTGGGGAGCGGCTACGACGAGATCCTGGACCCGAAGGCGCTCGACTTCCTGGTCGCGCTGGACAGCGAGTTCGCCGGCCGCCGGGTGGCGCTCCTGGACACCCGGCGGGCCAGGCGGGCCCGGTTCGCGGCCGGCCAGCTGCCGGGCTTCCTGCCCGAGACGGCGCGTATCCGCGACGACGCGACCTGGCGGGTGGCGCCGCCGGCGGCGGGCCTGGTCGACCGGCGCGTGGAGATCACCGGCCCGCCCGACCGGAAGATGACGGTCAACGCGCTCAACTCCGGCGCGCGGGTCTGGCTGGCCGACTTCGAGGACGCGCTGGCGCCGACCTGGGACAACCTGATGGGTGGCCAGGCCAACCTGATCGCGGCCCTGGACGGTGAGCTCGACTTCACCGACCCGGCCTCCGGCAAGCGGTACGCCGTCGGGCCCGACCCGGCGACCATCGTGGTCCGGCCGCGCGGCTGGCATCTGGCGGAGAAGCACATCGTGGTCGACGGCCGGCCGATCTCGGCGAGCCTGGTCGACTTCGGGCTGCACTTCTTCCACTGCGCGCAGCGGCAGATCGACGCCGGCCACGGGCCGTACTTCTACCTGCCGAAGCTGGAGAGCCACCGCGAGGCCCGGCTGTGGAACGACGTGTTCGTCTTCGCGCAGAACTACCTGGGCATCCCGCAGGGCACCATCCGGGCCACCGTGCTGATCGAGACGATCACCGCGGCGTTCGAGATGGACGAGATCCTGTGGGAGCTGCGCGAGCACGCCGCCGGGCTCAACGCCGGCCGCTGGGACTACATCTTCAGCATCATCAAGCAGTTCGGGGAGCGGGCCGACTTCGTCCTGCCGGACCGCGCCGACGTGACGATGACCGTGCCGTTCCTGCGGTCGTACACGGAGCTGCTGGTCAAGACCTGCCACAAGCGCGGTGCGCACGCGATCGGCGGGATGGCGGCGTTCATCCCGAGCCGCGACCCGGCCGTCAACGAGGTGGCGTTCGGCAAGGTCCGCGCCGACAAGGAGCGCGAGGCCGGCGACGGCTTCGACGGTTCGTGGGTGGCGCACCCGGGCCTGGTCGACACCTGCGAGGCGGCCTTCACCGCCGTGCTCGGCCGTCGGCCGCACCAGCTCGACCGACGGCGGGACGAGGTCGCGGTCAACGCCGACGACCTGCTCGCCATCGACCTGACACCGGGCGCGGTCACCGCCGAGGGCCTGCGGTCCAATGTGGCCGTCGCGCTGCGCTACTTCGACAGCTGGCTGCGCGGCACGGGTGCGGCGGCCATCTTCGACCTGATGGAGGACGCGGCCACCGCGGAGATCGCGCGCTGCCAGGTCTGGCAGTGGGTGCACCACCGGACCCCGCTCGTCGGTGGCGACGTGGTCACCGAGGACCTGGTCCGCTCCATCGTGGACGACGAGGAGGCCGGCCTGCGCCCGGCGGCGGCACGGATCTTCCTGGAGACCGCGCTGGCCGAGGAGCTGCCCGCGTTCTTCACGCCCGACGCGTACGCCCGCTATCTGGTCTGACCGCACGTGCCGGTAACCCCGGCGGCAGCGACCCCGGCGGAACACGGCAGCCGCCGGGGTCGCTGCCGCGCTCAGCCCGGCAGCGCGGTCAGCACCGCTTCGTCGATCTCGGTCGGGTCCAGCCAGCGCGGGTAGGAGGCGAGGGCGGCGCCGTGGTCGGCCACCCGCACGTAGACGGTGGTGGTGGCGCCGGTGCCGGCCGCCCAGACCACGGCGATCTCGTGCTGCTCGTGCCGGCCGTCGACGACGGCGATCGGCAGGGCGACCGCGGGCAGCCAGTCGATCTCGGCGGCGGTCGGGCGCAGCCGCCACCCGGCGCCGTCGGCCCAAGCGCGCAACAGATGCCACCGCCGGGCCGCGGCGCCCTTACGCCAGGCCGCCACGGCGACACTCACCGCGAGGGCCGCAACGACCGCGAGCAGGGCAAAGGCCACCCGTCCGAGGGTACGCGCCGCGTGGCGTAAGGTGCCTCGGGTGACGGATCTGACGGGGACCGTGGCGGCGGCCGCTGGCGTGTTCGCGGGTACGAACGTCGATGACCTGATCGTGCTCACCGTGCTGTTCCTCGCCGCCCGCACCGCCGGCAAGCCGCGACCCTGGCAGATCTGGGCGGGCCAGTACGCCGGCATCGGCGCGCTCGTCGCGATCTCCGGCGCGGCGGCACTCGGGCTCACCCTGCTGCCGGACCGCTGGGTGGGACTGCTCGGGCTGATCCCCCTGGCGCTGGGCGTCCGCGGCCTGCTCGCCGCCGTCCGCCACTCCCCCGGCGATGTACGGCCAGCCGTGGCGAGCGGGCTCGTGTCCGTGGCCGCGATCACGATGGCCAACGGCGCCGACAACATCGCCGTCTACACGCCGGTCTTCCGCACCGTCGGGGTCGTCGACAGCCTGGTCACGATCGCGGTGTTCGCGGTCCTGGTCGCGGTGTGGTGCCTGGCCGCCTCATGGCTCGGCGGCCACCGACGCGTGATCGCGCTGCTGGGCCGGTTCGGGCACTGGCTGGTGCCACTGGTCTTCGTCGTGATCGGTCTGGTGATCCTGTCCGAGCTGCTCTAAGACCAGGGCAGCGCGGCGCGGTGCTGCCAGTACTCGTCGGGTGTCTCCGGGCCCGGCAGCGGCCCCGGGTCGGTGACGTCCAGCGCGCGCAGGTTGCTGGCGAGCTGCTCGGTGGTGGCGGCGCCGGAGAGGACGACGTCGACCCAGGGCTGGGCGAGCGCGTGCGCGAGCACGTCAGCGTCCCGGTCGGCGAGCCGGCCGTTGGACACCGCCTCCTTGATGATCACGTGCCGCCCGGCGTCGTGCGCCTCCTTGAGCGCCGGCCCGGCCGAGGGATCGAGCGGGTTCCAGGTCGCCTGCACGCTGTGGAACAGCGGCACCCCGTCGACCTCGATCGCGAGTGCGGTTCGGATCGCGTCGGCCTGGTGCGGGCCGCTGGTCGACACGCCGATGGTCACGCCCCGGGCCCCCAGGTCGGCGAGGTGCCGGTGCAGCACCGGGTCGGTGAGCGCGCTGCTCTCGGGCGTCAGCGAGTGGATCTGGTACAGGTCGAGCCGGGCGCCGAGCAGCGCCAGGGTCTCGGCCACCTGGCGGTCGAAGGTCTTGACACTGTGGTCCTTGGTCTCGTGCACCTTGGCGTCCACCCGCCAGCCGGCCACGTAGGTGTAGCCCCACTTCGAGCCGACCACCACGTCACGCCGGTCGTCGAGCCAACTGGCCAGGAACTCCTCGGCCCGACCGTACGAGCGCGCGGCGTCGAAGTAGCGAATCCCGGCGGCATAGGCGGCGTCGAGAACCTCGTGGGTACGCCGCCGCATGGCGTCGACGCTGCGCTCGGCGGGCAGGTCCCGGTCGCGCCCGAGATTGATGTAGCCGGGCCGGCCAAGGGCGGCGAGCCCGAGCCCGATCCGATGCACCGGCACCGTCAGATCCAGTCGATCAAAACCCACCCGGACAGCATGCACCCTGCCCAGCCCCCGCAGAGTGCGACCCGCGCCGTCGAGGTCGAGGTCGAGGTCGAGCGATGGCTGCGTGGCCAGACGTGCCGCGCGGCCAACTTGGGGAGCCGCCGCGCAGCACGTCTGAGCCCGTCACCCACCAGCACGGAGGCCAGTCACGTGCCGGCAGGGTCTGGATATCGAGATGTATTACATCCTACAGCTCGCCGAGATCGACATCAATCGCGTCCACTACGCTGTCTGACGTTGGATGTCCTACAAGGAACGTGACGATGATCCAAACTCCGAAGTCGCAGTACGAGCAGATCGCCGACCTGCTCCGCGAGCGGATCGCCGGCGGTGCCTATCCCCCGGGCTCGGCGCTACCCAGCGAGCCGGAGCTGTCGACGGAGCTCGGCGTTTCCCGCGTGACGGTCAACCGCGCGATCGGCCTGCTGCGGGCCATGGGCATGGTCCGCGTACGCCGCGGCTCCGGCACCTATGTGCGCACCCTTCCGACCATCCTCCGCGACGCCCGTCGCCGTTACGCGCAGCGCGATCGCGGCACCGGTGCCGGCGCGGTCGAGATCGCCGACCTGGATCTGCGGTCGCGCACCGACTACACGGAGATCGGCCGCACGCCGGCGACCGCTGCGGTGGCCCGCGTCCTGGCGCTCCCGGAAGGCGACGCCGTCCTGGTCCGGCGCCGCGTGCTGTTCGCCGAGGACGAGCCGACGCAGATCGCCGACAGCTACTACCCGTGGTCGCTGGGCGAGCCCGGTGGCCTCCTGCACGCTGACACCGGCGTGGGAGGTTCCTACGCCCGCCTGGCGGAGCTCGGTTACGCGGTCGTCCGGTTCACGGAAGACGTACACGGCCGGATGCCGACCGACCGCGAGCGCACCGTGCTCCGCCTGGAGGCGGGCCAACCCGTCTTCGACATCGTCCACGTCGCCTGGACGGCCGACGATCGGCCCGTCGAGGCCGCGTTCCATGTGCTGCCCTGTCACCTGTGGACGCTGCGATACGACTGGGACGACCCGCGTTGACCGAGGTCCGCGTGGCCTGCGTCGCGGGCGACCCGGCCCGGCCGAACGAGGACAGCTTCGTCACGCTCCCCGGCCTGCTCGCGGTGCTCGACGGAGTGTCCACTCCCGAGGGTCTTGACACCGGATGTTGCCACGGGACGGCCTGGTACGTCGGACGCCTAGCCGCCCACCTGACGTCGTCACGAGACCTGGAGCTGGAAGATCTGCTCGCCCGCGCGATCGAGTCGACCCGTGACGACCATGGCGGGACGTGCGATCTCGAACATCCAGGTACGCCGCAGGCCGCCGCCGCGCTCCTGCGCGTCGGGCCGGAGCGGTGCGACTACCTCGTACTCGGTGACTGCACGATCGTCCTGGATCGGTCCGGAACAGTCGACACCGTTACTGATCGGCGGATTCTGGCCACGGCGCGAGCCCAGCGCCGCCGAGCGTTCGCCGGGCCGATCGGCTCGGCCGAGCAGTCGGAGCGGATCCGCGCCCTCACGCTCGCCAAGCAGGCGCACGTCAACCGCGCGGGCGGCTACTGGATCGCGTCGACCGACCCGGCCGCGGCCCGACATGCGGTGCGGGGCACCGTCGCGGGCACCGGGCCGGATCGCCTGAGCCGTGCGGCCCTGCTGACCGACGGTGTGTCCTGTGTGGTCGACACGTACCGGCTCACCGACTGGAAGGGTCTGCTCGACCTGGCCGCGGCGCGCGGTCCGGACCACGTCGTCGCCCTGGCCCGGTCCGCCGAGGGCGCCGACCCCGAGGGTTGCCAACGCCCCCGCCTCAAGCCACACGACGACGCCACCATCGTCTACCGCACCCTGCCCCCGGAGGCGCGACCATGACCCACTCCGTCAGCGTCGCGGCGGTCGTCGTCGACGACACCGACCGCGTGCTGGTGATCCAACGCAGCGACAACGGCGCCTGGCAACTACCCGGCGGCATCCTCGAACTGGACGAGACACCCGAGGACGGCATGCGCCGCGAGGTCCGCGAGGAAACCGGCGTCGAGGTCCGGCCCGAACGCCTGACCGGCGTCTACAAGAACATGAAACTGGGTGTGGTCGCGCTGGTCTTCCGCGCCCGCCTGGTCTCCGGAACACCGCACCCCACGGACGAGGCCACCGCGGTCGACTGGTGGCCGGCGGACCGGGTGGCCACCGACATGGTCGAGGCTTTCGCGGTCCGCATCCTCGACGCGCTCCGCACCGACCCCACGCCCGCGGTGCGCACCCACGACGGCGTACGCCTGCTGGACCGTTGACATCGAGATACGTCGCTCGACGTACGCGGGCCGCGCCGCCAGCTGACACGCTCGTTCCATGCATCGACCACGATGGACGGCGGTAGCGGCTCTCGTAGGAATGATCGCGGCACTGACCCCGACGGCGGCCGCCACCGCCGGCACGGCCAGACCTGTTCCGGTGATCTACGACAGCGACATGGACTTCGACGACGCGTCGACGCTCGCGTACCTCTGCGAGGAGCACAAGCTCAGGCGCATCGACCTGCGTGCGGTCACGGTCGCCAACAACGGGTTCGGGCATCCGCAACGGACCCTGCGGCACGCACGCAGCGTGCTCGAGCAGTGCGGGCTGCCGCATGTCCCGGTCGCGGAAGGCGCCACCGGCGCCGGAGTGCACCCCGCGCCGCCGGAGCTCGTCACGACGATCGAGAACGTGCTGAGCGGGGCGCTCGGGGACGGCGCGCTGCCGCCCTACGAGGCGCCCGGATCGGCGGCGGAGCTCATCGCCCGGACCGCCAGAGCCTCCTCGCGGCCGGTCACCCTGTTGGCCACCGGCCCGCTGACGAACGTGGCCGCGGCGCTCGGCTCGCGAGGGGTGGCCGACCGGATCGCACGCATCGAGGTCATGGGAGGCGCGCTCGCCGTGCCCGGCAACCTCTACGGGTCAGCGCTGCCCGGGTTCGACAACTCGCAGGAGTTCAACATGTGGCTGGACCCGGCCTCGGCCCGGACCGTGCTGCGCCAGGCCCGCCCGGGCAGCGTCCACCTGGTCCCGCTCGACGCCACCGCGTCGCTGCCGATCACCCAGGCCTACGTGGCCCGGCTCGCCGCGGACCAGCAGGGTGCCGGCGCCCGGATCACGTACCGCATCGTCAGTCACCCGGAGATGGCCGCGCTGATCGACCTCGGCATCATGTACTGGTGGGACGCCGCGGCCGCGGTCTCCGCGGTGCACGACGGCATCGTCACGACATCGCGCCGCGTCCGCATCGACGTGACACAGGACGGCGAGCAGTCCGGCCGCACGGTGATCACGCCGCGGGGCCGGCCGGTCCAGGCCGCCTTCGGAGCCGACCGCGCCGCCTTCGAGCAGCGCTTCCTCGACTCCCTCAACGGCCGCGAGGGCGCCCGCGCGCGCCCGGGTGGGACAGCTGCGCACGCAGGGCGGGACCGTCGGTGGCATCGCCCGTCTCGCCGAGACCGGCGAGCGCGCCCCGCCGCCGGAGCCACACCGCTGACCAGCCGCCGGTAGTGCGCGGCCGGGTCGGCGCCGGCCGCGCGGACCACGTCCTGCGCGACCTGCCGGACGACCGGATGCCGGTCGGTCAGCGCGGCCGCGGCGGCTGTGCTCGTCACCCCAGGCGTCCAGGGATCTCAGAGCCGGCCGCCCGGACCACTGCTGTGCGGCTGGTCGCCAGCCTGTGCAGGGTCGCGAGGTCCCGCGCGCGGGCGACGGCGGCCCGGGCCGCCATTACCCGAATCCGCTGGTCGAGTCCTTGGTGGCGGCCGCGACCAGCTGGCCGGGGTCGAGCAGATGGCGGTCGATCGCGGTCCGGTAGCGCGACCCGCCGGGTGCGGGTGTCCCCGATGTGCAGCAGCGGCTCCAGCCGCTCGCCGGTCAGGCCCGCGACGTGTCGGTCGATCCGCTCCGCGAGCCAGCCGCCGCTGATCCGCTTGTGCGTCGCGTTCGCGGCGGTCGCCAACACTGGGCAGCGACCGGTCTCCGTCCCCCGACAGCAACGTGTCGACCTCGCCGCGGGCCCGGGCCCGAACCTGCGGGACCCAGTCCCCGGAGCGGATCGCCAGCACGACCGTCGCGGACGGGCGGCGCAGAGCTGACAGCCTCGTCAGCACCGCCTCCCTGACCCGGCCGTCCGGGTGGCATCCCGGCCAGCACCATGTCCAGCGTGTCGAGGTCGCCTCGAGCGACCCGACCAGCGGCCGGCCAGGAGGAGTACAGCGCCCAGGACCACTGCGACCGCAACGACTCGTCGAACCCCAGCCACCACCGGGCGCCGGCCGCGTCCAGTGCGCGCAGCGCCTCGTCGCGTTCCGCGTCGTGGCCGGAGGCCGGCAGCAGCAACAGACTCTGCGCCAGCTCCGACGGCTTCGACATGTCCAAGCCCGGCATGCGCCCTCCCCCGCGTCAGACCGCCGCCATTCTGCGCCCTGCCACGCCGCGGTCGCGAACGAGATACGGCCAGCCTTATCCGGTGGCGTCCTGGCAGCACCGGACGAAGTCGCGGACGATCGGGTCGTGGTCGGCGGTGGCCGGCCAGGCGATGGCGATGCTGCTGGGTGCCACGCCGGTCACCGGGCGGTAGGTGACGCCCGGGCGGGCGTAGAAGCGGGCGGCCGAGGCCGGCGCCAGAGCGACGCCGTAGCCGCTGGCGATCGCCTGGAGCCAGGCGTCCGGCTGGTCGGTGACGGCGCCGATCCGGGGTGGCCGGCCGGCGCGGGCGTCGGTCGCGAGCCAGTAGTCGCGGAACGCACCGGTCTCCGCCGGGCCGGCCACGAAGGGCTCGTCCCACAGCTCCTCGAAGGCGATCTCGGCGCGGTCGGCCAGCGGGTGGTCCGCCGCCAGCGCGACGCAGCGTGGCTCGGTGAGCAGCACCTCGACGCCGTACGCGTCCTGCGCGGGGAACGGCAGCCTGAGCAGCGCGACGTCGACGTCGCCGTCGGCCAGGCCGGCGGACGGGTTCGACCAGCTCGCCTGCCGCAGCTCCACCCGCCACCCCGGGTGCAGCCGGCCGAAGCCGGCGATGATCTCGGTGGTCGCCTCGTTGGCGGCGCTGGCGATGAAGCCGACCCGGAGCACCCGGGCGGACCGGCTGGCGACGGCCTTGGTCTCCCGCACCATCGCGTCGTGGGCCGCCAGCACGGCCGGCGCCCGAGCTGCCAGCGCCCGGCCCGCCGCGGTGAGGGCCATCCCGGAGCGCGAGCGGGTGAACAGGCGCACGCCGAGGCGATCCTCCAGCTGCCGGACCTGTTTGGTGAGCGCCGGCTGCGAGACGTAGAGCCGCTCGGCGGCACGGGTGAGGTTGCCCTCCTCGGCCACCGCCACGAAATAGCGCAGCAGCCGGGTGTCGACATCCATGCCAACAGGTTATCGATGCGGGTATTGGACGGGCGGAGCCGCTCCCGGCGAGGGTGGATCCATGTCCACCGCCTACAACGCCGTGGCCGGCGTGACCGCCGCGCTGAACATCGCCGCCGCCGTCGGCGACTTCCGCCGTACCGGCTGGATCATGACCAACATGACCCGGTACGGCATTCCGCACCGGTGGATCGGCCCGTTGGGCGTCGCCAAGGCGACGGGTGGAGCCGGCCTCCTGGTCGGCATCGCGGTGCCGCCGCTCGGCACGCTCGCCGCGGCCGGACTCGCCGTCTATTTCCTCGGCGCCGTGGTCGCCGTCGTCCGCGCCCGCTGGTGGTCCCACCTGCCGGCGCCGCTGCTCTTCCTCGCCCTGGCCGGAGTGTCGCTGGCCCTCGCCGGCTAACTCAGCCGGGCAGCGGGTGGGCGATGTCGTTGGCGTGGTCGGTGACCGAGGCGCCGGTGACCGTCGCCCGCAGCGGCAGGATCTCCAGGCACCGCCGCACCGCCGCTCCCACCAGCGGGTTCGGCACCCGCAGCGAGACGGTGCAGTGCGGCACCCACCGGCCCGGCAGGTAGTGGTCCCACACGGAAACCCCGCCGGCGGCCAGCCGTTCGTGGACGGCCCGGTGCCGGTCCAGCAGCGGAGCCGTCGGCGTGACGCCCAACCACAGCACCCGGCCGACGAACTGGCCGACGAAGTCGAGGTCCAGGACCAGGCCCCGGCCGACCGGCGCGTCGCCGAGGGCGTCGGCCACGGCGGACGGGGACAGCCGGCTGGCCGCCGCCAGGGATACGTGCGGCCGGTGCTTGGAGTCCTGCAGGGACGCGAGGGTCGGGATGCCCTCGGCCTCCAGCGCCTGCCACAGCGCGCGCAGTCGCCGGGTCGCGTCGGTGTCCAGGTAGAGCTCGAGGGCGGCGACCATTCAGCGGGCCGCGGTGATCCGCACCAGACGTGCCGTTCGGGCCGCTCTCGATGTGCAGGGCGTGGCTGGTCTGCTGCGCGATCCAGAGGCCCATGCCGCCGGTCGACGACGGTGTCGGCCGCACCTGGCGGGCCAGGTAGTCGGCGGCCGGGAAGCCGTCTCCGCGGTCGCGGACCTCGCCGACCAGGCCGTCGGCGTCGATCAGCCGCAGCATGCCGGCGCCGCCACCGTGCCGGATCGCGTTGGTCATCACCTCGTTGACCGCGGCGACGAAGTCGTCGGCCGGGTCGCCGGTCAGGCCGTAGCGGTCGGTCTCCTCGGCGACCCGGCGGCGCAGCGCAGTGACCTCGGCGCGGTCGAACGTCTCTGACAGCAGGACGATCGGCTCGGGCCGGGCCGGCGGGCCGAGCCGGCGGATCGCGAGCAGGGCGGTGTCATCGGTCGGGCGTTCCTCGCCCACGACGAGCATCAGCGCCGTGCACACCTCGTCGGGCTGGCCGGGCCAGACGGTCGCGCGCAGCCGGTCGAGGCCGACGTCGATCGACTCGGTCCGGCGCTCGACCAGGCCGTCGGTGTAGCAGACCAGCAGGGCGCCGGGCGGGAAGTCGACCACGGTGGTGCGCCGGCCGGTGGCCGGGTGGCCCATGCCGAGCGGCACGTCGGTCGGGGCGGACAGCAGCTCCGCGCGGCCGTCCGGGTCGACCAGGACCGGTGGCGGGTGGCCGGCGACCGAGATGTGGATGCTGTCGCGCTCCGGCGGGATCATCGCGTAGACGACGGTGGCCAGGTTGCCGGTCTCGAAGTGGTGCACCTTCGCGTCGAGGTGCATCAGCGCGTCGGCCGGATCGGCGCAGACCAGGGCGTACGCCCGCAGGGCACTGCGCAGCCGGCCCATCACGACGGCCGACTGGAGGCCGTGGCCGGACACGTCGCCGACCACCACGCCGAGCCAGCCGGACGGGAGGGTGAACACGTCGTACCAGTCGCCGCCGACGCCGGAGTCGTGGCCCGGCAGGTAGCGGGCGGCCATCTCGACGCCGGGCACGTCGGCCAGGGCGGTCGGCAGCAGGCTGCGCTGCAGCGCGAGGGCGGTGGTCCGATCGACGCTGCCGGCCCGGGTGTGTGTCGCCACGCTGGCGCGGTCGGCGACCATCTCCAGCAGGCGGACGTCGTCGGGGGTGAACGCGCGCGGCGTCAGGCTGCCGACGTGCAGCACGCCGGCCAGCTCGCCGCCGCCGAAGATCGGCACGCCCAGCAGTGAGCGGACGCCACGGCCACGGATCAGCGGGCTGGTGTCCCGCTCCTGGGCGATGTCGTCGACCACCATCGGCCGCCGGTCGCGGGCGATCCGACCGGCGAAGCCGCGGCCGACGGGTATCCGGATCCCCGCCTTGAAGTCCTCGTCGAGGCCCTTCGCCGCGGTGGCGACGAGCTGCCGGGCGTGCGCGTCGAGCAGCAGGATCACCGCGGTGTCGACCCCGAGCAGGTCGAGGACCCGCTCCAGCAACTCCTCGAGCAGGTCGTCGACGTCGAGCCGGGACAGGGCGGCATCGGTGACGGCTTCGAGGCGCCGGAGGCGCTCGTCGCTGTCGGTCGCCGCGTCGATCACGCGAACAGCGTAAACCGGAAGTGGTGAGGGGCGCGCGGACGCACCCCTCACCACCGTCGATCAGCTTCCGAACACCTCTAGGTTGAACAAGGAATAGCCGTACCCCGTACCCCGGGCGGTGCCGTAGATCCGGACATATCGGCCACTGGCGTTGAGGGCGGTGTTGTCGTCCTCGCCGCCGTTGCCGCCCGTGACCGTCCGCGCGACGGTCCAGGTGGTGCCGTTGGTCGAGGTCTCGATCCGGTACGCCGAGCCGTACGCCGCCTCCCAGAGCAGCCGGACCCGGCTGATCGAGTAGGTCTGGCCCAGGTCGACCTGGATCCACTGCGGGTCGGCGAACGCGCTCGCCCACCGGGTGGTGGTGGAGGCGTCGACGGCCTGCGAGGCCGGGAACGCCGGCGTTCTCCACGCTCGACGCCGTCGCCGGCTTGTTGAGCGCCACGTTGGTCGCCGTCGGCGGCTGGCCGCCACCGCCGTAGACCTCGAACGAGAACAGCGAGTAGCCCCACGCCGTGCCCCGGGCGGTGCCGTAGATCCGGACGTACCGGCCGACTGGCTTCAGAGCCGGTGTTGTCGTCCTCGCCGCCGTTGCCGCCGGTCACCGTCCGCGCGACGGTCCAGGTGGTGCCGTTGGTCGAGGTCTGGATCTGGTACGCCGATGCCGTACGCCGCCTCCCACTGCAGCCGCACCCGGTTGATCGCGTACGTCGCGCCGAGGTCGACCTGGATCCACTGCGGGTCGGCGAAGGCGCTCGCCCACCGGGTGGTGGCCGAGGCGTCCACCGCGGCCGAGGCCGGGTACACGTCCGCTTCGACGCTCGACGCCGTCGCCGGCTTGTTGAGCGCCAGGTTGGTCCCGGTCGGCGGGGTGCCGCCCGAGGTGAACCCGAACGAGTCGATGTCGAACAGCGCCGCCCCGCCGCCGCCGGTGAACACCAGGAACAGTGGCCCGGACCCGGTCGGCGCGGTGATCGTGCCGGTCACGTCAGCGAAGGTGTCGAACGACCCGGTCGCCGCCACGGTGGCCGTGCCGACCACCGCCCGGTGGCCGAGCCCGACCGGCATCGTGAGCGTGCCGCCACCACCGGCCGGCGCCGACACCCGGGCGGTGAACCCGGTCGCCAGTCCGGACAGGTTGTACGGGTTGAACGAGATCCAGTCACCGTTGCTGACGTTGCCGACCGCGCTGCCGCCCTGCGCCGCCGCCGACGTCACGATGCTGACGCCCTGCTGGTTGCCGAAGTGCTCGGCCTGGCGCTACGCGGGGTTGCAGGACCACCGGGGTCGCGTGGATCGCGGTGGTCGAGCCCGGCGGCGGTGTACTCGGCGTTGATGATGCCGAAGATGTTCGCCGACGTGTCGTGCTCGCCGTCGACCGTGGTCTGGATGTTGCCGCGTGCAGCCCGTCACGCTGGTGATCGGGTGGCCGTGCGAGTCGTGGCCGAGCACGTAGTTCACCTTGACCCGGGAACAGTCGATCGGTCGGGTTGGCCGGGTCGGTGACGTTGACCGTGAACGGCACCTGCGTCACCGAAGTTGAACAGCCGGCCGGGCTGTGCGGCAACGACAGCGCTGATCGTCGGACCGCCGACCCTGATGACCACGCTGGCCGTCGCGGTCGCGCCGGACGGGTCGCGCACCGTCAACGTCGCCGTGTACTGGCCCGTTCGCGGTGTAGGTGAACGACGGGTTCGCCGCCGTCGAGTCGGTGGAGCCGTTCGTCGTGGAAGTCCCAGGCGTACGTCAGCGGGTTGCCGTCCGGGTCGGTGGAGCCGGCCGAGGAGAACTGCACGGTCAGCGGCGCGGTGCCGCTGGTCGGGCTCGCCGGACGCCACCGCCACCGGTGGCCGGTTGCCGCCGGTCACCTGGTACTCGATGCGGTAGACGGCCGAGTTGGCGTCGCCGCCGAACCAGCCGGTGCCGTAGTCGAGCACGTAGAGCGCGCCGTCCGGACCGAACTCGTAGTCCATCACCTGGGTGCCGGTCCACGGGAAGTTCGTGATCGTGCCCGGCGTGCCGTTGGCGTTGATGTTGATGGTCTTGATCCACCGGCGACCGAACTCGCTGGCGAAGAACTTCCCGTCGTACGACGGCGGGAACTTCACCGACGAGTTGAGCCCGGCGTTGTAGCGGTAGACCGCGCCCGCCCATCGGCGACAGGCTGCCGCAGCAGATGCCCGGCGGGTCCTGGCCGCCGCCGTAGGGCAGCCACGCCGCCCGCGACGCCGGCAGGGTGGTGAGGCCGGTGTTGTTGCGCGAGTTGTTGGTCGGCCCGCCGGCGCAGTTGAACGTGCCGGCCGACGGTCCGACTGGGGAACGTGTACTCGTGGTACGGGGTGTTGAAGTTCGAGCAGTACGGCCAGCCGTAGTTGCCGGGCTGGGTGATCCGCTCGAAGGAGACCGTGCCGGCCGGCCCGCGGTTCGGGTCGGCGGTGCCCGCGTCCGGCCCGTAGTCACCGAGGTAGACGATGCCGGTGGCCTTGTCGACGCTCATCCGGAACGGGTTGCGGAAGCCCATCGCGTAGACCTCGGGCCGGGTGTTGGCCGTGCCCGGCGCGAACATGTTGCCGGCCGGGACGGTGTAGCCGCCGGCCGCCGACGGCTTGATCCGCAGCACCTTGCCGCGCAGGTCGTTGGTGTTGCCGGAGGTGCGCTGCGCGTCGAAGGCCGGGTTGCGGTCGGCCCGCTCGTCGATCGGCGTGTAGCCGCCCGAGTCGAACGGGTTGGTGTCGTCACCGGTCGACAGGTAGAGGTTGCCGGCCGCGTCGAAGTCGATGTCACCGCCGACGTGGCAGCACATGCCGCGGCTGGTGGGCACGTCGATGACGGTCACCGCCGACGCCGGGTCGATCGTGTTGTCGGCGCGCACGGTGAACCGGGCCAGCCGGTTGACCCCGTTGAACGGCGCGAACTGGGCCGCCGTGCCGGTGGTCGGCGCGTCACCGCCCGGTGTGGACAGTGGTGGCGCGAAATAGATGTACACCCAGCGGTTCGTGGCGAAGTTCGGGTCGGCCTTGATGCTCTGCAGGCCCTCCTCGTCGTGCGTGTAGACCGGCAGGGTGAGCGCCACCTTGGTGTTGCCGGCGGCGTCGGTGTAGCGGACCGTGCCGTCGCGCGAGGTGTGCAGCACGCCGCGGTCGGGCAGCACGGTCAGGCCCATCGGCTCGCCGGTCTCGGCCACGCCCTTGGCCAGCGTCACCTGGGCGAACGCGCCCGGCGGGTCGACCGGTCCGGAGCCGACGGAACAGTTGCCGGTGCCCTGGGCCGCGTACCGGATGCCGCCCAGCAGGTGGGTGCGGAAGTTGCCGTCCGCGTAGCTCTCCTGGGTGTGCCCGAGGCCCGTGTACCAGGTGCGGCCGCCGTCGTAGGCGCGACACCAGGAGATCGGGTGGTCGCCCATCCCGCCGCCGCTGTACGTCGACTCGTCGAGGTTGGCCAGCACGTGCACGTTGGCCCGCGGGTTGGTGCGGTAGCTGTACCACTCGTCGGTGCGGACCCAGTTGGTCGGCAGCCCGGCGGTGGACGGGTGGCTGCCGTCCTCGATCCGCACGGTCGCCTGCTGGATGGCCGGGTGCTGGAGGAAGTAGGCACCGACCAGGTTGCCGTACCACGGCCAGTCGTACTCGGTGTCGGCCGCCGCGTGGATGCCCGCGTAGCCGCCGCCGGCACGGACGTACCCCTCGAAGGCGGTCTGCTGGGCGGCGTTGAGCACGTCGCCGGTGGTGGACAGGAAGATCACCGCCTGGAATCGGGCCAGGTTCGCGGTAGTGAACTGGTTGGCGTCTTCGGTGGCCTCGACAGTGAAATTGTTCTGCGCGCCCAGCTGCTGGATCGCGGTGATACCCACCGGGATCGAGTCATGCCGGAACCCCGCCGTTTTGCTGAAAACCAGCACGGTGAAGTCGGCCGCGAGAGCGGGTGACGCCGGAATTCCGACGAGACACGCTGCCACGAGGGCGACGCAGAGCAGCGCTCTGCGCAACATGATCGAGCCTTTCTCATGGGGACGGTCATGAAGACGTGCGCCGACCACGCCGTGCCCAAACGATGGCCGATAGAGCGCTCTCCGTCAATCCCTGAAAGTTCCGCCGAGCCGGAAAAGCGGGTCAGGCGGTACGCAGGGCACGAGCCCGCCGGCTCGCCGCCAAGGCCAGCGACACCAGCAGCATCGGCACCGCCGCGGCCAGGAAGGCCCAGCGGACGTCACCCGTCGCCAGCAGGCCCATCGCCGCCACCGACACCGGCTCCAGGAGCACCCGGGGCAGCTCGAGCACGCTGCTGACCCGGCCCAGCATCGCCGGTGGCGTCGTGGTCTGCACGAACGTCGGCAGAGCCACGTCGGTCGAGTACGCCACCCCGAAGCCCAGCAGCGCGAGCAGTGCCACCGCTACCAGGTTGTTCGGCACGAAGCCCAGCACCGCGAAGGAGACACCCTCCAGGAAGGCCATGCCGATGATGAGCAGGCCCCACCGCCGCGGCAGTCCGGTGACCGAAGCCGACAGCGTCCCCGCCAGCTGGCCCAGGCCCCAGGCGGACAGCATCATGCCGAGCACGAGCGCGCCGCCCGAGCTCTTCGCCAGCGCGGGCAGACCGACCGCGAACAGCCCGCTGTACGAAAGCGTCGCCGCGGCGATCAGCGCGACCACGATCCGGATCTCCACGCTGCGTGCGGCGTAGCCGAGGCCCGACCGGATCTGGCGGAGCACCGACAGCTGTTCCTGCTCTTCCACCTTGACCTTGCGGACGCCCAGCAGCGAGGCCGCGGCGAAGAACATGGCGCAGGCGTTGAGCCCGAACACCCAGCCCAGCCCGCCGAGCGCGACCAGAGCGCCGCCGAGCAGCGGCCCGACGAGCCGGGCGGCCTGCTCCCCCGAAGCGGCGAGGGCGTTGGCCCTCGCGAGCTGTTCGCGGGGCACCAGGGTAGGAATGATGCTCACACTGGCGGGCCAGAAGAACGCGTCCGCGACGCCGAAGAGCAGCCCGATCGCGAACAGGTGCCAGATCGCCAGGGTCCCGGTGAGATAGAGCCCGGTGAGGGCCGCCACCGCGATGCCCCGGGCGAGGTGCGAAACGAGCATCACCGTACGCGGTGAGAAGCGGTCCGTGAAGGCACCACCGACGAGCATGAGGACCCCGCGCGGAATCGCCACCGTCAGCAGCACCGCGGCGAGCATCGCGGCATCGGAGATGCCCAGGATCAGCCAGGAGAAGGCGACCAGAAAGCTGACGTCGCCGAGAATCGCGACTGATTCCCCGAGCCAGACCCATCTGAACTGCGAGTAGCCCCAAGGGCTTCCCTTTCCCGGTCCGTCGCTGGGACTGACCGTCCGGACGGGATCCACTGCCTAGATCTCCTCCGGCGGCTTGGGCGTGCTGAGCCGCACGCAGGTCAGCACGGTGAGGGCGGCGCCCGTGAGCAGGACCATGACGCCGATGGCGGGGCCGATGTCGGGTCCGGTTTCCGTGGGCACCGAGAACCTCAGGCCCGGTTCGAGGAAGGCGTTGTTCGAGAAGACCTGCGGTTTGGTCATCCACGCGGTCAGCACCGCGGAGAAGGTCGCCACGGCGAGCGCACTCGTGCCGAGCGCGGTGACCGCGGCGATGCCGTCCCGTCGAACCATCCAGGCCGCGAACAACCCGCAGACGATGAGCGCGACCACCGTGGCCAGCACCAGCTCCGTCGCCTCGCCGAGCAGCGCCGACGCGAGCTGCCCGAGGAACACGAAGATCGCCAGGGTGAGCGCGCCGGCCATGGGCGAGATCAGGCCCATTCGGCTCAGGCGCTCCCCCGGCAGCCGGCGTAGGGCCAGCGCGACGAGGACACACGCGAGGACCAGGCAGGCCGCGACGCCGACGCTCCATCGCCACTCTTGTGTCCGCTGCCCGGCCGGGTCGGTCACCAACGCCCGCACCCGCGCCGGGTCGTCCGATGTCGCCTGGACCCACAGGGTCACGGCCTCCGCGAGACCGAGCAGGACGAGGCCGGCGCGCAACAGCCAGCGGGTCGGCCGGGGCACCGTGCGGTCCTGGAACGCGAGCACGCCCAACGCCACGACGACTCCCACGCCGGTGATCAGCGGCGACCCGGCGAGCGCGGCGACGAGCGCTGCCAGTGCTGGTACGAGGAGCGCCAGGATCCGCTTGGCTGAGGGCATCGGCACAGGCTAGTGGCCGGGCCCCGAGTGGGGCGCCCCCTTTTCCGTGGCGGTCAGCGCAGCAGGGTCTCGCCGATCCAACCGCCTTCGGCGCAGCCGGGCGGCACCGCGAAGACGGCGGAACCGATCGGCGTGATCCAGTCGTTGAGGAGGTCGTTCTCCGCGAGGTTGCGTTGGATGGGCAGGAACTGGGTGCCGATGTCACGCTGGTAGGCGGCGAAGATCAGGCCGGCGTTGGAGCGACCGTCCGGCCCGGGGGCGTCGTCGTAGTTGTACGGCCGGCGGAAGATGCGCTGCCGGTCGGACTGGACGTGGGCGCGGGCGATGTGCGCCGACTCCGAGATGACGGTGAAGCCCAGCTCGTTGGTCTTGGTCAGGTCGGGTTCGTCGTGCTCGTCGACGCCGGTGAGCGGTGCGCCGTTGGACAGGCGGCGGCCGACCGCGAACTCCTTGGCGGTGGGGTCGGCGGCGTCCCAGGTTTCGAGCTCGGCTCGGATCCGCCGGACGACGACGGTGGTGCCGCCGTGCAGCCAGGCCGGTCCACTGTCGACCCAGACGGCGCCGTCGAAGATCGGCGAGCCCAGGGTGGGTTGCGGGTGCCGTCGAGCTGTCCCATGACGTTGCGTTGGGTGACGCCGTCGTCCTCCATGCCGCGGCTGCGGCGAAAGCCCGCGTTGGGCCCAGCGCAGCCGGCCGAAGGCGCGGGTGTCCTTGATGAGCATCCGTTGGGTGTGCGTGACGGTGAGTGGGTCGTCGGCGCAGATCTGGATGAGCAGGTCGCCGCCGGTCCACTGTGGTTTGAGCTTGTCGATCGCGAAATGCGGGCAGCGGCGCCAGGGACGTGGGCCGTTGGGAGTCGAGTCCGGCAGCGGCGAACAGCTTGGGCCCGAACCCGAAGGTCACCGTCAGCCGGGCGGGCATGACCGCCAGCTCCGGCTCGGTGTCGGCCAGCGCCGGGCGCCCCTGGGTGAGGCGGGCGGCGTCGTCGGTGAGCAGCCGCATCATCCGCCCGAGAGCGGCCGCGATCGACGCCGGGCAACAGGTCGAAGGCGAGGAACGCGGCGTGCGCCTGGGCCGGGGTGTCGATACCGGCCTGGTGAAGGCCGTGGAAGGCCACCGTTTCGGTGCCGAGCGCGGGCGTGGGGAGCGGCGGTGTCGCGGGCAACGGCTCGGTCGCGGCGAGCGCGTTGGCGCCGGCGGTGATGCCGGCCCCGACGACACCCCCACCGACGGCCAGGGCGCCGCCGCTGAGCAGTCGCCGCCGGGACAGCGGCCGGTCGGGCGTACCCATCAGCTCATGGTCATCGGGCTGGCGCTCATGCCCGGGTTGTAGCTCTCGTTGCCGCCGGCGAAGTCCTTGGCGACAGCGGTGAACTCGAAGGTCGTGCCGTCATCGAGGGTGAGGGTGAAGGTCACCTCGTCACCGGCCTTCACCGGCGCCTTGACGTCCATCATCATCAGGTGGTCGCCACCGGGCTTGAGCTCGTGGCTGCCGCCGGCGGGAATCGCGATCCCGCCCTCCTTCGGCCGCATCTCCATCTTGCCGTCCACCTCGGCGACCTCGTGCAGCTCCATCATCGGAGACGCGGACGACGTCGCCTTGACCACGTGGATATCGGTGCCGCCGGTGTTCAGCAGGGTGCCGAACGCGGCCGTCATGCCCTTGTCCGCGGTCTTGACCCACATGTCGCGGACCGCGATGGGATCGGCCGGCGCGGAGGCCGACGGGGGCGGCGGCGTGCTCGTCGTGACCGGAGCGGTCGTCGGAACCGCACGCTCCGAGCCAGCAACGCGGTCGCGGCCGTCGCGCCGAGCGCGATGCCGCGTACCGTCGTCGAAATCGTCATTCCCGTGTTCCTCCGGTCCTGGCGCCTGTTTCGGTCAAGGGATTGGTCGCCAACGGGGCGCCGAAAGTTCCGCTCGTCCGCCGCCATCGACCCGGGCTACCTTGTGGAGCGTCGACATTCGAGGAGGCATACACGTGGCCCGGGCCCGCTTGCTCGCCGTCGCAACCGCCGTCGCCGTCGCAGCGGCCACGGTGTGGTTGCCGGCATCGCCGGCGTTCGCGCACACCAAGCTGACCGGATCGACGCCGAAGGCGAAGGCCACGGTGACGAAGCCGACCACGACGGTGACACTGAAGTTCAGTGGACTGATCAAGAAGGCCGGGACCACGGTGGTGGTCGTCCGGCGCCGGACAAGGCCTCCTACAGCGACGGCTCGGCCACGGCGGTCGACCGCACGATCACCCAGCCGGTCCGGCCGCTGCCGGTCGGCACCGATCACGGTCCGTTGGCGGACGGTCTCCTCCGACGGCCATCCCATCCAGGGCAGCTTCACGTTCACCAACCAGGCCGCGCCCCCGGCCACCGCGAGCCCGACCCCGACCGCCGCAGCGACGGACAGGGCTGACGAAGCGTTCGTCACCAGCGCGATGCCGCTCGTCCGCACCGCCGAGGATGGCGGATCCTCCCCTCTCGGGTGGATCGCCGCGGTGGCAGCCGCCGTCGTGGTGTTCGCCCTGGGGCTCGCGTGGTGGCGACGCCGCCGGACCATCAGCTGACGATCACGGGAACCACCCGGACGGCTACGACGACTGGTAGGAGAGAAGTCGTCAACGGAAGTCGTGTCACATGCCTTCGCCGCACCGCTCCACCCGAGCGCCGCCCTGTTCGTGGCCTCGTCACTCGCGCTAGCTGGTCTCCGCCGCTCCGGCGTGGGCACACAACGAGCTCACCAGTTCGACGCCGGCCGACGGCGCGCACCTGACCACGCCCCCGCAGCAGATCGTGCTGACCTTCGTGCAGCGGCTGGACCCGCGATACACCCAGATCGTGGTCACCGACGCCAACCGAGAGGCCATGCCGGCGCGACCACCGACGGTGTCCGGCACCTCGGGCGCCCTGCGACCTCGAGGGCACGCTGCCCGACGGCGGCTATACGGTCGCGTACCGGGTGGTGTCCTCCGACGGTCACCCGGTGCAAGGCTCGCTCACGTTCTCGGTCGGCAGCTCGACCGGCACCGGGTCTCACCCAGTGTGCGCCGCCGCCGCCCCAGACGGAGTCGAGTCAGACCTACCGATCGGGCGCTGGTCGCCGCCGTGGCGGCGGCCGCGGTCGTGTCGCCGCGGTGGGCTGCTCTGGCGGCGTCGGGTCCGAGCCCGGTGACGGCCCGTCGGCTGGCCCGCCGCCGTCGCCGGCCTCGGCGTCGCCGCCACGACGATGGTCGTGCTGCTCCGGTACGGCGGCGGCGTCGACGACCGGGTCCTGCCCGGCCTGCCGAACCCCGGCCCGTTCACGGAGTGGCTGCTGCCCGCCGCCCGGCTGGGCACCCAGGTCTTCGCCGCCGCGACCGTCGGCCTGTTGCTCGGCGCCACCGTGCTGGCGCCGCGTCGCGACCGCCTGCTCGCACCGCTCGGCTACCGGCAACTGCGCGCCGCCCGCTGGCCGGCGTTGGGTTGGGCGGTCTCGTCGGTCGCGCTGCTCTGCCTGACCATCTCCGACCTGCTCGGGCGACCCGTCGGGGACACCGTCTCCGGCACGTCGATCCTGACCTTCATCAGCTCGGTCGATCTCGGCCGCGCGCTGGCCCTCTCGGCGATCCTGGCCATGGCGTCTTCCTCGGCCTGCTCGGTCGCCCTGCGGCCCACCGGCGCGCTGATCGCCCTGGTGCTCGCGCTGGTAGCGGTGACGCCCGGCGGTCTTCACCGGCCACGCGGCGTCCGCCGACAACCACCAACTCGCCGTGTCGAGCCAGCTCCTGCACGTGGTGCCCGTGACGCTCTGGGTCGGTGGCCTGTTCGCCTTGTTGACGGTCGCCAGCGCCGACACCAGTGACCTGGCCCGCGCCGTCAGCCGATTCTCCGCACTGGCCGTGTGGTGCCTGGTCGCGGTGGGCGTCTCGGGAGCGTTGTCGGCCGCCGTCCGGCTGCCGGCCTGGCCGGAACTGCTCAGCACCTGGTACGGGCAGTTCGTCCTGATCAAGGTCGTGCTGTTCGCGTTCGCCGGCTGGGCCGGCTGGCATCACCGCCGCGCGACGCTGCCGCGGCTTCGGGCCGGCGACCGGCGGGCGTTCGTCCGGGTCGCCGCCGTCGAGCTGCTCGTGTTCGCCGCCGCGCTCGGCGCCGCCGTCGCACTCTCCCGCACGCCCGCCCCGGTCGCTGCCGACACCGCAGGACATCGCGACGTCCCTGCTCGGCTTCGCGATGCCGCCCGCACTGTCCGATCGGCAACCTCGCGACCCGCTGGCTGGTCGACCCGCTCCTGCTCGCCGCCGTCATCGCCCTGGCTGGCACCTACGTGGCCGGGGTACGGCGGCTGTCCCGCCGTGGCGACACGTGGCCGGCCGGCCGGACTGCCGCGTTCCTGGCCGGCTGCGCGGTCGTCGCCGTCGCCACCTGCAGCGGCATCGCCCGCTACGCGCCCGTGCTGTTCTCGATTCACATGGTCGAGCACCTGCTGCTCGCCATGGTCGCCCCGGTGCTGCTCGTGCTCGGCGCACCGGTGACGCTCGGGCTCCGCGCGTTGCCGGCCACGACCGACCCGACCTGGCCGGGGCCCCGGGAATGGCTGCTCGGCGCCGTCCACTCCCGGCCGGCCCGTCTGCTCACCCAGCCGCTCGTCGCGCTCGGCCGTCTACGTCGTGAGCATGTACGCCTTCTACTTCACCGACCTGTTCGAGCTGGCATTACGCTCACACGCGGCACACCTGCTGATGGTCGGCCACTTCACCCTCGCCGGATATCTGTTCTTCTGGGTCGTGGTCGGCATCGACCCGGCACCGCGGGGCCGGCCCGTCCCCTTTCGTCCGGATGATCCTCGTCCTGATCTCGATGGTGCTGCATGGCTTCCTCGGCCTGGCCATCATGCAGGCCAGCGACCTGATCGCCGGCGACTGGTTCACCGCGCTGCCCCGCGACCTGGGGCCCGACCCCTGCGGACGACCAGTACGTCGCGGGCGGCATCGCCTGGTCCTTCGGCGAGTTGCCGACCGTGCTCGTCGTCGGCGCGGTCTTCCGGCAGTGGATCCGCGCCGACAAGCGCGAACAACGGCGCCTCGACCGCGCCGCCGCCCGTCCGAGGCAGGCGGCGCGCCCGACGCCCACGACGCGTACAACGCCTGGCTCGCCAAGGTCGCCGCCGACGAAGCAAAGCCATCCCTGACAGCGTTCAAAGCGCCACGACATCGATCGCCGGGAACTCATCGGCGTCCGCGCCGACCAACACGGTGGCGCGCCAGCCGGCGCACGCCGACCTTGGAGGCCCGTTGTCCACTTCACAACCTGCTCACCAGAGACCGGGCACGCCGCAGTCCTCGGCGACCGATCCGGGCCGCGCCGGCGCCGCCGCGGCCAAGCCAGCGCACGATCGGATCCGCTGGTCCTTCGGCCTGCACTTCTACGCCGGCATCCTCGTCGCGCCGTTCCTGGTCGTGGCCGCGCTGACCGGACTGGCGTTCGTGTTCAGCCCTCAGCTCGACGCGCGTCATCTACGCGCACGAGCTACACGTCGATCCGAGTCGCGGGACAGCCCGCCCGCTGGCCGAGCAGGTCACCGCCGCCCGGCAGGCGCACCCCGACGGCGACCTCGCGACGGTGATCCCGCCGGTCGCGGCCGACCGACACCACCAAGGTGGTGTTCAACCTGCCAGAGCTCGGCGAGAAGCAGCACACCGTCTACGTCAGCCCCTACACCAACGAGGTACGCGGCACGCTGACCACCTGGTTCGGCTCACGCCGCTGCAGACCTGGCTCGACGACCTGCACCGCCACCTGCACCTCGGCGTAGTCGGCCGGCACTACTCCGAGCTGGCCGCGAGCTGGCTCTGGCTGGTCGCCCTCGGCGGGCTCTTCCTGTGGCTGCGCCGCCAGTGGACCGGCCGTCGCAAGCTGCGCCGCACCGTCCTGCCGGACCTTGCCGCTAAGAAGGGCGTCCGGCGTACGCGCGGCTGGCACGCCGCCACCGGCGTCTGGCTGGTCGTCGGCCTGCTCGCGCTGTCCGCGACCGGCCTGACGTGGTCCCGCTACGCCGGCGCCAACTTCGACGTCGTGCAGGAGCCGGCTTCAACTCCGAACGACCCGATGCTGGACACCGCCCTGCCCGGCGGGCCCGGCGGCGGCGACAGCGGCGGCGGCCATCACGGTGGCGCCGCCTCGTCCGGCGGCGACGTCCTACCGCTGACGTGGACCAGGTGACCATCATCGCCCGCGACGCCGGCCTGACCGGCCCGATCGAGGTCAGTCCACCGGCCGAGCCCGGTACCGCATGGGTGGTCGCCGCAGAACGACCTGAGCTGGCCGACGAACCAGGACAGCGCTCGCGGTCGACCCGGCCACCGGCACCGTCGTCGCCAGGACCTACTTCGCCGACTGGCCGCTGCTGCCGAAGCTGTCGAGCTGGGGTGTGTCCCTGCACATGGGATACCTGTTCGGCCTGGTCAACCAGCTCCTGCTGGCAGCTCTCGCGCTCGGCCTGCTGTGCGTCATCGTCTGGGGCTACCGGATGTGGTGGCAGCGCCGACCCACGCGCGCCGACCGGACCGCACCGCTCGGCAGCACCGCCGGCGCGGGGAGCTTGGCGGCAGGCCCACCCCTGGTCGTCGTCGTGCTCCTGCTCGTCGCGGCCGCGGTCGGCTGGGCGCTGCCGATGCTGGGCATCAGCCTCGCCGCGTTCCTTGTCCTCGACCTGCGCTCGGAGCGGTCCGCCGCGCTCGAGGCTGAGGATCAGGCTGTAGTCGCGGAACCCCAGCGCGCGCCAGAACCCGAGGGCGCGCTCGTTGTGGACCAGGGCGTCGAGCTTGACCGGCTTGTCGCCCCAGCGTTCGAGCAGCGTGGCGAAGCCGGCCCGGCCGAGGCCTTCGCGCCGGTGGTCGCGGCCGACGAAATACTGCCGGACGTAGACGCCGTCCTCGTCGTCGCGCCAGACCGCGTACGCCACCGGCAGCCCGTCACGTTCGACGAGTGCGACTGCGTAGTCCTCACCGGAGATCCACCGCCGCATCCGGTCTTCGAGGTCGGCCTCCGTGGCGGTGCTGTGGTGGCGCTGGTCCTCGATGAGGTGCCGGTTCATGACCGCGAGGAGAGGGACGTCAGCCAGGTTGGCCGTGCGAATGGCGATGCAGGGCCGTTGGCGTTCCACGCCGTTCACTATCCCCTTATTGCCAATACTTGGCAATAACCATCATTAGGCAGGAGTGCCTTCGGCCCCGTGATGTGCGTCGCTCACCCGGTGGCGCCCGGCCGGTTAGCCTGGCGCGGTGAGAGTCGTTGTCATCGGTGGTAGCGGGCACATCGGCACGTTCCTGGTCCCGCGGCTGGTCCGGGCCGGTCACGACGTGGTCAGCATGAGCCGGGGACGACGATCCAGATACGTCGACGACCCGGCCTGGCGGGATGTGCGTGAGGTGACCGCGGACCGGGATGTCGAGGCGTTTCCGGACCGGGTGGCCGACCTCCGGCCGGACGTCGTCATCGACCTCATCTGCTTCGACCTCGACTCCGCGACCGCGCTCGTCGAGCGGCTGCGCGGCCAGACCGGGCACCTGCTGCACTGCGGCACGATCTGGCGCAGTGGGCCCAGCCTCAAGGTGCCGGTCACCGAGGACAACGGAACCCCGCCCGTCGGTGAGTACGGCATCGCGAAGGCCGCCATCGCCCAGCTGTTGCGGGAGGAGACCAGGTCCGGTGGGTTGGTCACCACGTCACTGCATCCCGGCCACATCGTCGGTCCCGGCTGGCACCCGATCGGGCCTTCGACCGGTGTGGCACAAGCTCTCGGCCGGACAGCCGATCGACGTTCCCGGGCTCGGCGCGGAGTTCATGCACCACGTCCACGCCGACGACGTCGCACAGGCCTTCGAAGCCGCCGTCCTCCGCCGCGACGCCGCTGCCGGTGAGGATTTCAGTGTCGTCGCGCCGTCCGCGCTGAACGTGCGCGGCTACGCCCAGCTCGCCGCGTCCTGGTTCGGCCAGAGCGCGGACCTGCGCTCGGTGACGTGGGAGCAGTTCCGCCGCGACACCGACGCGGAAGCCGCCCAGCTCAGTTGGGAGCATCTGGTCCGCGACCACTACTTCAGCATCGAGAAGGCACGCGCGCTGCTCGGATACAGCCCGCGATACGAACCGGAAGACGCGGTACTGGAGTCGGTGCGCTGGCTGATCGACCATGAGCAGCTCGCCGTCGCCAACCCGCTGAAGGTGTGAGCGGGCGCCCCGCGAAGGGCGCCCGCCGCAAGGCGATCAGAAGTCGTCGTCGAAGGCGACCGTGCCGCTCACGCCGACCTGATAGGCCGACACCCGGCGCTCGAAGAAGTTGGACAGTTCCTGCACGTCCTGCAACTCCATGAAGGCGAACGGGTTCTTGCTGCCGTAGCGCGGCGCGATGCCCAGCACGGCCAGCCGCCGGTCGGCGACGTGTTGCAGGTACTCGCGCATGTCCGCCAGGGACAGGCCGCTGACGCCCTGCTCGAGCAGGTCCTCCGCGAACTGCACCTCGCAGTCGACGGCCTCCTCCATCATCGCGGTGACCTGCCGCTCCATGTCCGCGTCGAACAGGTCCGGCTCCTCCCGCGCGCACCGTCTCGACCACGTCGAACGCGAACGCCATGTGCATCGACTCGTCGCGGAACACCCAGTTGGTGCCGCTCGCGAGCCCGTGCAGCACGCCCCGGGAGCGCAGGAAGTAGACGTACGCGAAGGCGCCGTAGAAGAACAGGCCCTCGATGCAGGCGGCGAAGCAGATCAGGTTGAGCAGGAACGCCCGCCGGTCGTCGCGGGTCTTCAGCTCGCGCACGTCGAACAGCGAGTCGATCCACTTGAAGCAGAACTCGGCCTTGCGCCGGATCGACGGGATGTTCTCCACCGCGGCGAACGCCTCGAACCGCTGCTGCTCGTCGGGCACGTACGTGTCGAGCAGGTTCAGATAGAACTGGACGTGCACGGCCTCCTCGAACAGCTGCCGCGACAGGTAGAGCCGGCCCTCCGGCGAGTTGACGTGCTGGTAGAGGTTGAGCACCAGGTTGTTGGCGACGATCGTGTCGCCGGTCGCGAAGAACGCCACCAGCCGCGAGACCAGGTGCTGCTCGGCCGGCGACAGCTTGGCCAGGTCGGCGAGGTCGGTGTGCAGGTCGACCTCCTCGACCGTCCAGGTGTTCTTGATGGCGTCCTTGAACCGGTCGAAGAACTGCGGGTAGCGCATCGGCCGCAGGGTCAGGTCGAGGCCGGGGTCGAGCAGGGTCACTGGCATGCCTCGCAGCTTTCGGGGTTTTCCAGGGAGCAGGCCAGGGCCTCGGCGTCGGGCAGCGCCACGACGGGCGCGATCGAGACAGTGGCCTGCTGGATCCGGGTCGCGGGGCGCGACCGCAGGTAGTAGGTGGTCTTCAGCCCGGCCTTCCAGGCGTAGAGGTACATCGAGGAGAGCTTGCCGATGGTCGGCGCGCTCAGGAACAGGTTCAGCGACTGCGACTGGTCGATGTACGGCGCGCGGGCCGCGGCCAGGTCGATCAGCGCCCGCTGCGGCAGCTCCCACGCGGTGCGGAACAGGTCCCGGACGTCGGCCGGCAGGCTCGTCGATCGCCCTGCACCGAGCCCTCGGCCCGCTTGATCTGCTCGCGGACCTCGGGCGGTCCACATGCCGCGCGCCTTGAGCTCCCGTACCAGATAGGTGTTGATCTGCAGGAACTCGCCGGACATGGTCTCGCGCTTGAACAGGTTGGAGACCTGCGGCTCGATGCACTCGTAGCAGCCGGCGATCGACGCGATGGTCGCCGTCGGCGCGATCGCGACGAGCAGCGAGTTGCGCAGCCCGTTGCGCGGCGACCCGGGCGCGCAGCGCGTCCCACCGCGCGGTCTGCGTGGGCGTCGCGCCCCACAGGTCCGGGTGCAGGTCACCCTGCGCGGCACGGGTTTCCGGGTACGCGGGGTGCGCGCCGAACTGCTCGGCCAGGCCGGCCGACGCCTCCAGCGCGGTCAGGAAGATCTCCTCCTGTACGCGGGTCGACAGCTCCCGCGCGGCGGCGGAGTCGAACGGCAGCCGCAGGGTGAAGAACGCGTCCTGCAGGCCCATCAGGCCCAGCCCGACCGGCCGCCAGCGCGGGTTCGACGCGGCCGCCTGCACGCGACGGGTAGTAGTTGATGTCGATGACCCGGTCCAGGAAGACCACCGCGGTGCGCACGGTGGCGCGCAGCTTCTCCCAGTCGACCCCGTCGGCGGTCAGGTGGCCGCCGAGGTTGATCGAGCCGAGGTTGCAGACCGCGGTCTCGTCGTCGGAGTTGACCTCGAGGATCTCGGTGCACAGGTTGGACAGGTGGATCGCGTTGCCGGGCGCGCCGGTCTGGTTGGACAGCCGGTTCGACGGGTCCTTGAACGTCATCCAGCCGTTGCCGGTCTGGGCCAGCGTGCGCATCATCCGCCCGTACAGGTCACGCGCCTTGACGGTCTTGACCGCCTTCTTCTCGGCGGCGCGGTACGCGTCGTCGAACGCCTCACCGAACAGGTCGGGCAGCTCCGGCGCGTCGGACGGGTCGATCAGCGACCAGTCCTCGTCGGCCTCGACGCGGCGCATGAACTCGTCCGGGATCCAGTTGGCCAGGTTGAGGTTGTGCGTACGCCGGGAGTCCTCGCCGGTGTTGTCCCGCAGCTCGAGGAACTCCTCGACGTCGGGGTGCCACGGCTCGAGGTAGACGCAGGCGGCGCCCTTGCGCCGGCCGCCCTGGTTGACCGCGGCCACACCGGCGTCGAGGGTCTTGAGGAACGGCACGATCCCGTTGGACCTGCCGTTGGTGCCCCGGATCAGCGCGCCCCGGCCACGGATCCGCGACCACGAGATGCCGATGCCGCCGGAGAACTTCGACAGCTTCGCCACCTGGTGGTAGCGCTCGTAGATCGAGTCGAGCTCGTCGCGGGGCGAGTCGACCAGGAAGCACGACGACATCTGGGTGTGCCGGGTGCCGGAGTTGAACAGGGTCGGCGAGCTGGGCAGGTAGGCCAGGCTCGACATCAGCCGGTAGAACGCGATCGCCTCGGCCGGGTCTGGTCGACAGTCCGCATGCGACACGCAGCAGCCAGTACTGCGGCGTCTCGACGACCAGCCGGGTCCGCGGGTGTCGCAGCAGGTAACGGTCGGCCACCGTACGCAGGCCGAAGTACTCGAACCGCCGGTCACCCTCGGCGTCGACGGCGTCGTCCAGCTTGCGGGCGTTGCGGGCCACGAACGCGGCGGTCTCGTCGCTGATCAGACCCTGGTCGTACGCGTACCGGATCGACTGGCTGAAGCTCGCGACGCCCTGGCCGCGGACCTCCTTGTCGACGTACGCGGCCAGCAGCCGGGCGGCCAGCCGCGAGTACTGCGGCTCCTCGCCGATCAGCTCCGCGGCCGTCTGGATCGACAGCTTGTCGAGCTCGGCCGTGGTGGCACCGTCGTACAGCCCGCTGATCGTCTTGGTCGCGACCCGCAGCGGGTCGACCTCGTCGAGGTCGGCGACCCACAGCTCGACGGCCCGGACGATCTTGTTGACGTCGACCGTCTCCAGGTCGCCGTTGCGCTTGCGGACCTGCATCCCGTGCCGGCGCTGCTCCGGCACCGCCGTCTTCTCCTGCGTGACCGTCATGGTCCCCCTCCTCACGCCGCGACCAATGGCCGTCGGACGCGCAGGGAGACGCCGCCGGCCGCGCGTGCGGCCGGCTTCTGGCGTCGGCCGTCCCACGCGGCCTTCGACCGCCGCACGCCGAGCGGCGTGCGACGCACTGGCAGGTCTTCGGACTCGCGGGCGTGACCCTTCGGTCGCCTACTGGCCGTCGCTTCCCAGGCCCGGGCCCAGTGCTTCGTTGACGGCGTTCGTTCCCACTTACCGCTGCGGGGCAGTCCCGGATTCACACCGGGTTCCCTGTTGCCTCGACCCTCCCGTTGGGACGGCCGAACCAGCTGCGAGAGACACCATATATGGGCACCACCCAGAATGGGCAACACCAGATGGTGTGTCGGCGTGTCGAGTGATGTGCGTCGCTCACCTCACCAGCGACCGCGGTGGACGACCTCGTCGAACGGGCGGCGGGTGGGTCGGCGGACAGGTCGCAGCGGTCGGTCCGCCGGGTAGCCGACCGCGATCAGATAGGCCACGTCGTGGGTGTCCGGCACGCCCAGGATCGCGCGGGCCCTGGCGTGGTCGCCTACCGAGGAGTGGCCCGTGCCGATGCCGAGGTCGACGGCGGCGAGCATCATCGCGTAGGTGGCCTGACCCAGGTCGTACTGGTCGATCAGCCCGTTGACGGTCGTCGGCCGGCTGCGGCAGCACCAGGGCGATGGTGGCCGCCGAGCGCGCGACGTGACCCGCGGAGGACCACACCGTCGCGAGCTCGGTCAGCTGCGCGCGGTCGGTGACGACGACGAAATCCCAATGCTGGCGGTTCGACGCCGACGGCGCCCGCCAGCCGGCCTCCAGGATCCGATTCAGATCCTCATCGGACACCGGGTCGGCGGTGTAGTCCCGGACATTGCGGCGCGCACGAATAGCATCCCAAGTCTCCATCAACTCCCCATTCTAGGACTTCTAGGTGTCTGCACATATGACGATATGGTGATACCGCAATTAATAATGGAAATCACTTTCAAGTCTCTTGTGCCGCGCGTACGCCACCGTTTAGCGTCCTGCTCGTAATGAACTTCGTTTTCATTAACGACAGGAAAGGTGGCGCCTCCGATGCGTCATGAACGCGCGGCTCTCTTCGGTGCCGCCCTGGTTTCGGTCGCGGTGCTCGGTGCCGCGTGTGGGTCGTCCGCCTCCGGCGACAGCGCCGCATCTCCCACCCCGGCCGGCGTCTCCGTGGTCGCCTCGACCAACGTCTACGGCGACATCGCCAAGCAGATCGCCGGGGACAAGGCGACCATCACCTCAATCATCAGCGACCCGGCGGCGGACCCGCACTCGTACGAGGCGAACACCCGCACCCAGCTCGACCTGTCCCGGGCGGACGTGGTGATCGAGAACGGCGGCGGGTACGACGACTTCGTCGACACCATGCTGAAGTCGGCGAACAGCGACGCCACGGTGCTCGACGCCGTCGACATCTCCGGACGCGCCGCGGCCGGTGGCGGTGAGCTCAACGAGCACGTCTGGTACGACCTGCCCGCCATGGCCAAGCTCGCCGACCAGCTCGTCTCCGCGCTGTCGAAAGCGGATCCCGGCAACGCCGGGACCTTCGGTGCCAACGCCGACGCCTTCAAGCAGAAGTTGCAGGGGTTGGAGCAGGACGCGGCCGCGGTCAAGGCGGCGCACGGCGGGGCCGGAGTCGCCATCACCGAGCCGGTGCCGCTCTACCTGCTCGAGGCGTGCGGGCTGGTCAACAAGACGCCCGAGGAGTTCAGCGAGGCGATCGAGGAAGGCACCGACGTGCCGGCCGCCGTCCTGAAGGACACCATCGACCTGTTCGCCGGCAAGGAGGTCCAGCTGCTCGCCTACAACGAGCAGACGGCCGGGCCCGAGACCCAGAAGGTGCTGTCGGCGGCCAAGGACCACCAGGTCGACGTGGTGCCGGTGACCGAGACGCTGCCCGCCGGCAAGGACTACGTGACCTGGATGGGCGCCAACCTGTCGGCCATCGAGACCGCGCTGCGCTGATGCTGGAGCTCGTCGACGCCGGGCTGGCGTACGGGCCGCGGCAGCTCTGGTCCGGGCTGTCCCTGCGGATCCAGCCCGGCGAGTTCGTCGCGGTGCTCGGCGCCAACGGCTCAGGCAAGACCAGCCTGGTCCGCGCGATCCTCGGCCTCCAGCGGTTGACGGCGGGCACGGTCAAGGCCACCGGACGGCATCGGGTACGTGCCGCAGCAGCGCCGGATCGACCCGCTGACGCCGTTGCGTGCCCGGGACGTGGTCGGCCTGGGCCTCGACGGACACCGTTGGGGCCTCGGCCGCTCCCCCGGCCGTGCCGCGCGGATCGGCGCCGCGCTCGACGCGGTCGGAGCGGGCGAGCTCGCGGACATGCCGATCGGGCTCCTCTCCGGCGGCGAGCAGCAGCGGGTACGCATCGCGCAGGCACTGGTCGCCGGGCCCAGCCTGCTGCTCTGCGACGAGCCACTGCTCTCGCTCGACCTGCGCAGCCAACGCACCGTCACGGCCCTGGTCGACCGGCGCCGCCGGGAGGCCGGCACCGCGGTGGTCTTCGTGACGCACGAGATCAACCCGGTGCTGCCCTATGTGGACCGGGTGCTCTACCTGGCCGGCGGGCGATTCCGGGTCGGCACGGTCGAGGACGTGTTCACCTCGGCGACCCTGACCGAGCTGTACGGCGTGCCGATCGAGGTGGTCACCGTGAACGGCCGGATCCTGGTCGCCGGCATTCCGGAGGTCCACCATGAGTGAGATCTTCAACTTCGCCGACTACGGCCAGCTGTTGGCCCTCGTGCACAACTCGATCCTCGCCGGCGCGGTGCTCGGTGTCGTCGGCGGGCTGATCAGCGTGTTCGTGATGATGCGCGACATGCCGTTCGCGGTGCACAGCATCAGCGAGCTCTCGTTCGCCGGCGCGTCCGGCGCCCTGCTGTTCGGCGCGAACGTCGTGCTGGGCTCGCTGACCGGCTCCATCCTGGCGGCGCTGGTCATCGGCCTGCTGGGCAGCCGGGCCCGCGACCGCAACTCGGCCATCGGCGTGCTGATGCCGTTCGGGCTGGGCCTGGGTGTGCTGTTCCTGGCCCTCTACAAGGGACGATCCGCGAACAAGTTCGGCTTGCTGACCGGCCAGATCGTCGCGGTCGACACGCCGCAGCTGTCCTGGCTGCTGGTCACGTCGGCGGTCGTGCTGGTCGGGCCTCGTGGCGGTCTGGCGGCCACTCGCCTTCGCCAGCACGGATCCGGAACAGGCCGCCGCGCGCGGCGTACCGGTGGCGGCCCTGTCCTCGGTCTTCATGGTGTTGCTGGGCTTGACGGTCGCGATGTCGGTGCAGATCGTCGGCGCGCTGCTGGTGCTCAGCGTGGTGTGCACACCGGCCGCCGCGGCGATGCGGATCACCGCGTCCCCGGCGCTGGTCACGGCCCTCAGCGTCGTGTTCGCGGTGGTTTCGGTGGTCGGCGGGATCCTGCTGGCCCTGGGCAGCACCATCCCGATCAGCCCGTACGTCACGACCATCTCGTTCCTGATCTACCTCGGGTGCCGCCTCGTCGGCGCCCGGCGCAATCGGCGCGGCTGGGCCCTCGCTACGTGAGGAACTCGCGGGCGCCGCGCAGGCGGGTGGTCAGCCGCTTCTGGGTGTTGCTGCTGTCCAACCGCACGTCGACGGGCCCGGGGACATTGCGCGGACCGCTGGGCAGAGCCGCCTCGTCGAGGCCGTCCCGCCGGGCGATCAGCAACCCGAGCTCGTGCCGGCTGAGCGCGTCCGCGCCCGCCACGTGGTGGATGCCGGCGTGCGGCGACGCGGCCAGTTCGAGCAGCGCGGCGGCGAGGTCGCCGACGTCGACCGGGCAGCGGATGTCGTCGGTGAAGAGGACGCCGGTCCCGGTGCCGGTGGCCAGCGCGTGCACGTGGCGTTCGTGCTGCGAGTCGCCGCGGCCGATGATCAGCGAGGTCCGGGCGATGACGGCCGCCGGCAGGATGCCCTTGACCGCGGTCTCGGCGGCGGCTTTGGCGGCACCGTACGGCGTCGTGGGATCCGGCACGTCGGTCTCCTCGTAGCGCCCGGCCGCGCCGGAGAAGACCGCGTCGCTGGAGACGTGGACGAGCCGGGCTCCCACCGCGGCGGCCGCGAGCGCGACATGCAGGCCGCCGTCGGCGGTGGTCGCCCAGTCCGACTGCCGGTAGGCGGCGTTGACGACCACGCGGGGCTGGACGGCGCTGACCAGGGCGATCACCTCGTTGCGATCCCGGACGTCCAGCGCGTGCCAGTCGACGTCGGCGACCTCCGGCGACCGGGTGTGGAAGGTCGCCGCGACGCGCTGACCGGCGTGCCGCGCCTGCCGGGTGACTTCCAGGCCGAGCAGCCCGGTCCCACCCACTACAAGGAGGTCCATCCGGTCACCGTATAGCGTGCGATCATGGGTCGTTGCTTCGATTCCTGACGGGGAGACGCGCGTGGAAGACCGGATCGAGCAGACCAGGCACCTGTACGACAGCTACGTGTTCGGCGGGGACGCCGGCGCGCTCGGGGTCGCGGAGCGGCAGCTCGACGCCGTGCGCGCGGACCTCGCGCTGGCCCGCGGCCGGATCGTCCACGGGCGTTTCCTCGAGCGCGGCGACGCGGATCCGCGCGAGCTGGCCCTGTTCGAGCAGGCGCTGGTGCTGTTCCAGGCGATCGGCGACGTCCGTGGCGAGGCCGAGTCCGAGTTCTGGATCGGCATCTATCACCAGGTGGTCCAGCAGGACAACGCCGCCGCGGTGCCCGCGTTCGAGCGGTCGCACGCGCTCGCGAGCCAGATTGACGACCGACGGACGATGTCGTACGCGCTGCGGCACCTCGGCGTCGCCGCGCACGCCGCCGGCCAATTGGACACGGCCCGGGAACGCCTCGAGGAGTCGTCGCGTCTGCGCCAGGAGCTCGGGCACCTGCCCGGGGTGGCCGCGAACATGGTCGGGCTGGCCTATATCGCGGCCGGTGAGGGCCGGCACGACGACGCGCGGGCGATCATCGCCGAAGCCCGCACGATCGCCGAGGCCAGCCAGGCGCACGGCACCCTGCGGTCGATCGAGGAAGCACACGCCGCCATCGCGTCATGAGGGCCGACGACGGTTGTCGACTGTGGACCGAGCAGGCCGGCGACGGGCCGGCGCTGGTGTTCTGTCATGGCGGACCGGGGCTGTGGGACTACTTCGACGGCGTCGCCGGCATGTTCGGCGACCACGCGCGGACCGTCCGCTGGGACCAGCGGGGCTGTGGGCGCTCGCAGCGGCTGGGGCCGTACACGATCGAGCGGTTCATCGCCGACCTCGACGACGTGCGCCGGCACACCGGAGCCGAGCGGATCACCCTGCTCGGCCACTCCTGGGGTGCGACCCTCGCGCTGCTCTACGCCCTCGCCCACCCGGACCGGGTCAGCGGACTGGTCTACGTCTCCGGCACCGGCATCGATCCGGACAACACCTGGAGACCGCCGTTCCACCGCAACCTCGAGAACGGCATCGGTGCGAACCTGGCGCGCTGGAAGGAGCTCGACGGCCGCGACCGCACGCCTGACGAGGACCGTGAGCACGCGATCCTCCAGTGGACGGCCGACTTCGTCGACCCCGCCACCGCCCTCCAACACGCGGAACGGCTCGGGACCCCCTGGCCCGGCATCAACTACGAGTGCGCCGGCGGCATCAAGGCCGACCTGACGCACTACCTGCCGGCGTCCTGTCGCACGCTGGCCGTGCCCACCCTCATCGTCGACGGCGACCGCGACATCCGCCCACGATGGGCCGTCGACTCGCTGGAACGGGCGCTGCCGAACGTCCGTCGAACCACCCTCGTCGGCGCCGGCCACATCCCCTGGGTCGAGGATCCCGAGGGCTTTCGCGCGGCGGTGATCGGCTTCCTGACCGCGACCGCCCTACCGCGCGATCCGTAAGAACCGACATCGTCCGGTCCGCCGCATCCGTGATGGTCTTGACCAGGCGGAAGGAGTGTGGCGATGGCCGAACCCACCCTCATCAACTCTGTGCGGCGTGCCCTCAACCTCGTGGACGCGGTCGGCGCCAGTGACCGGCCGGTGCCGGCCAAGGCGCTGGCCCGGCTGACCGACCAGCACCTGTCCACGACGTACCACCTGCTGCGCACCCTGGTCCACGAGCGCTACCTGCGCCGCGAGGGAGACGGCTACGTCCTCGGCGACCGGATCATGGCGCTCGGCCAACCGGCCAGCCGCAACCTGGTGATCGCCAGGGTCCGGCCGCTGCTCCAGGCGCTGCGAGACGAGCTGAAGGCCGCCGCCTACCTGTCGCTCTACGACGACGGCGAGATCCGGGTCGTGGACATCGCCGACAGCCCGGACACGCCCCGGGTCGACCTCTGGGTCGGGTTCCACGACGCCGGGCACGCCTGCGCGCTCGGCAAGGCGGTGCTCGGGGGTCTCGGTGGCGGGGAGCGGGCCGACTACCTGTCCCGGCACGACCTGCCGGACCTGACCCGGCACACGATCACCGACCGCGCGAGCCTGCTGCGCGAGATCGACGCCGGCGGGGCGCCGCGAATCAGGGCGCGTTCCACGAGTCGCTGAACCTGGCCGCGCTGTGGCGGCTGCCGGTCGTGTTCGTGGTGGAGGACAACGACTGGGGCATCTCGGTGCCGCGCGCACCTACGAGCGGACGCTGCGGGAAGCGGGGCTCCTCGACGACGCCGCCGCGGCGGCCGTCAAGGCCGAGGCGGTCGGACGCGTCGAGGACGCCGTGACGTTCGCCAAGGAGAGTCCGGAGCCCGATCCGGCACAGGCGCAGAGGTACGTGTTCGCGGACGGAGGCACCGCATGACCGCCACGGCAGGCCGGCACCGCCTGACCACCGCCAAGGCGATGGTCGACGGCATCGCGGCCGAGATGGAACGCGACGAGTCGGTCATCGTGCTGGGTGAGGACGTCGGCGCGTACGGCGGCATCTTCAGCTCGTCGACCGGCCTGCTCGACCGGTTCGGCGCGACCCGGGTCATCGACACCCCGATCTCCGAGACGGCGTTCATCGGCCTGGGCATCGGTGCGGCGGTGGAAGGCCTGCGGCCGATCGTCGAGCTGATGTTCGTCGACTTCTTCGGCGTCTGCATGGACCAGATCTACAACCACATGGCGAAGATCTCGTACGAGTCCGGCGGCAACGTTCGCGTTCCCATGGTGCTGACGACGGCGGTCGGTGGCGGCTACAGCGACGGCGCGCAGCACTCGCAGTGCCTGTGGGGCACCTTCGCGCATCTGCCCGGCATGAAGGTCGTGGTGCCCAGCAACCCGTACGACGCCAAGGGCCTGATGATCTCCGCGATCCGCGACGACAGCCCGGTGGTCTACATGTTCCACAAGGGAGTGATGGGGCTCGCCTGGATGGCGAAGAACCCGCGCTCGGTCGACGAGGTCCCCGACGAGGCGTACGAGGTGCCGATCGGCAAGGCCCGGGTCGCCCGGGCGGGCTCTGACGTCACCGTGGTGACGGTGTCATTGTCGGTGCACCACGCGCTCGACGTGGCCGACCGGCTCGCCGGTGAGGGCGTCGACGTCGAGGTGCTCGACCTGCGCAGCCTGGTCCCGCTGGACCGCGAGGCGATCCTCACCTCGGTGGCGAAGACCGGCCGGCTCGTGGTCGTCGACGAGGACTACCTGTCGTACGGCCTGTCCGGAGAGGTCGTCGCCTCCGTCACCGACGTCGACCCGTCGTTGCTGCGCGCCAAGGTCGCCCGCGTCGCCGTGCCGGACGTGCCGATCCCCTACGCGCACGCGCTCGAGTACGCGGTGCTGCCGCGGCCCGAACGCATCGAGGCCGCGATCCGGGCCGTGGTGGGCGCATGACGCAGGTGCCGTTCCCCGCGCTGTCGCAGAAAGACCCGACAGCGCGGGGCGTCCTCGCCACGTGGTTCGTCCGCGAAGGCGAGCGGGTCGAGCCGCAGCAGACGCTGGCGGAGGTGCAGGTCGACAAGGTCACCGTCGAGGTGCCGGCGCCCGCCGGCGGCGTCGTGCGGTTGCTCGTCGAGGAGGGCGCGGAGGTCGCCCAGGGCGACCCGATCGCCTCGATCGAATAAGGGACCAGGCCCGTACACGCCAAATCGACAGTGACGGCGTACGGTTAGGGCGTCGGTCGTGACCTGGACGCCTGACGTGCCGAAGCCGCGCTGTCGACCGCACGTGAAGGGTGATCATGGCTGAGAAGTCGAAACAAAAGGGTTCCGCCAAGAAACCGGCGGAGAAGTCGTTGAAGGAAAAGCGGTCCGCGAAGAAGCTCAAGGCGTCGGACCGCGCCGACAGCAACTCGAAGATCCCACCAAGCGGCCGCTGACCCCCGGGCCCGGCGCCGGGCCGGCAGGGAACGATCGGCTCAGACTCAGTTGCGGGTGCGAGCCGTCAGCGGCTCGCGGTCGCGGCTGGGCTCGGCGGCCAGGGCGAGGGCGAGCAGGGCCGACCCGCAGCCGATGAGGAAGAGCAATGAGAAGACCGGCTGGCCGAGCCACTCCCACATCGGGTGCCACGACGGGTGCGGTTCCTCCAGGGTGTGCGACGCCATCGTCGGTGCCGCGAGCAGCGTCGGCGCCCACCAGAAGAACAGCGTGCTACCCAGCAGCGTCTTCACCGCCGCGCGGGCCGGGTGCCGGCCCTCGGTCCGGCGGCTGGCCCAGCCGAACAGCAGGAACGCGACCAGCGCGCCCGCGAGGCCGCCGGCCGCGCCGAGCGGATAGACGGCGGGCGGGGTCGCCCGGAGGAAGCCGCCCGAGATCGACCCGGGGTTGGCGGTGTAGGTGGGGTTGACCTCCATCGTGAAGGTCGTGTCTCCGCGCCGCGCGACGAAGGTGGTGCCCTGGGGAATCGTCGTGGGATCGCAGGGCGGGCCGACACAGCCGTACAAGTCGTTGAACAGGGGTCGGTAGACGGTCCAGCCGTGTGCGCGCAGGTTGTGCCGCGCCTGGTCGACGATCTCCGCCGGTGCGGTCATCGGCGGGAGTGGCGCCGAGCCGGCGACACCCGCCTGCGCGTACTCGCCACCGTCGCCGAGCAGCAGGTCGCGGACCGAGTGCCAGCTCAGCGGCGACCCGTAGATGATGAACTGCTCGGGCTCGTCCTCGATGCCGGTGAACTCCTGCTCGGGAAGGATCTCCGCGAGCATGGCCCGCGTCTCGGCGGTGCGCGGCAACGGGCGAGCGGTCTCCCACCCGGCCCGGGTCGCGAACGAGGCGGCGAACAGGCCGCTGATGACCGTGGTGAGCACGGCCCAGGCGACGACCGTCCGGCTGGCCGGCCGGCCCACGCGCGCCCGCAGTCCGTGCCGCACGAGGTTGGCGGCCTCGCGGACGGTCGGCCGGATGCGCCCGGGCGGGGCGGCGTCGAGCAGCGAGCCGACCAGTTCGTCGCCACGCGACCGGCGGTAGGCGCGCGGGTAGGCGAACAGCAGCCGGCGGTAGCGGCGGGCGAGCGGGCCGGTCATCACGCGGTCTCCGGGCGGACGGCACGGAGCCGGGCTTCGGCGGCCGTGGTGAGCTGGCGTAGGCGGGCGGTCTCGGCGGTCAGCGCGGCGAGCCCCTCGGCGGTGAGCCGGTAGTAGCGGCGCAGCCGCCCGTCGACCTCTTCCTCCCGGTCGGGCTCGACGAGACCTTCGGCGGTGAGCCGGTCGAGCGCCGTGTAGAGGGTCCCGGTCAGCAGGCTGGTCCGCCCGCCGGACAGCGTCTGGACCTCCCGCACGATGCCGTAACCGTGTCGGGGTCCGTCGGCCAGGGCCGTGAGGATGAGGAAGGTCGGTTCGCGCATCGCTGCCACGGCAGCACCATATATAAATGATCAATCTATCGTCAACGGCGATCGCCGGGCCGCGGTTCGGGCCGCGGCCCGGCGATCGGGTCAGATCCGGTAGATGGACAGGCCCATGATGGCGGGCTTGCCGGAGGCGCCGGTGACGTTGATGTTGAGGACGCCGTCGGTGACCGCCACGGTGTACGGGCCGTTCTCCCGCCAGTGGCCCAGCGCCAGGTCGCCGAGGTTGCTCGCCTTGAGGATCCCCTCGAGGCCGACGTTGAACCGGCGGCTGTTCCCCTGCACCGCCTCCATCTCCCAGACGTAGACCTGGTACTGGCCGTTGGCCACGGTCTGCGACATGGCGATGGTGCCCAGGTCCGCGCCGATCAGCCCGGTGTGCAGCATGTTCACCGTCGCGGCGTCGGGCTGCGGGCTGGGCGTGACCGTGTTGCTGTGCGCGGTGCCGCCGGAGACCGTGAAGCCGGCCGACTGCGCCTGGGCGTCCCATTGGTTGCCCTCGACGACGACCGCGGACCCGTTGAGGTTGACACCCTTGACGAAACCGGTGGTGGGCGGGTTCGTCGGCGGCGGCGACGACGGGGTGCCGGTGACCACGGCCCGGTCGAGAGTCACGACCGTGCCGGCCGCGGCGGCGTTCTTCGTGCCGGTGTTGCGGATCCGCAGCGTGTGGCTGCCGGACGCGAGCACCGGGCTGGTCCAGACGGCGACGTCACCGGTCTTCGCGGCGGCGTAGAGGTCGACGGTGACCTCCGTGCCGCCGTCGATCGAGACGGCCGCGATGCCGTGGTGCGACCCGGTCACGGCCCGGTAGACGACCCGGGTGCCGGTGAACGCCAGCGTCGCGGTCTCTCCGGTGGAAAGGCTCCAGCTCTGGCTGCCGTTGAAGAAGACCGCGGGCGCGGCCTCGTTACAGCCGGTGCAGTGGTTCCAGCCGCTGTAGCTCCAGTTGGTCGCCGCGTCGTCCACGGAGACCGTGCCCGGGTCCGAGGTGGGTGGCGGCGTCGTCGGTGGCGGTGTCGTCGGCACGGTGCCGCCGTTCTTGCCGATCAGGCGGGCCGCCTGGGTCGCGAACATCTGGTACGCCGGGTCGTACTGCGCCTTGCTGGTGTCGGGCTCGCCGTAGATCGAGAAGCCCTCGCCGTTGTCGGGCGGCCAGATGAAGGTGGCCGGGTTGACGTTGTCGTCCTGTGGGTGTGGCCGGGTCGCCGGTGGCACGACCTTGCCCTCGACCCGCCAGGACAGCCAGCCGGCGCAGTTGTCGTTGTTGTAGATCGCGTCCAGCCAGCTGCTGTAGATGCCCGAGCGGGTCACCTTCTCGGCGGCGCTGCGGGCCGGATACGCGAACTCCTGCAGAATGACCGGCTTGCCGCCCGCCGCGGCCGACGCGCAGTGCTGGTTGACCAGGTTGACGACCTGCTGCGGGGAGATGTTGTGGTAGGTCGGGTACGTGTGCCAGGTCTGGAAGTCGATCGCGGGCACGTTGGCGGGTTCGGTGTTCGGGTCGGACCCGGCCTGGCCGCCGTAGAAGCCCTCGCTGCCGGTGGTGACCAGCTGCCGGGCACCCTGCGCCTTGATGTACGACGCCATCTCCTGGTACCAGCTCTGCGCCAGCGAGACCGAGCTGATCTCGGGCTCGTTCATCAGGTCCCAGGCGAACACGGTCGGGTCGTCCTTGTACTTCACTCCGGTGATCGTGTTGGTGCGGTTGAGCACGAAGCTGACCCAGTCCTTGTACAGCTGCTTGGTGCGCGGGTCGCTGTAGAAGAACGTGTACCGCTGCGGGTCGCCGGAGGGGTTGTAGTTCGGGATGTACCAGGAGTTGATCTGCTGGGTCCCGCCGGCCCACTGCCAGAAGTCCATCATCGCGATGTTGAGCTTGAGGCCGAGCTGCCCGGCCTTCGCGATGACGTAGTCCCAGCGCCCGAGGCCGTTGGTGGTGCTGCCGTTGAACGCGTACGTGTTGGTGGCGGTGTCCCAGTAGATCAGGTAGCTGCCGTGCATGCCCATGTTGGACACGTCGGCGGTGCTGTTCGGGTTCCAGATGTGCGGCTTGGTGGTGCCGTCCAGTGACCCGGTCACCGAGTGCAGGATGCCGCGCACGACGTTGTAGTTCGACGTGTCCGCGTAGCCGAGCATCGAGTCGACCTCGGCGCGGGTGCCCCAGCCGAGGTAGTGGCTGTTGGTGCCCGCGACGTAGAACGGCTTGCCGTCGAGCGCGAACCTGGTGCCCGACGTGGTGACGAAGCCGGGTGCGGCCGCCGCCGAGGTGGCGAACGTCAGCGGCAGGAGCACGGCCACGATCACCGCAATCATCAGGGGTACGGAGTACCGGTTGATCCGAAGAGCTCTCACGCAGGTCTCCTTCGGGGTGTTTGATGCGCACTGAATCTGCGGGCCCGGGCGTCCCCGCGGTCCGCTTCCTTGCGACGCCTCAGCCGGCTGTGGGCGGGTCCAATGGGGGTAGGGCGTTGGCGGACGATGACGTGCCGGTACCAGTGGCCGCTGTTCTTGATCGTGCGGTGCTGGGTCGCCCGGTCGACGTGGATGAGCCCGAAGGGCTGGCTGTACCCGTACACCCACTCGAAGTTGTCGATCAGGGACCACATCATGTAGCCGCGCACGTCGACGCCGTCGGTGATGGCGTCGTGCAGCGCCGTCAGGTGCGCGTGCAGGTAGGCGATCCGGCCCGGGTCGTCGACGCGCCCGTCGGGGCCGACCCGGTCGGGGAAGGCGACGCCGTTCTCGGCGATGACGATCGGGATCGGGCCGTAGTCGTGCCGGACGCGGTTGAGCAGCTCGCGCAGCGCGCCCGCGTCGACCGTGCCGTGGATGGTGGCCGGGCCGTCCGCCGAGGCCACGTGCAGCAGGCCCTCGCTGCCGACCCAGCGGTTGTACGGATCGGTGGGGCCGGGACCGGCGGCGACGTGCAGCGGCGTGTAGTAGTTGACGCCGAGCAGGTCGATCGGTGCCGCGATGGTCGCGAGGTCGCCGTCGCGCACGAAGCCCCAGTCGGTGAGGTGCGCGGTGTCGGCGATCAGGTCGGCCGGGTAGGAACCGCGCAGCAGCGGGTCGAGGAAGACCCGGTTGCGCAGCGCGTCGGCCCGGCGCACCGCGTCGCGGTTCTCGGGGGTGTCGACCGGGGTGCGCACCGGGGCGGGGTTGAGCGCGATCGAGACCTCGGCGGTGGCCGGCAGCGCCGCCCGCAACGCCCGCACGCCGAGGCCGTGCGCCAGGTTGAGGTGGTGCACCACGGTCAGCGCGGTGGTCTCGTCGGCGATCCCCGGCGCGTGGATGCCCGAGGCGTGGCCCAGGAACGCGGTGCACCACGGCTCGTTGAGCGTGGTCCACAAGGGAACCCGGTCACCCAGGCGTGCGGCCACCAGCGCGGCGTAGTCGGCGAACCGGTCGGCCATGTCGCGGACGGCCCAGCCGCCGGCGTCCTCCAGCGCCTGTGGGTGGTCCCAGTGGTAGAGCGTGAGCATCGGTTCGATGCCGCGGTCGAGCAGCTCGTCCACCAGCCGGGAGTAGAAGTCCAGCCCCTGGGCGTTGCCCGCGCCGCGCCCGTCGGGCTGCACCCGCGGCCAGGACACCGAGAACCGGTAGGTGCCCAGGCCGAGCTCGGCCATCAGCGCCACGTCGTCGCGGTAGCGGTGGTAGTGGTCGACGGCGAGGTCGGCCCGGTCGCCGTTGGCCACCCGACCGGGTACGGCGGTGAAGGTGTCCCACACCGACGGCGTGCGGCCGTCGGTGTCGAGGGCGCCCTCGACCTGGAACGCCGCGGTCGCCGCTCCCCACCGGAAGCCGGCGGGAAACTGGAGCGAGGTGGTGTCGAGGTCTGGTGCGGCCTGGATGGGGGCGGTCATCGGCGACACTCCTACCGGGTGATGGCCCTCGTGGGCGGTTCAGCGATGGACGCCGGTGCTGCCGCGGGGCAGCAGCCGGTAGGGCTCGGCGGGCTGGGAGCCGGGCTCCCCGCCGCCGTCGATGGCGGCGAACAGCATCCGGGCCGCCTGGGCGCCGCGGCCCGGTATGTCGTGGGCCAGCGCGGTGAGCTTGGGATTGACCAGGCGGCAGAGCCGGGAGTCGTTGAACGAGACCAGGGACAGCTCGTCCGGGACGCGGACGCCCATCTCGAGCGCCACCTCGAGGCCGGTGACCGCGGTGAGGTCGCTGTGATAGATGATCGCGGTCGGCCGGTCCGGCGCGGCCAGCAGCCGCCGGGTGGCCTGTGCGCTGTCGGTCTCGGAGTAGTCCGCCCGCACCGTGACCGGCTCGGGCAGGCCGCGCAGGCGGCACACCTCGTGCAGGGCGGCGGAGCGGTCCACGATGTGCCGCATCGCCGGGTCGCCGGCCACGTGCGCGAGCCGGCGGTGGCCCAGGGCGGCCAGGTATTCCGCGACGTCGGTCATGCCGGCGGCGTCCTGCGACCAGATGCTGGGCAGCGTGCCGGTGCCGGTCGGACCCCCTATCACGACGGCGGGCAGGTGCAGGTCCTCCAGCACCGTGATGCGCGGGTCGTTCTCGCACAGGTTGAGCACGATGACGCCGTCGACCCGATGCTCCGCCCACCAACGGCGGTAGGTGGCGATCTCGGCCTCGGTGTCGTCGACGACCTGGAGGTTGAGCCCGCAGGAGCGGGGCGAGAGCTCGGCCTCCAAACCGCTGATCAGCTCCATGGTGAACGGCTCGTCGCCGAGCAGGCGGGCCGGACGTTGCAGTGCCAGCCCGATGGCGCCGGCCCGGCCGCCGCGCAGGGCGCGGGCCGCGGTGTGCGGACGCCAGCCGATCTCGGCCGCCACGTCGAGCACCCGCTGACGGGTCTCGTCGGACACGCCGGGCTGCCCGTTGAGCGCGAACGACACCGCGGATCGGGAGACGCCCGCGCGCTCGGCGATGTCGCCGATGGTGGGTCTCTTCACCGCGGGGCTCCGATCACTAAACCGATTTCGTTGTGGTTCGGCACAGTAACAGCGTGCTCCTTTCGGCGGTAGCCCTCATTTTTCGCGAATGTTTCCGGCGCAACACGGCGTTGACGTACTCGCGGACGTCGATTATGGTCCCGGTCACTGTTTCGATTTAGTACCTCTCCTCGTCCCGGCCGGACGTGACGCTCCCGTACCCCTCCATGCGCCTCGCCCCTCACAGGAGTCCACTATGGAGCAATATCGACCCAGGAAGGCCCGCCGGCGGCCCGGCGCCGTCCTGACCGCGCTGCTACTGGCCGCGTCGCTCGTCATGGGCGCCTGCGGCAGCGGCGACGACGACGCGAGTGCCGACGGCCCGGTCACCATCAGCTGGGGCTGGTGGACCAACACACCCGAGAAGGACGCGCTCTACCGCAAGTGGCTCGGCACGTTCGAGTCGAGCCACCCCAACATCAAGATCAAGTCCGAGTTCCTGCCCTGGGACGCGTACTGGGACAAGGTTAAGACCACCACCGCCGGCGGCAACGCCTACGACGTGGTCGGGCTCTGCTCGTGCTTCGCGGCCTCGTACTTCGACAACGAGGTGTTCCTGGACCTCAAGAAGTTCGACGACTACGGCGGCAGCGTCGCCGGTGCACAGCCCGGACCGGTCGGCGTGTTCGGCTGGCAGGACAAGCAGTACGCGCTGCCGGTCGGCGTCTCGGTGCCGCTGCTCGGCTACAACAAGGACCTGTTCAAGGCGGCCGGCGTGGCCGAGCCCGACCCCGCCGTGCCGATGAGCTTCGACGCCTTCAAGGAGATGGCGAAGAAGCTCACGAAGACCAGCGGCTCGAAGGTGACCCAGTACGCCCTGCACCCGGGCAGCATCAACTTCTGGGAGTCGCTGATCGCCATGCACGGCGGCTCGATGTACGACAACTTCGTCGGCCCGAAGAAGGTCACGATCAACAGCCCGCAGGGCATCGCCGGCCTGGCCGACTACGCCAGCCTGTTCACCGAGAAGATCGTGCCGCCGATCGACGAACAGCGCGAGAACCAGTGGCTCAACGGCGACCTCGACAGCCTGCGGACCGGCAAGGTGGCCATGGCCCGGGTCGGACCGTGGAACTTCGCCGACATCGCCGCCACCTCGCCGAACATCGGCGTCGCACCGCTGCCGAAGGTCGGCAACGAGCTCCTGCTCTACTCCGGCGCCAACGGGTACGCCATCTCCGCGGAGAGCGAGCACCCGAAGGAGTCCTGGGAGTTCCTCAAGTGGATGCTCAAGACCGAGAACCAGGTCGAGTTCGCCAAGTTCAGCGACGTGCCCGTCGACGTCGACGCACTCGAGCGGCTGCCCGAGTTCATCACGCCGACGGAGTTCGCGCCGACGCTGCTCGCCTCCGTGCCGGCCTTCCGGCCCGGCCTGCTGACCGTCCAGGAGGAACTTGGCAAGGACGTCGGCCTGATCATCGACGACCTCGGCCGCGGCAAGCTCACCCCCGAGCAGGCGGCCGCGAAGATCGAACAAAAGGGCAACGCGCTCCTGGCGCAGTGACGATCGTCCAAAGCCGGGCGGGCGCGGCGACGCGCCCGCCCGGGCACCACGGAAGGCGTACCGCATGACCATGGTTCTGAAGCCCAGGCGGCCGGGCCGGCGCTGGTGGCGCCGCGAAGGCGTGCAGGGCTACCTCTACATCAGCCCGTGGCTGCTCGGATTCCTGATGTTCGGGGTCGCGCCGCTGATCGCCGCGTTCCTCACCAGCCTGTCCAAGGCCAACGTGTTCCGCACGATCCGGTTCGTCGGCGCCGACAACTACAAGAAGATCCTCACCGACGACCCGGTGTTCGCCACCATCGCCAAGAACATGCTGATCTACGTGGTCGCCTCGACCGTCATCTCGATCGGCCTCGGCCTCGCGCTGGCGTTGCTGCTGCACCGCGACTTCCGCGGCAACCACGTGTTCCGGACGCTGATCTACGTGCCGAGCCTGCTCGTCGGCATCGCCACGGCGTACCTGTTCAAGCAGGTGTTCCAGGGCGGCGAGGTGGGGCTGGCGAACATGTTCCTGGGTGTGTTCGGCGCCGGACCGGTCAACTGGCTCGGCAACTCGGAGGCGCCCTGGCTGGCACTGGTCGCGCTGATCCTGGTCAACGTCTGGTTCGCGGGCGGCACCATGCTGATCTTCCTGGCCGGTCTCAAGGGCATCCCACCCGCTTACTTCGAGGCCGCCCGGGTCGACGGTGCCGGTCCGTGGCAGATGTTCCGCAAGGTCACCCTGCCGCTGCTCTCGCCGGTCATCGTCTTCAACACCGTCATGGCGCTGATCGGGCACATCCAGGTGTTCGAGACCCCGCTGGCGTTCGCCAACAACGGCGGCATCAGCACCGGCAACCCGCTCGGCTACGAGAACAGCCTGGGCACCTTCGTCACCTACCTGTACGTCAAGGGCTTCGTCTACCAGGACATGGGCTACGCGTCCGCGCTGGCGTTCATCATGTTCGCCGCCACCCTGGTGCTCACCTGCCTGGTGTTGTGGTTCGCCCGGCGCTTCACCGCGTACGGCGACTCCGAGCGCAACTGACCGGAGGGTCTCATGCAAGACGTGCTGGACAAGCCGCGTGGCGACGCCGCGCCACCGATCGCGCCGGTCGCGCCGCGCCGCCGGCGGGGCGTGCGGTCGCGCTGGGGGCTGACCGGGCGGATCGCCGCGCTGAGCCTGTTCTGCCTGCTGCTGCTGTTCCCGTTCGTCTGGCTGGTGTCGCAGTCGCTCAAGGACACCAACCAGTACTTCGCCCGGCCGTTCCAGTGGATCCCCGACCCGGTGCGGTGGCAGAACTTCAGCGACGTCATCTTCAAGTACGACTTCCTGCACTACATCGGCAACAGCCTGTGGCTCGCGGTCTACGCCGTCGTGGTGAACATCCTGTCGTCGTCGTTCGTGGCGTACGGCTTCTCCCGGTTCCGCTTCCCGGGCCGCAACGCGCTGTTCATGGTGGTGCTGGCGACCATGATGCTGCCGGGCCAGGTCATGACGATCTCGCTGTACCGCGTCTACCGCGACATCGGTTGGATCGACACCTTCTGGCCGCTGCTCGTCCCGAAGCTGTTCGGTGCCGCCTTCGAGATCTTCCTGTTCCGCCAGTTCTTCCTCAGCCTGCCACGCGAGATCGACGAGGCCGCGCGCATCGACGGCTGCGGCACGCTGCGCACCTGGTGGCACGTCATCCTGCCGCAGTCGAAGCCGGTGATCATCGTGGTCGCGGTCTTCACGTTCCTGGGCAGCTGGCGCGAGCTGTTCGGCCCGCTGATCTATCTGACCGGCGAGGAGAACCGCACCCTGCCGCTGGGCCTGCTCTACTTCACGTCGCCGTTCGGGTCGTCGCTGCCGATGCTGATGGCCGCGATCGTCATCTCGCTCATCCCACCGATCGTCCTGTACGCCCTGGGCCAGAAGTACATCGACAAGGGCGTCGCCATCGCGGAGATCAAATGACTTCCCTGGACCATGCCGCGCTGCCGTCGCCGGTGCTCGACGCCGAACCGGCGCTCCTCGAGCTCTACCGGGCCGCCTGGGAACTGGCCTACGACCATGTGGTGAGCCGGGCCGGCGTGCCGCGCTCGCCGTACATGGACGAGGGCTTCGACCCGGACACCATCTGGATCTGGGACACCTGCTTCATGGCGCACTTCTGCAAGTACGCGCCGGACCTGTTCCCCGGGGTGGAGAGCTTCGACAACTTCTACGGCCCGATGTACGGGGCCGAGCCGTCGTCGTTGCGCATCCACCATCCCGACAACCCGCCGCTGTTCGCGTGGTCCGAAGAGGAGTACGTGCGCCACACCGGCGACCTGGACCGGGTGCGGTGGCTGCTGCGGGACCGGCGTTTCCTGCAGCAGCACTTCGCGTTCATGGAGGGCACGCCGGCCGGCAGTCGGTTCCCGCACAGCACCATCCCCACCACCGCCGAGCGGGTGGCCGGCGGCTACCGGTGGGAGGGCGTCACCAGCGGCATGGACAACACGCCGCGGGCACCGATCCAGGGTGAGCACGGCACGTCCGGCGACATCCTGTGGTTCGACCTCGCGGCCCAGCAGGCCCTGTCGGCGCGATCCATCGCCGCGCTGGCCCGGCTGATCGGCGACGACGGCGTTGGCCGCCGAGTACGACGCGCACCACGCCCGGCTCGCCGCCCTCGTCGACCACTTCTGGTGCGCCGAGGACGGAATCTACTACGACCGGTTCGCCGCCGCGCCGCACGACTTCCACCGGGTACGCACGCCCGCGGCGTACTGGCCGCTGCTGGCCGGGGTGTGCGACGCCGAGCAGGCCGCGGCGCTCGCGGCCGCGCTGGCCGACCCCGCCTGCTTCGGCGGATCGCCGCCCTGGCCGTCGGTCGCCCGCGACGATCCCGCGTTCCGCGCCGGACGGCATGTACTGGCGCGGCGGCGTGTGGGTCCCGGTCGCGTACATGAGCGCGCGGGCACTCGCCGACCACGGCCACGAGGCGCTCGCACACCGGGCGGCGCTCGAGCTGATCCGGCAGATGGCGCGGACCCGGGCGGAGTACTCCCCCGCGACCATCTGGGAGGCGTACTCGCCGACCCGCCCGGCGCCGGCCACGGCCAAGGACGACCGCGAGATCGTGCGCCCCGACTTCTGCGGCTGGTCGGCGCTCGCCCCGATCGCGATGCTGATCGAGCACGTGCTGGGCTTCCGGGTGGACGCGACCAGCCGCACGGTCCGCTACCGCCGGCACCTGCCGGGCCGCAGCGGCATCCGCGACCTGCGCTGCGGCGACACGCGCCTCACGCTGGTGGCCGACGACGACGGCCTGGACGTGCACACCGACGGTCCGCTGACGCTCTCTCTCGCCAGCGGCGACGTCGACCTGACCCCGGGCCGGCACCGCCTGTAAATGATCAACGGGCGATCGCCAGCGCGAACGGCACCGGGCCGAGCGCGGCGATCAACGGCCGCACCACGAGGACGAACGACTCCGGCCACCACGCGTTGGCCACTCCGCCGAGGTCGATGATCTGCTCCGGCCGCCAGCCAAGGTCGGCCAGCAGGGCGGACACCGTGCGCTTGGCAGCGGGGTCGTCTCCACACAGGAACGTCGAGGGCGGCGCGGCGAGGCTGGCCGGGGCAGCCATCAGGGCCGCCGGGCCCACGGTGTTCAGCGCCTTGACCACCCGCGTACCCGGCAGGACCCGTTGGATCTCCGCGGCCAGGTTCGGATAGAGCCGACGCGACGCGAAGCCGTCGGCACCGACGTCGACGGCGTTGGCCACGTCGACGAGCACCTTCCCGGTGAGCGCGGCGCCGATCGACCCGAGCGTGTCGACCGACACCACCCCGGGCAGCGCGTTGATGACGACGTCCGCCGCGGCGGCGGTGGCCGGCAGGTCCGCCCGGGTGCCGACCCGGACGTCGTGGCCGGCACCGGACAAGGCCGGGGCGAGCGCGCGGGCCACGTTCCCGGCGCCGAGGATGCCGATTACAGTCACCACCCGAACGTAGGTCGGGCCGGCCCACCGCCGGTAGTACGCACTCGCAGGTGCCTGGAGGACGCGATGGCGGAGCGTGACGACACCCGTGCGGCGTATCTGACGTCGGTGGCCGCCTGCCCGACACACCGGGTGCTGGACCGGATGGGTGACCGCTGGGTGAGCCTCATCCTCAACCAGCTGTCGGGCGGCCCGCGGCGACACGGCGAGCTCGCGCGGGCCGTCGCGGGTGCCAGCCAGAAGATGCTCACCCAGACGCTGCGCGGCCTGGAGCGGGACGGCCTGGTGGCGCGGTCCGAGAGCGGCACGACGGTCCGCCGCGTCGAGTATCGCCTGACCGCGCTCGGCGAGACCCTGATCCCGGTGATGACGGCGGTGACCGTCTGGGCCGAGCGGCACATCGACGAGGTCGACGCGGCCCGCTCGGCCTTCGACGCGTCCGTCAGTTGATGTACTTGCAGCCCAGGCTGAGCGTGAAGTCGTCCGGCGCGTGCTTCATCGCCCGGCGGGTGTTGGGTCCGTAGACCCCGTCGGCCGAGGTGCCGACCCGGCGCTGGGTGTTGACCAGCGCGTTGCGGGTGTTGCTGCCGAAGATGCCGTCCAGCGTCAGCCCGTAGCCGTAGCAGTAGCGCAGGCTGCGCTGCAGCGCCTTGACGCCGTCCCCGGTGTTGCCCTGGCGGAGCTGGCAGGTGAAGGTGTACGACCAGTTGGACGGGTTGACGTAGACCGGCGCGATCCGGGTGTCGTCGGTCGTACCTCGCACAAGCGTGTAGGTCATGCTGTTACAGGTCGAGATCGCGAGCGCCGGCCCGGCGGTGCCGGCGACCAGCGCGGTGGCCGCGACCACCGTCGCGGCCGCACAGGCGAGCAGTCTCTTGTAGTTCACAATGGATCCCCCCTCGTTCGGATACACGCGGCATCCTGACAGGAGATCGACAGGGCTGCTACCCCGTCAGTCGGTGGGCGCGGGTCCCAGCAACCGAACCTCTTCGATGTCCATCGAGGCCTGGAGGTCGCGTAGGACGATGTCGTCGATCTCGCGGTCGTCGCGCATCGCGGTGACGGCCCGGCGTTTGCGGTCCAGCACCTCCAGGCGTACGCGCCGGTCCACCTGGTTCTGCCACGCCTGGACCGCGTGGTCCGGGCCTTCGGCGCGCAGTTGGGTCAGGTGCCCCTCGTAGTCCGCGCGGATCCGCTCGACGATCTCGTCGGGAGCGCCGAGCCGGGTCGCGATCTCCGGCAGCGCCGACAGCGCGACCTCCGACGCCCGGATCTGCGCCTGCCGGGTCTCGTCGGCCCGGGCCTCGTCTCCGGTGAGCCCCGCCCACCGGACCACCATCGGCAGCGTCAGGCCCTGGACGAGCACGGTGATCACGATAACCACCGAGGTGGTGAACACGATCAGGTCGCGCTCCTCGTACGTGCTGCCGTCGTCCAGCACGGTCGGCACGGCCAGCGCGGCCGCGAGGGAGACCGCGCCGCGGAAACCGGCCCAGCCGCTGGCCGTGCGGACCTTCCAGTTGACCCGCCGGGCCCGTTGGGCCGGGCGGCGGTCGACCAGGCGGATGAACCACGCCGCCGCTTGCGACCACACCAGCCGGATGACGATGACGGCGCCGGCCGTGAGCAGCGCGATCCCGACGGCGTGGCCGATCGAGTCACTGGTGATGCCGCGCACGGCGGAAGGGATCTCGATGCCCACCAGCACGAACAGGCTCCCGTTGAGCATGAACGTGCCCAGGTCCCAGAAGGAGAATGCCTCCAGTCTCGACCGGGCCCGGACGACGCGCGGCCCGGCCCAGGACAGGACGAGCCCGGCGACCACCACCGCCACCACCCCGCTGGTGTGCACCACCTCGGCAACGAGGAACGCGACGAACGGGGTGAGGATGCTCAGCCCGCCCTCACGCTGCGGGTCGTCAACGTAGCGGCGGACGAACACCACCGCGTACCCGACGACGAGGCCGACCAGGACGGCACCGACCGAGGACCAGATGAGCTCGCCGACGAGCAGGCCGGGGCCGGGTATGTGGCCGTCGACGAGCGCACCGAGCGCGACCGCGAACAGCACGAGCGCGGTGCCGTCGTTGACCAGGCTCTCGGCCCGCAGCGTGGTCAGCGCGCGGCGCGGCATCCGTTTCGCGAGGCCGGCCACCGCGGCGGCGTCGGTCGGTGCCAGCACCGCGCCGAGGATCCAGGCCGCCGAGGCGACCACGCCGGCCGCCTGGAGTGTGTACGAGACGCCGACCATCGTGACGATGACCAGCACGACCGCCGACAGGATGATCACCCGAAGGTTCGACCGGATCTCGCGCAGGCTGGTGTTGAGGCTCTCCCAGTAGAGGATCGCCGGGAGGAACAGCAACAGCACCACGTCGGAGGGGACCCGGACGTCCGAGAACGCCGGAATCAACCCGAGGAGTCCGCCGAAGACGATCAGCAGCACGGGTGGCGCGACGCTGTAGCGCCGGCCGATCGTGGTGCCCACCAGAACGGTCACGCCGAGCACGACGACGAGCAGCAGTCCCTCCATGGGCTGCATATTGCCCGATGGGCACTCCCGGGAGCGGCTCCGGTCAGTCGAACGCCGCCCGCGGGTCGAGGGTCCGACCGCGGTCGTACTCCTCGGTGAAGCCCGCCTCACGCAGCGCGTCGACGGCGGCCGCCCGCGCGGCGGCCAGGTCTGCCGCGTCGTCCGGGTCCGGCACCTGGCCGAGCGCCGCGAACGCGGCGTCCGCGACACCGACCATCCGGGCGGCCCGCGCGTGGTCGCCCTCGGCCGAGGCCAATGCGGCACCCGCCACGCAGACGTACGGCACGAAGTCGGTCCAGCCGTTGCGGAACACCCGCTCGCGACCGGCGGCGAACATCTCCCGTGCCACGTCGAGGTGTCCGAGGCCCAGCTCGCAGAACGCGAGGTTGTGCCGCTCCGAGTTGACGACCTCGGGGCGGCCGAGCTCCTCGTTGAGCGCGATGCTCTCCTCGTACAGCCCGATGGCCCGGGTCAGGTCGCCGGACATCCGCGCCACGGCGGCCAGCACGTGCCGGGGCCGCTCCTCCAGGCTCCGGTCGCCGGACCGCACCGCGACGGCGAGCGCCGCGCGGGCCCGGGCCTCCCCTTCCGGAAGGTCACCGCCGCGGATGGCCACCCTGGCGAGGCTGTAGCGGGCCTCCACCTCGCCCGCCGGGTCGCCGCCGGCCGAGGCCCGCTCGATCTCGGCCTCGCTCATCCGCACGACGGCCTCGTTGTCACCCCGCCGAAAGGCCGAGCGCACGTCCGCGCTGAAGGTCATGTGGCTCCCCCTCGTTCCCCCGAACAACCCGAAGCACCCTACCCGCGGGTGCTCCGGGCCGAACGCGACCACCGGCTAAGGAGTGCGGCGGATCGGGTACGTGTCGTTGGTGAGCCAGCGCCGCAGCAGGTTCTGTTCGAGCGGGTCGCCGAGCTCCTCGCTGATCCCGCCGGCCAGGGAGTTCACCGACTGCCAGCCGGACGGGCGTGGCCTGGGCCACGAAGCGGCGGGCCGGGACCAGGGTGACGGTGAAGCGGTCCGGCGTGTCGGCCCGCAGCGGATGGCCGGACACGTCGGGCACGTTGAAACCACCGTCGAACGGGATGCCGGGCAGGCCCGGCAGCGGCGACGTGAACCGGTTGCCCGGCGACGGGATCGTGTACGGCGCGCCGAGCGGCGAGGTCAACGTGATCCGGTGCAGCTTGCCCCACCGGTAGTCGTCCTGGTCCGTCGAGTTGCCGAAGGCCGCCGTGAAGCCGTCGCTCGCGGCCAGTGTGAGCGCGTCCCGCAGGCTGGTCAGCACCAGGTAGTCGCGCCGGTCCGCCGCCGAGGCGATGCCCGGCACCGCGAAGAAGTCGATGCCGGAGCGGCCCACGCCGGCCCGGGTGTCGAAGTCGACCAGCAGCTGCCGCAGTGCCTGTACCGCGTGGAAGTCGGCGGACAGCGGGAGCGTCGGCGAGATCTGGCGCACGTGCCGGTCGAGCACGTTGACGACGAACCGGCCCCGCCACAGCACGTAGATCGTGGCGGCGGCGCTCTCCCGCATCTCCTGCTTCGTCGGCAGGCCCAGCCGGCCGTCGCGGTCGGCGGCGTCGTACCCCTCGGGGATGCCGGTCGGGTACGTGTGCCGCCAGCGGGCCAGCCGACCGACCGCCTCCACGGTGGCCGGGTCCTTGGCCAGCGCGGCCAGCTCCGGGGTGGAGCTGCGCCGGGCCCGGTCCAGCGCGCCGGTGATGAGCGGCGTGAAGAACTGGCCGTCCAGCGCCGTCACGTCGGCCTGCATGGACCCGACGTCGGCCGCGGTGATCCTGCCCTTGCGCAGGGCGGCCCTGACCATGTCGGTGATCCGGCCGGCCCGGAAACCGTTGTGGAAGAAGCTCAGGTAGAAGATGCCGCCGCCCGGACGCACCTGGTTGAGCACGTTGTTGTCGAAGGTGTTGGCGGTCGGGTCGTTGTTGGCCGAGACGATGAACCCGGCGGGCGGGTTGACCACCTGCGGCAGCTCGCGGAACGGCACGATCTCGTACGGCAGCGCCTGGTTCGGCTGCGGGTTGGCGACGGGCAGCCACTCGTTGCCGCCGGTGCCGTCCCGCAACAGGTAGGGCGGGTTGCCGTGCACCGCGCCGGCCTGGAGGTCCTCGCGGACCGGCACCTCGGCGTTGGTGAAGTAGGCGATGTTTCCCCGGACGTCGGCGTAGGCGAAGTGCTGCCCGCCGAGGTCGAAGTACTGCAGCGCGGCGCGGAAGTCGTCGACGTTCGCGCGCGAGGTCCATCCGCCGGAAGGCCTCCACCTCGGCGGTCGGCGAGAAGCCGGCGTACTGCACCGACAGCGCGGTGCCGCTGGCGTTGTCGACCGACAGCAACGGCCCGTTGTTGCGGCGCGGGACGATCAGGGTCCGGGCCGGGATCGCACCGCCCGGGGGCACGAGGTCGACCGTGTCCGGCCGCCCCGGCGTACGTGGGTTGACCCGGAAGGTCTCGTCGATGGCCACGACGGGTTCGAGGCGGCCTTTGTAGACGGTGGACAGTCCGCTGGGTGACGCGGGGTCCGGCCGGAGCTGCTCGATGTAGGTGTCGGTGACGTCCACGAAGTGCTGCGTGGAGCCGAAGGCGATGTCCCGGTTCTGGCCGAGGATGACGAACGGCGCGCCCGGCAGGCTGTCACCCTGCGTGTCGTAGCCGCCGCCGCGCAGGTCGATCGGGTGTGCGATGGCCGGCGACCTCCAGGCCCAGATGCGGGTCGCTGGCCAGGATCGGCCGCCCGTTCGCGGTGTGCCGGCCACCGATCACCCACGTGTTCGACCCACGGTCGCCGGAGCGGTTGAGGGCCGCGGCGATCAGCGGCGCCTGCTCGGCGCGGTCGAGGTAGTCGGCCGCCATCCGGCTCACCGCGGCCGGCACGCGGGTGGCGGTGGTCCCGGTGGCCGAGGCGGGCGGCACGGGCCGACCGGTCGCGTCGAGCACCGGCGACGCGGGGTTGAACGGGGCGAACGGGAACAGGTCCTGGAACACGGCGGCGTGCCCGTCGACGCCCGCCGCGGTGTAGGCCTGCACGTTCGTGGTGCGGTCGATGTCGAGGTCGAACGACAGAGCGAGAACGCCAGCGCCTTGGTGACGACCAGGCTGTCGACGACGGTCCACGGCTGGACCCGGGTCACCTGCACGGCGGCGTACTGCCCGGGCGGCTCGTTGCGGGCGAGCCAGGCGTTCACGCCCTCGGCGTACGCCCGGAGGGCCTCCTGGGTCTGCGGTGACAGCACGGACACGCCGCGCTCGGCGCTGCGGCGCAGGCCCAGCGTCCGCATCTGCACGTCGCTGGGCAGCGCGCCGGCGCCGATGCAGCTCGGCGAGCGTGCCGGACGCCCGCCGACGGCTCACGTCCATCTGGAACATCCGGTCGTCGGCGTGGATCCAACCCTGGAGAAAGAACAGGTCGTGCGGGTTGGTGGCGGTGACGTGCGGTACGCCGTCGACGTCGCGGACCACCGACGCGGGCGCCCGCAGGTCGGGGATCCCGCCGACGTCGGCGTGCGCGGTGGGTACGCCGGCCAGCAGGCCGGCGGCGAGTGCGCCCGCGGAGAACAGGGCGACGCGCGATCTGAGCATCTGTGACTCCTCCCAGAACCGTTTGGGCTCTGTTCGCGGGAGCGTCGCGATGGGACGGATGTCGTGACTCATGTCACATTCGCCCGTCCAGATCGGATTCCCACGCGTACGCGAGGCGACGTCCCGTCCTGTCCCTGATCCGGCAGCTTTCGCACCGAATCTCGTTACGCTCACCGCTATCGATGCATGAACTGGGGATCGCGATGACCGATCACGGACATTCCGGCCACCTCGCCGGCGCGTACGCGTTGGGGGCCTGCCCGCCCGACGAGGAACGCTCCGTCGCCGAGCACCTGAACCACTGCCCCACCTGCGCGGCCGAGGTCGCCGACCTGGGCCGCGTCGCCGAGTGGATCGGCGCGTCCACCGCGGCCGCGCCGGCCGCGGGGTTGCGCTCGCGGGTGTTGTCCGCCGCGCTCGGCCTGCCCGGCCGCGCCTCCGAAGCCCGCCGGCTCAGTGACATCTACGCGACCCAGGTCGCCGAACTGGACGGGCTTCTACGACGGCTGTCGCAGTCGCAGTGGCTGCTGCCGACCGGGCCGCACGGGTCGGTGCGGGACCTCGTGGTGCACCTGCGCGGCAACGACGCGCCCGTCGCCACGGTGGCCGGCATCGGGCTCCTACCGTCCAGTTCAGACGTCCGTCAGGGCTGGCAGCGACAAGCCGGCGCCATCGTCTCGGCGCTGAACGGTGCATCGCCGTCCATCTGGAGACGCAGGTGCGGTTGGCCGGGCGCGCGGCGATCCAGCGGCCGCTGCGGGAGGCGCTGGTCCAGCGGGGCTTCGAGACCTGGATCCACGCCGAAGACGTCCGCGCGGTGCTGGCGGCGCCGCCGCGGCCGCCGAGCGCCCGGCAGATGGCCGACATCGTCGAGTTCGCGGCCGCGGCTGCTGCCCGGCCGCGATGGCCGCCGCCGGCCGGGCCCACCCGGACAGCTCGGTCCGGCTGGTGTTGACCGGCGACGGCGGCGGCACCCGGCTGGTCGCCCTGTCGCCGGCGGCGCCGGCCGGCCGCGTGGCCGCCGAGATCACCATGCCGGCGGAACGCTTCTGCCGGCTGCTCGCCGGCCGGCTCACCAGCCCGCTGACCAGCGCCGAGATCGACGGCGACCGCGGCGCCGCCGCCGACTTCCTCACCGTGGCCGCGACGATGGGTTGTGACTGACGTGCTGGCTGTCCCCGACGAACAGCGACGTACGGCTGCGGGCCGGGCTCATCGCGGGTGACGAGCCGACGCTGGCCGAGGTGTACGACACGTACGGTCCGGTCGTCTACGGGATGGCGTTGCAGGTCACCGGCGACCGGGGCGCCGCCGAGGACATCGCCCAGGACGTCTTCGTCGACCTGTGGCGGCGGCCGGAACGCTTCGACCCCCATCGGGCCCCGCTGCGCGGCTGGCTGTGCGTGATCGCGCGCCGGCGCGGCATCGACTGGATCCGGCGCCGCGGTGCGCAGGAGCGCCCGCGGCAGGCCTGCGACGGAACCGACCGCCGACGCCGGTCGAGGACGACGTGCTCGCCTCGACCGCGCACAAGCAGGTCCGCCGGGCGGTCGCCGACCTGCCCGCGCCGCACCGGCAGGCGATCCTGCTGGCCTACTACCGAGGGCTTGACCTACCGCGAGGTGGCGCGGACGTTGGACATCCCGGAGGGCACGGCCAAGTGGCGGCTGCGCAACGCGTCTGCGCCGGATCGGCGAGCAGTTGCGGGCCGAGGGCCTCACCTACGACTGACGTGCCGCGTCAGTCGGTCTCCCAGGGTGTCACGTCGCCGAGGCGCGCGAGGTCCTCGGCCGTGACCGGCCGCAGCGTCATCGAGGGGACCAACGGCTCGATGCTCCAGAACTCCCCGGCGGAGTTCTTCCGGGGGTAGACCGGCTCCGCCCGCGCGATCACGACGTGCGCCGGGTCGGCCAGGCAGAACCGCACGGTGCGCGGCCCGACCTCGGCGTCGTCGATCATCGTGGGAACGCTGCTGACGCACGGCGGCGAGGTCGGCCCTCGGTAGATCGTCACCGTGATGCGGCGTCCCGAGGATTCGTCCGGGTGCGCCCGTTCGGCCAGGACCACCTCCACACTGGCGGTGCCCGCACCGGCGAGGTAGGGGGTGAACCCGGGCAGGTCGACGACCACCAGCGGGACTCCGACCGCCCGCAGGTCCTCGGTCTGCCACGTCACCTGGCCGACCCGGCCGACCAGCCAGGCGGAGGCGACCACCAGAAGCACCACGAGGGCGGCACCCAACCGCGGTCTGCCGCGGCGGTCGCGCCCGAATGCGATGGCGAGGTGCGCGACGAACGCCGCGATCCCCCACCACACGGCGACCGCACGGCCGTCGTGGAACGGGCCACCAGCCGCGACCCCGATGGGTACGACGAGGGTCCCGAACAGCGGCACCAGCACATGCCATTGCGACGCGGTCCGCCGCCGCACGATCACATAGGCCGCGACCAGCACGGTCGTCGCGAGACCGGTCGCGAGACAGCCGGCGATGGGCCCGGCCGTCGAGCCGAAGTCGCGGTCCGCGAACACGAGCGCACCGGTGACGACACCGACGGCCGTCACGGTGCCGGCGACCACCCCGTCAGTCCACCGCCCTACCCTCTCACGGAAGGCGAGGGCGGCGTGGACCCCGAAGGTCCCGCCGCCCCACGCTGCCTACCGGTATCGGATCAACCGGCCGGCGGGAACGGGTCGTCCTGGTACGTGTACTCCGTCTCGATCTTGCCGTCGGTGTTGTGCACGACCAGCTGGCTGGGCTGGTTGCCCTTGGCGACCTGCCGCCCGGCGGCGATCGCCTCGTCCTTCGTCGCGTGCTTGCTGTCCGACGAGGATCCGTGCTCGACCTTCCAGCCATTACCGGCCGGCACGACGTGGTACTGCGTACGCGATGTCATGACACCTCCACAACGATGGGTTACCTCTCGCTTTACCCACCGAGGTCGAAATGGAACATCACGCCGGGCGACCCGCTGGGACGCCGAGGGTGAGCAGGTCCGCCAGGCCGAAGCCCGGTCCGGTGGCGGGCAGGTTCGGCTGCCAGTCCGGGTCCAGGCTCAGGTAGCTCGCCGGGTCGGCGCGCAGCAGCCCGATCAGGACCTCCGCGACGATCCGGCCGCCGACCGGGCCGAGCCGGTCGCCGTCGCCGACGGTGCTCGGCCTCCTTGAGGATGTAGAACCACAGCGGGGTGCCGTGCGGCCAGGTCTGCCCGAGTTCGTCGGCGGTCAGCGGCGCCACGCCGAGCAGCCGGGCGACCGCCTCGCCGCTGGGCAGCCCGGTGGTCTCGCCGCGCAGCAGGTCGCGCACCGCCAGCGAGCGGTAGGCGGCGTCGTCGACCGCGCCGGTGACCTGCTCGGGCAGCCCGATCAGGCTGGCGGCGAGCCGCCCGTCGAGGCGTTTGGCGCGCTGCGCGGGCGGGCGGCCGGGCACGTCGAAGATCTGCGCGAGGTCCAGGCGCCGGTCGGCGGGCAGCGGGCCGAACCCGACCAGGTCGGGGAAGAGCGGCACCGCGGGACCGCCGTCGACGAGCCGGTAGGTGTGCCGGATCTGGCCGTGGCCGTAGCGGAAGGCCGCGTCGGCGAACTCCAGCGGGATGTACGCCTGCCCGGCTCGGCGGCGCGAACCACCGGCCGCCCTCGGCGAGCACCTGCTCGACCAGCTGCGCTCCGACCAGCCGGGGCAGGAAGTCGTGCACCACGATCCACTGGTAGTGCCAGGTGAGGGTGATCCGCGCCTTGTCGAAGACGTCGGCCTCGGGCACGCCCGTTCTCGCGCAGCCAGGTCGACGATGCGGTTGTGCGCGCGCAGCAGCGCGATGTGCAGGCTCAGCGAGAACAGGTGCACGTCGTTGCGGGGGTCGCCGATCAGGGCCACGCCCTGCTGGTTGCGCGGCACGTCGCCGCCGTCCGGACCGAGCAGGAACTTCGCCGGGTCGTTGAGGTCGAACAGGTACGGCGAGCCGATCGGACCGTCCGAGTAGACGATCTCCAGGTTGAGCTTCGGGGCGCGGGCGTTGCGCAGCGCCTCGGGGCCGACGCCGCCGGTGATGGGCGAGCGGTCGGCGGTGATGTCGTGCGCGACCAGCTGGCCGAAGAACGGCCAGCCGGCGGCCTCGGTGGCGTCGTCGCCGCCGGGGCTCAGCTGGTCCAGGACCGCGGCGGCGTCGCAGATCCCGCCGTCGCTGCCCGCGCGCATCAGCAGCTGCGGGTCGGTGCCCAGCGGGTCCAGGCCGCGGGAACATGCGCCCGTAGCGGGCCGCCCCGGTCGGCCGGTCCACGGCGCGCGCCGGGCTGAGGCAGTGGTCGCGGGCGGCCACGCGGCTGCCGTGGGAGTGCGTCGCGAGCGCTTCCCACCTGCCGAGCGTATGCCCGCCTGGGCGTGCTCATCTCATTCTCCATACGTGACAAGGGTGTACGGGTGTGGCTTCTGCGAACGTCAGTGGCGGGAGCCGTCGCGGCCCGGCCAGGTGCCGAAGCGGGTCCCGCCCAGCGTCGCGTCCGGCCCCGGCACCAGCGTGCGCTCGCCGAGCTCGGCGCCGAAGTAGCGCGCGCTGCGGGTCGGCGACCACCTCGCGCGGGTCGTTGCGGACGGGCAGCGCCTCGCGGAAGAAGCTCGTCCAGCCGGAACTGCTCGGGGCCGGCGATCTCGACGGTGCCGTTCAACGGCGCGCCGACCGCGACCCGGCCGACCGCCTGGCGACGTCGTCGGCCGCCATGGGCTGGAACAGCACCGGCGCGAGCCGGACGGTGTCGCCGTCCGTCGGCCGCCGTCGGCGATGCTGCCGACGAACTCGAAGAACTGCGTGGCGTGGACGATCGAGTACGGGATCGCCGACCTCGATCAGCTTCTCCTGGGCGACCTTGGCCCGGAAGTAGCCGCTGTCCGGCAGGCGGTCGGTCCCGACCACCGACAGCGCGACGTGGTGCCCGACGCCGGCCGCCGCCTCCGCGGCGAGCAGGTTGCGGGTGGACGTCTCGAAGAACTCCAGCACCGCCGCGTCCTCGAAGGACGGCGAGTTCGACACGTCGACGACCACCGCGGCGCCCGCCAGCGCCTCGGCCAGCCCCTCGCCGGTGAGGGTGTTGACGCCCGTGTTCGGCGCCGCCGCCACCGCCTCGTGGCCGTGCTCGCTCGAGCTTGGCCACGAGCTTCGACCCGATGAGCCCGCTGCCGCCGATGACCACGATCTTCATGTCTGCCTCCTGTCGCCGGGGGTGCGCCTCGCCGCCCCCACCCAGCAACGACCGGACAGCACCGCCACCTGTGACAGGTCGGCCGAAAATTCCTCGGGGCGGAGCTCAGCCGCGATGCCAGCCGTGCAACTTTGCCGGGTTGAGCACGACCCAGACGGAGGCGATCTCGGTCTCGACCACGTTCACCGCGACGACCGCGACCGCCCGGCCCGCGCGGCGCAACGCCAGCCCGGCGCGGCCGTTGACGGCCTCGATTGTCAGCTCGGTGGACGGCCGGCCGCACAGCAGCACCGTCAGTAACAGGGCGACGTCGTCCGCACCGTTGACCGGGCCGAGCGCCGCGGGCACCAGCCCGCCGCCGTCGCACACGGCCACGGCGTCGGCGGCCAGAACGGCCCGAAGCGCGGCGACGTCCTCCTCGCGACAGGCCTCGGCGATGCAGCGCACGACATCGTCATGCCGGTCGACCATGCGGGGTCCTCTCGTAGTCACCACCTACGACCCGGACAGCTCCATGTTCTGTGACACTCCCGGCGCTGTCACAAACTCCCGCGGTGCCCGGTCTGCACTGGTGACACGCGAACAAGGGGGACGAGCTGAGCAACGGCGTCGTCGAGCGGTTGCGCGCCCGGTCCGTCGACGCGGTCTGACCAGAACCGGGTGGGGCCCTCGGCAGCGGCGCCGCGGGTCCCATCCCCCACCCCCACACGGAAAGGGACCTCACCGGGTGCCCAAGAACCGCCTGGAAGCGTTCAGTGACGGCGTGCTCGCCATCCTCATCACCATCATGGTGCTGGAGCTCAAGGTGCCGGAGGGCCACCACCGGGCTGGCGCTGCTGACGTACCTGCTCAGCTTTGTCTACTTAGGAATCCACTGGAACAACCACCACCACATGTTCCACCTCGTGCGGCGGGTCAGCGGCGGGGTCCTCGCCGCTGCGGCGGGCGATTGGCCCGGACGTCAAGGGCAAGGTCTCCGCGGCGCTGCTGGTCAGCGGGATCCTGATCGCGCTGTTGGCCGGCGGGGTCGGCGTCCCGGTCGCCCTGGGGTGTTTCGTCGCTGTCGCGGTCCTCTGGATCGTCCCGGACCGGCGCATCGACCGGGCCGTCCGCGAGCACCAGGTCGACGTCGAGTAGCAACCGGTCAGTTTCTGAGAAGCACCGACTCGGGACAGCTACCCTAGCATGAGAATCGAGACCGAGCGAGATCCAGACCCGGAGGCGACCAGCGATGACGGCCAAGAAGAAGACCACTGCTTCGTACGACGGCTTCACCGAGGAAGAGCGCGGCGCGATGAAGGACCGCGCCGCCGAGTTGAAGACGGCCGCGAAGCGCGGTTCGAAGACGGCCGACGGGGAGAGCGACCTGCTCGCGAAGATCGCCGAGATGGCGGACTCGGACCGCGCCATCGCCGAGCGGCTGCACGCCATCATCAAGACCAACGCGCCGGACCTCGCGCCGAGGACCTGGTACGGGATGCCCGCGTACGCCAAGGACGGCAAGGTGCTCTGCTTCTTCCAGCCGGCCGGCGAAGTTCAAGACGCGGTACGCGACGCTCGGCTTCAACGACGGGGCGAACCTCGACGACGGCAACATGTTCGCCGACCGTCGTTCGGCTCAGCAAGCTGACCGCCGCCGACGAGAAGCGGATCGCCGCGCTGGTGAAGCAAGCGGTCAGCTGAGGTTTGCGCGGCCGTTGTCGAATGGAACCATGGTCGACGACATCGAGCGGCGGCTGGCCTCGGCCGCCGAGGCACTCCGGGAACACGAAGTGATCGGCCGGCGCAGCGTGGAGCTGCGCCGGCGGGCGGACGAACTGATCGACCACCTCGTCGACCTGCGCGCCCGGCACGCGTCCGAGCAGGCCGACGTCGACCGCCTGGAAGGTCTTTCGCTGACCCGGGTGCTGGTCTCGCTGCGCGGCGCACGCGACGACCGGCTGGCCCGCGAACGGGCCGAGGCGTACGGCGGCCCACTACCGGGTCGCCGACGCGGAGTCCGGCTCGCGGCGCTGCGCCGGGAGCAGGCGGCGGCGCACGCCCGGCTGGACGATCTCGCCGACGCGCCCCTGCTTCTATGCCGCGATGCTCGACGAGAAGGAACAGTTTCTCGCGGGTTCTGCCGACCCCGCCGGGAGCGGCTGCTTGCGCTCGCCGACGAGCGGGGCCGGCTCACCGGCGAGCTGCACGAGATCGCCGAGGCCGTCCAGGCCGCCCGGGCGGCGGCCGACGACCTGGCGCTGGTGCGGGACGGGCTGCGCGGCGCGTCCGGCTGGTCGACGTACGACACGTTCTTCGGCGGTGGCGTGCTCAGCAGCGCGATGAAGCACTCGCGACTCGACGCGACGGCGTTCGCGGCGGCGCGGGCCGACCGGAGCCTGGCCGTGCTGCGCACCGAGCTCGCCGACCTCCCGAATGTCGTGCCGACCGCACCCACGCTGGCCGTCGGCAACCTGACCCGGTTCGTCGACGTCTGGTTCGACAACATCTTCACCGACCTGGCGGTGCGCGGCCGGATCAAGCAGGCCGAGGAGAACGTCTTCCGCTGCCTGCGGATGGTCGACGACGTGCGGACCCGCCTCGAGCAGCGGACGGCCGCGACGCACGACCGGCTCGCCGCGATCGCGACAGAACGGGGCGATCTGCTCACCGGGCCGCCAATAACCTAGCTATCAGATAGGAACTCGTTCGATCGATATTGACGGACGTCGTACGACGATGATCTGATCGCGATCTCAGAACTTCTTTCATGTTTTCTGGAGGTCGCATGCGTCGTCCCGCGTTCCTGGCCGCCACGCTCACCGCGCTCGCCGCGGGGGTCGTCGCCGTGCTCGGCAGCAGCCCACCCGCATCCGCCGCGCTGCCGACCGCCGCCGTCGCGCTCGGCGACAGCTTCATCAGCGGCGAGGGCGCCGGCGGCTACCAGCCGGTCGTCGACGTCAACGGGGTGGCGCAGGGCTTCCCCGGCTGGTCGGCGGCCAACAACAACGCCTTCTTCTGCCACCGCTCGGCCAACGCCTCGCTCCACCAGGCGGCCCTGCCGGGCATCCAGGCCCGGTTCAACCTCGCCTGCTCCGGCGGCCAGCCGCACGACATCGCCAACGCGTCGGCGAGCCGGCGCCAAGGGCCGCGACCGTCGCCTCCCAGCTCGACCAGCTGCGGGCCGTCGCGCAGACCCACGACATCGACCTGGTGCTGGTCGGCCTCGGCTCCAACAACAGCTCGTTCACCTTCGGCGACGTCGCCGAGAAGTGCGCCAACCGGTTCATCGCCGACGCCTGGACCGGCTGGTGGGAGTTCTGGGCCTACCTCAACGGCCCGGTCGAGCAGGAGCCGTGCGCGACCGACGACCTGGCCACCGCCGCGCAGGTCGCGGCCGCGACCGACGGAGACCACCGCCGCCGTCCGGCAGCTCCTCACCACCCTCGACCAGATCGACGCCGACGGCCAGCACCGGATCGTGTTCCAGGACTACACCAACCCGCTGCCGTTCGACCTCGGCCTCGACGCTTCTACGACGAGGACGGCCGGGACGACGACCGGGACAAGTTCCGCGACCTGGGCGCCGAGCGGTACGCGGCCGGCTGCCCGATCCACCGGGCCAGCCTCGCCGCCGGGCACGCTTCTCCGGCGGCCTCGGCACCATGGTCCGCGCCGGACAGCACCACGCTGGCCGCCGAGTTCCCCGCCGACGACCTGGTCTACCTCAACGTGCAGCGGGCCTTCGACGGCGCCCGGCTCTGCGAGCCGACGCGCAGCCCGACCGGCGCGCTGGCCACCCCGATCCGGCTGCAGGACGGCGCCGACCGGCGTGCTTCGTGACCAGCCTGTCCGGCAAGGACAAGATCGCCATCCAGCGGATCGCCAACACCTGCGTCACGTACTTCCAGACCTGCCAGGAGTCCTGGCACCCCAACGCGGCCGGCCACGCGGTGCTCGGCCAGTGCCTGGCCGCGGCCGCGACGACCGCGCGAACCGCACCGTCGCCTGCGTACGCCAGCCGGACGGCCGCATCGTCGCCAGTTGATCGCCGGCGCCGGCCCCCGCCCGCCGCGGGGGCCGGCTCCGTCGCCGCTGCCCGCCGCGCCTGGCGCGGCGGGCACCCGCGGCCCGGCCTTTGGCGTCAGGCGCTGGGCTGCTGCTCTTCGCGGGCCCGGCGGGCGGCCAGGATCGCGCCCAGGCCCGGCTCGACCACCTGTGGGCGGTAGAACTCCCGGGCCGCCGTGCGCAGCAACAGCAGCGACGGGACCAGCAACGTGAACAGCTCGGCGGTGGTGAGCAGGCTGCGCACGACCGAGTACCAGCCGGGCAGCAGCCGTGACCAGGCCTCCTCGATCACCGGGTCGGTGCCGTTGGTCGGCGAGAACTCCGGGTTGTTGGCGATTCCCACGCCGAGCAGGCAGGCCGCCCCAACGGCGGCGACCCACACCGCGACCCGCGCCGCCGGCGAGCGACGGCGGATCGCGGCCGCCAGCACGCCGAAGATCACGATGACGCCGACCGCCACCGCTACGTGGAAGTTCAACGCGCCCCGCATCTGGTCGACCCACACGGCCGCGTCGTCGACACCCCGCTCCAGCAGGATGCGGAGCGCGCCCGGAGCGGCGTCGTCGAAGCTGCCGGCCGCGAGCCGGGTCGCGATCACGTCGAGCACGCCGAAGACGGCCGCGCCGGCCAGGAGCGCCGACGCGACGGCGACCGGCCGCGGTGGCCCGGCAGGATTCGTGACCACGCGGCTACCTCCCAGAGATGATCAAGGACGGCAGCGTACGCACAGCCCAGGACCCGGCACAATCCCTCTCGTGGCCGCCGAAATAGTTTGGCGGCCGGTGTCGATCCGCGAGCTTCTCGTTCGACGCGTTGGACAAGAGCCACCACGAGACAGGAGCACCGCGATGCAGAAGATCACGCCGTACCTCTGGTTCGACGGGCAGGCCGAGGAGGCCGCCACCTACTACGTGTCCATCTTCAAGAACGCACGGGTCGTCGACGTGGCCCGGATGGGCCCGGACGGACCGGCGATCACCGTCACCTTCGAGATCGACGGCCAGCGGTTCGTCGGCCTCAACGGCGGGCCTCAGTTCACCTTCACAGAGGCCGTATCGCTCTACATCAGCTGCGCCGACCAGGACGAGGTCGACGAACTGTGGGAGCGGTTGTCCGAGGGTGGCGAGAAGGGACAGTGCGGCTGGCTCAAGGACCGCTACGGCCTGTCGTGGCAGGTGATCCCGGACGCGCTCGGCGAGCTGATGAGCGATCCCGACCCGCAGAAGGCGAGCCGGGTGGGCCAGGCGATGATGGCCATGACCAAGATCGAAATCCAAGGGCTGCGCGACGCGTACGACGGGGTCGCGTAAGCCGACTGACCTCAGCCGAGCGTGCGTCGCGCCCGCAGGACGGTGTCGTTCAGGTGGTGCGTGCCGGGTGGGGCGGCGGTGGTCCGCGGGCGGGTTCCGTCGACCAGGACGGTCCAGCCGTCACCGAGCAGCGCGGCGATGTCGTGCGGGTGCCAGTAGTCCGCCGGATCGAAGCCGTGGTCGGTGTCCGGCGGGAGGTCGGCCGGGTCGTGGCTGGCGACGAGCAGGGTGCCGCCGGGCGCGACCGCGGCCACCAGCCCCCGCGGGCCGGCCTCGCCCGCCTGCTTCGGCAGCGGGAAGTACTGGGCCGACACGAGGTCGAACGCCTCGGCCGGCGGCGCTGTGCTGGTCAGGTCCATGGCCGTCCAGGTCACCCGCCCGGCGACATCCCTCTCCGTGGCAGCGGCGCGGTCCAGCGCGGTCTTTGAGATATCGACGGCGGTGACCTGCCAGCCGCGCTGGGCCAGCCAGCGCGCGTCGGCGCCTTCACCGCATCCGACGTCGAGGGCCCGCCCGGGCGGCAGGTCGGCGACCTCGGTGACGAGGACACCGTTGGCGCGGCCGCTGAAGACCTGGTCACGGCTGCTGTACATGTCGTCCCAGAACTGGGCGCCCATCGGCACGGGGTTGCTCATCGGCCCACCTTGCCCGGCGCGGCCGCCGCCCGCCAAAGCTCTTTGCCAGAACAGCAAACTCCGCGCTGTGTCACCGGCCACTTCGCCTTGTGGTGAGAACGGTCGCAACGGTCCGATTTCCATATGCGCCCTTCGCTGAGCACCGGAACCGTCATACCCCGCGAGGTCCTGCGGGCACGGACGGCCGTGGCCGTCGTCTTCGGGCTCAACGGCGTGGCCCTCTCATCCTGGTTCGCCCGGGTGCCGGCGGCGCGGGACGCACTGGATCTCGGGGCCGGCCAGCTGGGCCTGCTGCTGCTGGCGCTGTCCGCCGGCGCGGTGTTGGCGCTGCCGGTGGCCGGCGTCCTGACCCACCGGCTCGGCACCTCGCGGACGGTGGCGGCGGTGACCGCGGTCGCCGCCGCAGGCTTGGCCCTGACCGGCATCGGCGCCGGCGTGTTCGGCTCACCGGTCCTGGTCGGTCTCGGCCTGTTCGCCCTCGGCTACGGCTCGGGCACGTGCGAGGTCGCCATGAACGTGGAAGGGGCCGCGGTCGAACGCCGGCTACGCCGCACGATCATGCCGCGTTTTCACGCCGCCTGGAGCCTGGGTACGGTCAGCGGCGCGCTGATCGGCGCCGGCTGCGCGCGGATAGGCGTGCCGATCGCCCCGCACCTGGTGGCCGCGGGCATCGCCATGGCCATCGGCACCCTGATCGCCAGCCGCGCGTTCCTGTCGTCCACATCGGACGACCGTTCGGCGGCCGCCCGTCCTCGCCTGCTGGCCGCCTGGCGCGAGCCGCGCATCCTGCTCGTCGGCCTGCTCGTGCTGGTGATGGGCTTCACCGAGGGCACCGCCAACGACTGGCTCGCACTCGCGTTCGTCGACGGCCACGAGGTCAGCGAAGCCGCGGGCGCGGCGGCGTTCGGCGTGTTCGTCGTCGCGATGACCATCGGCCGCACCACCGGCACGACCGCGCTCGACGCGTGGGGCCGGGTCCCGGTCCTGTTCGCCACCATGCTGATGGCCGTCGCCGGCACCGTGATCGCGGTGTTCGCCGACAGCGCGGCCGTGGCGCTGGCGGGAGTGGCCCTGTGGGGCCTGGGCGCGTCGCTGGGCTTCCCGGTCGGCATGAGCGCGGCCGCCGACGACGAGGCCCTGGCCCCGGCGCGGGTCAGCGTCGTCGCGGTCATCGGCTACACCGCGTTCCTGGCCGGCCCACCGCTCGTCGGCTTCCTCGGCGACCACGTCGGCGTCCTGCGGGCACTGCTGGTGGTGCCGCTCGTCCTGCTGCCGGCACTCGCCCTGCTGCCCGCCGTGCGCGAACGACGCGGCGCCTAGCGCCGCGTCGTGGACGCGCAAGCCAGTCTGACGCAGTCGTTCGAGCTCGAAGCCTTACTCCGGCCGTCAGCTCTTGAAAGCGTCCTTGATTTTCTCGCCGGCCTGCTTGACATCGGCCTTTGCTTGGTCGACGCGTCCTTCGGCCTCGAGCTCTTCGTCGCCCGTAGCCTTACCGACGCCCTTCTTGACCTTGCCGGCTACCTCTTCCGCCTTGTTGTTTATCTTGTCGTCGATACCCATGACGAGTCCTTTCTGGTTGGTTGGCCTAGGCGGACGATCCGTTTGGTCGACGGTTCGGTTGAGTCCGCCAGACAGCCGTTGATACGGCGCAGTAGGCGATTCGCCTCGGCCACGTGGGCGATGCTGGGCCGATCGCCGTCGCGGTGAATGACCGTGCCGGCGCCGAATGCTCAGCAGCGGCAGGTAGTTGGCCGACGGCGTCGTTGAGTTGTATCGACCTACCCTGTCCAGGCCAGTATGCCGGACATACCGCCCATATGGACCGGAACAGCACAAGGACGTCCTACGGCGCCGGCTCCAGGACCACGACGGCGGTCTCCCGCGAGCGCAACGCCGCGTACGCGTCCAGGTCCTTGTCGATGGCGCGCCAGCGTTCCCACAGCCGGTCCCGTTCGGCGCCCTCCGCCGCGCGGGCACGGACCTGCCGCGACCCACCGCGCAGCTCGATCCGAGCGGCCGGGTTGGTGCGGAGGTTGAGCCACCAGGCCGGCTCGCCGTCGCCCCAGCCGTTCATTGCCAGGGTGACCATGTTCGGCCCGTCCTCGAAGTAGCCGACGATCACGCTGCGCGCCTCGCCGGTGCGCCGCCCGGTCGTGGTCAGCCGGAGCGCACCCCACCGGTTGGGCTTGGGCTGCCACAAGCCGAGCCGACCCCCGGTGACGCGGTAGATGCCGCGGTGGACGTGCCAGGCGGTGTGGACGAACCAGCGCGGTGGGACTCTCGCAGCCATGGTGACAGCGTGGCGGACGCTCGCAACTATGGGTCGAGGTCGTCGGGGGCGCGCATGTGCCAGGCGTCGGACACGAGCTCGCGCAACCGGTCGACGTCGACCTTCTCCAGTCGGAGCATGACCAGCGGGAGGCCGTCGTACGCCGGCGTGGTGAAGAAGATTTCGGGTTCGCCCAGCACCAGCGCCTGTTTCTCGGCCTCGTCGCCGACGTACAGGACCGCGATGTCGGTGCGAATGACGCGTGAGCGACCCGGCAACCGCTCCGGATAGGACCAGACGAAGCCCTTGTTGCCCACCCGGAAGTCGAAGCCGTCGCTCTCGATCTCGACCGTGTGCGGCAGTGCGAGCGCCAGGGCGCGGACGTCGTCGGCGTCAGCCACCCGGACAGGCTAGCCGGCCGGCCACGTCCCCGATGTCGCGGCGGCCTCGTAGGTGTGGCGGAGGAACTCCAGCAGCACCGCGTCGGGGTCGTCGGCCGAGCGGACCTCCGCGTACGGCAGCACGAACTCCCCCAGCTCGCCGTCGAAGCCCGCGACCCGGGAACGGAAACCGTCCGGCTCGGGATAGGCGTACGAGTAGAACAAGCCCTCGTCCCGGCCACCCGGCCAGTATCCGGCACTGGACACCTCGTCGCAGTACGCCTCCCACATGACCCGGTCGGGACAGTTCGGGACGCCGCCGGGGTGCTGGGGTGCCGGTCGGCCCGAGAAGCGGGTCACGGCCAGGTCGAAGGCGCCCCAGAAGAAGTGCACCGGGCTCACCTTGGCGCGGTATTCCGCGCGGAACGTGTTGAGGACCCGGTCGGCCGACACCAGCGACGTCCAGAACGCGTGCATGGCCGCCGGGTCGTAGGAATCGTGATCGTGGTCGCGGTCGAACGGGATCACGTCGGGGATCTCGACCGGCATCGGGTTGATCGGCACGTCGATGTCGAGGTCTGCCAGGTGCGCCCGGTACTCGGCGTAGAAGTCGGCCACGCTGCGGGGCTCGAGCGTCATGCGGCGAGCGGCGCCGGCGGTCGTGCGGATGTCGAGCGCGTGCCCGACGAAGTCGAAGGCGACCTCGACACCATGGGAGCGGTACGGCATCAGCGACGTGGTCAGACCCGTGCTGGTGACGTAGAGAGTGACGTTCCACCAGTGGTTGGCCGGCGGCGCCAACGCGAGCCGGGTCTTGCCGACGATCTGGGTCCACAGGTGCACCGTGTCGCGGGTCGGCTGCCAGGCCGCCACCGGAAGAGCGGGCCAACCGTCGCCTAGGTGCATGGAAGAACTTTAGTCCGGAATGTCAGGTAGGCGCGGAGACACGGCGGCATCGTTTGATCCGGTCGCCGGGACGGGCCGAGGAGGCGGCTAGGCGGAACGCAGCAGCGCGGCCAACGCGCTCATGTCACGTTCGCCGTAGCCCTCGGCGACGGCCGTCGAGACGACCTCGGCGTTGGCGGCCATCTGCGGCATCCGCGCGCCGACGCTGGTGGCCAGGGCACCGATCAGGCGGAGGTCCTTGGCGACCAGGTCGAGTGCGAAGGCCACGCCCGCGGAGTCCGGGTTGACGTACGACTCCCGCTTGTACGCCACGAACGGCGCCGCGACCGCGCTGGCGGCCAGGACGTCGTACGCGGCGGTCCGGTCGACGCCGGCGCGTTCGGCGAGCACCAGGGCCTCCGCCAGGGCCTGGTTGAGGCCGTGGATGACGGAGTTGACCACCAGCTTCATCGTCGCGCCCGCCCCCTGCGGCCCGAGGTGCAGGATCCGGCTCGCGAAGGTGGCGAGCACCGGCCGGGCGCGCTCCAGCGCCTCCGCGTCACCGCCGACCAGGGCGGTCAACGCAGCCCTGCTCGACCAGCGCCACGCTGCCCGAGACCGGTGCGTCCAGCAGGCGCGCACCGCCGACTGCTCCGGCCAACCCGCGGACCGTGTCGGGATGGATTGTGCTCGTCTCCAGAATGACCGTGTCCGACGCCAGCCCGGAAACCATGTCGGCGTAGACCGACCGCACGGCTTCGTCGTCGGCGAGCGAGACCACCACGACATCCGCTCCGGCCACGGCCTCGCGGGGGCTGGCCGCGACCGTGGCGCCCAGGCCAGCCGCGCGCGACGGTGTGCGGTTGTAGACCGTGACCGGGTGCCCGGCGGCGACCAGGCGGCCGACCATGGCGGCACCCATCCGGCCGGTGCCGATGACCGCGACCGGCGCGGCCGTCACCGCCACCCTCCGTCGACGACCAGGTCGACGCCGTTGACCCCGCCGTTCTCCAGCAGGAACACCGAGGCGTTGACGACCTCGGTCATCGTGGCCAGGCGGCCGGTCAGGGTGTTGGCGACGACCGCGTCGAGTGACTTGCCTGTCCAGAAGGGACTGTCGCCGACGATGCCGGGGTGGATCGAGTTGACCCGGGTCGGTGCCAGCTCGCAGGACAGGGTGCGGACCATGCCGAGGACGCCGGCGTTGATCGCGCTGACCGTGGTCGAGCCCGGGTAGGGCCGGACCCGGGCCATGCCGCCGTAGAGCAGGATCGAGCCGGCGCCGGTCAGGCGGCTCCGCAGGGTGTGCACGACCGCCGTGTAGCCGACCAGTTTGAGGGTGACCAGACGCAGGGCGGCCTCGATGTCGTATTCCCCCACCGTGTTCGAGTCGCGGTCGATCGCGGCGAGCACCACATGGCTGACCGGGCCGACGGCGTCGAGGCTGGCGGCGACCGCCGCGGGGTCGGTGAGGTCGACGGCGATCCCGGCCACCGACGGGCCCAGCTCGGCGGCCACCTTCGCCGAGCGGGTGGCGTCGCGGCCGGTGACCACGACGTCGCGGCCTCGGGAGGCGTAGTGCGCGGCGATCTCCCGGCCGATGCCGGAAGTGCCGCCGACGATGAGCACCGAGCCGGCCATCTCAGTTTCCCTTCAGAGAATTGAGGTAGTCCCAGTCCCGTACGAACCGGTAGGAGTGCCGGCCCGGCGGCTGCGGCGCCTGGGTTTCCAGCCAGCGCACCGGCCCCGCACCGACGTTCTTGAAACCGTGCACGCAACCGACCCCGGCGAACGCGGCGTCGCCGGCCCGCAGCCGGTAGGTCTGGCCGTCGAAGACCGCCTCGGCCTCGCCTTCGAGGAACAGATAGGTCTCCTCGAACGGGTGGTCGTGCGGTCCGGCGACCCCGGCCGGCTCGTACTGCACCATGAACATGGTGGTCAGCTCGGCACCGAGATCGCTGTCGACCATCATCTTGACGGTGATGCCACTGTAGACGAGCAGGGCCGTGCGCATGCTCGCCGACAGGGCCAGCAGTTCCTGGCGTTGCTTGTCGACCTCCATGTTCACCGGCTCGATGTGGCCGAACGAGCGGGTGCGCGGGTCCCGCACGTCGACCGGCACCGGCTCGGTGTCCGGCAGGTCCGCCACACCGAAAACATCATGGCCGTAGGCGGCCCGGGGCTGGGTGGCGCGCATCTGCGCGAACCGTGCGGGCGGCGCGCCGTCCTCGTTGCGCCACGCGTGCGGGAGCCCGACCGGCAGCAGCCCGTAGTCGCCCGGCACGAGCCGGGTCGCGCCCTCGGCGGTCTGCAGCACCGGGGTTCCGTCGAGGACGTAGAAACACTCCTCATAGGACTGCACGGCGGTGTCCACCCGGCCGCCGGGTGCGAGCGCGCAGACGCTGAACTCGGTGTGCAGCGCGCCCGGCGAACCCTCCCCCGCGATCATCCACCGGGTGAGCCCGGTGCCGCCGCGGGCGTCCACGGGTGAGGCGAAGACAGCCTCGGAAGCCCGCATGACCACATGCCGATCGCTCATCCGGCTCACCCTTCTAGTAGTCGACGACCGAGCGGACGGCCGCCACCACCTTGTCGGTGGTCGGGATGACCTGGTCCTCGAGCGCGTCCGCGAACGGCAGCGGCACGTTGGCCGACGCCACCCGGCGGACCGGCGCGTCGAGCAGTTCGAAGCCCTCGTCGACCACGACCGAGACCACCGTGGCGCCCCAGCCGCGCCTGGTGCGGGTTCTCCTCGACCGTGACCAGGCGCGAGGTCTTGCCGACCGAGGCGAGCACCGTGGTCAGGTCCATCGGGATCAGGCAGCGCAGGTCGACGACCTCGGCGGATACGCCCGAAGCCGCGAGCTCGTCGGCGGCGGCCAGCGCGGTGTGCACCGTGGACGCCAGCGCGACCAGGGTCACGTCGGTGCCCTCCCGCACCACCGACGCCCGGCCGAGCTCGATGACGTGGTCGGCGGCCGGCAGCGGGCCCTTGCTGGCGAACAGTCCCTTGTGCTCGAAGAAGACCACCGGGTCGTCGCTGCGGATCGCCGAGGCCATCAGCCCGATCACGTCGGCCGGCGTGGACGGCGCGACGATCTTGAGGCCCGGGATGGTCAGCGCCCAGTTCTCGACCGCCTGCGAGTGCTGCGCGCCGAAGCCGAGCCCGCCGCCGTTGGCGGTGCGGATCACCAGCGGCACGGTGACCTGGCCGCCGGTCATGTAGCGCACCTTGGGTATCTCGTTGGCCAGGTAGTCCCAGCAGCAGGCGAGGAAGTCCGAGAACATGATCTCGGCGACCGGTCGGATGCCGGTCATCGCCGCGCCCATCGCGGCGCCGACGATGGCCTGCTCGGAGATCGGCGTGTCCCAGATCCGGGTCGGCCCGAACTCCTCGAACAGCCCGGCGGTCGTCTTGAACACCCCACCGGCCGCGCCGATGTCCTCACCCAGGCAGACCACGCTCGGGTCGCGCCGCATCTCCCGGGCGATGCCCTCGGCGACCGCGGCCCGGTAGGTGATCACATCCTGGTCCACACTCACGACCGCCATTGCGCGCCTCCATCGGCCCATACGTCGGTGAACGCCTCGGCGACGTCGGCGTCCGGCGCCGCCCTCGCGGCGGCGACCGCGGCAGCGACCGTCGACGTGGCGCGTTCGTCGACCACCGTGATCTCGTCAGGGGAGACCCCGAGCGCCTCGAGCCGGGCCCGGGCCACGTCGATCGGGTCGTGCTTCATCCACCGCTCGACCTCTTCGGCCGGGCGGTACGTGGCGGGGTCGGTGCGGCTGTGGCCGTAGTGCCGGTAGGTCTCCGCCTCGATCACGGTCGGCCCCTCGCCGGCTCGCGCCCGGTCCGACCGCCACGGCGATCGCCTCGCGCACCAGCACCACGTCGTTGCCGTCGACCACCTCGGCCGGCATCCGATAGGCCGGCGCGCGGTCGGCGGCCGGATGGTCGGCCGCGGTGACCGCCCCGATCGGGGTGTACTCCATGTAGAGGTTGTTCTCGCAGACGAAGATGACCGGCAGCTTCCACACCGCGGCCAGGTTCAGCGCCTCGTGGAACGCGCCGATGTTGGTCGCGCCGTCGCCGAAGAACGCCAGCGCCACCTGCTCGGTGCCGCGCAGCCGGGCCGACCAGGCGGCGCCGACCGCCATCGGGAGGTGGGCACCGACGATGGCGTACGAGCCGAGCATGTTGCCGGCCGCGTACGTCAGGTGCATCGAGCCGCCCTTGGCCTTGCACAGCCCGGTCGCCTTCTGCATCAGCTCGGCCAGGCAGGCCTCGGGCGTCGCGCCGCGGGCCATGGCGTGGTGGTGGCCGCGATAGGTGGCGAAGACGTAGTCGTCGGGCCGCAGCGCCGCGCTGGCGCCGACCGCGACCGCCTCGTGCCCCGACGCCAGGTGCGTGGTGCCCTTGACCAGGCCGGCGAGGAACATGTCGTACGCGGCCTTCTCGGTGCGCCGGATGACCGCCATGCGCTCGTACAGGTCGAGCAGCTCCGTCGTCTCACTCACCGCGGCCTGCCTTGGTGTTGAGGTGGGACTGGGCCTCCCGCTGTGTGGTCAGCGGCCCGCCGACCGTCCAGTAGCGGCGGCCGGCCACGAGCAGCTCCTCCGCCGGGAACTTGGTGATGACCTCACAACCGTCGGCGGTCACGACGAGCTCCTCCTCGATCCGGGCGGCGCCCCAGCCGTCCTTGGACGGCCAGTACGTCTCCAGCGCGAACACCATCCCCTCCTCCAGCACCTCGGGGTGGTCCAGCGACACGAGCCGGCTGAAGATGGGCTTCTCCCAGATGGACAGCCCGACGCCGTGCCCGTACTGCAGGGCGAACGCCGCCTCCTCGTTGGGGAAGCCGAACTCCTCGGCGCGCGGCCAGAGCGACACGATGTCGGCGGTCGTCGCGCCGGGCCGCACGGCGGCGATCGCCCGGTCCATGTACTCGCGGCACCGCACGTACGCGTCGCGCATCCCGGCCGAGGCGCTGCCGACCGCGAAGCACCGGTAGTAACAGGTGCGGTAGCCCACGTGGCTGTGCAGGATGTCGAAGAACGCCGGGTCGCCCGGTCGGATCAGCCGGTCGCTGTAGACGTGCGGGTGCGGCGCGCAGCGTTCACCGGAGATGGCGTTGACGCCTTCGACGAACTCGCTGCCGAGGTCGTAGAGCACCTTGCTGACGAGCCCGACGCACTCGTTCTCCTTGACGCCCGGGCGCAGGAACGCGTAGAGCTCCTCGTAGGCGGCGTCCACCATGGACGCGGCCTGGGTCAGCAGGGAGATCTCGTCGACCGTCTTGACCCGCCGGGCCTCGAGGAAGACCTGTTGCCCGTCGACCACCTCGATGCCGGCACGCTGGAGGGCGAGCAGCACCGGCATCTCGGCGATGTCGATGCCGACCGGCGCGTCCGACAGGCCGTGCTCGGCCAGCTCGGCGGCGATCTTGCGGGCCAGTTCGTCGGCGATGCCGGCGTCCGGGTGGAACGCGCCGCGCAGCACCGAGATGCCGGCCCGGGCCCGCTTCTCCCCGTCCAGCCAGGGGTTGTAGAGCTGGTGGTGGCGGGCCGCGGAACCGAAGTCCCAGATGATCGGTTCGGCGCCGCGGACCAGCAGCGCGAACCGGATGAACTTGTCGATCGCCCACGTGCCGATGTGCGTGGCCGTCATGTAGCGGATGTTCGCGAAGTCGAACGCGAGGACCGCGCCCGAGGCTGGAACGTTCGAGCTCGGCGTTGAGCCTGGCGAGCCGCTCGTTGCGCAGCCGGTCGAGGTCGATGCGCTGTTCCCAGTCGACGGCATTCGTGCCGTACGTGCCGATCGCCACCGCAGCACCCCTCTGCTATATTCCGGGCGTGTTAAGTAACGCTTATCGACGCTAGCCACTCGGTAACGCGGGCGTCAAGCATCACACCACAGTGGCCGGCTCCCGCGATAGTGTGAGCCGGCAGAAATAGGGACAGGGGAAGGCGGCACCGAGCGTGGCTGGACAGACGGGGATGCCCCCGATCGGCGAGCGGCTGCGGCAGGCCCGCCTGGACCGCGGCATGACCGTGCGCGGCCTGGCCCGCGTGGTCGACACCTCGGCCAGCCTGATCTCCCAGATCGAGACCGGCAAGAGCAACCCGTCGGTCAGCACGCTGTACGCCATCACCGCCGCGCTCGGCATCTCGGTCGAGGACATCTTCAGCGACGCTCCCGCGGACGGCGCACCGCCGGCCGTCGTGGTCGACGCGGTCGCCCCCGCACCGGCGGCGGTCGGCGCCGCGATCGCCGCGGCCACCCTGGCCGGCGGCGACCAGTCGGGCAGCTCCGCGGCCGCGCAAGGGCTGCGGATGCTCGCGCAACGGCGCCGGGTCGGCCCGGTCGTGAAGGCCGCCGAGCGCGAGGTGCTGCACCTCGACTCGGGCGTCACCTGGGAGCTGCTCGGCCAACTGCCGGACACCCACGTCGACTTCCTGCGCATCACGTACGCCCCGGGTGGAAGCTCGTCCGGCGCCGGCGTCCTGATGCGCCACTCGGGCACCGAGTGGGGGCACGTCCTGGCCGGCCAGCTCACGCTGACCCTGGGCTTCGACACCTATGTGCTCGATCCCGGCGACTCCGTCTCGTTCGACTGCTCCACACCGCACTCGTACGCCAATCACGGCGTCGAGCCGGCCGTCGGCGTCTGGTTCGTGGCCGAGCGCTTCAGCTGACCTGGCCGCTGTTCACCTTGATGAACGGGTGCACAGTGGTATTGCACACTGTCCACCCGAGCCATACACTCCTGCCTCAGTAGTGGTTCATATCGCCTCCGGGCACCACACCCGCAACACGTTCGTCACGGACGCTGAACAGCGCGGTGCCCCGGAGGCATAAACCGCGAAGGGCGGTGTAGCCCCGTAATGAACGACTCTGCACAACCCCCTTCCCTCTCCCGGCGCAGCGTGCTCGGCGCCGCGGCGGCCGGCGGCGCGCTGGCCGCGACCGGCCTGCCCACCCCCGCCAGCGCGGCAAGCTCCGGCTCGGCTCCCGTATCAGTCGTCGACCGCACGACCCCCCGCGGCGACCTGGTGCTCCACAACGGAAAGATCCGCACCTTCGACGACCGCGGCCGCACCGTCTCCGGCGTCGCCATCTCCGAAGGACGCATCGTCGGCGTCGGCTCCAGCCGGAGAGCCCTCGAAAAACTGGTGCCCGGCAAGCCGACCGTCGTCGACCTGCGCGGCCGCACGGTCGTGCCGGGCATGATCGAGCCACACGTGCACTTCGTCAGCCTCGCCATCCGGCCCGGCTACCACGTGGTCATCGAGAACGCGGGCGACATCGCGGGATCCAACGACTGCTGGCCGCGCGCCGGCGTGACGTCCCGCCCGGACAGTTCATCACCGCCATGGGCGGCTTCCACCCGAACCTGTTCGCCGAGCGCCGACTTCCCACCCTGGCCGAGCTCGACGCGGCGGTGCCCGACCGGCCGATCCTGCTGTTCCAGGGCTTCACCGGCCCGGCCTGGACCAACTCGCTCGGCAAGGCCTACTTCGAGGCGGCCGCGGTGCCGTCGGTGGTCAGCCCCGAGGGTGCGATCACCGGCGTCGCCAACGCCGAAGCGGCGCTCTACAACGTCCGGCTGACGCAGACCTTCGAGGACCGCAAGCGCAGCGCGCTCGACGCGATGGCCTACTCGGCCAGCGTCGGCATCACCGCGGTGCTCGACGAGGTCGGCTTCCCGATCGTCGGCCCGCCGCAGCCCAATCAGGCACTGTCCAACTTCGACCATTACCGGATGTACGACGCCTGGCGCGCCCTGCACGCCGAAGGGCGCACATTCATCCGGCTGCAGACCAACTTCCTGCACAACCAGAACGACATCAATCTGCCCGAGCTGACCCAGCGGCTGGCCAACCAGTACCAGCTCTTCGGCGACGACCTGCTGATGACCGGCGGGATCGGCGAGTGGGGCGCGCCGGGCGACGGCAACGGTCCGGTGTGGGCCCGGGCGCAGGAGCTCATCGCGGCGGCCGGCTGGCGCAACAACAACCGGGCCCTGAGCCTGGCCGCACTCGAGGCGCAGATCGCCGGCTACGAGGCGGTCAACGCGCTCCACGACATCACCAGGCTGCGCTGGCGCATCGACCACGTGCCGGTGGTGTCGACGGCGCTGCTCGACCGGCTCCAGGCCCTCGGCGGAGCGGTCAACGGCGGCACGTTCGCCTTCATGTCCGGCAGCGGCACCGCCGCGGGCGCGCCGTTCCGCACGATCCTCGACCACGGCATCAAGGCCGGCATCCACCTCGACGGTGTGCACATCGCGCCGCTGAACCCGTGGTTCGGCATCTACTACGCGGTCACCGGTCGCAACGCGCTGGGCGTCGAAATCAACGTCGGGCAGCAGATCACCCGGGACGAGGCGGTCCGGCTGTGGACCCGGGAGAACGCCTGGTTCCTCAACATGGAAGACAAGCTCGGCACGATCGAGACCGGCAAGCTCGGCGACCTGGTCGTGCTCGACCGCGACTACCGCACCGTCACCGACGAAGAGCTCAAGCGCATCAGGCCCATCCTCACCACGGTGGGCGGCCGGATCGTGCACGACACCGGCGAACTGACCAAACCCGGCCACCACTGAACAGACCTGCTTTCTGGAAGGCGGTTTCGTTCGATGAGCGAGACACATCAGCGGGGCCCGACCCGGCGCGACCTTCTGCGGTCCGGCGCACTCGCCGGCGTGGCGGCGGCCGCGCCCCTCGATGGGAGCCTCCGCGGCACAGGCACACGGTGACGGCACGTCGCCCGCGGGCAACCTGATTCTCACCAACGGCGAGATCCACACCATGGACCGGCGCGACTCGGTCGTCGAGGTCGTCGCCATCCGCGACGGCGAGGTCGTCTACACCGGCGACCGGGAGAGCGCCGCACGCAAGGAGTTCGCCGACAAGCCGCGCACGCTCGACCTGCGCGGCAAGACGGCGATGCCGGGCATCATCGACAACCACAACCACATCGTGCTGATGGGCAACCGGCCCGGCTACCACACGCCGCTGGAGAACGCGTACTCCATCGCCGACGTGCAGTCGACCATCCGCGCGCGCGCGCCAAGCGCATCCCGCGCCGGCGGCAGTTGGATCACCACCATCGGCGGCTTCCACTTCAACCATCTGGTTCCGCCAAGCCGAGCGTACGCCTCCCGACGCTGGCCGAGCTCGACGCGGCGGCGCCGAACAACCCCGTCTACATCTCGAGTCGGTTTCAGCGGGTCCGCGGCGTGACCAACAGCGCTGGGCAAGGCGTTCTTCGAGAACGTGCCAGGCCGGACGGTCCGGTGACGGTCGGCGCCGACGGCTCGATCGGCGCCGGGACCCAGACCGGGCGGGCCACGCTGGCCCTGCGGCAGACGCTGCTCACCCCCGAGGACGCGCAAGCGCGGCGCCGTCGACGCGATGAACTACGCGGCTCAGCCTCGGCGTCACCACGCACCTCGACCAGGGCGCGTTCCAGGCGGCCAACACTCCGACCGACGGCGCGGCGCACGAGGACAACTACACGATGCACCTGCCGTTCCTCGTCGGTCTACGGCGACGGCGACGGCATCGTCGCGGCTGCGGATCAACTTCCTGCTACATGGACGCCGACCCGGCGAGCGTCGCGCTGCGGCGAGCGGCTGCAGAACGCGTTCCCGTTCTTCGGCGACGACATGGTGCGCACCGGCGGCATCGGCGAGTTCATCGCGCCGTGCCGAGCGACCCGATCACCAGCGGCTCGGCGCAACCTGCGCTGGCTGGACGCCGCGCGCAAGGTGGCCCAGGCCGGCTGGCGCGCCGAGGTGCACTCGCTGTCCGGCCACCGACTTCCAGGCAGGAGATCGCAGCGGCTTCGAGGCTGGTCAACCAGGAGTTCCCGATCACCGACCTGCGCTGGGTGGTCGGCGCACGTGCCGTCGCATCACCGAGGACTGGGTCGACCGCTCAAGGCGCTCGGCGGCGGCCTTCGACCTGACCGGAGTTCGCGCTATTTCGACCGGGCACGCCGACCTACGGCCGGCCCGCCGTTCCGCATGCTGCTCGACAACGGCATCCACATCGGGATGAGCTCGGACGGCATGCAGATCGCGCCGATGAACCCCTGGGTGCACGCGTACTACGCCACCACCGGCATCAACGCGCTGGGTGTGGCCATCAACGGCAACCAGGTGCTGACCCGGCGCGAGGTGGTCGAGCACTACACCAGCGCCAACGGGTGGTTCCTGGGCGGCGTCGACGAGGACCGGCTCGGCGTGCTCGCGCCCGGCCGCCTGGGCGACGTCGCGGTGCTCAACCGCGGCTACTTCGACCGGCGGGCCGTTGGCGACGCCGATCTTAAGAAGATCAATTCCGTGCTGACCGTGCTCGGCGGCGTCGTCGTACACGACACCGGCGTCGTGCGATAAGGAGGAATTACCGTGCTGAGGCGCGTGCTCGGTGTGTTCGCGGCGACCGTTCTGGTCGCCGCGGGCGCGGCATGCAGTAGCAAACAGGACGACGGTGGGGGTGGCGGCGCGACCGACACCAGCCCCATCGTGGTCGGCTCCACCTTGTCGTTGACCGGGGCCTTCGCGGCCACCGGTCTCATCCACAAGGTCGCCGGCGAACAGTACGTCGAGCGGCTCAACGCCGCCGGCGGGCTGCTGGGCCGCAAGGTCGAGTGGACGGTCCTCGACGACCAGTCCGACACCGCCAAGGTGGGTCCGCTCTACGAGCAGCTCATCGCGCAGACCAAAGTGGATCTGATCATGGGTCCGTACGCCACGCCGAACATCCTCGCCGCCATGGCGGTGGCCGAGCGGCACGGCTACGTCCTGCCGCAGCACACGGCGGTGCTGGCGCCCCAGCTCTCGTACCCCTGCCAGTTCCCCGCCTGGTCGATCGGCCCGACGCCGAACCAGTTCATCCCGAACCTGCTCTTCGACGCGGTCGCGACCCTGCCGACGCCGCCCAAGAAGATCGCGGTGCTGACGAGCCAGAGCGGCTCGGCGGCGTTCGTGACCGACGGCCTCGGCGACGACAAGACCGGCGTGCTCACCATCGCCAAGGAGCGCGGGCTCGACGTCGTGCTCGACCGGCACTACCCGCCGACCACCTCCGACTGGGCCGGCATGGCCGCGGAGGTACGCGACGCGAAGCCGGACCTGGTGATCAGCAACAGCCTCGGCGTCGACACCGTCAACGCGCTCAACGCGATGAAGCAGCTCGGCTACACGCCGCCGATGGTGTTCAGCCTGTTCCCGGCACCGGGCCCGCTGTTGGGTCTGGGCGCGGGCAGTGAGGGCGCGCTGTCGGTGTCCATCTTCGAGCCCAACAAGGCACTGGTCGACAAGGTCGGCGGCGACGCGCAGGCGATCGTCGACGAGTTCAAGACCAAGGCCACCGCGGCGAAGGTCGCGTTCCCGGTCTTCGAGACACAGGCTGCGGCGAGCTGGAACGCGTGGGACATCCTCGCGTCCGGCGTCAAGGCGGCCGGCTCGGTCGACAACAAGGCGATCTGCGACGGCCTGCACAGCAAGGGCGCCGACACCACGTTCAGCGGGCACCTGACCTTCGAGCAGAAGGACAACAACTTCTGGCCGACGACGCTGGGCATCAAGCAGATCCAGAACGGCGAGTGGGTCATGGTCTGGCCCCAGGACCGGGCCGCGGCGCACTATCAAGTGAACGGCCAGTGCGTTGCCCGTGCCGGTCGGGTGCGGGCAACGCCTCCACTCGGGATCGAGGAGGCACCATGACCGCCGTCCAGGCGGCGCTCAGCGGGGTCCTGATCGGCGGGCTGTACGCCTTGATGGCGGCCGGCCTGTCGGTCATGTGGGGCGCCCTGCGAGTCATCAACCTGGCGCATTTCGGGCTGATCCTGGTCGGCGCCTATCTCTCGTACCAACTCACCAGCACGTGGGGCATCGACCCGATGCTCACGCTGCTCATCTCGGCGCCGGCGCTGTTCGTGGTCGGTGCCGCGCTGCAGTGGGCGTACGACCGGTTCAACATCGTCGAGTTCAACTCCCTGCTGGTCAGCTTCGGCCTCCTGATGATCATCATCGAGGTGTCGACCCAGGTGTGGACGGCCGACTTCCGCCACATCGACGCCGGGGCCAACCCGTACGGCACCAGCGCACTGCACATCGGCCCGATCGCCCTGCCGGTGTCCCGGCTGGTCGCCCTCGGCTTCGCCCTGCTGCTGATCGGCGGCGGCCACTTCGTGCTGGAGCGCACCTTCGCCGGCCGCGGGCTGCGCGCCTTCGCGCAGGACCGCACCGTCGCCGCGTCGTTCGGGATCGACCACCGCCGGCTCGGCCTGGTCGTCGGCGGGCTCGCCGGCGTCAGCGCCGCCGTCGCGGGAATGGTGTTCGCGCTCGGCAACACCATCGCGCCGGCACACGCGTACGAGTGGTTCGGGACGGTCTTCGCCGTGGTCATCCTCGGCGGGATCGGCAACCTGCTGGGCTCGCTGTTCGCCGGCCTCGGTGTCGGCGCCTTCTCCGCTGTCGTAGCGGTGCTCTGGGACCCCAGCTACGAACCCTTCGTGCTGTTCCTGGCCATCATCCTCGCGCTGATCCTCCGGCCGCAGGGGCTCTTCACTCGCAGAGGTGCGGCATGACTGTCCGGAAGGGACTGATCGCGCTCGGTCGGCGTGAGCCTGCTGCTGGCGGTCCTGGCCCACTTCAACACCTCGCTCGGCATCGCGCCGTACCTGCTGGTCCTCTCGACCTCGGTGCTGTTCTGGGTCATCCAGACGACGAGCTGGAACATCCTGTCCGGCTACGCCGGCTACTTCAGCTTCGGGCAGGCGGCGTACGTCGGCGTCGGCGCGTACTCCGTCGCGGTGCTGACCGGCCGGCACGGCGTCAGCTATCCGGTGTCGATCGTCGTCGGCGGCCTGCTCGGCGCGCTGCTCGCGCTGATCACCGGCGCGATCGCGTTCCGGCTCGGCTCGCTGCGCGGCGAGATCTTCGCGTTGCTGACCCTGGCCGTGCCGTTCATCCTCGCCGCGTTCGTCCGGATCAACCGCGACATCGACGGCGGTCTGGGCACGACGCTGCCGCTGCCGTCGTTCCCCGACTGGATCGGCGACTTCCAGCACCTGATCTTCCTGCTCATGCTCGCGGTCGCCACCCTGGCCGTCGGGACCGCGCTCGCGGTGCAGGGCTCCCGGTTCGGCCGGGGCCTGTTCGCGATCCACGACGACGAGGACGCCGCCGAGGTGCTCGGCGTGCCGACGTTCCGCTACAAGATGATCGCCATCGTGCTCAGCGGCGCCCTCGGCGGCATCGGCGGCGCGCTGTTCGCGATGCGCATCGGCGTTCGTGCAGTGGGAGCTCGTCTTCACGCTTACCGTGCCGCTGTTCGTCATCGTGATGGCGTGCTCGGCGGCCGGCGGCACTGGGCTCGGCCCGGTCGTCGGCGCGGCGTTCGTCACCGTCCTGCAGGACGGCTGGCCGCCCGAAGCTCGACCAGTGGGGCAACATCATCCTCGGCGCCGTGCTGGTCGGCTTCGTGGTCGCCGCCCCGGACGGGCCTGTTCGGCCGGCTGCGGGTGCGGCCCTGGCTCACCCTCGGGGTGTTCGTACCCGTGCTGGCCGGCCTGTTGCTCAGCGGGCAGTACACCGAGCTGGACGCGATCCTCTACGCGATGGTGGCCGCCATCGTCGTAGCCGTCGGGTACGACCGGCTGCGGCCGGTCCCAGCAGGCTCAGTCCGGCTGCGTCCGAAATCTCTGTCGCCGTCTCGCACCGGCCGGCGCTGAGCCGGCCACACCGACCGCGCCGCCGCCGTTGTCGACTCCCCCGCCGGACACCGGCCGCGAACTGGTCGCGGTCGCCGGCGTCACCCGCGACTTCGGCGGCGTGCGCGCCCTCGACGACGTCTCGTTGACGGTCGGACAGGGCGAGATCGTGGGCCTGGTCGGGCCGAACGGGTCCGGCAAGACGACGCTGGTCAACCTGCTCTCCGGCGCGCTGCCGCCGACCCGGGGCGCGATCGCGATCGGCGGGCAGACCATCGACCGGACTCGCCCCGCACAGGGTGGCGCACACCGGCGTGGCCCGCACGTACCAGATCCCCAAGCCGTTCGCCTCGATGACGGTGCTCGACAACGTGGCGATGGCCGTCATGTTCGGCCGCACCGGCGCCTCGCTGGCCGCAGGCCCGGCTGGCCGCCGCGGCACCATCTGGCCACCGTCCATCTTGGACATCTGGCCGACGCAGTTGCCGGCGGCGTTGAACCTGCACCAGCGGCAGCTGCTGGAGATGGCGCGGGCGATCGCCGCGCGAACCGATCGTGCTGCTGCTCGACGAGGCACTCGCCGGCCTCAACCCGGCCGAGATCGACGACGCGGTGGCGGTGATCCGGCGCATCCACGCCACCGGGATCTCCATCATCATCGTCGAGCACCTGCTCCGCGTGCTGAACCAGCTGGCGACGCGGATCGTCGTACTCGACCGGGGCGTCCTGATCGCCGACGGCGAGCCCGACGCACCGTGCTCACCGACCCGGCGGTCGTCCGCGCCTACCTGGGGAGGCAGCGTGCTTGAGGTCCGTGGAGTCGACGCCCGCTACGGCGACGCGCAGGCCCTCTGGGACATCGCGCTCGATGTCGGCGACGCGCGAGACCGTCTGCATCGTCGGGCCCGAACGGCGCCGGCAAGACCACGCTGGTGCAGACCATCGCGGGCCTGCACCGCGGCCGCCGCCGGCACCATCACCATCGAGGGTGTCGACATCGCCGCGCTGCCCGGCCACCGGGTCTGCGACCACGGCGTGGCGACGGTCCCGGAGGGCCGGCGGGTGTTCGGCCACATGAGCGTGCGCGACAACCTGCTGCTCGGCGCCTATCGGCGCGCCGGCCCGCGCCGTGCACCGGCGAGACGGAGGCGCGGGTGTACGAGCTGTTCCCGCGGCTGAAGGAGCGGTGCACGGCAGCTGGCCGGCAGCCTGTCGGGCGGCGAGCAGCAGATGCTGGCCATCGGCCGCGCGCTGATGGCGCTGCCCCGGCTGCTGCTGCTCGACGAGCCGTCGCTCGGCCTGGCGCCGGTCATCGTCGACGAGGTCTTCGACGCGATCGCCGCCGTCAACGCGACCGGCGTCGGCGTGCTGCTGGTCGAGCAGGACGTCGAGCGGGCCCTGTCGGCCGCGAGCCGGGGCTATCTGCTGATCGAGGGCCGCATCGTCGCCGCGGGCACGACGACGGAACTACGCGAGAGCGCGGACGTACGCGAGCGGGTGCTCGGCATGTGACTAGCGGGAGCCTCGCCGCAGCGCGACGGTGGCCGCGATGGCCAGCAGCGGTCCCAGCAAGGCGAGCCAGAGCTGCTCGAACCGCGCGCCGCCGTAGACCAGCAACCCCGCGAGCGGGTAGGCGTCGTCCGCAGCGGCTCGACCACGGTGACACCGGAGGGCGCGGCGATCAGCCTCGGTCGGATCAACCCGAACCAGGCCACGATCGGCAGCCACGAGACCCCCAGCGGGCACATCATCGCGCCGAACGTGCCGTCGCCGAAGATCAGCGCGAGGATCCATATCGCGACCGGCACGGCGCACATGACGCATCCGGCGGCGACCAGGACGCGGCTCCGGAACACCCGTACACCATCGATCATGGCCGCGGATCATAGCGACCATGATCGCGACCTACGGCAAGGGCGCGGTGCACGTGTTTCCGGGTGCGGGCACGGTCAGGTCGATCAGGTACCGGTCGACCACCGAGATGGTGCACGGGGTGCGGCCGTACGCGCCGTGCCCCCACCCCTGGTAGGTGACGAGCACCGCGTTGCGCGGGCCGGCCTGCCGGGCGACGTTGGCCGCCCACGAGTCGCCGGTGCCGGGGTCGTGGCGCGACTTCAGCAGCAGCATCGGCGTCGAGAGTCCGTCGATCCGCAGCGGGTGTTGCGGGTTGGCGATCGGTTTCGGCCAGCCCAGGCAGAACGTGGCGGCGAAGACGGCCGGTGGGTAGCCCATGTCCGGCGAGAGTTCGGCGAGACGGCGCATCAGGTCGGCGTACTCGGGTAGTCGCGCACGGGAAGGTTCCAGTCGCCGCAGAACACCGGAAACGGCACCGGCGGCAGCTTGACGCCGCGAACGTGCCGCCCGCGTACGCGGTGGCGAGGTTGTTCGCCAGGTCACGCCAGTTGGGCAGGTAGAACGCGCGGAACGCGGTCACCCGCATGTCCCACGGTGTCGACGGCGCCGAGCTCACCGCGTTGGGCGCGGGCGAGCACTCCCGCCACACGGTACGTACGTCGTGGCCGTACAGCGCGCATTCCGGTGTGATCTGGCACCACGCCGGCGAACTCCGTGAACGCGTCCTGCACCGCACGGGCCTGTGGCTCCAGGAACCCGCGCGTGCCGGCGCTGTGGTCCATCGCGCTCTCCAACACGATCGCGCGCACCCGCCGCGGGAACAGCTCGGCGTACATCTCGCCGAGCAGCGTGCCGTACGAACTGCCGTGGAACGTGAGCTTCCGTTCGCCCAGGGCCGCCCGCAGCGCGTCGAGGTCGTGTGCGGCCGAGCGCGTGTCGTAGTGGTCGAGCAGTTCGCCGGTCTGCCGCCGGCAGTGGCGTACAGATGCGGTTGAACCGCACTGTCGCCTCGAAGTCGGCCTGGTCGGCGAGGATCGGCGCCGGCCGGGTCGCGGACAGGCCGGGCGGGCAGCTGGCCGGGGTGCTCTGCCCGACGCCACGCGGGTCGAAGCTGACGATGTCGAACCGGCGGCGCAGCTCCGGACTGAACCGGTCGATCCCGACGGGATCCGGTCGACGCCGGAGTCCCCGGGACCGCCCGGACCGAACACCAGCGAACCGACCCGGGCCGCTGCGGTCGGTGGCGAGCCGGCGCGCCACGGCGACGTCTATCCGCGGCCCCTTCGGGCGTCTCCAGTCGGCCGGCACCGACAGCGTGCCGCACTGTGCGGTGGCGTCACGCGCGCACGGCGTCCACGCGATGGACGGTGGTGGTGCGGCAGCGGGTATGCCGAGCACTCCGGCGACGAGCGCGATCGCGAGGGTGGTCCTCAACAGCACGGATCTCTCCTTGTGACGCGGCGGTGAAACAGACGCGTCTCGATGCTGGTCGAGGGCCGGCGTGCAGCGACATCCGGAATGACACCCAGCCGCCCCGGATGTTCCTCAGGGCCCGACGCCCGGAAGGGTGGGCCGCAACTTCGCCCGGTCACCGGGCCGAGGGCTGTCCGAGGATGGCGGACGCGTTCTCGCGCAACAGGTCGTAGCCGAACTCCTGGGAGATGTCGAACGCCTGCGTCGCGTACTGCCGGGCCTGGCTGGTGCCGGCCGTGCCGCGCAACCGGTGTACGCGCGCCAGGCCGATCAGCGCCTGTGCCTCGGCATGCCGGGCGCCGTCACCGCGGGCCTGTGCGAGCACCTGCCGTAGGTGGGCCTCGGCCAGGTCCGCGTCGCCGGTGCGTAGATCGAGCTCGGCCTGGGTGATCAGGGCGTGCGCCTCGACCCAACGGTCGTCGAGCTCGCGAGCGATCCGCAGAGCTTCCGTAGCCAGCGTCTGAGCGTCGTCCACGCTGCCGTTGGCCCCGTGGGCGGCGGCAAGCAGCCGAAGCGTGTCGGCCTCGTTGCCGCGGGCCCGCAGCCGCCGGTGGGTGGACAGCGCAGCGGAGAGGTAGGTCAACGCGTCCTCGTTGCGGCCGAGTAGCAGGTGGGCCTCACCCAGGCAGCCGTGTGCCGTGCCCTGTCCATGCCATTCGCCGATCGTGTTCTCGAGCTCGATGACCTGTTGGCAGTACGCGATGGCCTCGTCGAGCCGGCCCTGCTGCAGGCGGATGTTGCCGAGGTTGGCCAGCCGGGCCAGCTGGCCGGCGACGCGGCCGATCTGGGTGTCGATGGCCAGCGCCTCGATGCTGTAGCGGGCGGCCAGGTCGAGCTGGCCGGTCTCGAAGGCGACGTGTGCGAGGTTGCTCAGCGCCGAGGTCTGACCCTCGGCCCAGCCACCCTCGCGGGCGAAGTCGAGCGCCCGGCCGAAGTCGCCCAACGCGTCGGCGTATCGACTTCGTGCCAGGTGGACGGTGGCCCGGCTCAGGTGGGCGACGGCCTGGCCGAGCGGGCTGCCGTCGGCGCGGGCGTGTGCCAGCGCGGCCTCGGTGACCGGGAGCCATTCGGCGTACGGGGCGGTGAAGTCGAGGTGCCAGCGCAGCTGGTCGGTCAACCGCCAAGCGGCTTCGCGGTGCGCTGGCCCGGCCGCGACGATGGCGGCGATCATGTTGTTGCGCTCGCTCTCGACCCAGCGCGACGCCTCGGCCGCGCCCGGGAAGCGGACCCGGCTGGTCGTGTCGACGGTCGCGGGCAGCGCGAGCCGCACGACATGGGGATAGAGCAGGCCCGCCGCGTGGTCCATGGTGGACAGATAGTGGGCGTAGAGGCGGTCCAGGGCGGCATGCCCGTTCGCACAACGACGGCGGGCGTAGAGGCGCACCAGGTCGTGCCAGCGGTAGCGGCGAGGTGCGGCCTGGTCGAGCAGATGGGCCCGGGCCAGTGTGTCGAGCAGGGGTTCGGCCTCGGCCACCGGGATGCCGGCCAGCGCGGCGGCCACCGTCGGAGTGACCAGCTCGCCCGGCGCGACGCCGAGAAGCTCGAACAGTCGGCGGGCGGCCGGCGGCAGCCCTTCGTAGGAGAGGTCGAACGCCGTCACGGTGGCGGTCGTGGTGTCGCCCGGCACGCCGAGCGCCGCCAGGCGGTCACCTGCGGCCAGCCGCTGGTTGTACTCGGCGATCGGAGCGAGCTCGGCGTGGAGGTTGGCCGCCGCGATGCGGATCGCCAGGGGGAGATAGCCGCAGAGTCGGGCGAGCTCAGCCGCATCGTGGTCGGCCGCGCCGGGCACCAGCTTGCCCAGCAGGTCCGCGGCCTCGGCGGGGGCGAGCACGCCCAGCTGGAGCCCGACGGCGCCTTCCCTCGCGGTCAACCCACGCAACTGGTCACGGCTGGTCACGACGACCATGCAGCCCGGGCCGCCCGGCAACAGCGGCCGGACCTGGTCGGGGGCTCCCGCGTTGTCGAGGACCACGAGGATCCGGCGTACGGCGGTCACGGTGCGGTAGAGCCCGACCGCCTCGTCGAGCTCCGCCGGGATCTCCTCCGCCGGTACGCCGAGGACGTGCAGGAAATGGGCGAGCGCTTCCATAGGCATGACCGGCGGCTGGGCCGAGCTGCCCCGTAGGTCGAGAAAGAGCTGCCCGTCGGGGAACCGGTCGCGTGCGAGGTGCCCCCAATGGACGGCGGTGGCCGTCTTGCCAACCCCGGCCAGGCCGGCGATGACCACGGGCGGCGCCGGCCGCTGCGAGGTGAGCGCGTCCAGGGTCACCAGCACGTCGTGGCGGCCGGCGAAGTCGGCCACCGGGGCCGGCAGCTGCGCCGGCGTCACCGGTGCGACGGTCGGGGCGGCGAGCGTGCCGTCGTCGGTGAGCACGGCGTGTTCGAGGCTGCGCAGGTCAGGCCCGGGTTCGATGCCGGTCTCGGTCACCAGCACGGCGCGGACCCGCCGATAGGCCCCGAGCGCTTCCGCTCGGCGTCCGCAGCGGTAGAGGGCGATCATCAGGTACCGGGAGAGCCGCTCCCGCAACGGATGCTCACGTGCCAGCGCCGCGAGATCCTCCACGATCTCGGCGTGTTGACCCATTGCCAGCTGAGCGCCGAACCGCTCTTCCCGCGCCGCGAGGCGCAGCTGTTCGAGCCGGGCCGCCTCGGCTGACACGGTGAGGGTCGAGGGCACGTCGGCGAGTGCCGCGCCACGCCACAGCGCCAGGGCGCCGGTCAACTCCCGCGCCGCGTCGGTCATCCGGCCCTCGGCGATGTGCCGTTTGCCGCTGCGCACCATGCGCTCGAATACCTGGATGTCGACCGCGTCGTCGGAGGTCACGAGCTCGTAGCCGGAGTCGCGGCTGACCAGTTCGCCGGCGTCGCCGGCACGCAGCAGCCGCCGGATGCGCATGACGTAGCTGTTGACGGCGCTCGCCGCGGTGCGGGTCGGCCGCTCGCCCCAGATCTCGTCCACCAGCCGGTCCTTGGGCACCGGCTGCCCGAGCTCGGTCAACAGGACGGCCAGCACGATGCGATGGTGCGGCGCCGTGATCGGCGACCATCGCGCGCCGTCCCAGATCCGCATCGGACCCAGCGCTCTTATCCGCACGACTCAGTCCCAACGATTTATCGCGGGTTTATCGACGAATTATCACCCCTCACTAGCTTCGGCGCGAGGCGTGGGATCGATCGCCGTGGTCGCGCCGAGCCCTTGGAGAGAGGACGTCCGCTCATGAGATCCGCGTTTCGCGGTCGCGGAGGAGCCGTCGCCAGAGCCCTGGCGGCGGTGGTCGCGCTCGCCCTTTTCGCTGCGGTCGGTTTCCAGGTCGTGCCGCGCTCGCCGCTTACTGTCCGCGCGGTCGCGGCGGAGCCGGGCGCCGATCCGGACACCTGCGTACGCGACATCGAGTATCGGGGTGTCAAAACCCGATGGGAGTTCGACCCGTGCATCGCGGAGAGCGGGCCGTTGCCCCCTGACGTGATGCGCGAACTGGAGGTCGACTATCGGGACGCGCAGGAGGAGCGGGATTGCGAGTCCTCGCCCACGGCTGACACGGCAGTCGCCGCCCGGACCGCCACCGAAGGACCCGAACCCAGCGGGAGCCCGAGCGGCAGTCCGAGTCCGAGCGGCAGTCCGAGCCCGAGCGCCACTCCGAGCCCGTGCGACAGCCCCAGCCCCGGCGCGAGCCCCAGTGAGTCGTCGTCGAGCAGCCCGAGTGCGTCATCGTCCGCGAGCCCGAGCGAGTCGGCCAGTCCGAGCGAGTCGGCCAGCCCGAGCGAGTCGGCCAGCCCAAGTGAGTCGGCCAGCCCGAGCGAGTCGGCCAGTCCCAGCGAGTCGGCCAGCCCAAGTGAGTCGGCCAGCCCGAGCGGGTCAGCCAGCCCAAGTGAGTCGGCCAGTCCCAGTGGGTCGGCCAGCCCCAGCGGGTCAGCCAGCCCCAGCGGGTCAGCCAGCCCCAGCGAGTCGGCCAGCCCGAGCGAGTCGCCGACTGACCCGCCGACCGAGCCGACGGATCCGCCCACCATTCCGCCGGACCCGCCGACAGGTCCGAACCCGCCCGACCCGAAGCCATGCTCGGACGCCGGCACCGACGAGGAGATCGTCGACGCGCGCAAGGACCGTTTCTGCCCGGGCGGTCGCGACCCGAGCAACCCGGTCGTCCTGGTGGCCACGGGTGACTCCGTCACCTCCGCCCACCTGCAGCGCACGTACCACTACCCCATGGGCGAGTGCGTGGGCAACACGTCCGAGGACAACATCCGTCACCTGCCCGGCAACGACATGATGTTCAGCTACGCCGGCAAGTACGCCACCAACCTCAACCGGAACGTGGTCGAGTACTACAACTTCGCCCGTACCGGCTTCACGACCTCGGAGATCCTCGGGGCCGGCTGGGACACTCCGGACGCCTGCCGCAACGGGTGGAAGCGGCACTCCTCCCCCGCGACTCTCGCCGAGCGGGCGATCCGCCAGGCCAAGAGCGAGAAGAAGGCGGCGTACTTCGTCAGCACGGGTGGGGTCAACGACACCAACTGGTCGGAGCTGCTCACCGCGCTCGCCCAGTGCGGCACCATCGACTACTACAAGCAGTTCGCCCAGGAGTGGTTCACCAAGAACAACAAGCCCTGGCAGGCCGTCATGAAGTGGTTCGACGTCAACGGCAACTACGCCGCGAAGTCCGCCGTCATCGGCGGCGGCTCGTGCCACCTCCGGGTCGAGGGCGACGTCACCGACCACGACTACTTTCACAAGAAGGTCGACATCCCGGTCTACAACGGACCGAGCCACTACGACGCGATCACGCATCGGGTCACCGACATCATCCAGACGATGCTCGACGCGGGCGCCGACAAGGTCGTGTGGATGGGTTACTACGACATCAGCCCGGCCAAGCTCGACGTCGGCGCGTTCGGCGAGACCTACCGGCTGAAGGTTTCCAAGGTCCTGCAGGACATGCTGCCCGGACGGATCCCGTCGCAGGACCGGCCGCTGCTCGACGATCCCGGCTGGCAGCAGACCGTGGGCCAGTGGACGCGGGCCATGAACACCGCCATCTGGCGAGGCGTACCCGATGACCCGAAGGTCAGGTTCGCCACCGCACCGGCGCTGCGCGTGGGAGAGATCCAGCAGACGGGACTCGGCGGCTGCCCGCACCCGAACGAGCCCGGGCACACCGCCTTGGCCAACACGCTGAACCAGACGTTCAACTGACCAACGCGCTCCAGGGCCCGCCGCCGGCCGCGGCGGGCCCTGGAGCGTCGAGGTCGGTCCGGAGGAGGACAGCGGCACGGCGCCGGTCGCTTTACGCTGCGGGACGTGGAACGAAGGAGCCGTCCGACGTCGTTGGCGCGGCATGTCGTCGTCGTTCTGCTCGTCGCCGTGATCGTGTTCGTGGCAGCGGCCGCGGCGCTGTGGCTCGCCGTCGGCACGCCCCGGCTCCCGAGGGGCGCGGCCTTTACCGTCACCAACCAGCTCGAGTTGGTCAAGCTCGCCCTCGCCGTCGTGGCCGGGGTCGGAGGCGTCGTTGCGCTCGTCGTGGCCTATCGGCGCCAGGCGGTGGTCGAGGAGGAGAACACGCGTGCCGTCGCCGCCGCGCGTCGCGATGACACGCGCCTGTTCAACGAGCGCTTCGGCAGCTCGACGACCCAGCTCGGCCACGAGCGGCCGGTGGTACGAGCGGCCGCCGTCTACGCCGTTGCCGGCCTCGCCGACGACGCACCGAGCCAGGAGCTGCGCCAGACCTGCGTAAGCGCCTTGTGCGCCTACCTGCGGCTGCCCTACGAGCCCGACCCGTCCGCGCCCGGCTGGATCGCGGGGGAACGGGAGATCCGCCGGGCGATCATCGGCTCCATCCGGGCCCACCTCGCCCCTGGCCCGCTGCCTAGCTGGAACGGCTGCTCGTTCAACCTGCACAACGCGGTGCTCCACGAGCTCTGGCTGCCTGGCATCCAGCTGACCGACGGCACCCACCTCAACCCCGCCCGGCTAGCCGAGGTGTGCCGCATGAGGCCAGGCTCGGCGGTGCTTCCCCTACCCGGTCTTGCGGCGGCCGCGCCAGGCCTCCTGCTTCGCGCGGTTGCCGCACAGCCGCATCGAGCACCATTTGCCGGTGCCGGCGCGTGAGGCGTCGAAGAACGCCCAGCGGCAGGTGTCGCTCGCGCACACCTTGAGTCTGGGCCACGTCCCGGCGGTCATCGACTCGGTCACGCGGAGGACGAGCTCACCCAGCGCACCGTCCACACCGGTCGCCCGGACCCCCGCCCGCCACCCGCGGTCGGCGGTGAACGACAGCGATACCGCGGAACGCTCCGCGACGTCGTCGAGCACGGCGATCACCTGCGCCGGCAGCGCGACCCGGTCGTGGTTGGCCGCCGCCGCTGCCCGCAACGCCTCGCGCAGGCGGTGCGCCCGGTCCAGCTCAGCGTCGCCGATGGGCGCCGCGGTTCGCCACAGGGCCGCCTCCGTCAGCCAGGACCGCAACCCCGACGCGTCCCGGAGCAGGTCGGTGCCGGCCTCGATGTCACGCGTGTTGATGAAACGTCGGACCGGTTCCAGCCGGTCCGGCGCCGCCATCGAGATGCCACCGGCCATTCCCTCATCATAACCGGCTTGCGACCTTATCTGGTTATCCGTAACCTCCCTGAGTATGACACCGGTTACGGCAGGCATCGCGACCCCGGTAACCGGCGACCAGCCGCCGGCACCGGCCTGGTCCAACCCGAACTTCCGCCGCCTGTGGCGCGGTTCGGCCGCCTCGACCCTCGGCACCGAGATCGCCGAGCTCGCGCTGCCGCTGTTCGCCCTGGTGACGCTGTCCGCCTCGGCCGCGCAGGCGAGCACCCTGCGGGTCGCGCAGTTCCTCCCGTTCCTGCTGGCAACGCTGCCGGCCGGGTTACTGGTCGACCGGTTCCGGCGCTTCCGGCTGCGGCTGATGATCGGCGCCGACGTGGGCCGCGCGTTCCTCGTCGCACTCATCCCTCTCGCCGCGTGGACCGGCACGGCCAGCATGCAGGGGCTCTACCTGGTCGTGTTCGTGGCCGCGCTGCTGACGGTCGTCTTCCAGGTCGCGGACTTCGCCGTGCTGCCGGCGGTCGTCGCCGAGGATCAGCTGGTCGACGCGAACGGCAAACTCTCCGCGACCCAGTCCGCCAGCGAAATCGGTGGCCGTGGCGTCGGTGGCCTGCTGGTGCAGGTGCTGTCCGCACCGGTCGCGCTCCTGCTCAACGCGCTGGGCTACCTCACGTCGGCGCTGTCGCTCAGTCGCATCCGGCTGACCGACGCCCCACCGCTCGACGGGCCCACGAAAAGGCGGGGCTCGGCGTGGCGCGACGCGCTCGACGGCATCGGTGTCACGATCCGACACCGCTACGTGCGGCCGCTGCTCGGCGAGGCCGCCACGTTCAACCTCTTCAACGAGGCGTTCATCCTCGGCCTCATGTTGTACGCGGTCCGAGAGGCACACCTGAACCCGCTGGCGATCGGCGCCGTCTTCACCGCCGGCGGCGTCGGCTCGTTCGCCGGCGCCTGGTTCGGCGCGAGGTTCACCAAGCGCTTCGGGTACGGCCGCGTCCTGCTCGTCACGCTACTGCTCGGCAACGGCGCACCGCTTGGTGTGCTCCTGGCCAACCGAGCCGGGACCGGTCTACTGCCGCTGCTCTGCGCGGTTTTCGTCGTCATGGGCGTCGGCATAGGCATTGCCAACGTCCACGCGGTCAGCCTGCGCCAAGCCGCCGTACCCGAATCTCTGCGTGGTCGCGTCAACGCGGCCTACCGCCTGATCTCCTGGGGTGCCGTGCCTGTCGGCGCCACCATCGGCGGCGTCATCGCGACGCGGGCGGATCCGTTCACGGCGATGGCCGTCGGCGCGGTCGGCATCTCGCTGGCGACCGTATGGGTGGCGTTGTCACGCGTCCCGTCCCTCGCCAGCATCCATGACGCGGCCCGCCCTTGATCCCCCACCGCTGGTCACGGCGCTGTCTCGGACTCGGGTGTCCATTGCCAGCCGGTGATGCGGGGGTCGTCCTCGCCGTGTTCGCGGGTGTAGTCGCGGCAGGACTGGCGGGTGTCGACCATCTCCTGGCGCAGCCGCGCGGCGCGGATGCCGAGGCCCGGCACCCGGTCGATGACGTCGATGACCAGGTGGAAACGGTCGAGCTCGTTGAGCATCACCATGTCGAACGGCGTGGTGGTGGTGCCTTCCTCCTGGTAGCCACGCACGTGCAGGTTGGCGTGGTTGGTGCGCCGGTAGGTGAGTCGGTGGATCAGCGCCGGGTAGCCGTGGTACGCGAAGATGACCGGCTTGTCGGTGGTGAAGATCGCGTCGAACTGCGCGTCGGGCAGGCCGTGTGGATGCGCGGTGTCCGGCTGCAGCCGCATGAGGTCGACGACGTTGACCACCCGGATCCGCAGGTCGGGCAGGTGCCGGCGCAGCAGGTCGGCGGCCGCGATCGTCTCCAGTGTGGGCACGTCGCCCGCGCAGGCCAGCACGACGTCCGGCTCGCCGCCCTCGTCGCTGCTCGCCCAGCCCCAGATGCCCAGACCGCGACGGTTGTGCATGATGGCGTCGTCCATCGAAAGCCAGGACGGTGCGGGCTGTTTTCCGGCGACCACCACGTTGATGTAGTGGCGGCTGCGCAGGCAATGGTCCATCGTGGACAGCAGTGAGTTCGTGTCCGGCGGCAGGTAGACGCGGACGATCTCGGCCTTCTTGTTGACGACGTGGTCGATGAACCCGGGATCCTGGTGGGAGAAGCCGTTGTTGTCCTGCCGCCACACATGGCTGGAGAGCAGGTAGTTCAGGGACGCGAGCGGGCGGCGCCAGGGAATGCCGCGGGTGACCTTGAGCCACTTCGCGTGCTGGTTCACCATCGAGTCGACGACGTGGATGAACGCCTCGTAGCTGGTGAACATGCCGTGCCGGCCGGTCAGCAGGTAACCCTCCAACCAGCCCTGGCACAGATGCTCGGACAGCACCTCCATGACCCGGCCGGTCGGCGCCAGGTGGTCGTCGTCGGGGCGGATGTCGGCGTCGAACGCGCGGTCGGTGACCTCGAAGACGGCGTCGAGCCGGTTCGAGACGACCTCGTCGGGCCCGAAGAGCCGGAACGTGTCGGGGTTGGCGGCGATCACGTCCCTGATCCAGCGGCCGAGCACCCGGGTGGCCTCGCTGGCGGGTTGGCCGGGCTCGGTGACCGGCACGGCGTACGCCCGGAAGTCGGGCAGGACCAGGTCGCGCAGCAGGAGGCCGCCGTTGGCGTGCGGGTTGGCGCTCATCCGCCGGTCGCCCTGCGGCGCGACGGCGGTGACGTCGGCGACCGGCGTGCCGGCCGCGTCGAAGAGCTCCTCCGGGCGGTAGGACCGCAGCCAGCCCTCCAGCATCGCGAGGTGCCCCGGGTTGTCGCGCACGTGGGCCAGCGGCACCTGGTGGGCCCGGAAGGTGCCTTCGACCGGCACACCGTCGACGACGCGAGGCCCGGTCCAGCCCTTCGGCGTACGCAGAATGATCATCGGCCAGCGCGCGGGTCCCGGCGCTGGGTCGCCACTTCTGGCCCGGCGCTGGATGTCCCCGATCCGGTCCAGCACGGTGTCGAGCGTGGCGGCCAACGACTGGTGGACGTCCCGGGGCTCGTCGCCGGACACGACGAACGGCTCGTAGCCGTGGCCGCGCATGAGCGAGCGCAGATCCTCCTCCGGGATCCGCGCCAGCACCGTCGGGTTCGCGATCTTGTATCCGTTGAGGTGCAGGATCGGGTAGCACGGCGCCGTCGCGGACCGGGTTGAGGAAGGTGTTCGACGACCAGCTGGCGGCCAGCGGACCGGTCTCGGCCTCCCCGTCACCGACGACGCACGCGACGACCAGGTCCGGGTTGTCGAACGCGGCGCCGTAGGCGTGCATGAGCGAGTAGCCGAGCTCGCCGCCCTCGTGGATCGAGCCGGGCACCTCGGCCGCGACGTGGCTGGGGATGCCGCCCGGGAAGCTGAACTGCCGGAACAGGCGCCCCATCCCGGCCTCGTCCCGCCCGACCGACGGATAGTGGTCGGTGTAGGTGCCCTCCAGCCAGGTGTTGGCCACGATCGCGGGCCCGCCATGACCGGGACCGGTCACGTAGATCATCTTCAGGTCGCGCCGGGTGATGGCCCGGTTGAGGTGCGTGTAGAGCAGGTTCAGGCCCGGGCTGGTCCCCCAGTGCCCCAACAGGCGCGGCTTGATGTGCTCCGCCCGCAGTGGCTCGCGCAGCAGCGGATTGGCCAGCAGGTAGATCTGGCCGACGGTCAGGTAGTTCGCCGCCCGCCAGTAGGCGTCGAGGCGGTCGAGCTCCTCGGTGCTCAGCGTCTCCGCGGCGTCCATTCGGTCGTCTCCGGGTGTCGTGAGCTGGCGTGATCCCACTGGCCGACCCTACGGCCTTCCGTTTGCGCCGGCAGGAGAATCCCGGGGCGCGCGGCCAGGTCGGTGACCTGACCGATGGTGCTGGTGGCGGCCAGGGTCGCGGCGAACAGGATCAGCTGGTTGACGACGTTGAGGAAGACCAGCAGCCCGACCGCGCCGGCGACGACCAGGTAGGTGGCGTTGGTCTCGGCGCCGTGCACGTAGAGCCGGCCCAGCGTCTTGAGCACCTCCAGCCCGGCCGCGACGAACAGCGCGGGTCCCAGCACCCGGCGCAGCGGCATGCGCAGCCGTGGCAACGCGGTCAGCATCGCCATCGCCAGCAGCGTGTTGACGCCCGCTTCCAGCACGAAACCGAGGGTCTCCAGCAGCCACCGGGCCGGAGCGCCGTCGACACCGACGGCGGTGACCAGCCAGCCCGCGCCGGCTTCGGTGGTGAACACCGTCGCCAGCGAGACGGCCAGCAGCAGGCCCAGCCCGACCAGCACCAGCAGGTCGATCGCGACGCGGACGAGGAACCGGCCCGGATACTCGGGCAGTCCCCAGACCGCCCTGATCGAGGACCGCAGCGCGTCGACCCAGAACCAGCCGATGACGGGCAGGCCGATGAACCCGATCACGCCCGACGGTGCCGCGGGCGTCGCGTACCGCCTGCACGTCGACCCGCGGCAGGTTCGCCGTCAGGTACTCCTGGATCGCGCGGAGGACCACCGGGTCGTCGAGCACGAACGCGAAGACCGCGAAGCCCAACAGCGCCAGGGCGAAGGTGGCGAAGAACGCGTAGTAGGTCACCGCCGCGGCGAGACGGCCGCCGTCGGCCCGGTCGTAGCGCACCACCGCCCGGGCCAGATGGTCCAGCCAGCCGTGCCGACCGCGGGCACGCGACCATGACTCCACACCGCGCGTCCTGAACTCCGCTATCGACACGCCGGGAGCAGTACCCAGTGGCGGGCCCCGCCACGCGGCAGGGCGCTAACCCACCTGGCCCGGTGTGTGACCCGGGGCGATCGACGCCTGTACGACCAGGGCCGCGGCACCGATCCCGGCCGCGTCACGGGGCTGGGCCGACAGCTCCACCGTCACCGGATGGCGATGGCGCGAGTGCGCGGTCCGTTCCAGGTGTGCGCGCACCCGCCGCGCGTAGATCGACCCGGCCACCGCCACCCCCGGCCCGGTCAGCACGAGCCGGCCGAGGTCGAGCAGGTTCACGACCGAGGTCACCGCCACCGCCAGGTGCCCGGCCGCGCGGTCGAGCACCTCGAACGCCACCCGGTCGCCGTTGACCGCCGCCCGGGCGACGACGTCGTGCGCGCCGGAGAGGGTGGGGCCGAGACGCTCGCGCAGCGTGGGGATCTCCCGGGCGGTCTCGACGACGGCGGCCATCGACGCGTACCGCTCGACGCAGCCCTGGTTGCCGCACGGGCAGGGCCGGCCGTCGTAGTCGATGGACACGTGGCCGAGCTCGCCGGCGTCGAAGCTGGCCCCCCGGAAGAGGGCGCCGCCGAAGACGAATCCGGCGCCGACGCCGGTCGACACGTAGATGCTGCCGAACGCCTGTTCCCGGGAGACCCGGCGGCTCCAGAACTCGCCGAGCGCGGCGGCGGCCGCGTCGTTCTCGACGATGACCGGCAGGCCGATCTTCGCGGCCAGCTCCACCCGGAACTCCGCCGGTGGAACGGCGCCCGGGATTGGGCGCCGGAGCGACGACCGCCAGGCCTTCGATGCGGTCCAGGGGAAGGTCGAGACCGCTGATGAAATCGTCGAACCGGGTGGCCAGCAGTTCCGGCAGGGCGCCGGGAACGCGCGGCACCACCTCCCGGCCGACCACTCCTCCGGTCAGGTCGATCGCGACGCAGGTGATCGTGTCGACGCCCAGATGGAAACCGACGCCGAACCGGTTGGCGGGGTTGAGCGCGATCAGCTTCCGCGGTTTTCCGCGCGGCGAGTCGGCCAGGCCGGTCTCGTGGATGATGCCGTCGGCGATGAGGTCACGGACGATGTTCGAGATGGACGGCTGGGTCAGGCTGGTCAGATCGGCGAGTTCCACCCGGCTGATCGCCCCCGCGGAGCGGATGACGTCGACGATGAGCGCACGGCTGCCGGGTCCGGCGGCGGGCGCTTCACGGCGTGCCATGGGTGGTGTTCGTCTCCGGTCTCGTTCCGGGGCTGGGGTTCAGGCGATACGGTACCTGCCGATGGATGGACGACAGGGGGATCGGTGACGCGGCGCGTTCGGTCTGGTGCTCGCGCGTGCCTCCCGGGTGCTCGGCGAGGAGCCGTACTACCACGAGTTCATCGAGGGTCTTGAGCGCGTGCTCACCCCGGCCGGCGTCTCCGTGCTGATCAAGGTGGTCACCGACCGGGCGGCGGAGAACGCGACCTACGAGCAGTGGTCCATCCGGAAGCGGGTCGACGGGGTGATCCTGGTCGACCTCGCGCCCGGACGACGACCGGGTCGACCTGGTCGGCCGGTTGGGGCTGCCGGCCGTGGTGATCGGCGACCCGTCCACCGCGCCGGGCCTGCCGACGGTGTGGACCGACGATGCCGGCTTCGCGCGGGAGGCCGTGCGCTTCCTGGCCGGCCTGGGCCACCGGGTGATCGGGCACGTCACCGGACCGCGGACGTTGGCGCACACCCAACTGCGCCTGGCCGGCTTCGACGAGGCGGCCGGCGGGCTGACCGTGCTGCGGGCCGACGGCGACTATTCGCACGAGGCCGGCTACGCCGCCACCGAGCGAGCTGCTGGCCGGCGGCCCGACCGCGATCGTCTACGACAACGACGTGATGGCGATCGCCGGGCTCGACGCGCTCCGCGACCGCGGGCGCGGCGTCCCCGGCGACGTCGCGGTGGTCGCCTGGGACGACTCGGCGCAGTGCCAGCTGGCCGTGCCGGCGCTGTCCGCGATGAGCCACGACGTCGGCCGGATCGGCGAGCTCGCCGCCGACGCGATCCTCGACGCGATGGCCGGCGCGCCCGTCACGGTCTACGAGGCGCCGCACGCCCACATCGTGGTACGCGAGAGCACCTGAGCGAACGCCCTGGTCAGAGCCGTCGCGTCATGCGTTCCGATTACTTAAATTAATAATCGAAGCTTGACACAGGCGTAACGCCGGTCTCATGCTCATCCGCATCGATCGATCAGAGGGACGGATGCGTGATGATCAATAGAAGGCAGTTCCTCGGGCTCGGCGCGGTCGCCGGCGCTCGCGCTGGCGGCCGGGCTGCACCGGCGGCGCCGGCGATGACGAGCCGAGTCGACCGGCGGCGAGATCACCGGCTCGATCACGGTCCTGACCAACCGGACCGACCTGGCCGAACACCGCGCTCCCGGCGTACGCCAAGACGTTCGAGGCCAAGTACCCGGGCACGAAGGTGACCTTCGAGGCCGTCACCAACTACGAGGGTGACGTCACCACCCAGCTCAGCTCGGGCGACTACGGCGACGTGCTGCTGATCCCGAACACCGTGCCGGTCGAGCAGCTGCCGTCCGTTCTTCGAGCCGCTCGGCGACCTGGCCGACCTCAAGGCGAAGTACCGGTTCACCGACGAGAAGGCGTACGAGGGCAAGGTGTACGGGCTGTCGCTCGGTGGCGTCGCCTCGGGCGTGGTGGTCAACAAGCGGATCTGGCAGCAGGCCGGCATCACCGCGCCGCCGAAGACGCCCGAGGAGTTCCTGGCCGGACTCAAGGCCGTCGACGCCCGCACCGACGCCGTGCCGTACTACACCAACTACAAGGACGGCTGGCCGCTGAGCATCTGGAACAGCCAGCGGGCGATCCTCGGCGACCCCGCCGATCAACGAGAGTTCCCGACCGATCCGTCACCCGTGGCAGCCCGGCAAGATCCAGTACATCACGGACGGCCTGCTCTTCGACCTCGTCGCCGCCGGTCTCAACGAGAAGGACCCGCTGACGACCAACTGGGAAGGCTCGAAGCCGATGATCGCCACCGGCAAGGTGGCCACCATGCTGCTCGGCTCGTGGGCCGTCCCGCAGATGAAGGACGCGGCCAAGGCGGCCGGTGCGAACCCCGACGACATCGCCTTCTGGCCGTTCCCGTACCAGGCCGGCGGCAAGTTCCACTCCCGGATCGAGGGCGACTACAAGGGCGCGGTCAGCCAGCAACTCCAAGAACAAGGCGACCGCCCGGGCCTGGCTGGACTGGTTCGTCGCCGAGTCCGGCTTCGCGACCGACCAGCAGGCCGTCCCGACGGTGATCGAGCAGTTCGCTGCCCGAGACGCTGAAGACGTTCCAGGACACCGGCGTCGACCTCGTCGAGATCCCGGCGGCGACCGGCAACGCCGGCAAGGAAGACGAGATCATCAAGGAGTCCGAGGTCGACCTGACCGGCAACATCTACCGGCAGAAGCTGGTCGACATCGCCCGCGGCGCCGCCAAGGGCACCAAGGACTCCTACTTCGCCGAGCTCAACGAGCGGTGGGGCAAGGCCCAGGCCAGGAATCATGCAATGACGCTCGCCGCCGCCGTCGGTCGCCGGCATCGCCTGGCTCTACCTCGCCCTCGCCCGCGCTGGTCCTGCTGATCACCTTCACCTACGTCCCGGTCGGGAACATGGTCTGGTACAGCTTCCACAAGTGGGACGGCCTGGACGCCACCATGGACCCGGTGGGCTGGGACAACTACGTCCGGGTCTTCACCGACGAGCGGTACTGGCGGGTCTTCCTGGTCAGCCTCTACTACTTCGCCGCCTCGTTCGCGCAGATCGCGATCGCCCTCTACTTCGCGGTCGTGCTCTCCTTCCACGTCCGGTTCCGCAACCTGTTCAAGGGCATCCTGTTCTTCCCGTACCTGTTGAACGGGGTCGCGGTCGGCTTCGTCTTCCTCTACCTCTTCCAGCCCGGCGGCACGCTCGACACCGTGCTGGGCGGGTCGGCCTGGGCGAGCACACCCGCTCTGGCTGGGTGACCCGGACATCGCGAACCTCTCGCTGGCGGGCACCTCGGTCTGGCGGTTCACCGGGCTCAGCTTCGTGCTCTTCCTCGGCGCGATCCAGTCGATCCCCGGCGAGATCTACGAGGCCGCGGAGATCGACGGCGCAACCGGTGGCACCAGTTCCGGCACATCATCGCGCCCGGCATCCGCCGGATCATCAGCCTGTCGTTCATCCTGGCGATCTCCGGCAGCCTCGCGCGTCTTCGAGATCCCGTTCATCATGACCGGCGGCGCGAACGGCACCCGCACCTTCGTCATCCAGGCGTACGAGACGGCGTTCCAGTTCCGCCAGTTCGGGCTCGCCTCGGCGATGGCCGTCGTCCTGCTCGGCGTCGTGTCCTGTTGTACCTGGATCCAGCGCCGGCTCTGCCCGACGAGGAGGTGACCCTCGTCATGAGTCGGAGCCAGCCGCCGGACAGCGCGGCCGAAGTACGCTCTCGCTCGTACGTCGCCTCGGCGTCGTCGTGCTCGTCCCGCTCGTGGTGGTCCTGTTCGCGGCGTTCAAGACGCGCGCCGAGTACAGCACCACCGGGCCGCTCACCCCGCCGCAGAACTGGTTCAACTTCGACAACTTCGCGACCGCCTGGACCGACGGGCACATGCTGCGCGGCTTCTGGAACACCACGATCATCCTGGTGGTCTCGCTGACCGGCACGGTCTCGGTCGGCACGCTCGCCGCGTACGCGATCAGCCGGTTCGTCCTTCCCGTTCAAGCGTCTCGTGCTCGGCCTGTTCCTGGTCGCCGCGCTGGTGCCCGGCGTGACCACCCAGGTGGCGACCTACCAGATCGTCAAGTCGATGGGCCTGGTCAACACGCTGTGGTCGGCCATCGTGCTGTTCACTGGGCACCGACATCGTGCTCGATCTACATCTTCATCCAGTTCATGCAGTCGATCCCGCGCAGCCTGGACCAGGCGGCGCTGATCGACGGCGCGTCCCGGTTCACCATCTACCGCCGGATCATCCTGCCGCTGATGAAGCCGGCCATCGCCACCGTCGTCATCATCAAGGGCATCGCGATCTACAACGAGTTCTACATCCCCTTCCTCTACCTGCGCTCGCCCGACCTCGCGTCATCTCGACGGCGCTGTTCCGCTTCAAGGGGCCGTACGGCGCGCAATGGGAGACGATCGCCGCCTGCACGATGATCGTCATCCTGCCGACCGTCGTGATCTTCCTGCTGCTGCAGCGGTTCATCTACAACGGCATCACCGCCGGAGCCACGAAATGACAATCCGATGACCATTGCCGATGATCGCGGCAGCCGGATCTCGGTCGGCGCACGTGGAGCGCTGCACGCTCGGCACGACGCGCGAGCGAGCACCGCCGGCGACCGTGCCCGGCTGCGTGCACGTCGACCTGATGAACGCCGGCCGGCTCGCCGACCCGTTCCTCGACGACAACGAGATCGCTGTCGCCTGGGTCGGCCGCGCCGACTGGGTGTACGAGCGGGACATCGCCTGGACCGGGCCCGACGCACGAGCGGGTCGACCTGGTCTTCGAAGGCCTCGACACGGTGGCGCGGCATCGAGCTCGGACGGCGACGACGCTCGGGCGCGACCCGCAACATGCACCGCACCTACCGGTTCGACGTGACCGCGCTCGTCGGCGCCGCGCCCCGGCCGCTGCGGGTGCGCTTCACCTCGGCGTACACCGAGGCGGAGCGGGTCCGCGACGCGCTCGGGCCGCGGCCCAACGCGTACCCGGAGCCGTTCCACTTCATCCGCAAGATGGCGTGCTAGCTTCGGCTGGGACTGGGGTCCGACGCTGGTCACCGCCGGCATCTGGCGGCCGGTGCGGCTGGAGGGCTGGAGCACGGCCCGGCTCGCCGCGGTGCGTCCGCTGGCGACGTACGCGAACGGGCGCGGCCGCCTCGACCTGACCGTCGAGGTCGAGCGCACCGGAGCGCACGCCGCTGACGCGCACAGGTCCTGCTCGACGGCCGGGAGATCGCCGTCGTGGAAGGCCGGCGGGCGACGCCGGCGTGCAGCGGCTGCCGGTCGACGGGGTACAGCCGTGGTGCGCCGCGCGGGCACGGCGACCAGCCGCGCTACGACCTGACCGTGGTGCTGCAGCCGACGACGGCCAGGTCCTCGACGAGTGGCAGCGGCGGATCGGCTTCCGCACCGTCGATATCGACCGGTCTCCCGACGACGCGGGCACCGGTTCGTCGTGCACGTCAACGGCGAGCCGGTCCTGGTCAAAGGCGTCAACTGGATCCCGGACGACATCTTCCCGGCCCGGATGACCCGCGAGCGGTACGCGCGGCGGCTGACGCGAGGCGGCCGCGGCCGGAGTCAACCTGATCCGGGTCTGGGGCGGCGGCATCTACGAGAGCCGCGACTTCTACGAGGTGTGCGACGAGCTCGGGCTGATGGTGTGGCAGGACTTCCTCTTCGCCTGCGCCTGCTACCCCGAGGAGGAGCCGCTGCGCTCCGAGGTGATCGCCGAGGCCCGCGAGAACGTCACGCGGCTCGCCGCCGCATCCGAGCCTGATCACCTGGTGCGGCAACAACGAGAACCTGTGGCTGCGTAAGGCGCGAGGGCTGGGACGAGCAGCCCGGCGGGGACCGCAGCTGGGGCGACGACTACTACCTGCGGGTGCTGCCGTGCGATCGTCGCCGAGCTCGACCCGTCCCGGCCGTACCAGGCCGGCAGCCCGTGGTCCGGGTCGTGGGAGCACGCGCCGAACGACCCCGACCACCAGACGTTCCACTCCTGGGACGTGTGGAACCGCCAGGACTACTCGCACTACCGCGACTCCGCGCCGCGCTTCGTCGCCGAGTTCGGCTGGCAGGCCCCGCCGGCCTGGCGCACGCTGCGCGACGCGATCTCCGACGATCCGCTGCTGCCCGACTCGCCGGGCGTGCTGCACCACCAGAAGGCGGCGGACGGCAACGGCAAGCTCGCCCGCGGGCTCGCGCCACACTTCCCGCCGGCGAACAGCGTCGAGGCCTGGCACTACCTGACGCAGCTCAACCAGGTGCGGGCGGTGCGGACCGGCGTCGAGCACTGGCGGTCGCACTGGCCGCACACCGGCGGCACGGTCCTGTGGCAGCTCAACGACCTGTGGCCGGTCACGTCGTGGGCGGCGATCGACGGAGCCGGGCGCTACAAGCCGCTCTACTTCGCGCTGCGGGAGCTCTACGCACCGCGTGCCCTGACGATCCAGCCCCGCGGTGACGGCCTCGTCGTGGCGGTGCTCAACGACAGCCCGCTGCCGTGGGCCGGCGTCCTCGGCGTGCAGCGGCGGGACTTCACGGGTCTCGTGCGTTCATCCTTTGTGGAGTCCGTCGAGGTGGCGGCGCGATCGGTGGCGCTGGTCGCCGCTCCCCGACCGCCTGCTCGCCCACGAGGACCGGACGCAGCTCCTCGTGGCAAGGCTCGACGGCTCGCGCACCCTCTGGTTCCCGTTCGACGACAGTGTGCCGGACGACCCCGGCCTCAGTTACGAGGTGGAGCCGGTCGACGGCGGCCTCGACGTGCACGTGCGCACCGTCGGGCTCGCCCGCGACCTGCTCCTGCAACCCGACCGCGTGCATGCCGACGCGGTCGTCGACCAAGGCTTCGTGACCCTGCTCCCGGGCGAGTCCACCACCTTCCGGGTACGCGCGCCGGCGGCCCTCGACGCCGGTCTGGTCAAAGCCCCGTGGGTGCTCACCGAGCTCGCCACGGTCCTCACCCCCCGAGAGGAGCCACCCTCATGAAAGTCGCCCGTCCGTTCGTCGCCGTCGCGGCCACCGCCGTCGCGGCCCTCCTGATCGGCACCGCCATGCCAGGATCCGCGTCGGCGTTCGCACCGACCTCGAAGGCGACCGTCATCAACTACCTGCGGTCGATCACCGGCTCGAGCATCGTGGCCGGCCAGCACAACAAGGAACCCGCGACCCTGCCCGGCCAGTACACCCAGCAGGTGCACGACATCACCGGCCAGTGGCCGGGCCTGTGGGGCGGCGACCTGATGTTCCGGTCCGTCGACCAGGCCAACCGCCAGCGCGTCATCGACCAGGCCAAGACCGAGTGGCGCAACGGCTCGCTGGTCGCCCTGACGTGGCACGCCTGCTCGCCAACGGTCGGCGCCACCTGCGAGTTCGAGGGCGGCGTCAAGACGCAGATCAGTGCCGCGCAGTTCCAGCAGATCGTCACCGGCGGCACCGCGCTCAACCAGACCTGGCGCAGCCGGATGGCCGCCGTGGTGCCGTACCTGCGGCAGCTCAAGGACGCCGGCGTGCCGGTGCTGTGGCGGCCCTTCCACGAGATGAACGAGACCTGGAACTGGTGGGGCGGCCGCTCCGGCGCCAACGGCGGCGCGAAGATCTTCCAACAGATGCGCGACTACTTCGACAGCCAGGGCCTGACCAACCTGATCTGGGTGTGGAACGTGCAGGACAACCCGGCCGGCGGCTGGGCGAGCTACTACCCCGGCAGCAACTATGTCGACGTGGTCTCGCTCGACGCCTGGTACAAGAACTACCCGTCGGCCGGCGACTACCAGCAGATCCAGTCGATCGCCGCGGGCAAGCCGATCGCCATCGCGGAGATGGGCAAGGTGCCTACGGCGGCCCTGTTGAGCAGCCAGCCCCGGTGGACGTACTTCATGATCTGGTCCGAACAACTGCGCGGCAACAACACCAACGCCGAGATCCAGACGGCGTACTACCTGCCCCGGGTCCTCAGCCAGGGCGAGGTCCGACTCTGAACCCCTAGCGACCCGGCTCCGCCACGGTTGGTGTGGCGGGGCCGGGCCGCATTGTCGCTACCTCGATCGGGTGATGACGCCCCTCGATCTGTTGCGATGCCTTCGTAGCATGGACCCGTTCGATCAGCGCATTCGTTGACGAGTCGAGGCCCAGGAGAGATCCGATGGATGCAGCGACGATGTACAACACCGTCACCCTCTCGACGTCGTTGACCGCGCTCGTCATCTCGACCCTGCTGGCGGCGCACCAGATCCGAACGGCTGGAAGGTCGAGCCACGACGCCAACATCACGCATGCGTTGCTGACATTGAACGGCGAATATCGAAGCGACGCGTTTCGGGACAGCGAAGACTTCGTGCTGAATCGCCTGGCGGCCGAGTGCAGCCCGAAACTGGGTATCGCGGATCTTCCGCTGGAGGCCCGACGGCATGTTTACCGCGTGGGGCACTTCTATGCCGATTATGGAATGCTGGCAGCCCTCCCGACATACGACGAACGCCGGCTCCTGGCAGTCGTGCATTACCGCGCCAGGGAAGCGTGGGAGTCATTGGAACCGTTCCTTCGGGCGGAACGGAAGATCCGGGGGAACATGTACTGGAGCTACTTCGAGCACCTTGCCCTTCTGGCGTCCTCCGCGAACAAGTTGGCCATCCTCGAAAGTCAAGGCATACGACCCGGCCTGATGCTCGACAGGGAAACCAAGCCGCCACCCTTCGAAGAGCGAACGTGAGCCTGAGCGCGCCATCGACATCGTGTCGCGCACCCCGTGCTCGGTCGCCCAGCGTCGGCGAGGGTTTTTGGCCTCGATGATGGAGAACCCGGCGACCGGAAGGGTGGCGGACATGAACGACCCCTCGTGCGGCAGAGCCGTCTGCCGGGTCTCCTCGAGCGGCCCGGCACCGGAGTTGATCCGCGACGCGGACGCGAAGGACTACGCCCGCCTGTAGCGGTCCATCTTTTCCGCGGCGATCGCCGACCCGGCGTCGGCGTCGCCGGTGGCCGCGCCGCTGGTGAACCAATGCTCGGACTCGGTGATCTTGCCGAGCCGTTCCAACAGCCAGCCCAGGTTGGCCATGGCTCGCGGGACGCCCTCCAGCGCGGCCTTGCGGTACCAGCGTTCGGCTTCGTCGTACTCGTGGTCCTGGTCCAGGGTCCAGGGTCCAGGCCAGGTTCGACATGGCCACGGCGTGCCCGGCCTCGGCGGCGCGGCGATACAGGTCCTTGGCCTCGGGCGTGCGCGCCTGCCGCTCGCGTACGACAGCGAGATTGCGGTAGGCGTTGGTGTTGCCCACGTCGATCGCCTTGAGCAGCCAGGCTTCGCCCTCCGCGTGGCTGGCCGGCTCCTGAGAGAGGAGCCAGCCCAGACCGTCCATCGCATCGTGCCGCCCGGCCGCTGCGGTGCAGCGCAGCCAGGCCTCCGCCGCACCCAGCTATTACGCGTCTTGCGGAAGGTACCTTGTTGCGGCAAGGTAGTGGTATGCAGACCGACCCGAAGTTCGTGGCGTTGCGGCGCGGTCTGCTCGAACCCCTCGTGCTGGCGACCGTCGAGTCCCGACAGCGGTATGCGGCCGAGATCCTCGCCGCGTTGCAGGAGGCGGGCTTCCCCGCTCAGGAGGGTGCGTTGTATCCCCTGCTGAGCAAGCTCCGGCGGGACGGCCTCGTCCAGCACGAGTGGCGCGAGTCGTCGTCCGGCCCGCCGCGGAAGTACTTCTCCCTCACGGATGCCGGCCGCGATCAGCTCACGGTGTTCCGCGGGTACTGGAACCAGCTGTCGGACATGATCAACACGATTGGACGATGACCGTGGACGAGCCGATCTCCATCCGCCTGACCGGGCATGTCGCGGCCTTCCCCGCTACCCGCGAAGCCCGCGACGCCCTCCGGCGTTACCTCGACGGCGCGCGCGACGCGCTGCGCGCCGACCCGGACGCCGACGAGATCGTCCGAGACATCGAGTCGGCGATCGGCGACCGGTTCGGTGCCCGCCCGGGCGAGGGAGCCGACCCGGTGACCGGCGCCCAGATGACGGCGATCCTGGCGGATCTCGGGCCCGTGAGCCCGGCGCTCCCGCCAACGGCGCCGGTCGACGGGACGCCGCGCGGCCGGTTCTGGTGTCGGATCCAGCAGGGCGGCTGGTTCGGCGGCGTCTGCCTCGGCCTGGCCATGTACGGCGACTTCCGCCTCGACTGGCTGCGCACCGTCGTGTTCTTCCTGACCCTGCTGACCGGCGGACTACTCGTGGTCCCGTACCTGGTCCTGCTGCTCGTGCTCCCCGTCGTTCCGACAGTCGCCGACTACGAGCGCATGCGGGACACGCCGCCGGCCACGTGAAGTGCGTTCCAGTAGTCCGTCACGCCCTCGGCGGAGTCGGTGACGAGGCCGATGTAGCCGTCCGGGCGGACCAGCACCAGCGTCCCGTCGGCGACGTCGTAGCCCGCCCGGGCATGTCCGTCGGTGTCGACCACCGCGTGCTCGCCGGCCGGCTCGCCCGGCCGGACCACCGTGTAACCGGGCAGGGCGGGATCGACGGCGACACCGAAGCCCAGCAGCGTCCAATGTGGCCCGTGGAACAGGTCGAACAGCCGGATCGAACGGCCGTCGGCCGTCGTGACCGGCGCGTCGGGTGCCCGGTCGCCGGCCCGCACCGCGCCGGGCGTGGCCCGGTCGTCGCGGCTGAGCAGGCCGTCCCGGTAGTTCAACGTCAACCCCTGCACCTCGGGTCCGCGTACGTGGGCGTCCTCGTCGCCGCGGCGGTGCTTCTCCAGTAGCGCCGTGGCGATGTCGAGCGCCTTGCGCGCCGCCGCCATGCGTTCCGGCTCGTAGCTGTCGAGCAGGGCGGCCGGCCACCGGACAGCGCGGCGGCGAGCTTCCAGCCGAGGTTGTAGCCGTCCTGGATGCCGGTGTTCATGCCCTGCCCGCCGGTCGGCGGGTGCACGTGCCCGGCGTCGCCGACCAGGAAGACCCGGCCGTCCCGGAACCGCTCGGCCAGCCGGGTGTTCGACCGCCAGGTCGTGTGCCAGGTGACCTCGCGCACGATGATGTCCGAACGGCCGGACGCCTCGACGACCGTCCGCTGCAGGTAGTCGCGGACCGGCTCGTCGGCGTTCTGCGGCGGGCGCGCCACGACGACGAACAGGTCCGTGCCGGCCAGCGGCGTCAGCGGACACGAGCCGCCGTCGCCGACCTGCCAGATCCGGCCGTGGTCGTGGCTGATGCCGTCGACGCGGGCGTCGGCGAACATCATCGTGGTGGACTCGTCGGTCTCGCCGGGGAACGCGATGCCCAGCCGCTTGCGGACCGTGCTGCGCCCGCCGTCGGCGCCGACCAGGTAGCGCGCGCGGACCTGCTCGGTCCGCCGTCGGCGGCGAGGGTGGCGGTCACTCCGTCGTCGTCCTGGGTGAAGTCGACCAGGGCGGTCGACAGCTCGACGTGGACACCGAGCTCGGCCAGCCGTTCGCGCAGGATCTCCTCGGTGCGGAACTGCGGCACGAACCAGATGTTCGGGTACGGCATGGACGGCGTCGGCGTCGGTCGGCTCGCTCATCTGGCCCTCCCAGACGACCGTGTCGCCCTGGTAGGCGCGCATCACGGTGCCGAGGTCGCCGCCGGCCACGATCCGGTCGAGCACGCCGAGGTCGGCGAAGACCTCCATGGTCCGGGGCTGGATGCCGTCGGCGCGCGACCCGCCGAAGAAGGCGTGGGCCGGATCGACGATCCGCACCTCGACCCCGCGCACCGCGAGCTCGCAGGCCAGCGTGAGCCCGGCCGGGCCGGCTCCCGCGATCAACACTCGGTCATGATGCCTCCCCGCTTGTTCGTAGCACGTACGACGCGTTCGTACGCCGTACCAATAAAGCTAGCGGTACGGTGTACGAATGGCAAGCGTGGAAGATGCCCTGATCTGGACCCGGCCCGAGCCCGGCACCCGCCGGCCGAAGTTCACCCGCGACCAGATCGCCACGTCCGCGCTGGCCATCGCCGACACGGAGGGGTTCGCCGCGGTGTCGATGCGCCGGGTGGCCGCCGAGCTCGGCGCGGGGACGATGACGCTCTACTACTACGTCCGCACCAAGGACGAGCTGGTCGCCCTGATGGACGACGCGCTCATGGCCGAGGTGCTGGTCCCCGACGACGAGCTGCCGTCCCACTGGTACGACGCGCTGACGGCGGTGGCCCTGCGCACCTGGGACATCCTGACCCGCCACCCGTGGGCGCTGCACTCCCTGCAGAACGCGCCGGCCGGCCCCAACGCCATGCGGCACTTCGAGCAGTCGCTCGCCGCGCTCGCCGGCACCGACCTCGACGCGCCGGACAAGTTCCAGCTGCTCGCGATGGTCGACGACTACGTGCACGGCAACGCGCTGCGCTCCGCGGAGGTGCGCGCGGCCGGCGAACCCGCCGCCGGACGACCGGCCCGCCGAGGCGGCCCTCCGCTTCGGCCAGGCGCAGATCGCCACCGGCAGGTTCCCGCACACCGCGGCCCTGTTCGCCGCCGACGACGACCCGCGCACGGCCTACCCGCGCCTGATCGGCCCGCTGTCCGAACGCGACCGCTTCCGCCGCGGCCTGGACACGTTCCTGCACGGCGCGGCCGGCCGCCTGAAGCTCGCCCTGCCCGACGACCTGTAAGGACGTCGGGCAGTTACGGCTTTCCGTAGCCCGCCTGGTGCAGGATCCGGCGGAGTTGGACGACGGTTTCCGTGTCGAGGTCCTTGGAGACCGGGATCTCGATGGTCTCCGTCGCCGCACCGATGCCGAAGCGGATCTTGCCGTCGTGGCGTTCGTCGACCGTGCCGATGGCCGACAGCAGTGAGAGCACGTCGTGCCACTCGATGTTGTGGCTCGCCGGGTGGTCGAGGATCTTCTGCAGCGTGCGGCGGTGGTGGCTGCTCAGGTGCGGTTCCCCCATCCGCCCACGCTAGCTGATCAGGCGTTTCGCCAGTCCTTGATCGCCGCGACGGCGCCGCGGGCGAACTCGGCGACGACCTTGGCATCGCTGCTGCTGCGCTCGTACTCGGCGTCCCACAGGATCGTCACCGTGTCGCCGACGCGGATGACGACGGCGCGGTTGGTCTGTTCGCCCCCGATCGGGTTGCCGGGCAGGTCGGTCTGCGGCTGGATGATGTCGATCGTCAGCGCCTCGTCGCCGACGCCGCGCAGCGCTTGGGTGCGCGCCTTGAACGAGACACCCTGCCGCTTGTACGCCGTGCACGAGGCCATGTCGTCCCCCAGCCGCTCCAGGAACGCGGCCCCGCCGTCGCCCTGATAGGTGCGGATCGTCTGGTAGAGAACGCCGGAGGGGATGCTGCCCGCCGGGTCGCCACGTCGCCCGTACGCGGACATCACCGAGGCGCTGGCCGCGGTGGCGCCGCCGCTGGCGAACTCGTCACCACACATCTCCGGCACGGCGTTCTCGAAGTCGGCGCGCGTCCGGATGTCGCCGTGCCGCATCTCCTTCGGCACCGCCAGGAACGCGGCGACCGGGATCACGGTCGGCGCCGGCTCGGACGTCGTGGCCGGCGGCGTGGGCGTCGACGTGACCGGTGCTCCGGTCGGCGAGGCCGGCGAGGCCGGCGACGGGCTGGCACCGCCCGCGTCGCCGGAGCCGGCCCGCTCGCATCCGGCGACCGCCAGGACGGTGACCAGCACGGCCGCGGTCAGCCGCAGGCGTCGATAGTTCCGCACGATGAACCCCCGATATCAGGTAGCCCGGGAACGACTCCCGCGCATTTACTACCCGGCTCACGGGCGAACCGAACGGGAGGTTGCGGCGCTAGGCGCTGTGTCGGCTTTCTGCCTGAACGACCGTGGGCCGCGCGTCGGCGTCGAGCACCAGGTGCACCTCGCCGTCGGCCAGGTCGACGCGCACGGACGAACCGCCCGCACGCACCTCGACCGTGGTCCGGGCCGCGTCGCGGGCTGCCGACAGCCGGGCCGCGACGAGGCGCTGCCGGTCGTCCCATTCCACGTCGACGAGCACGCCGGGCCGGGCGACCAGGCCGTGCAGGCGGCCGGCGGGCCAGTCGGCGGGGATGGCGGGCAGCAGGTCGATGACGCCCGCGTGGCTCTGCACCGCGAACTCGGCCACGGCCGCGGTGAAGCCGAGGTTGCCGTCGATCTGGAAGGGGGGATGGGCGGAGAAGCGGTTCGGGTAGAGCCCGCCCTGCTCCCCCGTGCTGCTCTCCCCTGCGGGACGCAGTGCCAGGTCGATCAGCGCCGGCAGGCGCTCGGGTTGACGCAACCGGGCCCGCAGCGCCAGCTTCCACGCGAGCGACCAGCCCGTGGAGTCGTCGCCGCGGGCGTCCAGCGAGAGCGAGGCGGCCGACGCGAGGCGCGGTGAGGTGTCGTCGCCGGGGAACACCGCGTACAGGTGCGAGACGTGGCGGTGGTGCGGCTCCGGGAGTGGCCGGTCCGTGATCCACTCCTGCACGCGGCCGTCCGGACCGACCGGAAGCTCTGGCAGCCGGGCCAGCGCCGCCGCCGCGTCGGTCGCGATCGGCTCGCTGCACCGGTCAAGGACGGCGGCGAGCTCCGCGACCGAGGCGAACAGCTCGCGGGTCAGGGTCAGGTCGATGGTGGAGGTCTCGTCGACGGCGTAGACGCCGCCGGCGGCCGTGAAGTGGTTCTCCGGTGAGGTCGACGGCGAGAGGGCCAGGCCGCCGTCCGGCCGCGGGACCAGCCAGTCGAGCAGGAACTCGGCGGCCGAGGTGACGATCGGCCAGGCGACGTCCGCGGCGAACGCGCGGTCGGCACCGAACCGCACGTGCTCGACGAGGTGCCGGCACAGCCACACGCCGGCCAGCGGCCAGAACGCCCACGACGGGTCGGCGCGCCGGCGCCCGGCCGGCGAGGTGTACGCCCACGCGTCGGTGTTGTGGTGCGCGCACCAGCCGCGCGTCCCGAACAGGTGTCGTGCCGTGTGCTCGCCACGCGTCCGCAACGCCGCGACGAGGTCGAACAACGGCTCGGCGCACTCGGCGAGGTTCGCCGTCTCGGCCGCCCAGTAGTTCATCTGCGTGTTGATGTTGACCGTGTAGTTGGCGCTCCACGGTGGACGCATGGAGTCGTTCCACAGGCCCTGCAACGTCGCCGGCAGGCCGCCCGGTCGGGACGAGCTGATCAGCAGATACCGTCCGAAGTGGAACAGATAGGCGATGAGCTCGGACCGTTCGTCTCCGCCGGCGAAGCGCAGCGACACCCGGTCGTAGAGTCGCCGGTGCGCCTCCCGATGGCGATCGCGCAGCCGCTGCGCACCGAGCCCCAGCGCGGCGAGCGCGGTGGCGTCCGCCGACTCCAACGCCGTGCTCTCGGAGCCCTCGGGCGGCCGGCCGATGGCGGTGAAGGTGGTGGCGGTCGTGACGACCAGCAGCAGCCGCCGCACCCCCGTCGCGCGCACGACGCCGTCGGCGGGCTGCTCCGTCCCGTCGTGCTCCCAGCGCGCCACCAGCGCACCCCGCACGGACGGGCGCTCGTCGTAGACCGGCGACGGCAGGTCGGGCTCGTGCGGCGGAGCGGCGTCGCTCGGCAGCCGCACCGTCGCCCACGCCACGGCCGCCCCGGCGTCGTGGCCGAGCACCGCGAGCGGGCTGTCGAGCCGGAGCGACACGTCGACCGTCTCGTCGCCGTCGACCGAGATCTCGTAGACGAGCGCCTGGTCCGGTGCGGACACGTACGCCCGCCGGGTCACGGAGGACCGGCCGACCGAGTACGAGACGACCGCCTCGGCGTCCCCCAACCGAAGCCGGCGCCGATAGTCCGCCGGTGCGACGGAATGGGTGACGTCGAGCAGCAGGTCCCCGAACGGCAGATAGCTCTGCGAGTAGTCGCTCTGCAGCCGCCGCACCCACTCCGTGGCCTCGTCGAAGGCGCCGGCCTCCAGCGCCGCCCGGGCCGCCGCCAGGGCGGCGTGCGCCTCGGAGGCCGGGATGGACCGCTGCCGTTCCTCGCTGTCGACCCCACCCGACCACGCGGTGCCGTCGTTGAGCGACACCCGCTCGTGCGCGGGATCGCCGAAGACCATCGCTCCCAGGCGTCCGTTGCCCAACGGAAAGGCCGAAAGCCAGGAACTGGCCGGCGTCCGCAGGGTGTGCACGTGCTCGGCAGGGCCGTCGGTGGTCATCCGCGCTCTCTCGATAGGGTGAGTTTGTAAGGACATACTAGTAAGGGAGAAGCATGGCCAACCGCCGCGTCTTCGACGTCGTCGACCACGGCGCCGACCCGACCGGACGCCGTGACTCGGCGGACGCGTTCGCCGCCGCGTTCCGGGCCGCCTGCGGCAGCGACGAGCCGGCCGAGGTGCTGATCCGCGCCGGGCTCCTACACGCTGCGCCCGGAGCGGGCCGAACGCCGCGACCTCTACGTCTCCAACACGGTGGGCGCCGACAAGCGCTACCGCACCAAGACCATCGCGATGCTGGTCGAAGGTGCCCGGGACCTCGTGGTGACCGGCACCGGTGCCGCCCTGACCCTGCACGGGCAACAGAGCGCCCTCGCGGTGATCGACTCGCACGACGTGCGGTTCACCGGCTTCTCGGTCGACTACCACGCGCCGAGCCTGGTGGAAGCCCGCGTGGTCGCCACCGGCCCCGGCTGGCGGCAGATCGCCGTGCCCGCCGACGTGACGTGGCGGATCGACGGCACCCACGTGACCTGGGAGGGCGAACCGGCCCCGGACGGCCGGCCCTACTGGACCGGGCGCGACGGCCTCGACTACACCCAGGTGTACGCCGCCGGCCGCGTACGCCGGTGCGACAACCCGCTCTTCACCGGGGTAACCGCGATCCGGAGGCTCGACGAGCGGCAGTTCGTCATCGAGTACGACGACACCACGACCCCTGCCGACACCGCGCTGGTCTACCAAATGCGCCCCACCGTCCGCGACCATCCCGGCATGTTCGTCTGGGAAAGCGAACGGAGTCGTCCTCGAGGACCTGCGCGTGCACTACCTGCACGGCTTCGGGATCCTCGGTCAGCTCAGCCGCGATCTCACCATCCACGACGTGCGCTTCCAGGCCGACCCGGCGAGCGGTCGCCACACCGCCAGCTACGCCGACTTCGTCAACCTGTCCTCCGTCGGCGGGCACGTGCGGATCGAAGGCTGCGTCTTCGACGTCGCGCACGACGACGCGATCAACGTGCACGGCACCTACCTCGTGGTCCGGGAACGCGCGGACGACCGCACGGTCGTGCTGGAGTACCGCCACCCGGAGACCGCAGGCTTTCCCGCGTTCCACGCCGGCGACGAGATCGAGTTCATCGAGCGGGCGACCCTCGCCGCCGACGGGGCGATCCGCGCGCGGGTCGTCGCCGTGGACGGTCCGAACGGGCGCGACGACACCCACGATCCCACCACCATGACCGTCACCGTCGACCGTGCGCTGCCGACCGACCTCGTCGCCGAACGCTGGGCCGCCGAGAACATCAGCTACTCCCCCGACGTCACCATCACCGGCAACGTATTCGCCGGCATACCGACCCGCGGGGTCCTGCTCACCGCCCGCGGCCGCTGCGTCATCGAGGGCAACACCTTCGACGACACGGGCATGGCCGGGGTGTACGTCTCGGGTGACGCCGAGGAGTGGTTCGAGTCCGGCCCGGTCCGCGACCTGACGATCCGCGGCAACGAGTTCCGGCGGCTGACCGCGCCGGCCGTCCTCGTCGAACCGACGAACACCGTCGTCGACCCGGCCCGCCCGGTCCACCAGGGCATCACCGTGGAGCACAACCGGTTCGTCGACTGCGCCACGCCGTACGTCGTGGCCAAGAGCGCCACCGTCGTCTGCCGTTAGCAAGGGACCCTTGTTATGCGAAAAGCGATAACAAGGGTCCCTTGCTTCTCCGCTACTTGTAGAGCGCGTTGATCTGGTCGTTGACCCCGACGAAGCTGTCCACCTGGGCCGAACCGTTCAGGAACGCCTCCATGGCCGGCTTGAAGACCGCCATCGCGTCGGCCCACTGCGGCACGACGGGCTCGATCTGGGTCTTCGGCTCCAGGAACGGCTGGATGTCGATGCCGTTCGTCTGGAAGGTCGCCTTGGCCTCCTCGATGGCGCTGGTGACTGCCGGCAGCACCACGCCCTCCTTGGCGACGATCGACTGGCAGTCCTTGGAGCCCAGGAAGACGAGCAGCTTCTTGGCCTCGGCCGGGTGCTTGGTCGTGGCGGTGACGGCGTCGCCGAGGCTGTTGGTCGTCGAGACGCGGCCCGCCGGGCCGGTCGGCAGCGGGGCCACCGTCGTCTTGATGTCCTTCATCTCGAAGTACGACTTGGCGCTCCACACACCGTCCGTGGTCATCGCGTACTTGCCGGCGCCGTAGGACGCCTGCATGCCGATGCCGCTGGAGGCGACCTTCAACGGCGGCATGAAGCCCTTGTCCGACAGGCCCTTGAACCACTTCAGGGTGTCGAGGAACTTCGGGTCGTTGTAGTTGAACTGCGGCTTCGAGGTCGTGCCCGAGTGGTACGCCCAGCCGTTCGACAGCGCGTACTGCGCCCAGATGGTCTCGCCCGAACCGTCGCCGGCGCCGTTGAGGCCCAGCCCGTACACCTCGACCTTGCTCTTGTCGAAGCCGGCCTCGTCACCGCGCTTGCCGGCCTTGTCGACGCTCAGGTGCGCGATCAGCTGCTCGTAGGTGCCGCCGTCGGTCGGGTTCCAGGTCAGGTCGGCGAGGTCGGCCGCGGTCTTGCCGGCCTTCGTGAGCAGGCCGTCGTTGACGTAGAGACCGACGAGCCCGTTGTCCTTCGGCAGGCCGTAGCGCTTGCCGTCGGTGCCGACCCAGAGCTCCGGAAGACCGGGCTGGTACGCGCCGAGGTCGACCTTCTCGTCGTCGATCGGCATGATCTGGTGCTTCTCGACGAAGGTCGGGAAGTACGACGCGTGGTTGGTGAACACGTCGGGGGCGGTGCCACTCACCAGACCGGTCGTGATGCCGCTCCAGTAGTCGTCCCAGCCGAACTGCTTGACCGTGACGCTGATGTTCGGGTTCGCGGTCGTGAACGCGTCCGCGCACTTCTGGTAGCCGGGCTGCTGGTTGGCATCCCAGAGCCAGTAGTTCAGGCTCACCTTGTCGCCGGAGCCGGAACCTGCGTCGTCCGACGAGCCGCAGCCGGCAAGGACGCCGGCCGCCGCCAGCGCTGCCGCCGCGACAGCGGCAGTTCTACGCCACATCACGTGGGTGTTCCTCTCGTTCGTTGTAGGGGGTGTCGGGGTCGACGGGGACGCGTCACTTGACCCCGGAGAACTGGATCGAGTTGATGACTCGCTTGCCGAGCAGCGTGAACAAGATGATCACCGGGAGGGCCGCGATGACGGTCGCGGCCATGAGCCCGGCCCAGTCCGGTCCACCGCCGTTCGGTGTCTGTGCCTTGAAGATGCCGAGCGCGACGGTGAGCACCCGGACGTTCTCGTCCTGGCCGACCAGCAGGGGCCAGAAGTAGTCGTTCCACGCGGCGACGTAGGTCAGGATCGCCAGCGTGGTGATCGGCGCGGCGCTCATCGGGACGATGACCCGGAAGAAGGTCCGCAGATGGCCGGCGCCGTCCAGCCGCGCCGCCTCCTCGATCTCGGTGCTGATGTTGAGGAAGAACTGCCGCAGGAAGAACACCGCGAACGGCGACATCAGCAGGTTGGGCAGGACGATGCCCAGGAACGTGTTGAGCAGTCCCAGGTCCCGGATGAGGATGAAGTTCGGCAGGGTCGTGAAGATCGGCGGCACCATCAGCGCGGAGAGGAAGATGGTGAAGACCACGTTGCGGCCCGGCCAGCGCATCCGCGCGAAGGCGTACGCGGCCAGTGCGGAGAACATCGTCTGCACGACCGTCGTCGAGACGGCGACGATGAACGAGTTGCGCAGGTAGCGCCAGAAGTCCACCGAGGCGGTGGACCCGCCCTTCTCCAACGCCTCGCTGACGCTGGACAGGCCCAGCACCCGGCGGTACGCGTCCAACGTGGACTCCGCCGGCAGCAGGCTGTTGGAGTGGCTCGGCAGCGCGCCGTTCGTGGAGAACGACGTGCGCAGCATCCAGTAGAACGGAAACAGCGTGATGAGGACGAAGACGCCGACGAGGACCCAGGCTCCGGCCCGGCCGATCCGGAACCGCCGGCGGGGCGGGGCGGCGATGGTGGTCATGGGGTTCTCCAGCCGGCTCACGCGAGATCGGACTTGTTGGCGCGGGTGATCCGCAGTTGGATGAGCGTGATCCCGATGAGCAGCACGAACAGGACCAGCGCGATCGCCGAGGCGTACCCGAAGTCGTATCGGTTGAAGGCCAGGTCGTAGATGTAGTAGTAGATGACCCGGGTCGCGTTGACCGGGCCGCCCTTGGTGGTCACGGCGATGGTGTCGAAGATCTGGAACGAGCCGATCAGTGACACGATCAGGACCAGCGCCAGCACGGGCCGCAGCAGCGGGAGGCTGACGCGCCAGAACGCCTTCGCCTCCGAGGCGCCGTCGATGGCCGCGGCCTCGTACACGTCCTTGGGAATGGCCTGGAGACCGGCGAACAGCAGCAGCGCCGTGTAGCCCATGCTCTTCCACACGTTGATCAGCGCGACCGTGATGATCGCCAGCGTGGGGTCGCCGAAGAAGGACTGGCGCGGCAGCCCGATGAAGTCGAACAGGTTGTTGACGATGCCGATCTGGTAGTCCAGCAACCACTGCCAGAGCAGGGCGACGACGACACCGGAGACCATGTACGGCACGAGCAGGATGCCGCGGATGACCATCGACTTGGCCAGCCGCTGCATGAGCACGGCCATCAGCAGCGCCACCGCGGTCTGCAGGCCGATGTTGATGACGACGTACTCGGCCGTCACCAGCAGCGCGTTCCAGAAGACCTTGTCGTCGACGATCCGCGCGTAGTTAGCGCCGCCGACGAACTCCCCCGAAGAGAAGAGGTCGTAGCTCGTGAAGCTCAGCCAGACACCGCGGATCGCCGGGAAGAGGTAGAACACCACGAACCCGATGGCCGCGGGCGCGACGAACGCCAGGGCGACCCAGGTCTCCCGCCGGCGCTCGCGGAACATCGGCCGGCGAAGCCGGCGTGCTGTGCTGGTTGGCGTCATTGCTGCCTCACGCGGGTCAGTCGGAGGGTGCGGATCTCCCAGGGAGCCAGCTCGAGCGTCAACTCGCCGGCCGCTTCGGTGCGGTGCAACGGATCGCCGAGCAGGGTGGTCGTCTCGACCGCGTCGAACGACCCGTCGAGGGTGGCGCGCACCGGATCCGGCGCCATCGCGACGATCCGCACCTCGGTGCCGCCGTCCACCGGCCGCACGGTGGAGACCGCGAGGTCGGCGCCGGTGACCCGCAGGCCGGTGTCGGACGGCGGCAGCGGGGTGTCCGCGGCGGCCGCACCGCGCCGGACCGACGCGTCGTTGCGGAACAGGTCCGCGGCGCGCACGGCGCCGGCCGCGCGCCAGCCCTGCGCCGACGGCAGGATCGCCAGCCGGGACACCACCTCGCGGCCGAGCGACTGCGCGCCCGGCGCCGGCAGGTGCAGTGCGGCCGGCTCGTCGCGCAGCGGGTGCAGGTTGACCGAGATCGCACCGATCGCCCGCAGCAGCGTCACCGCCAACTCGGTGCCGTCGTCGACGACCTCGTACTCCGCGGTGTGTTCGAGGAGCACGGTGGCCGCGCCGGCGGTGACGAAGCTGGCGGCGGGGAACGTCGGCAGCGGGAACTCGCCCCAGCCGCCCTCGCTGGTCAGGCCGCGCTCGGTGACGCTGAACTGGCCCTCCGCGGCGGATCCCGTGACCGGCTCGGGCAGCGGGACGTGGAACCGCAGCCGGTGGTCGGCGGACGGGTTGACGAAGCTGGTGGTGACCCGGGCGAACGGCTCGCCGGCGTGCAGGTGGACCAGCGTCTCCACGGTGACCGGTCGGGTGGCCGGCGAGCGGTGGTCGACGTCGTCCGCGAGCGCCGCCGGCCAGTCGTACTCGCGCAGGACGCGGATGGCGCCCCGCACCGGGCCGGGCTCGAGCACCTCGACGGCGACCCGGGTCGGCTTCTCCACGAGCACGTCGTGCCGGGGCGGTCCGTAGTTGTAGCTGTCGCCGCGGTCGCCGCCGTCGACGAGGCGGCCGACGCCCGCCAGGCGGGTGCCGTCCTTCCCCACGATCTCCAGCGTGCCCTCGCCCTCGACCGTCACGGTGACGCGGCCGTTGGCCAGGGTGTGCCCGTCGACCCGGACCGCTTTGTCGAGCGTGTCGGACGCCGGGCCGGGCACGATCTCGATCGGCGTCGAGCCGGAGGCCGGCGTCGGCACCGCCACGGCGACCGTGACGACGGGCGCGGCCAGCGTGCGGACCTGCCACGGCCCCGGGTGCGCCGTGGCGGCGTCCGCCACCGCCGACCGCAGCTCGATCAGGTCGAACTCGGGCCGGGTCGGCACGTCGGCGAGGTGGAACTCCAGCAGGCCGGGCGTGAGGACGTAGTGGTCGATCAGCTTGCCGAACAGCTCGCGCCGGTGGATGCGGCGCAGCACCCGGTCGAGCTCGCCGGCCGGCACGCGTCTCGTCGCCGAGCACGGTCGGTGCGCCGGCGACCGGCTGGGCGGGCAGCAGCACGCCGTCGCCGGTCCGCGCCGCGTAGCTGTCGGCGGAGAGCTCCGCGGCGATCTCGACGACGGCGGTCCGGTCGTACGGCAGCGGGTTGGCGACCACGTACGCGTCCGCGGGCACGGTCGCGGCGCGGCGGTCGAGGGCCGCGTCGCGCACCCCGCGGGCGGCGTGCGCGGCCTCGGCCAGCCGGGCGCCGACCTGGTCCGAGGTCTCGTCCGTCCCCGAGCCGACGACCGAGTCGTGCGCGGACGACTCGACGATCTTGCGCCAGGCGAGGTCGAGGAACGGCGCCTCGGCGGCCGGGTCGGCGCCGCTCCAGGTGGCGAGGAAACGCTCGGCGTGGTCGGCGGTCCGTTCGGCGACGGCCATCGCGCGCTTGAGCTCCGCGCGCACCGACAGGACCGCCGGGCAGGATGTTGCCGCGCACGTGGCCGCGCAGTTCACCGCGGACGGTCTCGGTCACCTCGTCGCGGGCGTGCGCGGTGACGTACTCCTCGATGGTCGCGATCTGGATGCCGCGGCCGGGACGCTCGGCTTCGCGCAGCCACGCTCCGAGGCGGGGGTCGGGTGCGGCGTGGTCGGTGCCGACCATGGCGAGCACCGGGTCGGTGCCCCAGCGGTCGGCCGTCATCCGCGTGTAGTCGGCCAGCGCCCGGTCGATCACCGCGGGCACCAGGATCACGTCGAGGCCGTTGTCGTAGCCGTCGAAGAGGAACTCGGTGCGGACCGCCGAGCCGTCGGGGGCCTCCCAGCGGAACGCGTGGCCGGCGACGGTGCCCGGGACACCGCGCCACAGGGCGGCGTGCTCGAAGCCGGCGCGGCGCAGGATCTGCGGCATCTGGGCGACGTGGCCGAACATGTCGGGCAGGTAGCCCAGCGGCATCGCCCGGCCCAGCGCGGTCGCGTCCGCCCAGCCGAACCGCAGGTTGCGGACGATCGTCTCGCCGGAGCAGAGGAACTCGTCGAGCAGGATGTACCAGGGTCCGAGCGCGAGCCGGCCGGACTCGGCGAGCTCGCGCACCTGCTCGCGCCGCTCGGGCCGGATCTCCAGGTAGTCGAGGATCGCCGCCGTCTGACCGTCCACGGTGAACTTGAACGAGCGTTCGTTTTCTGCGGTGGCCAGGACCACGTCGAGCGCCTCCACGAGGCGGTGGCGGAAGACCTGGAACGGCTCGTACCACTCACGGTCCCAGTGGAAATGCGGGACGAAGACGGCGTAGTTCTGCATCGAGGCCGATGCCCTTTCCTGGTCGGTCGCGAGGCGACCGGGGCTTGATCGGCAATTAGAAAATCATGTTTTCAAAATCAGCGCAAGGAGAAGATCACCGCCCGTTTCAGGGGCCGGACCAGCGGTGTTAAGAGTTAGTTCAGCCCGCGGCGATCAGCAGCGTGGAGGGGCGGGGGAAAACGTGCCGTCGAACACCAGGCTGGCGGCACCGACCGCGGCCACGTCGACCGGGATCACGGACTCGGTGAACCGCACTTCGTGGGGCGGCACGAGGGCCGGGTCGGCGTGCACGACGCCGGGCAGCACGTCGAGGAAGATCGGGGCGACGCGGGCCCAGAACGGGCCGCCGAAGATGACGCGCTCGATGTCGAGCAGGTTGACGATGACGACGACGGCACGGGCGAGCTGCCGGGCGGCGTCGGCGATCACGGCGTACGCCCGGGGGTCGCCTTTGGCGGCCAGCGCGGCCAACTCGGTGAACGCCTCGTCGATCTCGGGGATGCCGGCGGGGCCCTCGGCCAGCGTGCCGGTCAGGATCCCCTCGCGCTGCGCGCGCTCGATGAGCGCGCGCGGCACGGCGCTGTAGCCGACGCAGCCGCGCCGGCCGCACACGCACAGCGGACCCTCCGGGTCCACCGTCATGTGGCCCGGGTCGCCGGCGTTCGAGCTGAACCCGCGCACGACCTCGCCCGCGACCGCGATGCCGGTGCCGAGGCCGGTGCCGTAGTAGACGAACGCGAAGTCGCGGCTGTCGGACGGCTCGGCGTACCAGAGCTCGGCCACCGCCGCGGCGGTCACGTCCTTCTCCAGCAGCACGGGCAGCCCGGTCGCGCCGCTCAGTGCCGTCCGCAGCGGAACCCGGTGCCAGTGGGGCAGCATCGGCGGGTTCAGCACGATGCCTTCCTCGATGTTGACCGGGCCGGGAGTGGCGATGCCGATGCCGAGGATGCGGGACCGGTCGACACCCGAGGTCGCGATCAGCGCGTCGATCGAGCGGGCCATCTCGTCGATCACCGACTCGGGATCCGACGCGGACGGCGTGCCGCTGCGGGTGTGGTCACGCACCTCGCCCGCGAGGTCGACCAGCACGTAGGTCACGACGGCGGGGTCGATGTGCACGCCGATCGCGAAGCCGCCACCGGGGTTCAGCCGCAGGATGGCCGCGGGCTTGCCCGGCCCGTTGACGTGCGTGCCGCGCTCTTCGACGAGCCCGCTGGCCAGCAGTCGGCGGCAGACGTTGGCGACCGTCATCGAGCTCAGGCCGGTGAACGTCGCGAGCTTCGAGCGCGTGCTCCCGCTCGGGTGACGGCGGATGGCGTCGAGGACGACGGTCTGGTTGTACTCGCCGACCGCGGGCAGATTCGAGCCCGTCCACACCACCGCTTCGCCCTCCCACGTACTGGCGTGGGAGTTATTAAGTCGGAAATGCCACGCGGAAGCAAGCGGCGGCCCGGCGCCGCACCTGCCAGCGCGCGGTGATATGGCGTCAGGCTTCCGCCTTGAAGGCGTAACCACCCGGCGTACGAGATGTACGTGCCGCCGACCACCGCCTTCCGCCCTATCTAGGCTGGTCAGGTGGCCCTCGTCGGACGTCGCCGTGAGCTCGCCGTGGTCGGGCAGGCGCTCGACCGGGCCGCGCGCGGGCACGGCGGGCTGGTGGTCGTCACCGGGCCGGCCGGCGCCGGCAAGACCGCGCTCGCCGACGAGGCCGTGGCGCTGGCCCGGGCCCGCGGCCTGCCGGTGTTCCGCGCGGCCGGCTGGGATCAGCTGCTCGGCCAACTGGCCGCCGACGGGGCACCGAGCGATGCCGCCCGGATGCTGGCCGAGGGTGGTCCCCGCCTGCTCGTGGTCGACGACATCGACCGCGCCGGCGATCCGGCGTTGCTGTCTCGGGTCGCGTCGCTGCTCGGCACCGGCGCCACCGCGGTCCTCGCGACCAGCCGGCAACCACTCGGACTGACCACCGAGCTGCGGCTGGGCGGCCTGCCGGAGACCGACCTGGCCGACCTCTCCGAGGGGTTGTCTGCCGACGCGGTGCACGCGCTATGGCTGGCCACGGGCGGCCTGCCCGGGCCGGCGCTGCGGCTCGCCGCGGAGCTCGTCAGTTCGTCCGGCGACGCGGTGGTCCAGCTCGCCCTGACCACACCCTCACGGGCCGAGTTCCTCGAGCTCGACACCGGCCTGATCCGGCTGTTGGAGGCCGCGACGACGCGGCCGATCCCGCCCGCCACCCGGGCGCGGGTGCTGGCCCGGCTGGCCCGTGAACTCTTGGGCGACCCCACGGCGGTGGTACGCCGCCAGGAGCTGATCGAGGAGGCGGTGGCGCTCGCCCGGCTGACCGGCGGCGCGGGCGTGCTCGCCGAAGTGCTCGACGCCCGGCTGCACGCGCTCTGGGATCCGGCCGCCGCGCGGGAGCGGCTGACTACCGCGGCGGAGATCGTGACGCGGGCCCGGGAGGCCGGGGACGCCGCGCTCGAGGTGCGCGGCCTGCTCTGGACCTTCGTCGCGCGTGCGGAGCTCGGCGACCTGTCCGGCGCCGAGACGGCGTTGACCGCGTACGCCCGCGCCGGCGAGCTGGCCGGTGACAGCTCGTCGGCGGTCGTCGTGCTCGCCCGCCAGGCGATGCTGGCGACCATCCGCGGCCGGTTCGACACTGCCGACGAGCTGACGGCCCAGGTGGCCGAACACGGACGACTGGCCGGATTGCCCGACACGGGCCGACTGGTCGCGACCCTGCACGGCCGGCTCGCCATGCTCCGCGGCGACGCCGCCAGTGAAGTCGACGTCCTGCGGGCGCTGGCCCGCCGGCTGCCGGGGCACTTCTTCGAGGCGACGCTCGCCCGGACCCTCGCCGAAGCCGGACGCGCCGCCGAGGCCGAGCTCGAGCTGGACCGGGTCCTGCCGGCCGTGCTGTCCGGCACGGGCCCGCGCTGGTTGGGCGCGGTGGCCGAACTCGCGGCCGTGGCGGCCAAGGCCGCGGACGCGTCGGCGGCACAGGCGTTGTACGCCGCACTCCTGCCGTTCCGCGGCCGGCTGGTGGTCTGGGGCGGCGCGAACACGATCAGCGGGCCGGTCGACGACTATCTCGGCCGGCTGGCCACCCGGCTGGGCCGGCTCGAGGAGGCGGTCGCCCACCTCGACAGCGCGGTCGACCTGGAGCAACGGGCCGGCATGCTGCCGTGGCTCGCCTACTCGCTGGTCGCGCGGGCCGCGGTCGATCCCGATCGGGCCGCCGCCGACCTCGCGCGGGCCCGGCCGATCGCCGAACAGCTGGGCCTGCGCGGGTTGCTGGCCGACCTCGCCCCGGCCCCCGACGAGTGGACGCTGGTCCGCGACGGCGACGAATGGCGGCTGCACGCCGGGCCGGAGACCGCCCGGCTCCGCGACGGCCGCGGCGTGCACCACCTGCGCGCGCTGCTGGCGGCACCCGGCCAGGAGATCCCCGCGCTGGACCTCGTCGCCGGCGGCGCCGGCCTGCGGGTGGCACCGGCCGACCCGGTTCTCGACGACGCCGCGCGCGCGGCGTACCGGAGCCGGCTGGCCGTCCTCGACGAGCAGCTGGAAGCGGCCGACCGGGCCGGCGACCCGGACGCGGCGGCGGCGATCGAGACGGAACGGACGGCCCTGCTGGCCGAGCTGCGCCGGGCGACCGGCCTCGGCGGACGCCCGCGGACCGTGTCCGACGAGGCCGAGCGCGCCCGGGTCAGCGCCACCCGCGCGCTGCGCGCGACCCTGGAACGGGTCGCGGCGGCGGCCCCGCTGGCCGGTGCCCACCTGCGCGCGTCCGTGCACACCGGCCGGCTCTTCCGCTACCAGCCGGCCCCGGACGGTCCGGCCCGCTGGCGGCTGTGACCCGCCCCACGAACGGGATGTAGCCCCGGGTGTTACGCCTCTGCCGTGTACCTGACATGGGGGGACGGGCATGGGCACGGGGATCTTCGGTGGGTTGGCGGCGGACAGCCTCGGTGGGGAGGACGAGCGGGCGCCGCTCGTGCTGCTGCACGGGCTGAGCTTCGACCGGCGCCAGTGGCTGCCGACGCTGTCGGAGTTGGCGCTGCTCGACCCGGGCCGGCGGGTGCTGGCCATCGACCTGCCCGGGCACGGCGGGTCGCCGGTCTGCGCCGACCACGGGCTGGCGGAGGTCGCCCGCGCGGTTCACCACGCGGTGGTCGACGCCGGCCTCGACGCTCCCGTGGTGGTGGGCCACTCGATCGGCGGGGTGCTGGCCACGGTGTACGGCGCCACCTATCCGGCGCGCGGCGTGGTCAACGTGGACCAGCCGCTGTTGGTCGGCGGGTTCGCGGCGCTGCTGCGCCAGGTCGAACCGGTGCTGCGCGGCCCGGACTACGGGCGGGTGTGGCAGTCCATGCTGGACCGAATGCGGATCGACCTGCTGCCGGCGGAGGCCAGGCGGATGGTCGAGTCGGCCGGCACGCCGGCCCAGGACCTGCTCCTCGGCTACTGGCGCGAGGTGCTCACCGAGCCGGTGGAGGCGCACACCGAACGGCGAATCCGCGACCTGGCCGCGATCCGCGCGCGCGGTGTTGCCTACCACTACGTGACGGGCGCGGAGCCGGACCCCGCGTACCTCCGTTGGCTCACCGACGCACTGCCCGACCTCGCCCTCACCGTCCTGCCGGACAGCGGCCATTTCCCGCACCTCGCCCGGCCCCGCGACCTCGCCGCGATCCTGGCGGGCGCCCCGGGTTCACGGGGCGCTCAGGTCGCGGGAGGCCCGGGCGATGACCGCGATCGCGGTGCGGCGCGGCAACAGCCGTGACATCAGCGCCGACGAGACGCGCATGCCCAGGCCCGGCACGACCCGCGGACCGCGGCCCAGCCCGCGCAGCGCCGCCCGGGCGACCTGGTCCGGTGTCTGGGTGCCGGGCGCCGGCCGGGCCTTCGCACCGGCCAGGTTCGGCGTGGCGACCGCACCGGCGACGCAGGTGACCACGTCCACGCCGGTGCCGCGCAGCTCGGCCCAGAGGCCTTCGGCCAGGATCGCTCCGAACGCCTTGGTCGCGGCGTAGACGCTGATCGGCGGCGAGCCCTGCATGCCGGCCAGCGACGACATGACGACGAAGCCGCCGCGCCCGCGCGCCACCATCGGCGGCAGGAAGTGGTGGGCCAGCTCCAGCGGCATGCGGCAGTTGAGGTCGACGGCGCGGCGGGCTCAGCTCCGGGTCCATCTCGACGAACCGGCCGATCGGCGAGTAGGCGGCGTTCGCGACGACCAGACCGACCTCCTGATCTCGTCGGCCGCGTCGGCGACCGGCCGCAGTCCGTCCATTGTGGACAGATCGGCGCGACCGTGATGGTCTCGGTCGGCAGGGCCGCCGCCAGGTCCACGAGCGGCTCCTGCCCGGCGCGCGGCGAGGACCAGGTTGAGGCCGTGTTCGGCGAGCTGGCGTGCGAAGGCGGCGCCGAGGCCCTCCGAGGCGCCGGCGACCAGCGCCCACGGCCCGTAGCGGTCGGCGAAGCCGGCCCTCACGCGGTCACCGGTCCGCGCTCGGATTCGGGTTCGGATCGGGCTCGGCTGCGGGGAACGGGTTGCTCGCGCCGCATCCGCCAGATCATCAGGAACGGCGTGAGCAGCCAGGCGGCGTTGGCGGCCAGCGACGACCGGCGAAGTTGGGTGCCGGCGTGACGCCGTACCGCTCGTCCATCAGGATGATCAGCACGTTGGCCAGCATGGTGCCCGACCAGACCAGCGCCGGCACCCGGATCCAGTTGCGGCCGCGGATGAAGGCGTACAGGGCGAACAAGTAGAACGGGCCGAAGAAGATCAGGTCGATCCAGATCGTCATCTGCCAGAACGGCGGCCGGGCCATCAGCAACGGGTCGAACGTGTCGCCCCACCAGTGGACGAGGTCGATCGCGCCGGCCGGCGGCCACAGCGGGTAGTCGAAGTTGTTCGGATCGCGGATCACGATCTGCTCGAGGTCGACGATGTAGGTGATGACAGTCGCGTTGACGGCGAAGAAGCCGATGAAGAACCAGTCGAACTTCCGCTGGCGCAGTGGCACGGTCATGGCCCCGATCCTGGCCCCACCCGCCCCGCGCAACAAGATCTCAGTGGCTCCCGAAACAACTGGTCACCCCCTACCAGAGGTGGAAGAGGAGCCAGAGCACTTGCGACGCGACACCGGCAGCGCCGCCGACGAGTCCGAGGATGGCCAGCGCGCGGACCATGGGCTGGGTGCCCCGGCGCAACGCGAGCACGCCGAAGACGACGCCGATGGCGCCCGGAAGGGCGCCGAAATCCACAAAGGGGAACAGCGGCACCCAGGCCAGGCCGCCCACCACCGCCAGGATCGACAGGACCGAGCCCTTGCCGTGTGGGACCAGAGCACCGTGACCGCCCGGCACCGCCGGAAGGTCGGCGACCAACACGTCCAGTTCACCGCGGGTCTTCGAGGCGAATGCTTGAGCGACGCGGTCCTCGAACTCCACGAGGGTCAACCGGCCCTCGCCCGCGGCGGCGCCGAGCCGGGTCACGACGGCTTCTCGATCACGGTCAGACGCCCGTACGTCTGTCATGGTGCGCTCTAGGCCGGCGTGCCCGTGGGTGGCTCGGGGGTGCCGGGGGGCCAGGGGGCCGTCCACGGGTTGGCCGGCGGGACGATGCCGAGTTGCTGGGCGATGGCCAGCGCGTTGATTGGTTCGACGCGGGCGCGCAGGTCCGCGTACGCGGTGAGGGTCAGCGGGGCGATCAGCACCGCCACCGCGCCGGCGATCACCGCGGTCAGCAACGTCGACACGATCGAGCCGGTGATGACGCCCGCGTTGCCCGTCAGCGAGACGCTCGTGCCCGCCTCGATCGCGCCGCCGAGCACCGCACCGACCAGGGCCACGCCGAGCGTCAGGCCGAGGATCGTCGCGATCCGGCCCGCCGCCGCGCCGAAGTCGCGGTGGAACAGGGTGAAGCAGCGGGCGATAGCGTTGGTCCGCTCGACCGCCACCACGACCGGGAGCACGGCGAAGACGGCCATCACGTAGAAGATCGGCAGGACGCAGAAGCACACCGCGACCAGGTAGATGGGAATCGCGAGCAGTTGCCAGCCGAGCAACGGGAACAGCCGCCGGACGGCCATCCGCACCGCGTCGCCCATCCGCGGCGGGACGCCGACCGCGATGCTGACACCGACGTAGACGCTCGCGAGGGTGATCACCGTGGACAGGACCAGGGCGAGCAGGGCGGCCGCGACGGTCAGGGACATCAGCACGATGAACGGCGTCCAGTCGGGCTGGGCGCTCGAATCCTCGGGGATGAACGAGGTCTCGAGGTCGTTCGTCGCGAACGCGATGAAGACGGCCGCCGGCGCCTGCACCAGCAGGGAGAGGGCGACGCCGACCGCCTGGAGCCCGGCCAGCGGCTTCCACCCGACCCGGACGATCGCGACACCGCGGTTCCACCAGCCGCCGTAGTTGGGGCTGATCAGCGGATCGGCGGTCTGCGGGCCGAACTGTTGGGGAGGCAGGTAGCCACCGGTCGGCACGCCGCCAGGGGCCGGATACCCGGGCTGGGCTCCAGGGTAGGAAGGGTCGGGGTTCCAGCCGGTCATGTTTCGCCTCTGCAGCAGCTCGTGCGCTGTCGCCACGGTCGGCCACAGACGGGCATCAAGATAATGCCCTGGCTCCCGCCGCGCTGTCCCGGTCAGGCGTCCAGCAACCGCCAGGCTGTGAGGGCGAGCCGGGCCCGGGTCAGCCCGGTGGGATCGGTGAGGTCGATGCCCAGGGTCTTGCCGATCTGTGTCGAGCCGGCGGGCGACGCTGCTGTGGTGCAGGTGCAGCAGTCGGCGGCCTGGCGCAGGAACCGGTGGCGCAGTAGGCGTCCAGCGTCTCCAGCTCGTCCGGGTCGCCGGCGAGGCGGGCGATCGCGGCCACGTCGGCGTTGTCGCGGGCGGCCTCCGGCGGTACCTGCGCGAGCAGCGCCAGCGCGCCCAGGTCGTCGTAGTGGACGACCGGCTGGCGTGCGGTGGTGAAGCGCAGCGCGGTGCGGGCCTCGCGCCAGGAGCGGTCGGGGCCGTCGGCGGCGCCGATGCCCGCGCGCACGCCCGGCCGGGAACCGGGCCGGATCCACGGTGGTGGCCAGGATGACGCCGACGTCGGCGAGCGGCGCCGCCTTCACCGGGCGGGCCGGGCAGACCAGGCCGCCGACCTGGTCGAGCGGCAGCGCCGACCGCACGGCGACGACCCGCACCGGCAGGTCGGCGGCGAACCCCAGCAGCCGCAGCGCCCGGGCCCTGGCCGCCTCGTCGCTGTCGGCGCTGATCACCAGTTCGACGAGGGCGGGGTCGGCCATGGTGGTGCGGGCCGGGCCGTAGCGCTCGACGACCGCGGCGGCGGCGATGGCGAGCCGGTCCAGCAGCACCTCGTCGAGCGGCAGCCGGGCGGGCCGGGGCGTTCCAGCCACACCGTGCCGATCTCCTCGTCGTCGAGGGTGATCGGTGCGGTGGACGAACGGAGCGGCGCTCGGCGTCGGGCGCCGGGCGGCCGTCCGGCGCCGATGCGGATCACCCGGCCCGTGCCGTGCAGCCGGATCGCCGGCCACGCACTCGGCCAGGCCCGCCGAGGCCCGGGCGAGCGCCGGAAGGTCGACCCGGCGGCGCATCAGCGTGTCGTAGAACATCACGACGCGGATCGCGCCCTCGGCCTCCGCGTCCAGCTGCGACAGCCGTTCGGCCAGTGCCTCCATGACAGCGAGGATAGCGACGATCGGCGCGCGATCCAGCCGTGATGCGCGACGGATGGCGGCTGACTCCGGGCGCGCCGGACCGGACGATGGTCGGCATGGATCCCGAACTGGAAGCCTTCATCCCGCTGTTCCCCAAGGCCGACCTGAGCCGACCCGGTCGCCGCGCGGAAGCGGCCTCGCCGCGCTGGCCGCGGCGGTGCCCGGCGCCGGACACCGCCGGCATGGAGATCGAGGACCGCATGGTGCCCGCCGACCCGGACGTGCCGGTGCGGATCTACCGCCCGCACGCAGGCGCAGGGCGCCGTCGTCTGGCTGCACGGCGGCGGCTTCGTCATGGGCGACCTCGACACCGAGCACCCGTGGGCCGCCCGGCTCGCCGAGGGCTCCGGCGCGGTGGTGATCTCGGTGGGCTACCGCCTGGCGCCCGAGAACCCGTTCCCGGCCGCGCTCGACGACGCGTACGCCGTGCTGACCTGGGCCGCCGAGCACGCGGCCGACCTCGGCGTCGACCCGGACCGGATCGCGGTCGGCGGGCACAGCGCCGGCGGCGGGCTCGCGGCCGCGGCTGGCGCTGCGGGCCCGCGACGAGCAGGGGCCGCCGATCCGCTTCCAGCTGCTCAACCAGCCCGGCGCTCGACGACCGGCAGGAGACCTGGTCGGCGCGGCACTTCACCGACACGCCCTGGATGACCAGCGACAAGGTCGCCGACGATGTGGCGGCACTACCTGGGCGGCCACGCCCGCCTCGCCGTACGCCGCGCCCGCGCGGGCCGCCGACCTGTCCGGGCCTGCCGCCGGCCTACATCGCCACCGCGGAGCTCTGCCCGAACCGCGACGAGGACATCGAGTACGCGCTGCGCCTGCTGCAGGCGGGCGTGTCGGTCGAGCTGCACCAGTGGGCCGGCACGTTCCACGGGTCGCAGGCGATCCTGTCGGCCGAGGTCTCGCAGCGGCAGATCGCCGAACTCGGCGCCGCCCTGCGCCGCGCGCCTGGCCGAGTGAGACCGCGATGACCCTTCCCGGTCTGCTGCGCCCGCACCTCGGGAGCTTCGCGGCCGTCGCGGTCCTGCAGGTCGTCGGCGGCGTCGCCGGGCCTGGTGCCGCTGCTCGCGGTCGTCGAGCTCGGCCGCGACGCTGCTGTCGCCCGGCCCGATCGACCGCGGCCACGTCTGGGCCGTCGTGATCGCGGGCGCGGTCCGGCCTGCTCGTCCGCCTGGTGTTCACCGCCGCGTCGGCCGGCGATCGGGCACCTGCTGGACGGCCGGGTGCAGTTGTCGTTCCGCCGGCAACTGGCCGCACGGCTCGGCCGCGTACCCCTCGGCTGGTTCTCCCGGCGCCGCACCGGCGAACTTGCGAAGGTCGTCGGCGAGGACGTCAGCGCCGTGCACCCGTTCATCGCGCACACGCCCGGTGAGCTCGTCTCCGCGTTCGTGGTGCCGGCTGGTCTCGCTCGCCTACCTCGTCACCGTCGACTGGCGGCTCACCCTGATCACGCTGATCCCGGTCGTCCTGGCCCTCGCGCTGGTCCCGTTGCTGATGACGCCGGCCCGGCTGCGCGAGCAGCGGGAGTTCGACGCGGCGATGGGCCGGATCGCCGACTCGGTCGTCGAGTTCGTGCAGGGCATCGCGGTGGTCAAGGCCTTCGGCGGTGCGCGGCAGGCCCATCGCACGTTCCGCGCCGCGGCCGACGAGTTCGTCGACGTCTTCGTCCGGTGGGTACGCGGTGTCTCCGCGGTCGCCGCCGGCATGCAACTGGCATTGTCGCCACCCTTCGTCCTGCTGGTCGTGCTGACCGGCGGCACGGCACTGATCACGAACGGTGGCCTGGCGCCGGCTGACCTGCTGCCCTTCCTGTTGCTCGGACTCGGCCTGACCGCACCGGTCGCGGCCCTCGGCCACGGCTTCGACGAGCTCCAGGCCGCCCGGCGCGCCGTCGGCCGGATCCGCGACGTGCTGGCGGTCCCGGAGCTGCCGGAGCCCGCGCGCCCGACCGCACCGCGCGGCCACCGGGTGGAGCTGCGTGGCGTGCGATTCGGCTACGCGGCCGGCCACGAGGTGCTACGCGGAGTCGACCTGGTGCTCGAGCCGGGCACGGTTACGGCGGTCGTCGGTCCGTCGGGCAGCGGGAAGTCCACATTGGTGCGAATGTTGCCGCGGTTCTTCGACCCGACGGAGGGCTCGATCCTGCTCGGCGGTGTCGACCTGCGCGAGATCGGCAGCCGGGAGCTCCACCGACTGGTCTCCTTCGTCTTCCAGGACGTCCGCCTGCTGCGCGCGTCGGTCGCCGACAACATCGCGCTGGCGGTGCCGGACGCCGATCGCGAAGACGTGGCGCGCGCCGCCCGGCAGGCGCAACATCCACGAGCGGATCCTCGAACTGCCACGCGGGTACGACACGGTCATCGGCGAGGAGGCCGGGCTGTCGGGCGGCGAGGCACAGCGGATCTCGCTCGCCCGTGCGCTGCTCGCCGCCACACCGGTGCTGGTGCTCGACGAGCCGACCTCGTTCGCCGACCCGCCGACCGAGCAGGCGGTGCGCCACGCCCTGACGACGCTGGGCTGGGACCGGACGATCCTGGTCGTCGCGCACAGTCCGGCCACGATCGCCGGTGCCGACACTGTCGTGGCGCTGGAGGACGGCGTGATCGTCGAGCGGCGACCGGGGAGCTTCGGTGATCCGCATGCTGCTGGGCGTGTTGGGCCGCGAGCACGCCCGGCCGATGCGACGCACCCTGGCGCTGATGACGATGACCGCGGTGGCCGAGGGACTGTCGTACGCACTGCTGGTCCCGGTGCTGCTCGCGCTCTTCGGCGGCAACCCCACGGACGCGTGGCCCGCTCTGGTCGCGTTCGGCGCCGCGGTCGCGGTGTACGCGGCGCTGCGCTATCGCAGCGACCTGGCCGGTTTCCGGGTCGGCACCGGGCTGCTGCGCGGCATGTACCACCGGCTCGGCGACCACCTGGCCCGGCTGCCCATCGGTTGGCACAGCCCGGCGCGAGTCGGCGAGGTGTCGGTCCTGGCCAGCCGCGGCCTCCTGGGTGCGATGGGCATCGTCGGCCCACCTGCTGGCGCCGTTCGTCTTCGCCTGCGTGACACCGCTGACCATCGTCGTCGTCATGCTGGCCGTCAACTGGCAGTTGGGCCTGGCCGCGTTGGTCGCCGCACCGGTCGTGGCGGCGATCCAGATCTGGGCCGGCCGCTCGATGTCCACCGCGGACGCGGAGCGTGCCGAACGCGACCACGAGGCCTCCGCCCGCGTCATCGAGTACCTCCAGGCCCAGCCGGTGCTGCGGGCCGGTGGCCGGACCGCCGAACGCTTCACGCTGCTCGACGACGCGCTGCGGGAGGTGCGGCAGGCGTCGCGCCGGTCGACGCTGTCGGCGCTACCCGGGGCCGTCGGCCTGACGATCGCGGTGCAGGCGATGTTCACCGTCCTGCTGGTCCTGGGCGCCTACCTCGCGCTCGGCGGGAAGGTCGGCGTGGCGGAGGTCCTGACTGTCCTGGTGCTCGCCGCCCGCTGCGCCGACCCGCTGCTGTCGCTGTCGGACCTCGGCGGCAAGCTGCGCACCGCCCGGGCCGAGCTGGCCCGGCTCGACACGGTGTTGCGCACGTCGCCGCTGCCGGAGCCGCGCGAACCGCGCGTGCCGAACAGCCACGACCTCGAGTTCTCGTCCGTCACCTTCCGGCACGGCGACCGTACGGTGATCGACGACGTGTCCTTGTCGGTGCCGGCCGGGCAGCGGCTCGCCGTCGTCGGGCCGTCGGGTGCGGGCAAGAGCACGCTGCTGCAGCTGCTCGCGCGGTTCTACGACGTGGACGCGGGCGCGGTCCGGGTCGGCGGGGTCGACGTACGCGCGATCGACTCCGGCGTGTTGATGTCCCGGATCGCGATCGTCTTCCAGGACGTCTACCTCTTCGCGGGCACGATCGAGGACAACGTACGGCTCGGTCGCCCCGACGCCGGCGCCGCCGAGATCCGGGCGGCGGCGGCCGCGGCGCGGCTGGACGAGGTGGTCGACCGGCTGCCCGGCGGCTGGTCCACGAACGTCGGCGAGGGTGGGGCGCTGCTGTCCGGTGGTGAGCGGCAGCGGGTCTCGATCGCCCGGGCGCTGCTGAAGGACGCGCCCATCGTGCTGCTCGACGAGGTGACGTCCGCATTGGACCCGGCGAACGAGGCGGCCGTCCACGCGGGCATCGAGCGGCTCATGACCGGCCGGACGGTGGTGTTGGTGGCGCACAGGATGCGGACCGTCCAACGCGCCGACCACGTCGTCTTCCTGGACGGCGGCCGGATCATGGAGGAAGGCAGCCACGCCGACCTGCTGCGGCGGGGCGGCCGCTACGCCGCGTTCTGGCACATCGCCGCGGCGCCCGCCTAACGCGGTCCGCGGACGGCCAGCAGAGCGACGATCAGCAGGCCGATCGCCAGCAGGGGTACGGACCAGCGGGCGGTCTGGAACAGCACGGCGGCGACGGCCGCGCCCGCGGTCAGGCCGGCCAGTTGGCCGAGGGCGGCCGCGCGCCGGCCCACTTGACCCGCGACCAGGTCGTGCAGTGCGCCGGTCAGCGTGCCGGTCAGGTAGGTCGTCGCCTCGTGCATCCGGTGTGCCACGACGCTCTGCGTGCCCATCGCGACGCCCGCGGTCGCCAGCAGGAGCAGCGACGTGGTGCGACCGGGCCGGCTGTCGGTCGCCGCCCAGCCGGCGGCCAGCGCGCCCAGCAGTGCCAGCTCGACGATCAGGTGGGTGGGCCACGGCCAGCGCGGGGTGGCCTGGGCCCACGCCACGCCGGCGCTGTAGCCCGCGACCGCGACCGCCGGTGCCGCGAAGACGTGGTCGTCGGCTGTGCCGATGCCGAGCCCGACGACGACGAGGTTGCCGGTGACGATGCTGGCGAAGGCGCCACCGAGACCCGCGAACGCGACCAGGTCGACCACACCGGCGCAGGCGGCAAGGGAGAGCGGGGTGACCCGGCGCCCGCCGCGCCGGGCCAACCCCGCCAGCACCACGGCATCACCGTACGCGACGAATAGGACTTTCGGGGTAAAACCAAATCAGCCGAGTCGGCGGGGTGGGCCGCTGGCGGAGGGGCGGCGGCGACGCGGGCGACGCGGCAGGGTCCGGCGGCGACGGCGCGGGTCCGGCGGCCGGGCATTCACCGGAACGACCAACGTGGACGGAGCATCGAGGAGCCTCTCTTGATCGGGTGGGGCGGGCCGACTCTACGAGGCGTTCGTCCGCGGCGGTGCGTCCTTAACCCGAACCTAAGCCCGGCTTGAGCCCCGCCAGCGCAGTGGTACGCAGCGCACCGAGGTCGACGGCCAGTGCCCGCACGGCCGGGTCCGTGGCGTTGCGCGCCGCACCCGCCGAGATGCGCTCCCCCTGCGCCAGGTGCTCGCGGAGCAGATCGGCGACCCGCGCGCGGCGCTCCGGCAATGGCAGCGCGGCCACCTCGTCGAGTTGCCGGTCGCTGAACAGGCCCGGCAGCTCGTGGCCGTCGTGCAGGTCGCCGTCCGGAAGTCCGGCCGCGCCCAGCAGCGCCCGCATCCGGGCGAGCTCAGCCGGGTGGCCGGCGACGACGGCCGCGATCGCGGGGTCCTCGGCCAGCGACACCAACCGCACCGCGCTCACGTCCATCGGGACCATCAACTGGAGGTAGGCGATGTCCGTCGGGCCGAGAACGGCGGCCGCCGTCGGAAGGACGGCGGGCCGACCGGCCACCACGGGGGTGACCGGCCGGTCCGGTGTCGTCGCCACGGTCAGCGGGACGGAGATGGCCGTGGCGACGAGCACCCCGACGGCCGCCAGTCGGCGCGTGGCGGCCGGGGTCAGAACTGGCCGTCGGAGCCGCACTTGACGCCCTGGTTCAGACAGTTGCGGACGCGTTCGGCCAGGGCCTTGGGCTCCCAGGCGTTGAAGAAGTCGGCGTGCATCGAGAAGCCCGTGCCCGAGGCCAGCTTGATGCCGGCCGTGTCGGTGCTCAGCGGATAGCCGATGACGAACGACACCGACGGGATCGCGACCGGGAACTTGCCCGAGCACTTGCCGTCGCGGTCCGCCGGGCCGACGTGCGACTTGTGGTCGGGGCTGTCCAGGTGCTTGCCGTCCCAGCAGTCCGGGAACGTGACCTGGCGGACCAGGTTGGCGGTCTTCGCGCAGACGGGCCACTCGCCGTCCGGCGTGCGGCCGGTCTCGCCACCGATGCCCGCGCACCAGAAGTGGTTGCCCTGCTTGTCCGGCGTGTCCACCTGGTTCTTGGCGTCGCCGGTGATCATGCGGAAACCGAACGGGAACGGCACGGTCTTGCCCGGGTCACGCAGTCGCGATCCATAGTAGACGGTCACACCGCTGGGGTTGACCGCCTTGCCGTTCTTGAGCAGCGTGGGAATCCAGTACGCGGAGTGGTCCTGCGCCGGCGTACACGTGGTGGCCTTGTTGGCGAACAGCGAGTCCGCGGTCGAGAACGCGTCCGTGCTCGTGTTGCCCATGAAGGTGTGGTTGTGCGAAGCACCGGGCAGCCCGGGCGCGACGATCGGGTCGTCGTCGTTGCGGTGGCTCGCCTTGCAGGAGGCGTTGAACTCAGGCACCTTGACCGGGTTGTTGGTGACCTTCCGCGGCTTCATCGCGAAGAACGCCTTGACGTCGGCGGCCTGCTGGGCGGCGTCGACCCGGACCCAGCCGGGCCGGGCGGGCGGCGCCGACCCCGGCGGCGCGGCGGCAGCCGGCGAAGCGGACGGTTTCGGCGTGGCCGTGGTCGGCCCGGCGGACGGCGTGGTCCCAGGCGCGTCGGCACCGGGACCCTCCGGCAGGGCGGCGGCGTCGGCCTCGACGACCCCGGCGACGACCGGGGCCGGGTTCGCGGACCGCGCGTGCGCGGCGGTCACCGCGATGGTCGCCGCGACCGCCACGAGGACCGGGACCGCGACGGCGATGGTGGACCGGCGGCGGAGGAAGGGACGCCGCGGCGCGGAAGTGGGATGGGACATCGGGGCCTCTCGGAGCACGATCAGTCTTGGGGCAGCCCGAACTTTAGGTACGGGTGATCGCCGAGGGCCGAGCCTTAAGTCGAACATAAGCAGGCTTTACAAATCACTCACCTGGCCTGCGCAAACTCCGGGTGGGATAACAGAAAAACCTTGGAAAGTTTTGGTTATTGGCCGGGTACGGGCACGTCGCGGCGCGGCAGCAGGACCGCGGCCACGGCCATCACGACCGCTACCGCCAGCACACCGATGAACACGTGGTGCACGGCGGAGACCAGCCTAGCCGGATCGCCCTGCGAACCGCGCAGCTTCGCGTTGGCCACGGCGCCGAACACCGCGGTGCCCAGCGAACTGCCGACCGAGCGCAGGAACAGGTTGTTGGCGGTGACCACGCCGCGGTCCTTCCAGCCGACGCTGGACTGCGAGGCGATCAGCGTCGGGCTGACGGTCAGGCCCATGCCGAGGCCGATCACCATGCTGGTCACGCCCACCTGCCACACGCTCGTGCCACCGCCGAGCAGGAGCAGCAGCGCACTGCCGAGCACGATCAGGCTCGAGCCGACCAGCGCGCAGGCCCGGAACCCGAACCGCAGGTAGATCCGGCCGGACTGGGACGCCGCGATCGGCCAGCCGAGGGTGAGTGCGGCCAGCGCGAGGCCGGCGACCAGCGGTCCGACGCCGATCACCTCCTGGGCGTACGTCGGGATGTAGGAGCTCAGGCCGAGCAGCACCGCGCCGGCACCGGCGGAGACCACGCCGCTGGTCACCAGCAGCCGGCGCCGGAACACCCACAGCGGCAGGACGGGCTCACTGGTCCGCCGCTCGACCATGAGGAAGGCGGCGAGCAGCACCGCGCCGATGCCGAGGGTGGCCGCGCTGGCCGGCGAGTTCCAGGCCCAGGCCTGCCCGCCCTCCAGCACGCCGAGGATGACCAGGGTCAGCCCGGCGGTCAGCAGCACCGCGCCCCGGTAGTCGATCACCGGCCGGGCCGGCGTACGGCGCTCGTGGTAGCTGCGCCAGATCATTCCGGCGGCCAGCAGGCACAGCGGGATGTTGACGAAGAAGATCCACCGCCATGACACGTACTCGCTGAAGACGCCGCCCAACGTCGGGCCGACCACCGACGAGATGCCCCAGACGCTGGCCACGTAGCCCTGCACCTTGGCCCGCTCCTCGCACCGTGTAGAGGTCGCCGACGATGGTCACCGTCACCGGCGCGATGCCACCGGCGCCCAGGCCCTGGATCGCCCGGAAGATGATCAGCATGGTCATGCTGGTGGCCAGGCCGCAGAGCACCGAGCCGACAAGGAACGTGGCGATGCCGAACAGGATCACCCGTTTGCGTCCGAACAGGTCGGAGAGCTTGCCGTAGAGCGGCACGGTGACCGCCTGAGCCAGCAGATAGACCGAGAACAGCCACGGGAACTGGGTGAATCCGCCGATGTCGTCGACTACGGACGGCACAGCGGTGGCGATAATGGTCGAGTCGATGGCGACGAGGGCGGTCGACAGCATGACCGCGGCGAGCACCGGGCCACGCTCGGACCGGAAGCCGACGCCGGCAACTACAGAGGAGGTGGCGGGCACGTTTTCCCAGCTTCCACCCGGACGGGTGATCACGCCAGGGTGTGCCCGGTCACTCCGGCGGCTGCATGATCTCTTCAGCTCATGCGGATCTGGTTACTCGCCGTCGTCACGACACTCACTGTCGGTGTAGGACCAGCGATGGCCGCGCCCGCGCCGACCCCGGTCTCCACCCACGGTGCGCTGCAGGTCTGCGGCACGCACCTGTGCGACCGGCTCGGCAAACCGGTCCAGCTCCGCGGGATGTCGACGCACGGCATCCAGTGGTACGCCAACTGCGTCAACGGACCGTCGCTGGACGTGCTGGCCCGCGACTGGCGGGCCGACCTGCTGCGGGTGTCGATGTACGTGCAGGAGGACGGCTACGCCAGCGACCCGCGCACGTTCACCGAGCTCGTCGACGACTACATCGACCTGGCCACCGCGCGCGGGCTCTACGTGATCGTCGACTGGCACATCCTCGACCCCGGCGACCCGTGGGCCAACCTCGACCGCGCCCGCACGTTCTTCGCCGAGATCGCCCGGCGGCACCGCGGCGCCGACAACATCCTCTACGAGATCGCCAACGAGCCCAGCGGTGTCTCCTGGAGCCGGATCCGGTCGTACGCCGAGCAGGTGATCCCGGTGATCCGCGCGCAGGACCCGAACGCGGTCGTGCTGGTCGGCACCCCCGGCTGGTCGTCACTGGGCGTGTCGGAGGGCGGCGACGAGCGTCAGGTGGTCAAGGACCCCGTGCGGGCGGCCAACGTGATGTACACGTTCCACTTCTACGCGGCCTCGCACGGCCACGAATACCTGAACACGCTCGCCCGCGCCGCCGACAAGCTGCCGATGTTCGTCACGGAGTTCGGCACCCAGAAGTACACGGGTGACGGCGGGGACAACTTCACCCGGGCGCAGTCCTATCTGGACCTGATGGCCGCCAAACGGATCGGCTGGGCCAACTGGAACTGGAGTGACGACAAGCGCTCCGGCGCGGTGTTCAAGAAGGGCACCTGCAAGGCCGGCGCGTACGCGGACCCGAGCCGGCTCAAGCCCGCCGGGAAGTGGGTGCGGGACCGCCTCCGTACGCCCGTATCCGCCGGTTCCGCGCCCGTGTGACCGACCGTCGCGTACCGTCGGAAGCAGTGGACGAAGATCGCTATTTACCCATCGGCGAGCATGGCCTCATCGGTAACTTGAGAACCGTGGCCCTCGTCGGTACTGACGGGACCATTGACTGGTGCTGCGTCCCCCGCTTCGACGCGCCCAGCATCTTCGCCTCGATCCTCGACGCCGACAAGGGCGGCTTCTTCTCGCTGCGCACGGAGGTGCCGTCGGCCACCACGCGGCAGTTCTACTTTCCCGACACCAACGTGCTGATCACCCGTTTCCTCTCGGACGACGGCGTCGCGGAGATCCAGGACTTCATGCCGGTGCCGGCCGACATGAAGGAGAGCCACCGGTTCCGGCTGATCCGCCGGGTCAACTGCGTACGCGGTGAGCTGCCCTTCCGGGCGCACGTGGCGCCCCGCTTCGACTACGGCCTGCAACCACACACGGTGCGGCTGGACGAGGACGGGCGGGCGATCTTCGAGTCGGCGTCGCTGAGCATGGCGCTGAACTCGACGGCGCCGTTCGAGCTGGTCGACGGCGACGTGATCAGCGCGTTCCGGCTCAAGCAGGGCGAGTCGGTGGTGTTCTGCCTCGACCGGGCCGACGAGGGAACGGCGGCGTACGGCAGCGCCGAGGAGGCCGAAAGCGCGTTCACCGACACCGTCGCCTACTGGCGGCGCTGGCTGTCGGCGTCGCGGTACCGGGGCCGGTGGCGCGAGGCCGTGCACCGCTCGGCGCTGACCCTCAAGCTGATGACGTACGCACCGACCGGCGCGATCGTCGCCTCGCCGACGACCAGCCTGCCGGAGCGGCTCGGCGGCGAACGCAACTGGGACTACCGCTACGTCTGGGTGCGCGACGCGGCGTTCTGCACGTACTCGCTGCTGCGGCTGGGCTTCACCGAGGAGGCCGACGCCTTCATGGGCTTCCTGTCCCAGCGGGTGCGGGAGAGCGATCCGGACCCCGAGGGCCCGCTGCAGATCATGTACCGGATCGACGGCAGCGAGTCGCTCTCCGAACGCCGCCTCGACCACCTCGAGGGTTACGAGGGCTCCTCGCCGGTGCGGGTCGGCAACGACGCGGTCAACCAGCTCCAGCTCGACATCTACGGCGCGCTGGTGGACTCGATCTACCTCTACAACAAGTGGGGCCAACCGATCTCCAGCGACGTCTGGAGGGGCGTCACCACGTTCGTCGAATGGGTGTGCGAGAACTGGGACCAGCCCGACGAGGGCGTCTGGGAGGTCCGCGGCGGCCGGCGCAACTTCCTCTACTCGCGGCTGATGTGCTGGGTCGCCATCGAGCGCGCGATCCGGGTGGCCCACCAGCGGGGCCTGCCGGCCGACCTGGTCCGCTGGGGCAAGGCCCGGGACGCCATCTACTACCAGATCATGGACCGGTTCTGGGACCCGGAGCTGAAGGCCTTCGTCCAGCACCGCGACGGCCACGTGCTGGACGCGTCGGTGCTGATGATGCCGCTGTCGAAGTTCATCGCCCCGGCCGACCCGCGCTGGCTGACGACGCTCGACCTGCTCGGCGACACGCTGGTCTCGGACTCGCTGGTCTACCGCTACGACCCGCACCTGAGCCCGGACGGCCTGGAAGGCGAAGAGGGCACGATGTCCATCTGCACCTTCTGGTACGTCGAGGCCCTGTCCCGAGCCGGCCGGGTCGACGAGGCCCGCCTGGCCTTCGAGAAAATGATCACGTACGCCAACCACGTCGGCCTGTACGCGGAGCAGCTGGGCCCCACCGGCGAGCACCTGGGCAACTTCCCGCAGGCCTTCACCCACCTGGCTCTGATCAGCGCCGCCTTCAACGTCGACCGCGCGCTGGGCTGATGCAGACGCTGAGCTGATGCAGACCTTCCTGCCGTTCCCCGACTTCGTCCGGTCGGCGGCGGTGTTGGACCCACCCCGGCTCGGCAAGCAACGCGTGGAGAACGTGCAGATCCTGCGCGGCCTCACCGTCGCCGGGCACGGCTACCGGCACCACCCGGCGGTCAAGATGTGGGCCGGCTACGAGGAGGCCCTGGTCCGCTACGGGTTGATCGTCGCATCGACGTGGACGGAGACCGGGCGGGCCGACACCACGGCGACCACGCTGAGCACCGACCTCGCGGCCGCGTGCGGGATCACGGTGGTCCGGGACGTGTCCATCCGCAAGGACGCCGCCTTCTACGGCCCAGTGTTCGGCGACGTGCCGGCGGACCTGCCCTACGTCTGGCCCCCGTCGGACCGACCCAACGGCTGCAACCCGCCGTGATGTCGGTAACGATGGCGTTCACGGCGGGTATGTCGTAACCTGCCGGAAGTCACAACGGGAGCTCGGAGCACCGGGCTGAGAGGGCGGCTGACGTGCCGCCGACCGTCGGAACCTGGCCGGGTAATGCCGGCGTAGGGAGCGTCTCCGTGTCAACGACCTCGTCACGCCACCGTCGCCGAATCGCCGCTGGCCGCCGAGCCCGCGCGCACGCTCGGCTTGCGCGACACCGCCGGGCTGTGCGGCAACCTCGGCGTCAGCCTGCTGCTGCCGGTCGCGGCCACCTTCGTGGTGCTGCCCGGCCGGCCGCTGGGCGTCACCATCGCTGGCCATCGTGGTCGGCGCGGTGATCGGCTCGGTGCTGCTCGGCCTCGGCGCCGCCGCCGGCGCCCGGGAGGGCGTGCCGGCGATGGTGCTGCTGCGCGGGCTGCTCGGCCGCCGGCTGTCGTACCTGCCGACCGTGCTTCAACCTCGTCCAGTGCGTCGGCTGGGCGACCTTCGAGATCGTCATCATCGCCGAGGCCGCCGCCACAGGTGCTGGACGCGCCGCGCTGGCCGTTCGTGCTCGCTGGCCGGCGTCGCTCGCGACGCTGATGGCGCTGCGCCCGCTGCGGCGCCGTCCGGCTGCTCGCCCGGTACGCGGTCTGGGCTCGCGCTGGCCGCCGGCGCCTACCTGTTCGTCGAGGTGCTCCGCGGCCGCTGCCGCAGCCACTGACCGGTGACGGCGGCTCGTTCTGGACCGCCGTCGACGTGGTCATCGCGCTGCCGGTGTCCTGGTTCCCGCTGGCCGCCGACTACACCCGGCACGCCCGCACCGGCCGGGCCGCGTTCGCCGGCACCGCCGTCGGCTACGGCACCGCGACGATCGCCTGCTTCACGCTCGGCGTGCTCGCCCTGGCCGCGTACGGCGCCGGCGGCCTCGACGTCGTCGACGCGCTGCTGGCCGTGCCGCTCGGCGCCGTCGCGCTGGCCGTCCTGGTCGTCGTCGAGGTCGACGAGGCCTTCGCCAACATCTACTCGACCGCCGTCTCGGCCCAGAACCTCGTCGCCACGGCTCGACCGGCGGGTGCTGGCGGTCGCTGGTCGGCGCGGTCGCCACGCTGCTCGCGCTGGCCTTCGACATCGCCGTCGTACGAGCCGTTCCTGTTCCTGATCGGCGCGGTCTTCGTGCCGCTGGTCGGCGTGTTCGCGGTCGCCTACTTCGTGCTGCCGCGCGGCGCGCTGGGACGTCTCCGACGACCGCGCCGGCCCGGCCCTGGCTGCTGCTGCCGTGGGCCGCCGGGTTCGTCGCCTACCAGCTCACCCTGCCGACGTTCTTCGCCGGCGTCGGCGCCGGGCTGGACGGCCTGGTGGGCGGCCCGCCAGGCACGACCTCGGCATCGACCCGGCCAACGGCTGGTCGGCCTCGCTGGTCAGCCTCGCCGTGGCGGCCGCTGCTGACCGCGCTGTTGCCTGCTGCCCGGCGCCGGCGCGCGGCGGGCCGGCGATGACGCGCTCGGCCGGCTGCACGTGCTCACCGACGCCCGCGCGGGCCGGCGGCGCTGGACGCGGTCGCGCGCCGCGCTGGCCGGCCGGCGCGCCGGTGGTCCAGGTCCGCGCCAAGGGCGGCACCGACCGCGAGCTGCTCGACGTTCGCGCCGGGAGGTCGTCGCTGCTCTGCCGCGCCGGCCGGGCGCGCCTGTCCATCGTCAACGACCGGGTCGACGTCGCCCTGGCCGCCGGCGCCGACGGCACCCACCTCGGCGCCGACGACCTGCCGGTCGCCGCCGTCCGCCGCATCGCCGGCCCGGACCACCTGATCGGCGGCACCGCCCGCGACCCCGTGCGGGCGGCCGAGCTGGTCGCCGCCGGCGCCGACTACCTCGGCGTCGGCCCGGCGTTCGCGACGTCCACCAAGGACGGTCTGCCCGACCCGCTCGGGCCGGCCGGCGTCGGCGCCGTGGCCGCCGCGGTCGACGTGCCGGTGATCGCCATCGGCGGCGTCACCGTCGACCGGGTGCCGGCGCTGCTGGCCGCCGGCGCCCACGGCGTCGCCGTGGTCGCGGCGGTGTCGGACGCGGCCGACCCGGCGCCGCGGCCACCCGCGGCGCTGCTGCGCGCGCCCTGGGACGCCAGGCCATGACCGACGTCGTGGTCGCCGGCGGCGGGCTGATCGGGCTGGCGGTCGCCTGGCGCGGCGCGCAGCGCGGGCTCGCCGTCACCGTCGTCGACGACGGCGCCGGGCAGCGGCGCGTCGTACGCCGCCGCCGGCATGCTGGCGCCGGTCACCGAGGCGGCGTACGGCGAGGAGGCCCTGCTGCGCGCTGAGCCGCGACGTCGCTGGCCCGCTATCCCGCGCTTCGTCGCCGAGCTCGAGCAGGCCAGCGGCGTCGACGGTCGGCCTGCGCACCGCCGGCACGCTGCGAGGTCGGCTTCGACGCCGACGACATGCGCGCGCTCGACCGAGCTGCACGCCTTCCACCTGCGAGCTCGGCCTGCCCGTCGAGCGGCTCACCGCCGCGCCAGGCCCGCCGGCCGGGAGCCGTCGCTGACGCCCGCGGCTGCGCGGCGCGCGTGCACGTCGCCGAGCGACCACTCGGTCGACGCCGCGCGCGCTGCACGCCGCGCTGCTCGCCGCCGCCGCGGCGGCCGGCGTCCACGTCGTCCGGCCGCGGGTCGCGGCGCTGGTCGTCGACGGACGGGCGGGCCACCGGGCTGCGGCTGGCCGACGGCGCGCGCGCTGGCCGCCGACACCGTCGTGCTGGCGCTGGGCGCCTGGAGCGGCAGCCTGCCCGGCGCGCCCGCCGCTGCCGGTCCGGCCGGTCAAGGGCCAGATCCTGCGGCTGCGCGGCGACGCCGGGCTGCTCGACGGCACCGTCCGGGCGCTGGTCCGCGGCCGGTCGGTCTACCTGGTGCCCGTACGGCGACGACGGCCTCGTCGTCGGCGCGACCGTCGAGGAGCAGGGCTTCGACGCCGCGGTCACCGCCGGCGCCGTGCTACGACCTGCTGCGCGACGCCATCGAGGTCGTGCCCGGCGTCGCCGAGCTCGAGCTCGTCGAGACGCTGGCCCGGTGGCGGCCCGGGCACGCCCGACAACGCGCCGCTGCTCGGCCCGTCGCGCGCTGCCCGGGCTGGTGCTGGCCACCGGCCACCACCGCAACGGCGTGCTGCTGACCCCGGTCACCGCGGACGCGATCGCCGAGCTGCTGGCCGAGCGGCGACGCTGCCCAGGCCTGCGCCGCGGCGTTCGCGCCCGGACCGGTTCGACGGAGGTGACAGCGATGACGGCTGACCGTCAACGGCGAGTCCGCCGAGCGTCGCCGACGGCCGCGACCGTGGCCGCGCTGGTCGCGGCGCGCGCACCGACCAGCGCCGCGGTCGCGGTGGCCCGCAACGGCGAGGTGGTCCCGCGCAGCGACTGGGACGACGACGCGCTGACCGACGGCGACGCGCGTCGAGGTCCTCGCCGCGGTGGCGGGAGGCTGACGCACCGATGCGACCGACGACCCGCTGACGTCATGCGGCCGGACGAGACCGTTCGCCGTCCGCGGCTGCTGCTCGGCACCGGCGGCGTGCCGAGCCTCGACGTGCTGGAGCGCGCCATCATCGCCTCCGGCACCGCAGCTGGTCACCGTCGCGCTGCGCCGGGTCGAGGCGTCCACCAGCGGCGCGCTGCTCGACGTGCTGGAGCGCTGCGGGGTCCGGCTGCTGCCCAACACCGCCGGCTGCATCACCGCCCGGGAGGCGGTGCTCACCGCGCAGCTGGCCCGCGAGGCGTTCGAGCACCGACTGGGTCAAGCTCGAGGTGATCGGCGACGAGCGCACCCTGCTGCCCGACCCGGTCGAGCTGCTCGACGCGGCCGAGCAGCTGGTCGCCGACGGCTTCACGTGCTGCCGTACACCAACGACGACCCGATCATCGCGCGCCGGCTGGCCGACGTCGGCTGCGCCGCGGTGATGCCGCTGGGCTCGCCGATCGGCAGCGGGCTGGGCATCCGCAACCCGCACAACATCGCGCTGATCCGCGAGTCGGTGACGGTGCCGGTCGTCCTCGACGCCGGGCATCGGCACCGCGTCCGACGCCGCGCTGGCGATGGAGCTCGGCTGCGACGCGGTGCTGCTCGCCTCGGCGGTCACCCGGGCCCGCGACCCGGAGCGGATGGCGCTGGCGATGCGGCACGCGGTCGAGGCCGGCCGGCTCGCGCTACCGGGCCGGCCGGATCCCGCGCCGCTGGCACGCCGCAGGCGTCCACCCAGATGCGCCGGCCTGCCCGACGCTGTGACGCCTGCCCGCGGCTGCTGGTGCTGACCGACCGGCACGCAGTGCGCCGGCCGCTGGCCGACTCGCGTCGGCCGCGGCGGTCGAGGCGGGCGCGCGGGCGTCGTGCTGCGCGAGAAGGACCTGCCGGCCGACGAGCGGGCCGCGCTGGCCGGCGAGCTCGCGCGGCTGCTGGCGCCGGTCGGCGGCACGCTGATCGTGGCCGGCGACCGGCCTGCCCGGCCGACGCCGTGCACCTGGCGCCGCCGCGGAGCCGTTCCCGACGCCGCGCCCGGCGCTGGTCGGCCGGTCCTGCCACGACCGCGGCCGAGGTCGCCGGGCCGCGCCGAGGGCTGCGACTACGTCACCGTCTCGCCGGTCTTCCCGAGCCGCGTCCAAGCCCGGCTACGGCCCGCCGCTCGGCCCGGCCGGCCTCGCCGCGCTGTCGCGCGCCGGGCCGCCGGCGTACGCGCTCGGCGGGGTCACGCCCGACCGACGTGCGCCGCCTGCCTGCGCCGCCGGCGCCTACGGCGTCGCCGTGATGGGCGCGGTGATGCGCGACCCGCCACTCGGTCGCCGACTACCTGAGCGCACTCGAGCCACCGTGGAGGATCCGACCGTGAACCCGCCCGTCGCCCTGACCATCGCCGGCTCCGACTCCGGCGGCGGCGCCGGCATCCAGGCCGACCTCAAGACGTTCGCGGCGCTGCGGCGTCTTCGGCACCAGCGCCATCACCGCGCTGACCGCGCAGAACACCGTCGGCGTGCGCGGCGTGCACGCCGTACCGGCCGAGTTCGTCGTCGCGCAGATCGAGGCGGTGCTCGACGACCTGCCGGTGCGGCGCGGTCAAGACCGGCATGCTGGCCACCGCCGACGACGGTCGCGCGCGGTCGCCGACCTGGCCGCCGCCGGCCGGCTGCCGCACCTGGTGGTCGACCCGGTGATGGTCTCCTCCAGCGGCGACCGGCTGCTCGAGCCGGCGGCCGAGCGGCTCTACGTCGAGGCGCTGCTCCCGCACGCCGCCGTCCTCACGCCGAACCTGCGCGAGGCCGAGGTGCTGCTCGGCGTCGCCGATCCGCACCCTGGCCGACCAGCGCGAGGCCGCCCGCGCCCTGGGCGAGCTCGGCCCGCGCGCGGTGGTGGTCAAGGGCGGCCACGCGGTCGGCGACACCGGCGGCCGAGGCGGTCGACGTGGTCTGGGACGGCACGCGACGTCTACGAGCTGCGCGCGCCCCGGGTCGACACCGCCGAACAACCACGGCACCGGCTGCTCGTTCGCCGCGGCCACCGCCGCCCACCTGGCCCAGGGCGACGACCTCGCACCGCGCTGGCGGCGGCGAAGGCGTACGTCGCCCGCGCGCTCGCCGGCGGCGCCCGCTGGCGGCTCGGCGCCGGCCACGGCCCGCTCGACCACTTCGGCTGGCCGATCTCGTGACCGGCTGCTCCTGGACGCTTTCGGCCGCGCGGGGTTGATCGGGCCCCACCGCGGGTGGCCGGCCGAAGCTACGTTCGGGGTAGCCGGGGAAAGGACGTGCCATGACCGACGAGCGTTCGCGCAAGCGTCCACGGTCCGGGCGGGCGCGGAAGCGCCTTGTCCGGGCCCACGCCGCCCAGGCCGGCGTGGCCTACTCGGTCGCGGCCCGGCAGGTCGCGGCGGCCGGGCTGCACGCCGGCGAGGCGCTCGGCGGCTTCGGCCGCACCGTCTATCCCGTCGCCGTCAGCGGCGGTGGCCGCTGGTCGCTCGGCGCCCGCGCCGCCCGGCCCGCCGACGACCGCGTGACCGACGCCCGGCGGGCCGCCCGGCTGCCCGGCGGCCGTGCCGGGCACCTGGTCCGGCGCTTCCCGCCGGCTCGGGCCGGACATGGGCCGCTCTACGCCGGCGAGGGCCGCACAGCGCTGTTGGCGATGCTCTATCTGGTCGCCGCGGACGTCGCGCCCGGCGGCCGGTGAGCGCGCCTGGGCCGCCGAGACGGGCGAGGAGACCGCGGTCGACCTGGTGTGTGCCGAGCTCGACCGGACCGCCCGCCGCCTCCTCGACGGCGACTGGACGATCCTGTGGGACCGCATCGACGGTGCGCTGACGGCGACCGCACAGCCCCGGCTGCGCGCGGCGTTCCGAGGCTTCCGCGACGAGGCCGGCGCACCCTGGACGGGTGTCCGGCAGGTCCTCGACGCGCTGCTGGTCGTCGCCGACGACGGCCACGCCCCCGGCACCAGGGTCCGGGCCGGCGTCACCGAAGGCTCCGTACACGGGCTGTCCTGGGCCGCGGTCGGGCCGCCGGTCGGCTACGACGTCTGGTTCGACGGCGCCGCCGGGCCGCGGCGGATGCGGCCCGACGACATCGTCGTGCTGGCTCGGCAGGAGACCGTCTACAACGACCTGACCGGCCACGGGCTCGCCGACCCGAACGCCAGGGCGCCGTCTACGAGGTCGACGACGACCGTCTGGCCGCCGCGGAGCTCGTCGAGCAGGATCCGCTCGGACAGCGGGTCCTCGACGGCGGTCTGGATGGCGCGGCGCAGCGGGCGGGCGCCGTACGCGGGATCGGTACCCTGCCGCACCAGGTGCCGCTTGGCGTCGTCGGTGACCACCAGCGTCATGTCGAGGACGGCCAGCCGCTCGGCCACCCGCGCCAGCATGAGGTCGGCGATCGCGAGCAGCTCGGCCTCCGCGAGGTGCCGGAACACCACCGTCTCGTCGATCCGGTTGAGCAGCTCCGGCGCGGAAATGCCGCCGCAGCTCCTCGCGTACCGCCGCCCGCACCTGGTCGTGACCGTCGGCGGCCGAGTCGATGAAGCCGACCGGTGCCGCCCGCGTGCCCAGGTTGGTGGTCAGGATGATCACGGTGTTGCGGAAGTCGACCTTGCGGCCCTGCGCGTCGGTCAGCGCGCCGTCCTCGAGGATCTGCAGCAGCGTGAGCAGGACGTCGGGGTGGGCCTTCTCCATCTCGTCGAACAGGACGACCGAGAACGGGCCGGCGCCGCACCCGCTCGGTGAGCTGGCCGCCCTCGTCGTGCCCGACGTACCCGGGCGGCGCGCCGACCAGCCGCGCCACCGTGTGCCGGTCGTGGAACTCCGACATGTCGAGCTGGATCACGCGTCCTCGCTGCCGAACAGGAACTCGGCCAGCGCCCGGCACAGGTCGGTCTTGCCCACGCCGGTCGGTCCGGCGAAGATGAACGACCCGGCGGGCCGGCGCGGATCCTTCAGACCCGCGCGGGTACTGCGCACCGCCCGCGCGACAGCGCCGACCGCCTCGTCCTGGCCGACGACGCGCCGAGTGCAGCTCGTCCTCCATGTCGGCGAGCCGCGGGCTCTCCGCCGCGGTCAGCAGCCGCACCGGCACGCCCGTCCAGTCGGCCAGCACCTCGGCGATGTCGTCGGCGCCGACCTCCGTGCCGCCGGCACGCCGCTGCACGTGCGGCGCGCCGGCCTCGTCGATCAGGTCGATCGCCTTGTCCGGCAGGAAGCGGTCGGCCATGTAGCGGTCGGCCAGCGTCCGCGGCCGCGACAGCGCCGCGTCGGTGAACATGACGCCGTGGTGCGCCTCGTAGTGGCTGCGCAGCCCGCGCAGGATCTCGACGGCCTGCGCGCACCGTCGGCTCGCCCATCGCGACCGGCTGGAAGCGCCGCTCCAGAGCGCCGGGTCGCGGACCAGGATCGCGCCGGTACTCGTCGGTCGTCGTCGCGCCGATCAGCCGCAGTTCGGGCCGGGCGAGCAGCGGCTTGAGGATCGACGCGGCGTCGAGCGCGCCCTCCGCGGCGCCGGCGCCGACCATCGTGTGGATCTCGTCGATGAACAGGATGATGTCGTCGCGGCCGCGTACCTCCTTGATCACCTTGCGGAGCCGCTCCTCGAAGTCGCCCCGGTAGCGCGACCCGGCGACCAGGGCGCTGAGGTCGAGCGTGTAGAGCTGCTTGCCGCGCAGCCGGCCGGCACGTCACCGGCGCGCGATCCGCTGGGCCAGCCCCTCGACCGCGGCGGTCTTGCCCACGCCCGGCTCGCCGAGCAGCACCGGGTTGTTCTTCGTGCGCCGGCAGAGCACCCGGATCACCCGCTGGATCTCGTTCTCCCGGCCCACGAGGGGATCGAGCGTGCCCCGCAGCGCCGCATGGGTGAGGTTGGTGCCGAACTGGTCGAGCACGGCGCTGCTCGGCGGCGCCGCCACCTCGTCGGGCCCGTCCTCGGCCTTGCCCGCCAGCACCTCGATCACGCGCCGCCGGACGGCCATGGCGTCGGCGCCGAACCCGGCGAGCACCTGGGCGCCGACCCCGCCGCCGTCCCGGACGAGCCCGAGCAGCAGATGCTCCGGCCCGATGTGGGCGTGCCCGAGCTGGAGCGCCTCGCGCAGGGCGAGCTCGAGGACCCGCCGCGCCCGCGGTGTGAAGGGGATATGCCCGGCCGCCGCCTGGCCGCCGGAGCCGACCACCTCCTCCACCGACTGCTGGACGGCGGGGAGGGAGAGCCCGAGCGCGACGAGCGCCCGCGCGCCGACGTTCTCGCCCTCTTTGAGAATGCCGAGCAACAGATGCTCGGTGCCGATCGACGCGTGGTTGAAGATCCGCGCCTCTTCCTGGGCCAGGATGACCACCCGGCGGGATCGGTCGGTGAACCGTTCGAACATGCCTTCACGCCCTCGCGAGGCCCCACGCACCTCAATCCGGACGCAGCAGGGCCGCGCTGAACGAGGGCGCTGAGTCGAAGCCTCTTGGCCGTGTCGGCGATCGGCGTGGGCGACCGCACGTGGCGCGGGCAGGCGCGCTACCCACCCTTGACGCTAGCGCCCCACGGGTCGGATGCGCCCGCTGTGATCGTTCGCCCAGAGCGAACCGGCGTGGGATAGGCGCACGTGACCGTCCTCGCTAGTCTTCGGCGATGAGCGTCATCGACGAGATCGGCCGGAGCAAGCACGTCAGCCTCGTGACCTTCAAGAGGGACGGCACCGGTGTCGCGACGCCGGTTTGGCATGTTACGGAGGGCAACGAGCTGTTCGTCGTTTCCGAGGCCAAGGCCTGGAAGGTCAAGCGGGTCCGGAACACCGGTCGGGCTGAGGTGACGGTGTGCGACCTGCGGGGGCGGATCGCACCCGGTGCGGCCACCGCCAAGGGCCCCGCTCGGCTGCTCGACGACGCCGGGACGGCCGCCGCACGCGAGAAGCTCGCCCGCAAGTACGTGATGTCGCGGGCGGGCAACTGGTTCGCGCGGCTCCTGCACCTGCGCCGGCCGCCGCTGGTCGCGATCGCGGTGACGCTCTAGACGATCTATTCCAAGGGGTTGGTGCCTTGTCGTGGGCTCCTGATCCTGGGCCATGATCGGGTGTGGCCCGTCTGGAGCCTCGGGCGCCTCACCACTGATCGTGTGCACGGGGTCTGGTCGACACTCCGTGCGGCAACCAGACCGCCACACACGATCACGCCCCAGACCCCCGCGCGACCCGACCGGCCACACTTGACCACGGCGACCCCGCAACCCACGACCCCGGCGGCAACGCCCCCCCCCCCAGTCAGGGGATCTCGGGCCCGTCGCATGCCTGGGCTCGCGGGCCGCCGTGCGGGGGTGTCTTCCAGCACGTACATGCTTTGGCATGTGCCTACATGCCAAAGCATGTCGACCGCCACGAACACCCCGCCCCCTCGCCCCCGGGGGACCAGACGATCGATGCCCACGGCTATCACCCCAACCGGCAGCGACCACCGACCCCCTTGGAACAGATCGTCTAGGGCCGCAGCAGCGCCAGGACCGTGCGGCGCATGGTGTCCTGGGCGTCCGCGACCGGCAGCCGCAGCACGTCGCGCAGCATCGACCAGGCCGACCAGGTGCACGCCACCGTCAGGGCGGTGACGACCTGCTCCCGGCCCAGCCCCGCCAGCGCGAGCTCGGCGGCGAAGGTCTCGTCGAGCTGGGACCGGACGCGCGCGACGTTCGCGAGCCGGTTGTCGCGCAGCGCCACCGAGAACGGCTCGCGCAGCGCGGACGCCCTGGCCGACGGCGCCAGCATCTCCAGCGCCTCGGCTCGTTGCGCGCAGAACCGGGCGACCCGGTCCGCCAGCGGGCCCTGCGCGGGGATCGGCTGGTGCATCGCGTCCCGGCGTTCGTTGACCAGATCGCCGGTGGCCGCGTACAACGTTTCCATGTCCCTGAAGTTCGTCCACAGTGAACGCAGCGAGACGCCGGCCCGCTCGGCGATGCGTTCGCCGGTCGGGCGCAGGTCGCCCTCGTCGATGAGGGCCAGGTGGGCCGCGACGATCGCCCGCCGGCTGCGCTCGGCGCGGGCCACTCGGCCGTCCATGCGGATCCCGCCTCGAGTGTCGGCTTTCGCGACGGGCCGCCAGGAACGCCCGGCGACCCGTCGCGATCAGCGGTCCGGTCAGGCCGCGGGGATGCCGTTCTGCGTCGGCGTGGCCGGCGCCTCGGTGTACTCCTGTGACGGGGCCGGCCCCGTCGTCGGTCTGCACGACCGGGCCGAACGCGGCCTGGACGCCGCCGGAGATCTTGCCCATCTGCATGCCGCCGATGCCCGAGTGGTCGGTCTTGGAGAACCGGTACGGGCCGACCGCCGCGTTCTTGAAGCCGCCCGACTCGACCGCCGCGATCAGGTTCTCGCGGGTGAGGTCCTTGCCGGCCTTCAGCAGCACCTGCACGGTCAGGTAGCCCACGGTCATGCCGAACATGATGTTGTTGTCGAACGGCGCGTTCCCGTTGTACTCCTTGTTGACCTTCTGGTAGAGCTGGACCCACGGGTTGCTGGCGTCGGTCGAGACCGGCAGGTAGCCGGGCGCGACCAGACCCTCGAGCAGGCCCTTGGCCTGCGCCGAGCAGGCCGGAGAGCGTGGTTGTCGGCGCCGACGCTGGAGGGCACCCACTGCGGCTTGAACCGCCGAGCTTGGCCGCGGTGCCGAGCGACAGCGCGGTGAAGCCGGGATCGTCGCCGGAGATGACCACCTGGCAGCCGGCGGCCTTGAACGCCTGGATCTGGGGCGTGATGTTGGTGTTGCTGGTGACGTACTTCTGCTTCTCCTTGATGCCGTCGGCGCCGAGGACCTGCTCCACACCGGCCAGGCTGTCACGGCCGAAGTCGTCGTCCTGGCCCATGTGGCAGACGACCTGGCCGGGGTAAGTTCTTCTTCACGTAGTCGGCCATGATCTTGCCCTCGACCGTGTAGTCGGGCTGGAAGCCGAACGTGGTCGGGTACTTCTCCGGCTGGTTCCAGCTGCGGCTGCCCGAGGCGACGAACAGGTCCGGCACCTTCTGCGTCTTGAGGAAGTCGAGCACGCCGGTGTGGGTCGGCGTGCCGAGTCCATTGAGGATCGCGAAGACCTTGTCCTCCAGCACGAGCTTGCGCACCAGGGTCTGGGTGTTCGCCGGGTTGTAGCCGTCGTCCTCGATCAGGTATTTGATCTTGCGGCCGTGCACGCCGCCGTTGGCGTTGACGTAGTCGAAGTACGCCTTGGTGGCCGGCGAGATCTTCGAGTAGCCGGCCGCGGCCGGCCCGGTCAGCGGCATGTGCGTGCCGAGCGTGATCTCGGTGTCGGTGACACCGGGCACGCTCGCGGCGGACCCGCCGCCGCTGCTGCTGGGTGCCTCGTCGGAACACGCGGCAGCTGGCCGCGACCAACGCGAGACATGCGGCGACCACGATGCCGCGACGTGCGATGCGAAGCATGGCTCTCCTGTTCGGATGGTGGACGGGATAGGGGTTGCGATGGGGATGTCAGGCCGGGCCGGCGGCGGATCGTGCGGCCCAGGGCGCGGAAGGCGTCCTGGATGCCGCCGGGGGCGACCAGCATCACGATGATCAATGTGAGGCCGAAGATCGCCAGTGGGAGGTTGCCTTCCAACTTGTTCGCCAGCCCCGGACTCAGCTCGACAGTCCGCGGGTGACCTCGGTGGTGAGATAGGGCAGCAGCACGAGCAGCAGCGCACCCCAGGCCGCACCGAACAGGCTGCCGAGCCCGCCGAGCACGATCGCCAGCAGCAGGTTGAGCGACAGCGTCAGGCCGAAGACGCTCGGCGACACGCTCTGCGAGATGACCGCGAGCACGCCGCCGCCGAGGCCGGCGCACGCCCGCGCTCACCACGAACGCGAGCACCTGGGTGCGGGCGACGTGGATGCCGGCCAGCTTGGCCGCCACCTCGTCGTCCCGGACCGCCTTGAACGCCCGGCCGAACCGGCTGTTCACCAGGTTCGCCACGATCAGCAGCGACAGCATGGCCGCGCCGATCGCGATCCAGGCCTGCCACCGCTCCGGCGGGAAGTACGGACCGAGCGCGGCCGGCGCCGGGTCCACGTAGACCGACAGGCCCTGGTCGGCGTTGAAGAGGCCGGCGAAGCGGGTGGTGAACGCCGGCACGACGAGGGCGACCGCGAGCGTGACACCGGCCAGGTACGGACCCGCGCAGCCGGGCGGCGCACACGCCGATCAGTACGCCGGCCAGCGCGGCGACCAGCACGCCGAGCAGCAGCGAGACCGGCAGTCGCCAGGCACCGAGGACGCCGCGGTCGCCGAACTCGTTCTGGGCCAACGCGACCGTGTACGCGCCGCAGGCCATCAGCGCCCCGTGCCCCAGCGAGAGCTGCCCGTTGAGGCCGGTGAGCATCGTCAGGCCGGCCGTCACGCACAGGTAGGCGGCGACGGTGGCGAGCTGGTAGTTGCGGAACGGGTCGATGCCGTAGCTGACGAAGTAGACCGCCACCGCACCGACGGCCACCCAGAGCAGGTGGCGCAGCAGCGTCGAGCCACCGCGGGGCCGGGTACGCCGGGGCGGGATCAGCCGGCTGATCGGCGACCGGGCGCGGCCGGACCGGCAGTGTCTTCTCGGTGGTCGCGGTCTTCTCGTTGGTCGCGCTCATACCGTCCTCGCCCGTACGCCCGAGAAGATCCCGCCCGGCCGCAGCAGCAGCACCGCGAGCAGGACGGCGAGCACCGCGATCGGAGTCAGGGCCGCGCCGAGATAGCCGCTGACGTACGACAGGATCAGGCCGACGATGATGCCGCCGACGACCGCGCCGACCGGGCTGTCCAGGCCGCCCACGATGGCGGCGGCGAAGGCCGAGGCGAACACGATGTCCATCGCATGTGGATGGAGGCCGAGCTCGGTCGGCAGGATCAGCACGCCGGCCACCGCACCGACGACCGCCGCGAGCGCCCAGCCCAGGGTGAGCATCCGGCCGACGTTGACGCCGAGCAGGCGTGAGACCTCGGGCGCGAACGCCGCCGCCCGCATCCGCAGGCCGATCGCGGTGCGGGTGAACAGCAGCGCCAGCAGCACCACGATCGTGGCCACCGTGCCCCAGATGAACAGGTCGTAGCGGCTCATCAGCGGTATCCCGCCGACCTCGATCGCCGAGGTGTCGAACGGGCTGGTTCGCGGCCCGGAACTCGCCGCCGAAGATCATGCCGACGACGGCGGTCAGGAACAGCACCAGACCGAGCGCGACGATGACGTCGTTGAGCGGGTTGGCGTGCCCGACGAACCGCATCAGGCCGCGCTCCACCAGCGCGCCCAGCAGCAGGCCGCCGACCAGCGCCGACGGCGAAACCGACCAGCATAGGAGCCGACGGCGTCGGAGACGGTGTACGCCGCGTACGCGGTGACGACCGCCATCGCACCCTGCGCGAAGTTGACCACCCGTGCCGCCCGCCAGATCAGCACCAGGGCCAGTGCGAAGGCGGCGTACACGGCTCCCCGCGACAACCCGTCGAAGGTGAGGAAGACGAAGCGTTCCAAACCGCGGTTCCTTTCGTGCGGCGGGGCAGGTGGAGGTCAGAAGCCGAGGTAGGCGTGGCGGAGCCCGTCGTCGGCGAGCAGTTGGTCGGCGTCGGCGGACATCACGATCCGCCCGAGCGACATCACGACGCCCTGGTCGGCGATGGACAGCGCGCCGCGGACGTTCTGCTCGACCAGCAGCACGGTCAGCCCGGTGGTGTCGCGCAGGTGCTTGAGCAGCGCCATGATCTGCGCGGTCACCTTCGGCGCCAGGCCGAGCGAGGGCTCGTCGAGCAGCAGCAGGGTCGGCCGGGCGACCAGCGCCCGCCCGAGCGCGAGCATCTGCCGTTCGCCGCCGGAGAGCTGGTGCCCGAGGTGGTTGCGCCGGCGGGCCAGCGGGTCGAACAGCTCGTACACCTCGGCGGTGGCCTTCTTCGCGTCGGCCTTGTCCTTGCGCCACAGTCCGCCGAGCCGGAGGTTCTCGTCGACGGTCAGCTCGGCGACCACGCCGCGCCCCTCGGGCACGTGGGCGATCCCGCGGCGGACGAGTTGCTCGACCTTGACGGCCGCGCAGGTCGTCGCCGGAGAACAGGATCCGTCCGCCGGTCGGCTTGACCAGTCCGGTGATCGTGCGCAGCAGGGTGGTCTTGCCGGCGCCGTTGGCACCGAGCACGGCGGTGATCGTGCCGGCCGGCACGGACAGGCGCACGTCCCGCAGGACAGGCACGGCCCCGTATCCGGAGCTGAGGTTGTCGACCACCAGGACGTCACTCACGAGGTCACCTCCGCACCGAGGTAGGCCTCGGCGACGGCCGGGTTGTCGCGGATCTCGCTGGGCGAGCCGGAGGCGATGACGCGACCGAAGTCGAGGACGACGATCTGGTCGCAGACCTTCATGACCAGGTCCATGTGGTGCTCGACGAGCATCACCGAGCAGCGCCGGACCGGTTGGGCAGGTCGACGATCAGCGCCGCCAGCTCCTCGACGTCGTCGCCGCCGAGGCCGCCGGCCGGTTCGTCGAGCAGCAGCAGCCGCGGACGGCGCGACCAGCGCCCGGGCCAGGGCGACCCGCTTGCCGACCGCGTACGGCAGCGTGCCCGGCCAGGCGCCGCGCGTGGTCGGCGACGCCCAACTGCTCGAGCAGCGTCATCGCCTCGTCGCGCAGCCGGCGCTCGTCGCGGTCGCTGCGCGGCAGGCCCGAACAGGGCCGACACGAGGCCGGCCCGCGCGGTGTGGGTGGCGCCGGCCATCACGTTCTCCAGCACCGTCAGGCCGCGGAACAGGCCGACGCCCTGCAGTGTGCGCGCGATGCCGCGGGAGGCGAGCCGATGTGGACGTGGGCGCAGCGGCGCACCCTCGAAGAGGACGGTTCCCGCGTCGGGCTCGACGAACCCGCAGACCACGTTGAACAGGGTCGTCTTGCCCGCCCCGTTGGGCCCGATGACGCCGACGACGGTGCCGGTGGCGGCCGTCAGCGACACGTCCTGCAGTGCGACCAGACCTCCGAAGCTGACACCGATCCCCCGCAGCTCGAGGACGGTGCCGGTGTGTTGCGGCGTCATTTTCACCTCAGGAAACGTCCACCAACAGCGACGATCAACTATTTACACTGGGAGTGTACTTAGTTGGCTCGCGCCGTCAATGCCCTCGTTGCAGGCTCGTGACCTACGTGCGTCAGGCCGGAGTCAGGAGGTGGCTGCCCGCGGCGAGCGCGCGGTCGACGCTCATGCCGCGGCCCGACTCGACCAGCGCCGCGAACTCGTCGGCGGGCAGGAGCGCACTGACCTGCTGGGTCGTTCGGTGTTCCAGTTCGGAGGCCGACGGCCAGGTCGCCAGGCCGATGGTGGCACGGGCCGCGCCGGCCGCCCCGACGAGGCGGGCTGCCAGGCGGCCGTCTCCACTGTCCAGAGCGAGCGCGCCGAGCTCGAAGACGCACCGGACCAGACCGTCGACATGACTGATCCCCTCGTACGCGGTCACCGCGGCTGCCAGGTGCGACCGCGCCTCGGTGGGATGCCCCTGGAGCAGGGCGTCAATGGCCAGGTCGTAGTGGGCTTCGGCGCGAAGGTTCTCGTCGCCCTGGGTGTGGGCGATCTCCAGTGCCTCCCGGTGGCGTTCCTGCCCCTCGGCGGCTCGGCCGTCGATGCTGAGCAGCAGGCCGTAGTGGGACAGGATGTAGCCGGACACGAGCGGGTCGTCGGCCTGCCGGGCCACCTCCAGCGACTCCTCGAAGGTCGCCCGGGCCCGGTCGTGCGCGTCGTGCGCGTCGGCAAGACGATCGCCCGGGCCGAGAGCACGAGCGCGATCCGCACCGGCGGCTCGAGCCGCCGCGTGGCGGGCAGCATCTCGTCCAGCAGCGCACCCGCCCGCACGAAGGCGCCGTCGTTGAGAAACCGGCTGGCCGTCAGCCACTGCGCCGCCAACCGGTCGCTCTCCGTGCGCAGCAGGCTTTCCGGAAGGGCCGCGATCCGGCGCCACACGTCCGCGGTCTGGCGCAGGTAGCCGCGGGCCAGCATCCACACCCAGACGTCGCCGAGCGCACGCAGGAGCGGGCCGGAGGGCTGGCCGGTCCGGCCGACCCAGGTGAGCACGGCCTGGAGGTTGGGTTGCTCGCTGTCGAGCCGGCGCAGCAGCAGTTCCTGCGAGCCGAGCCGGTTGTCGGCCGCGGCGAGAACCTCCAGGACATGCCGGTGGAGCCGGCCGAGGGTGTCGTCCGGGTCGGTCAGGTGGGCGGCCGCGAAGCGGCGGATCGGGTCGAGCAGTTGGAACGCGCGCTGACCGTCCAGCCGCTCCCCCGGGCCGACCATGCTGCTGTCCAGGAGGCGCGACAGCTCGTGGACCACGTCGACGGAGTCGTTGCCGCAGACGTCGATCACGTCGTCAACCGTGAAGGGCGCGGCGAACACCGACAGCCGGGCGAGCAGTTCGCGCGCGGCGGGCGGCAGCAGATCGTAGCTCCACGAGATCGTGCGGGCCAGCGTCTGTTGCCGGTCGGGCAGGTCCGCCAGGGCACCGGGCTGCTGGAGGCGCGCGTACAGGTCCGTGAGGAGCTGATCGGGCGTGAGCACGCGCATCCAGGCCGCGGCCAGCTCCAACGCCAAGGGCAGGCCGCCCAGCCGGCGGCACAGCTCGGTCAGCGCGGGCGCGTTGTCGCCGGTCAGTTCGAACCCGCCCGGGCCGTCGCGCATCCGGTCGACCAGCAGCCGCATCGCCGGCGCCCGGGCGAGTTCGGCGAGCTCACCGTGGGCCGGCGGAACCTCCAGGGCGTCGACCCGGAACTCCCGCTCACCGCGCAGTCGCAGCGCGACGCGGCTGGTGACCAGGACGTGCAGCTCCGGTGCCCGCCGCAACAGGTCGGTCACCACGGGTGCCGCGTCCAGCACCTGCTCGAAGTTGTCGAGCACCAGCAGCATGTGCCGCGCCGACAGCGTCCGGCGCAGCGCGTCCGCCGGCCGTTCGTTGCCCTGCCCCACGACACCGAGGGCGGACGCGATGGCCTCCGGCACCAGGTCGCCGTCGGTGGTCGACGAGAGGTCGACGAACGCGATGCCGTCCCGCCACCGTCCCGTCGTGCGTTCCATCGCGGCCAGCGCCAGTCTCGTCTTCCCGATGCCGCCGGCACCGGTCAGCACGACCAGCCGATGGTCCAGGTCGTCGACGATCCGAACCAGATCGTCATCGCGTCCCACGAGGGTGGTGACGTCCGCCGAAGGAATCCTGGCGTCGGGCCCCCGCCGTGGCTCGCCGAACCGCTCCGCGAGCAAGGTCGCCAGGTCGGTCAGGATCAGCTCCTGGAGCTCGGCGGCGTCGGTGAACCGCTTGTACGACAACCCGCCGTCGGCCTTGATCCGCTCCAACATGCGGCCCAGGGCCGGATCCCGGGCGGACGTTCCCGCTTTGACGTAGAGCAGCCTCGGAAGGTCCGTCGCCCGGTCCAGCTCGTCTTCGAGGCCGGAGACGGTCATGCCGGGTCCGACCCAGCCGTAGCTGTCGGCGTAGATGCCGATGAAGACATCCGACCGCGCCAGATAGGACCGGTACACCGCTTGCGCCGGGTGCGGCCGGGCCCCGGACTCGAACATCACCGGAGCGAGCCGCAGCTGCTCGATCGCCGCCCGGGCCGCGCCGCGCTCGGCCGCCAGTTCCGCGAGGGTCGAGGACACGAACACCCGAACTCGGTGGTCCGGTGTCCTGATCCCGGTGTCGTGTTCCACCAGCCTCAACGATACCGACGGGTGCCGCATGTCCAGCCCTCATCCGGGTAGGCGGACGGCATGAGCGAGCCTGAAGAAAGCTATGAGAAGACCTCCAAGACCGATGCCATCCTGTTGAAGCCCGTCCTCAAGGACCTCAAGAGCCTCAAGGAAGGCGAAGAGCTCGACCAACCGAAGCCTCGGCGGCGCTCACCTCGCAAAGACGACAAGGAGAACTAGCGGGCGCGTACGCGGTCCAGGGTGATCGGTAGGTCGCGGACGCGTACGCCGGTCGCGTGGTAGACGGCGTTGGCCACCGCGGCGGCCGCGCCCACGATGCCCACCTCGCCGATGCCCTTGCCGCCGGCCAGGGTCACGTCGTCGTCGGCGCGTTCGAGTGAGTGCGCCTCGAGTCCGCGGATGTCGGCGTTGGTGGCGATGTGGTAGCCCGCCAGGTCGTGGTTGACGAACATGCCCAGCCGCGGGTCCACCACCGTCTGCTCGTGCAGGGCCATCGACACGCCCATCACCATGCCCCCGAGCAGCTGGGAGTGTGCCGTGCGGGCGTTGAGCGCGCCGGCCGTGCGCGAAGACCCCGAGCAGCCGGTCCACCCGCACCTGGCCGGTGTCGGCGTCGACCCGGACCGCGCAGAAATGGGCACCGTACGAGTGCCGGGCCCGGTCCGGCGGGAGCTGGTCCTCGGCCGTGTCCGCGGTCACCTCGATGCCGTCCGCGGGCACCGCGCCGCCGTGTTCGGCCAGCCGCCCGCACAGTTCGGTGCAGGCCTTGCGCACCGCGCCGCCCCACGACGCCGTGCCGGACGAGCCGCCGGCGAGCGGCGCCTGGCCATAGCTGGAGCGTCCGATGTGGATGCTCACCCGGGACGGCGGCACGCCGAGGACGTCCGCCGCCGCCTGCCAGAGCACGGTGCGCGCGCCGGTGCCGAGGTCGACCGCGGCGACCGAGACCGCGAACGTGCCGTCCGGCTCGGCTCGGGCGGTGGCCGTGGCACCGGACTGGTAGACGGGGTACATCGACGACGCCAGGCCGCTGCCGAACAGCCAACGGCCCCGACGCCGCGCGCCCGGTGTCGGGTCGCGCGACTCCCAGCCGAACTTGTCGGCGCCGGTGGTCAGGCACTCGGTCAGGTGCCGGCCGCCGAACGGCAGACCGCTCGCGGGCTCGACCGACGGCTCGTTGCGCAGCCGCAGCGCGAGAGGGTCGAGGTCGAGCGCGTAGGCGAGCTCGTCCATCGCCGACTCGAGCGCGTACATGCCCGGGGTCTTGCCCGGTGCCCGCATCACCCTCGGCGTCGGCAGGTTGAGCCGGGCCAGCCGGTGCCGGATGCGCAGGTTGTCGGCGGCGTACATGGTGCGGGTGGCCGATCCGGTCTGCTCGACGAACTCGTGGATCACCGAGCTGTACTGCAGCGCGTCGTGGTCGATCGCGGTGAGCAGTGCCGTCGCGGCGCGGCGCCGAGCCGGACGCGGCTGCGGGTCGCGGTGCGGGCCGGCGCCATGGTGAACATCTGCTGCCGGGTCAGCATCAGCTTGCAGGGCCGGCCGGTCACCCGGGCCGCGACCGTGGCCAGCACGGAACCCTGGGTCGGCCAGACCTTGCTGCCGAAGCCGCCGCCGACGTGCTCGGTGATCACCTCGACCTGCTCCGGCGGGATGTCCCAGAGCATCCCGAAGCCGGTCGCCGTCATCCACGGTCCCTGGTTGGAGTCGTGGACGAGCAGCCGGTCGCCGTCCCACCGGGCCATCGTCGCGACCGTCTCCATTGGATTGTTGTGCTCGGGCGGGGTCGTGTAGACGTGGTCGACCACCACGTCGGCGGCGGCCAGCGCGGCGTCCACGTCGCCCTTGACCGAGGTGCCCGGAAAGCCGGCGTTGGTGGTCTCGGGCAGCTCCAGGTCCGGATCGTCCGGGTCGAGCACCACCGCGTGCGGGTGCTCCGCGTAGCGCACCAGGACCTGCTCGGCACCCTCGCGGGCGGCCTCGATCGTGGTGGCGACCACGGCGGCGACGACCTGACCGCGGTACGCGACGGTCGGCGACTGGAGCACCTGCTGGTCGGCGGTGACTCCCGGCCGCAGCCGGGGCGCGCTGGTGTGGTCGATGACCGCGACCACCTCCGGGTCGGCCCCGGCGGCGGTGCCGTCGACCTCGGTGACAGTGCCGCTGGCCACGGTCGAGCCGACCGGCCAGACGTAGAGGACACCGTCCACCGGGTATCTCGTAGGAGTAGCGGGCCGCGCCGGTGACCTTGTCGCGGCCCTCCAGCCGGGACAGCCCGGTGCCGGCGTTCATCCGCTCGCCCCGGCCGTGCGCAGGTCGCGCAGCACCGCTGCGACCAGGTCCGCGGCGAGGTCGAGCTTGAACGCGTTCTCCGGCAGGGGCCGGGCGTCGGCGAAGGCGGCGCGGGTCGCCGCGCGCACGTCGTCGTCGCCCGGGTCGGTGCCGGCCAGCGTGCGCTCGGTGGAACGCAGCCGCCACGGTTTGGGCGCGACGCCGCCGAGCGCCAGCCGGACCTCGTCGATCCGGCCGCCGGCCCGCAGGCGCAGCACGGCCGCGACCGAGACCGTGGCGAACGCGAAGGACCAGCGGTCGCGCACCTTGCGGTAGGTCGCCACGGCGCCGTCCGGCGGCGGTGGCAGCTGGACACCGGTGACCAGGTCGCCCGGTTCGAGCACGGTCTCGATCCACGGGGTGTCGCCGGGCAGCCGGTGCAGGTCGTCGATCGGCACGAGCCGTTCGATCCCGTCGGGCCGGCGCACCTCCACCACCGCGTCGTACGCGCACAGCGCCACCGCGAGGTCCGACGGGTGGGTCGCCACACAGGCGTCCGAGGTGCCGATCACCCCGAGGTCCCGGTGCGCGCCGGGGATCGCCGAGCAGCCGCTGCCCGGTTCCCGCTTGTTGCAGGGCGTGCCGGTGTTCTGGAAGTACGGGCAGCGGGTGCGCTGCAGGAGGTTGCCGGCCACGGTGGCCTGGCTGCGGATCTGCCCGGAGCCGCCGGACAGCACCGCCCGGGCCAGCGCCGGGTAGCGGCGGCGGATTCCCCGGTCGTGCGCGACCCGGCCGTTGCGGACCGCGCCGCCGATCAGCACGCCCCCGTCCGGGCCGGTGCTCGATCCGGTCGTACGGCAGCCGGCTGACGTCGACGACCAGGCCGGGGCGGAGCACGCCGAGCTTCATCAGGTCGACCAGGTTGGTGCCGCCGCCCAGGTAGACCGCGTCCGGCTCGCCGGCGACCAGGGTGGCCGCCTCGCCGGGGTCGATGGCCCGCGCGTACCGGAAGGCCCTCATCCGTCGGCCACCTCGCGCACCGCGGCGACGATGCCCGCGTACGCGCCGCACCGGCAGAGGTTGCCGCTCATCCGCTCGCGGATCTCCTCGTCGTCGAGGTCCGGGTCCGCCTCCAGGTCGATGCTGACCCAGCTCGGCAGGCCGCCCTCGGCCTCGGCCAGCATGCCGACCGCGGAGCACAGCTGGCCGGGTGTGCAGTAGCCGCACTGGAAGGCGTCGTGCGCGATGAACGCCCGCTGCAACGGGTGCAGGTCGTCGCCGTCGGCGAGGCCCTCGACGGTCGTCACCTCGCGACCGTCGACGGCGGCCGCGAACAGCAGGCAGCTGTTGGCCCGCTCGCCGTCGACCAGCACCGTGCACGCGCCGCACTGGCCGTGGTCGCAGCCCTTCTTGGTGCCGGTGAGACCCAGGTGCTCCCGGAGGACGTCGAGCAGGGTGGACCGGTTGTCCAGGTTCAGGACCCGGTCTTCGCCGTTGACGCGCAGCACCACGTCACCGCGCAGCTGGTCGGTCAAGGCCGTCTCCCGCCCGCGTTGTCGGTCACCCCGACCCTACGACCGGACCGGCCGGCCGATCAGCTAAACCGCGTTGGCGACACGGCGCCGGACGCCCAGCGCGAGCCCGGCGGACACGACCAGCAGCAGACCGGCCTCGGCGAGCTGGAACCAGACATAACGGTCGCTTGGCTGGTATACGACCCGCTGGCGCAGGCCGATCCTGGAGACGCACTCCGGCGTCGGATAGGTGTTGGCCGGGTCGGCACACAGGGCGCCGGCCGCCGCAGAGCTCAGTTCCGCTCCACGTGGGTCCGGGTCGCACGACTGCTCCAGCCGGACCGTCGACCTGGGATCAGATGTCCAGCGTCGGCTGCGTCCGGTCGGCCTCACGGTGCGACCGCGGCATCAGCCGACGAGGAACCCCGCGTCACTGCGCGAGCATGGCGAACGACCCAGGTCGCGCCGGCACAGCCGGCCGGCTGAACAGCCGGTGTGCCGAACGGCGGTCGCGCGATCAAGGCCGCAGCTGAACGGGCCCAGGCAGGCCGAGCGCCGCGACGCCGGCGAGCACACCAGCTTGATGCGAGCCAGCGCCGGCGGCTGACCGACTGGGTGAACACCAGCCGGATCGTGCCCTGCTCGACCTCGCGGGCCAGCAGCGGCGCACCCCAGAACACGCCGACCACCAGCGGCAGGAAGTTGCCGTAGACGATCGTGTCCTGCCATCGGGACATCAGCACGTTGACGGCGGTGCAGTCGTCCGCTCCCTCGACGCACGCCCGCAGCGCGGGCGGGGCCGACCAGCCCAGCCACAACAGGTAGCCGCAGTAGGCCGCCACCAGGGCGGCGACGGCGAGGAGCTGCCAGCGGTGCTGGCGCCAGACGAGCCAGAGCATGCGAATCTCCCGTGGACGGTCAGCGGACGGCGACGGTGGGGCCGGGCAGCGCGGTCGCGTCCGGCGCGCCCAGGTAGCCGCGGACCAGTTCGTCGAGGGACGGCGGACGCACCGTCCAGGCCGGGCCGAAGCTGTCGGTGGTCGAGCGGACCAGCAGGTCGACCTGGCGTCCGGTGCCCGCTCTCGGTGACCACCGGCAGCCGGTCGGGCAGCAGCGCGCGTGCCTCGCGTGGGCCGCTGACCAGCGCGTGCCCGGCGAGCAGCTCGTCGATCTCCCCGCTGAGCTGGATCCGGCCGCCGTTGACGGCGACCAACCAGTCGCAGGTCTCGACCAGGTCGGCGATGATGTGCGACGACAGGATGATCGTGGTGCCGTGCAGGGCGACCATCTCCATCAGCAGCGCCATCACGTCGTGCCGGGCCAGCGGGTCGAGGCTGGCCAGCGGCTCGTCGAGGAGCAGCAGGTCGGGCCGCTTGGCCATGGCCAGCACGAGCGCGCACTGCGCCCGCTGGCCGCCGGAGAGCTGCCGGACCCGTTTGTGCGGCGGGATGCCCAGCCGGGACATCCGGTCACGGGCGAGGTCGTCGTCCCAGCCGGGGTTCAGGCGGCGCCCGAAGCCGAGCAGGTCGGCCACCGTGAACGTCGGGTAGAGCGCGGAGTCCTGCGCCATGTAGGCGAACCGGCCCAGCGACGCGGGCTCGTCGCGGACCGGCTCGCCGAACCGCAGCACGCTGCCGGCCGACGGCCGGATCAGCCCCGCCACCAGGTTGAGCAGCGTCGTCTTGCCGGCGCCGTTCGGGCCGACCAGCGCCACCACCCGGCCCTCCGGAATGGACAGCCCGCACTCGCGCAGCGCCCAGGTGCGCCCGAAGCGCCGGCCCAGCCCGATCGTCTCGACCGCGTTGTCATGCCGACGCCCTCCCGCTCGGCATCGCTGACGCGCGGCCTCGAACAGCGCGTCGATGTCCTCCCGGTCGAGCCCGGCGGCGGCCGCCGACCGCATCCAGGCCGGCGAGCTGGCGACGCAGCCGGGCCCGGTCGGCGGCACCGACCCGGCCGAGCGTCCGCTGCACGAACGTCCCCGTGCCGGGCCGGGCCGCGACCAGCCCCTCGCGCTCGAGCTCGCGATAGGCCTTCAGCACCGTGTTCGGGTTGATGGCCAACGCGGCGACCACCTCGGCCGCCGTCGGCAGCCGGTCACCGGGCTCCAACAGGCCCAGCCGCAGCGCGTGTTTGACCTGGTTGACCAGCTGGAGATAGGTCGGCACGCCGGAGCGTGCGTCGAGCCGGAAGCCGATCATCTCCCACCTTTCCACTAAGTGATTAGTGGAATCGTGGAACAGGCCCGCCCACCTGTCAAGCAGGAACGCTCCGAAGCTGGACGATCACTCGTCACGGTCCCGTAACGGCCACGCAACACGTGTTGCGTGATTGAACGCACGAGGCCGATGATCTCCACCACATCACAGGCGCAACACGTGTTGACCGGAGGTATCCGAGTGACGGTTCGGCGGACGGACGTGGCCCGGCTGGCCGGGACCTCCCCGGCGGTGGTGAGCTACGTGCTCAACGGAGGCCCCCGGCCGGTGTCCGCGCAGACCCGGGCGAAGCGTGCTCGCGGCGGTCGAGCAGCTCGGCTACCGACCCAACGGCATCGCCCGCTCGCTGCGGATGAGCCGAACGATGACGCTCGGCCTGGTCATCCCCGACAACGCCAACCCGTTCTTCGCCGAACTGGCCCGGGCGATCGAGGAAGAGTCATTCGCGCAGGGCTACACGCTGCTGATCGGCAACGCGGCGGAGAGCGACGAGCGACAGACGGCGTATGTCCGGACGTTCCTCGCCCGCCAGGTCGACGGGCTGTTCATCGTGCCGGCACACGGACACGCCGGATTCCTCGGCGACCTCGATCGGGCCCGGACACCGTGGATCTGCCTCGACCGCCAGGTGCCGGGTGCGGCCGCACCCGGTGTCCTGGTCGACAACCGCGGCGGCGCCTACACGGCCACCCGGCACCTGATCGACCACGGCCGCCGGCGCATCGCCTGCATCGGCGGGCCGCAGGACGTGATGCCGGCGACCGACCGGGTCGAGCGGCTGGCGCGAGGCGCTCGACGAGCAGGGCGTCTCCCGCCGCGCGATGTCGGTCACGCACACCGGTTTCGGCCGCCGCGGCGGCTACGTCGCCGCCCGCGAGCTGCTGGCCCGGCGCGAGCGCCCGGACGCCATCTTCGTCGCCAGTGACGAGCAGGCCGTCGGCGTGCTCCGCGCGATCGCGGAGGCTCGGCCTGCGCTGCCCCGACGAGGTCGCGGTCGCCTCCTTCGACGGCATCCCGGGCGCCGCGTACACGACGCCCGCGCTGACCACGATGGCGCAGCCGTTCGCCGCGCTCGGCCGCGCGGCCGTCGCGCACCTGCTGGCCCAGCCCGCCGGCCCGACCGACGTGCTGCCGGTCGCGCTGGTCAAACGCGGCTCCTGCGGCTGCCCGGACCCCCCCGGCGGTGACGCGGACAGCGAGGGGGTGCCGGCATGAGCAAGGTGGTCGTCGTCGGCAGCGCCAACCTCGACCTCGGGGTCGGCGGTGCCGCACCTGCCGAGCCCGGGCGAGACCGTGCTCGGCTCCGACGTGGTGGCCAGCCCGGGCGGCAAGGGCGCCAACCAGGCCGTCGCCGCGCACCGGCTGGGCGCCGACACGCTGCTGGTCGCGGCCCTCGGCGCCGACCGGTTCGGCGCCGACCTGCGCGGCGCGCTGCGACGCGAAGGTCTGCCCCTCGACCAGGTGATGACCCGCGACGGCACCGCGACCGGGATCGCGCTGATCGTGGTCGACGAGGCCGGCGAGAACACCATCGTGGTCGCGCCCGGCGCCAACGCCCACCTCGACCGCGCCGCGCTGACCGGGCTGCCCACGCTGCTCGGGCCCGGCGACGTGGTCGTGCTCCAGCTGGAGATCCCGCTGGACACCTGCCTCGCCGCCGCCCGGCACGCCCGCCGGGCCGGCGCCCGGGTGCTGCTCAACGCGGCGCCGCTGCCGCCGGCCGGCTCGGCGGCGCTGGCCGAGTTGCTCCGCGAGGTCGACGTGCTGGTCGTCAACGAGGGCGAGGCGCGGCAGCTGGGCGGCGACGCGACGGCGCTGCGGCACCGGGGTCCGGCGGCCGTGCGTGGTCACCCTCGGCGCCCGCGGCGCGATCAGCGCCGACGCGACCGGCACCCGCAGCCACCCGCCGTTCCGGGTCGACGCCGTCGACACCACCGGTGCCGGCGACAGCTTCTGCGGCGCGCTGGCCGCCGCCCTGGCCGCGGGCGCCGACCTCGGCCGGGCGGTACGCCGCGGCTGCGCCGCCGGCGCGCTCGCCACCACCCGGATGGGCGCCCAGTCCGCGATGCCGACCGCCGCCGAGCTCGACCACTTTCTGGCCGCCGAGAAGGAGACCGACCATGCGTGACACCGGACTGTGGCACCCGCGCCTGGCGGCGCTGGTCGCCGGCCTGGGCCACACCGAGACCATCGTCGTCGCCGACGCCGGCCTGCCGGTGCCGCCGGGCGTCGAGGTCGTACAGCTCGCCGTGACCCGGGGCCTGCCATCATTGCCCGCCGTGCTCGAAGGCGATCGCCGGCGAGCTCGTGGTCGAGGCGGCCACCGTGGCCGACGGACCTGACCGACGCGCTCGGTGCTCGACGGCGTCCGCCTGCTGGGTGTGCCCGTCGAAGCGGTCGGGCACGAGGAGTTCAAGCAGCGCTGCCGGGACGCCCGCGCGGTGGTGCGGACCGGCGAGACGACGCCGTACGCCAACGTGATCCTGCGGGCGGGGGTGCCGTTCTGATGGTCGCCGACCGACTACGAGGAGCGCGTCTACGCCGGCGTGCTCGGCAAGGTGATCGCGGTCTACCTCGGCCGGCCGTTCGAGGGCTGGACCTACGAACGGATCAGCCGCGAGCTCGGCGAGATCACCGAGCTACGTCAACGACCGGGTCGACCTGCCGCTGAAGAACCACCTGCTGGTGGTCACCGACGACGACATCAGCGGCACGTTCGTCTTCCCGCGGGCGCTGCGCGACCACGGCCCGGAGCCGACCTCGGCGCAGGTCGGCGACACCTGGCTCAACGAGATCCTGGAAGGCACCTCGGTGCTCTGGTGGGGCGGCGTCGGCAACTCCACCGAGCACACCGCGTACCTGCACCTCAAGGACGGCGTCGCAGCACCGGACAGCGGCTCGATCGAGCGCAACGGCATCGTGGTCGCCGAGCAGGTCGGCGCGCAGATCTTCGTCGAGGGCTTCGCGATGACCCGCCCCGGCGACCCGGAGGCGGCCGCCGACCTGGTCGAGCGGGCGGCCCGGGTCAGCCACGACGGCGAGTCGGTGCACGCCGCCCGGGTGGTGGCCGCGCTGGTCGCCGGCGCGTTCACCGAGACGGACATGGACAAGCTGCTGGACGTCGGCGGCCGGGCTGATCCCGCCGGACAGCCTGATCCGCCGGGTGGTCGACGACGTACGCGAGTGGACGGCCAGCGACCCGGAATGGACCGATCACCAGGGCCCGGATCGACGAGCGCTACGGCTACCACCGCTACGGCGGCAACTGCCACGTGGTGCCCAACCACGCCACCGTCATCCACGCGGTGGCCCGCAGCCGCGGCGCCTTCCTGCCGGCGATGACCGTGGTCAACACGTCCGGCTGGGACACCGACTCCAACGCCGGCGACGTCGGCGCGATCTGCGGCGTTTTCGGCGGGCTGGCCGGCCTCGCCGACGGGCCGGACTGGCGCGGACCGATCGCCGACCGGATGTATCTGCCCAGCACCGACGGCGGCTCGACGGTCACCGACGCGGCCCGCGAGGCGCTCGTCCTCGCCGGCCACGGCCGCACCTGGGCCGGGCAGCCGGCCGCAGGACCGCGCGGAACGGTTCCACTTCTCGCTCCCCGGCAGCGTGCAGGGGTTCACCGTGCTCGACGGCGACGCCACGGTGCACAACCCGGGCGGCCGGCTCGCGATCGACGGGCCGGCCACCGTGGCCACGCCGACGTTCATCCCGCCCGAGGCTCGGGACATGCCGATCTACGGTCTGATCGCCAGCCCGACCCTCTACAGCGGACAGACGCTGCACGCCGCGGTCGTCGCGGGCGGCGCCGGGTTCCGGCTGACCATCGCGCACTACGACCGACGACGGCGGCACACTCACCTGGCTCGACGGCCCGGCTCGGCGCCACCTCGTGGACCGTGCCCGACCTCGGCGGCCAGCCGGTCGTCTACGTCGGCCTGCGTACCGACGGCCCGGTCGAGCTGGGCTCGCTGACCTGGGACGGCGCGCCGACGGTCACCCTCACCCGGCCGGCCAACGCGCACGTCGGCCACGGCGGCGACCCCGGCGCGATGTGGCGGCGGGCCTGGGTCAAGGCCGTCGACCGCTGGGACCCGCACTGGCCGGAGCCGTTCCGGATCGTGCAGAACCGCGGCACCGGGCTGCTGATCCAGGGCGCCCGGGAGTGGCGGGACTACACCGTCACCGCCGACGTCACCCCGCACCTGGCCGAAGCGGCCGGGCTTGCCGCCCGGGTGCAGGGGCTGCGCCGCTACTACGCGCTCCGACTGGCGGGCCGCGACCGGGTCGAGGTCGTCCGCCACCTCGACGGTCCGGCACCCGAGGTGCTGGCCGCGCGCGCATACCCGTGGGAGTTCGGCACGACCCACCAGCTCACGCTGCGGGTCGCCGGCTCCCGGATCACCGCCCTGGTCGACGGCACAGCGCTGTTCGACCTCGACGACACCGCCCTGGCCTGCGGCGGCGTCGCCCTGCTCGTCGAGCAGGGCCGCACCGCCACCCAGACCGTCCGGATCACACCCATCCCCTCGGAGGACTCAGCATGACCGACACCGCTGAGCCGCCGTCGGTTCCTCGCCGGCGCGGGCCTGACCGCCCTCGGCCTGGCCAGCCCGAGCCTTCTCCTGTCCGCGTGCGGCGACAGCGGCGGATCGGCCGGCACGGGCACCGGCAAGGTCGACCTCTGGCTCGACATCCAGGGCGACGCCAACCAGAAGTACTTCAACGAGAGCGTGGCCGCCGCCTTCGAGAAGGCCAAGCCCGGAGATCGACCTGAACACCACGTTCTACAAGGGCGAGGACCTGCGCCGGCTGGTGCAGACCGCGCTGCAGGTCGCGCTCCGGCCCGGACATCGTGCGCGGCCCGAGCGCCACCCAGACCATCGCCTGGAGCAAGGCCCACCTGCTGGCCGACCTGAACCCGTACGTCGAGAAGTTCGGCTGGAAGGACAAGCTGTCGAGCTGGGCCGTGGACGCGTTCACCACCGACGGCAAGCTTTACGCGCTGCCGATGCGGGTCGACACGATGCTGCTCTACTTCAACAAGACGCTGTTCGCGCAGAAGGGCTGGACCCAGCCGACCGACCGGGCCTCGCTGGAGGCGCTGGCGACCGAGGCCGCCGGCCAGGGCATCGTCCCGTTCGGCTCGTCGAACGTCGACTGGAAGGCCGCCGGCGAGTGGCTGATGACGGTCTTCTGGAACCACTACTCCGGCCCGGACGCGCTGCGACCAGGCGCTGAGCGGCGAGATCAAGTTCACCGACCCGGTGTTCGTCGACGCCGTCAACCTGATCAAGGGCTACTTCGACAAGGGCTGGATCGGCGGCAGCGTCGACAAGTACTTCGCGGTGCCGTCCCAGGAGATCGGCGCCAACTTCGGCAAGGGCAAGGTTGCCATGATCCCGCAGGGCAACTGGTTCATGAGCCAGGTCGGGCAGTACTTCGGCGCCAAGGCCAAGAACGAGAACGACTGGGACTGGATGGTTACTCCCCGCGCTGCGCGTCCGAGGTCAAGGCCGGCACGTTCCCGCTCGGCATCGGCGGCTCGTTCGCGATCAACGAGGCCAGCAAGAACAAGGACGCCGCCGCCGAGTACCTCAACTGGTACTACGGCGACAAGACCGCCGCGCTCAAGCGGATGGCCGACGTCCCGTCGACCTACAACATCCCGATCGACTTCGCCGACACCGACGTGCCGAGCACCATCGACCCGCGCTCCGGCCGGGTGCTTACCGCGATCAACAAGGCGGTCGCCGCCGGCGACTACGGCTTCGTCACCTGGACCTGGTGGCCGCCGAAGACCGACGTGTTCGTCTACGAGGGCCTCGAGCAGGTGCTGACCGGCAAGCTCACGCCGGCCGCGTACTGCGCACAGCTCGACACGATGTTCACCGAGGAGAAGGCCGACGGGAACCTCCCGCAGCTGCCCGCCAAGGGACCCGGCAAGTGACCGCCACCGCCGCGCCCGCCAAGGCCGGGTCGGGCGCCCGCCGCGCGCGGCGGCGCGCGGCGGTGGTCGGCTGGGCGTTCCTCGCACCGCTGCTGCTGCTCAACGTGCTCGTCGTGGCCGGGCCGTCGGTGGCGACCGTGTACTACTCGTTCACCGACTGGTCCGGCCTCGGGCCGGCCTCGTTCATCGGCCTCGACAACTACATCGAGGCGTTCGGCGACGCCAAGGTGCACGAGGCGCTCCTGCACAACCTGATCTGGTTCGTGCTGTTCCTGTCCGTGCCGATGGCGATGGGCCTGCTCGGCGCCTACCTGCTCAGCCAGGTCAAGCGGTTCCAGATGCTGTTCCGGGCGCTCTACTTCATCCCGTACGTGGTGGCCAGCGTGGTCAACGCCGCGGTGTGGAAGATGCTGCTCTCGCCGACCAGCGGCATCGGCCACCAGCTCGGCATCGACCAGTCGTGGCTGGGTGACCCGGCCACCTCGCTGCTGAGCGTCAACTTCGTCGTCGACTGGCACTGGTGGGGCTTCCTCGCCGTGATCTTCCTGTCCGCGATGCAGGGCGTCGACCCGGCGCTCTACGACGCGGCCAAAGTGGACGGTGCCAGCAACTGGCAGCAGTATCGCCACGTCACGCTGCCCGGCATCCGGCCGACGATGGTGTTCATCGTGCTGATGACGGTGATCTGGTCGCTCAAGGCTTTCGACTACATCTTCATCATGACCCAGGGCGGACCCGCCGGGTCGAGCGAAGTGGTCTCCACGCTGATGTACAAGCAGGCGTTCAACGAGTACGAGGCCGGCTACGCGGCCGCGCTCGGCCTGTCGATGACCCTGGTGACCGCGGTGATCCTCGCCGTCTACCAGTGGATGCGCCGCAAGGGTTGGGAGGACGACGCATGACCGCCACGACTCTCGATAGGCCGACGCCGGCCGGGGTCGCACCCCCGGGCGGGCGCCGGCGTCGGTTCCGGCTGCGCGGCAGCACCTACTACCTGATCCTGGTCGCGCTCGCGCTGTTCGCCGTCGGGCCGCTGATCGCCGTGTTGTTCAACGCTTTCAAGAACAACGCCGAGATCGGCAGCAACCCGCTCGCGCCGCCGACCTCGTTCACCCTCGACAACTTCACCCAGGCCTGGACCCAGGGCGACTTCGCCACCACCATGCGCAACAGCCTGCTGATCTGCGCGGGTTCGGTGCTCGGCACCTGCGTCATCGCCGGGCTGGCGGCGTTCGCGCTCAGCCAGCTCAACGTGCCCGGCGGCGGCGCGGTCATCGGCTACCTCTTCCTCGGCAGCGCGCTGCCCGTACAACTGTTCCTGGTGCCGTTGTTCTTCCTCTGGACCCAGCTGCACCTGACCGACAACCTGCTCGGGTTGATCATCATCTACTGGGCGACCGACGCGCCGTTCGCGACGCTGCTGCTGCGCTCGTTCCTGCTGAAGATCCCCAAGGACTTCACCGAGGCGGCCCGGCTCGACGGGGCGTCGAGCCTGCAGATCGCATGGCGGGTCGTGCTGCCGCTGGCCTGGCCGGGCTTCCTGACCGTGGCGCTGATCGTCGCGCTCTGGTCGTGGAACGAGTTCTTCTGGGCGATCACCTTCATCCACACCCCCGAACTGCGCCCGGTGTCGACCAGCTTCCTCGCCTTCCAGGATCAGAACTCCACTGACTGGGGCCTGACCAGCGCGGCGGCGATCTTCATGATGGCGCCGGTCGTGCTGCTGTTCCTGGCCCTGCAGCGCAAGTTCGTCAGCGGCCTGACCTCAGGAGGTATCAAGTGAACCGCCCGAACGTGATACTGGTGATCGCCGACCAGCTGCGCCGGCAGGCGCTGGGCTGCTACGGCGACCCCAACGTCAGCACGCCGCACATCGACGCGCTGGCGGCCGCGGGCACCCGCTTCGACGCCGCCTCCTCGACGTACCCGGTCTGCGTGCCCTACCGGTTCACGCTGATGACCGGGGAGTACGCGCACACCCGGTTCATCCCGTCGATCGAGTGGCGGATGTCGCCGGCCGAGCGGACGCTGGCCGACGAGCTCAACGACGCCGGCTACACGACCGCGCTGTTCGGCAAGTGGCACCTCTACGGCAACTTCGGCCACTACCCCGGACACAACGTGGTCAAGGCGTCCCGCACGCCGGTGCCACGGCCGTTCCAGGGGCGGTTCGAGCGCTTCGGGGGCTTCGACATCTGCAACGACCCGTGGGACACGTACTACTGGAACGAGGACGACCCGACTCCGCACAAGATCGACGGGTTCCAGACCGACGGGCTCTTCGACCTCGCGATCGAGCACCTGGGCCAGGTCGGCGACCGGCCGTTCGCGACCGTGCTATCGGTCGAACCGCCGCACCCCATCTTCACCGCGCCTGAGTCCTACGTGGAGCGTTGGCGGGACCGGGAGCTCGTGCTGCGGGACAACGTCGAGCTGGGTAGGGAATACAACAAGCGGGGCCCGCACGGCCGGGACCTGCTCGACGACCTGCGGGTCTACTACGCGATGATCGAGAACCTGGACGACAACATCGGGCGGCTGGTGGCCGCCCTGCGGGCGAATGGCCAGCTCGACAACACCGTCATCGCGCTGACGGCGGACCACGGCGAGTTGCTCGGCTCGCACGGCCTGCTGGCCAAGCAACGGCCGTGGGAGGAGTCGCTGGGCATTCCGCTGATCGTCTCCGGGGCGAGCACGCCCGCGTCGGTGGTCGGCGACCCGGTCTGCACCGAGGACCTCTTCCCCACCCTGCTCGGGCTGGCCGGGGTGATCCCGCGCGACCCGAAGCCGGGCATCGACCTGAGCCCGCTGGTCCGCGGCGAGGCGGCCGGAATCGACCGGGAGGGCGTACTGCTGGAGTTCGTGGCCGAGATGCGACCCGGTCTGCCCTTCCACGACGAGACCTGGCGGGGCATCCGGACGCGCCGCTACAAGTACACGGTCCTGGGCGACGCGCACGGCGGACGTCCTTGGCAGTTCTTCGACCTCGAGAACGACCCGTACGAGCTCACCAACCTGGTCGACGACCCGGTGTACGTCGACGATGTGGCGCGCCACCACGAACTGCTGCGGTCGCGTCTCGCGGAGACCTATGACCACTACGTGCTCGCTCCGGCGTTCGGCGCACCCGGGCTCAACGAGTGGGACCCGGAAGCCAGGTACCAGCGCCGTTTCGGCTGAACGATTGCAAGGGACCCTTCTTATGCATAAAGCGTTAACAAGGGCCCCTTCCTTATCCCGGAAGCGGGTACGCCCATGCCACGCAACCTTCGTCCGCTCGTCGCCGTCGCCGCGCTCGTGGCCGCCCTGCTTCCCGCGGGTGCGGCCCGGGCGGACGGGCCACCCTACGCCGGTCAGCAGTACGACTTCGGCGGCGCGGTCACCCCGATCAACGGGACCGTGCCCGCGGTCGACGACATCGCGAACAGCATCACCGCGTCGACGGCGGCCACCGTCAACGAGATCGCGGCCCATCGGGCGACCCTGCCCTACGGCGACATCGACCCGGCGCCGGGCACGCCCGACCAGCTCTCGACGTACCCCGGGCCGGCCGGGATCCCGGCCTCGGACCAGTACTCGGTGACCGTGCAGCAGGCGGGCGCCCCGGCGCCGTCCTTCGTCTACAAGTCGACCGCGAAGAAGACGGACACCAACCGTGAGGCCGACACGTCCTGGACGTCGTTCTCGTTCTCCGGCGCGGTCACTGTGCGGGTCACGCGGAACGCGCCCGGCGCGACCGGCTGCCTGGTCCGCCCGTACTCGGCCGCCGTCACCACCAGTTTCGCCGGCGACACCTGCACATTCACGGTGACCCGGCCGGGGAACCTGTCGGTGGAGTTCCAGCCGGACATCCACAACCCGCTGCTCCATCCGATGCTGGTGTTCGCCAACCCGCCCGAGGTCGACGTGCCCTCGCCCACCGACCCGAACGTCCGCTACTTCGGCCCTGGCGTGCACACCGTCGGCGCCGGCCAGCCGATCACCTCCGGGCAGACCATCTACGTGGCCGGTGGCGCGTTCGTCTCCGCCGCGTTCATCGCCACCGGCGCGGTGCACGACGTGACCGTCAAGGGCCGTGGCGTCATCTCCGGCCTGTTCATGGACACCGGAAACCAGGACGCGAACAAGAACCAGCCCGGCATGATCGACATCGCCGACCAGGGCTCGTCGAACATCCTGGTCGAGGGCGTCACGTTCGTCGACGCGCCCCGGTTCAACGTCCGCGCGCTCGGGCAGTTCACCACCATCCACAATGTCAAGACGATGTCCTGGTGGTACAGCACCGACGGGATGGTGGGCGGCAACAAGAGCCTGCTGGAGAACAACTTCGTCAAGTCGAACGACGACTCGATCAAGCTGTTCTGGGGCGACACGATCGCTCGGCACAACACCATCTGGCAGCTGGAGAACGGCGCCCCGTTCATGATCAGCTGGAATATCCACGAGGACAGCTCGACGTTCCACGTCTACGACAACGACGTCATCCACGCCGAGCACTACCAGATCGAGAAGTCCGGCATCTTCCGCGCGCTGCACGCCGGCAGCGGCACGCTTTCCCGCTATCTATTCGAGGACATCCGGGTGGAAAACGCCACCTTCCGGCTGTTCAACCTGACCATCGACAACAACAAATGGTACGACCCGGCGCTCGGCTACGGCGAGATCGAGCAGCTGATCTTCCGGAACATCCACGCGTACAGCGGTTTTCAAAAATTCAGCATCGTGCGCGGCATCGACAGCACGCACAAGATGCGCAACATCAACTTCCAGAACGTGTACGCCAACGGGGCGTGCCTGAACAACGCCGGGACCTTCGACATCGACCCGGCGACCACCAATGCGGTACGGATCTACCGCAGCACCGATGGGAGCTGCCGCACGTGACTCGACCCAACATCCTGGTCGTGCTCGCCGACGACATGGGCTGGGGTGACCTCGGCTGCTACGGCTCGAAGATCCCCACCCCGCACATCGACGCGCTGGCCGACGACGGCGTGCGGGCCACTGACGCGCACTCCGCGTCGGCGGTCTGCACACCCAGCCGGTACGCGCTGATGACCGGCCGCTACGCCTGGCGCGGCCCGCTGAAGAACTTCGTGCTGATGGGCCACGGCCCGGCGCTTATCGAGCCCGAGCGGCCGACGCTGGCCTCGGTCCTGCGCGACGCCGGCTACGCCACCGGGGCGTTCGGCAAGTGGCACCTCGGGCTCGGCTGGCGATACCGGGACGGCTCGGTCCGCGATGCGTTCGCGCCCGGCGCCACGCTGCACGACAGCGTCGAGACGGACTTCGGGCACGACATCGACTACGCGGCCCCGGTCACCGGCGGCCCGACCGCGCTCGGCTTCGACCGGTTCTTCGGCATCGCCGGCTCGCTCGACATGCCGCCCTACGCGTTCATCGACCAGGACCGCACCGTCGGCACGCCGGACCGGGAGAAGGAGAACTACCTCACCGAGCAGCGGCCGGGCCTGCAGGTGCCCGGTTTCCGCGAGGACGAGGCGGACGTCCGGTTCGTCGCCGAGGCGCTGCGCTGGCTCGACACGGTGCCGACCGACCAGCCGTTCCTCTGCTATGTCACGCCGTCGGCGCCGCATCGGCCAAACGTGCCGCCGGACGTGGTGCGCGGCCGCTCGGGTCTCGGTGACCGCGCCGACGGGGTCTGCCTCGTCGACTGGGCGGTCGGCGCGCTGGTCGACGCCATCGACGCCCGTGGTCAGCGCGACAATACGTTGGTGATCGTGACCAGCGACAACGGCGCACCGATGATCTTCACCGACGACGGTGACGTCTCGGTGCACCGGCCCAACGGCGACTGGCGCGGGCAGAAGGGCGATCTCTGGGACGGCGGCCACCGCGAGCCGTTCGTGGCGCACTGGCCCGGCCGCATCCCGGCCGGCACCGTGCTCGACGCCCCGGTCTGCCTGACCGACGTGCTGCCTACCGTCGCCGCCGCGGCCGGCACGCGACTGCCCGCCGGCGCCGCCGAGGACGGCCGGGATCTGCTCGGCGCCCTGACCGGGCAGGCCGCTCGCACCGCCGGCCGACCGGCCGATCGTGCACCACAGCCTCGGCGGCCGGTTCGCTCTGCGGGCCGGGCGGTGGAAGGCGGTGTTCGCGGCCGGCTCCGGCGGCGGCTTCTCCGAGCCGTCGATCGACGCGACTGTTCGCCTCCGGCTCCGGCAAGGCGCACAGCAACCCGCCGTGGGACGCCGACCATCCGGCCGGCCAGCTCTACGACGTGCACGCCGACCCGGGCGAGACCACCGACCGCTGGGCCGACCGAGCCGGAGGTCGTCGCGGCGCTCTACGACGCAGCTCCGGGCGATCTGCCGCGACGAAGGCAGCGGGCTGCCGTTCGACGTCAAGGTGTCGGCATGAGCTCTGCGTGCTGTGCGCCGGGCGGGCACGGTTCCGCCCCGGCGCCGGTGGCGCTCCCGCTCCAGGTACGCGCGGCCGAACCCCCAGCGGCCGAACCGCGCGTCGTTGACCCGCGTGAGGCGGCGCGCGGGATGGTCCGGATCCCGGCCGGGGCGTTCTGGATGGGCAGTGACGACGAGGACACGTTCCCGGACGACGGCGAGGGCCCGGTCCGCGAGGTCGAGGTGGCCGCGTTCCGGATCGATCCGAAAGCGGTGACCAACGCGCAGTTCGCGGCCTTCGTCAAGGCCACCGGTCACCAGACCGACGCCGAGCGGTTCGGCTGGTCGTACGTGTTCCACGCGTTCGTCAGCGGCGAGGCCGCACACCGCGTGCTCGACGGGCACGTGCCGGGCGCGCCCTGGTGGCTGCCGGTCGAGGGCGCCTCCTGGCGGGCGCCCGAGGGTCCCGGCTCCGACGTCGTCGAAGCGGGCCAACCACCCGGTCGTGCACGTCTCGTGGCAGGACGCCTCCGCCTACGCGGACTGGGCCGGCAAGCGGCTGCCGACCGAGGCCGAGTGGGAGAAGGCCGCCCGCGGCGGGCTCGAACAGGGCCCGATTCCCGTGGGGCGACGAGTTCATGCCGCGCAACCAGCACCGCTGCAACACCTGGCAGGGCAGCTTCCCGCGGCAGAACACCGGCGCCGACGGCCACCTCGGCACCGCGCCGGTCAACGCCTTCCGACCCAACGGTTACGGGCTCCACAACACCTCCGGCAACGTCTGGGAGTGGTGCGCCGACTGGTTCAGCGCGGACTGGCACGCGACCGCGTCCGACGGAACCCGGCGCGACCCGGCCGGCCCGGACAGCGGGGTGGGACGGGTGATGCGCGGCGGCTCGTACCTCTGCCACGAGTCGTACTGCAACCGCTACCGGGTCGCCGCGCGCACGATGTCCACACCGGACAGCACCACCGGCCACGCCGGCTTCCGCTGCGCCGTCGACGAACCCGACCGCGACCGTGGCTGAGCCCCGCTGGCAGAGCGAGGGCGACGAGCCGGACTACCGCTTCTCACTGGCCAACGAGCGCACCTTCCTGGCCTGGATCCGCACCGCCCTGGCGCTGCTGGCCGGCGCCGTCGCCGTCATCCAGTTCCTGCCGAGCTCCGCCCTGGAGGGCCTGCGTACCGCGTTCGCCGCCGTGCTGGCGGTGGGCGGCACCGTGCTGCCGGTGATCGCTTACCGGCGGTGGTCGACGGTCCAGCGGGCGATGCGCAACGACCGGCCGCTGCCGTTCACCCCGCTGCTCGCCGTGGTTTCCGGCGTCGTCGGCATCCTCGGCACGGGCCTGGTGGTCCTCGCGGTCCTCTCGTGAGCCGCGGCGGCCTGCAGACCGAACGCACCGCGCTGGCCTGGACCCGCACGGCCGCCGTCGCGCTGGTCACCGGCGTCCTGCTGGCCAGGCTCGGCGTACACACCGGCGGGCCGGCGCTGTTCGCCGGCGCGGCGGCAGCGGGCGGTCTGGCGCTGCTCGCGTTCTGGCGGCGCCGGCGTCGGGTGGACGCGGCGACGGCCCCGGCCCGGGCGCGGGCCCTGCTGGTGTTCTCCGGACTGACCGCGGCATGTGGCGCGTTGGCCATCGTCGGGGTCCTCTCCGCCACCTGATCGACCTAGACTGTCCGCGATGGCGTCCCGGCGGTGGTTGGTGCTCGTCGCCTGGCTGCTCGCGGCCGCGGCGCTGCTCGGTGGTTCCGTGGCACCGCCCGCGCGGGCCGTCCGAGCTGCTCCAGCTCAACCTGTGCGCGAGCGGGCAGGCCGGCTGCTACACCGGCCGGTCGATCGACGTGGCGGCCCAGGTCATCCGCGACACCCGGCCCGACGTTGTCACCCTCAACGAGATCTGTGAGGGCGACATCGACACGCTCGGCTCGGTGCTCGCGGGCGTGCACGGCGAGCTGGTGACGTCCGGCTTCCGGGCGGCGCCCGACCGCCCTTCCGGCGGGCCCACCCGGTGCGGGCGCAACGGCCAGGCGTATGGCATCGGGCTGATCGCCCGCATGCCGACGACGCCGTACGAGGTGGTCGGCGGGGTCTACCCTGTGCAGGACCCGGTCGACCCGGAAGAGCGGGTCTGGCTCTGCCTGCTCGCCGCCGTCGACGTGTGCACCACCCACCTGGCCGGCTTCGACAGCGAGGCCGCGCTGCACCAGTGCCAGCACCTGTTCGGCGTCACGCTGCCGGCGCTGCACCGGCGGGCGGGCTACCACCCCGACGATCGTGGCCGGCGACCTCAACCTGCGCTATGGCGCGCCGCCGGACCTGCGGGCGTGCATCCCGCCGGGCTACCGGTGGCTCGGCGACGGCGGCCTGCAGCACGTGTTGGCCACCGACCGACCTCGCGGAGCCGACCATGCGCGCGGTCGACCTGGCCCGCAGCACCGACCACCCGGGCCTGCTGGTCACCGTCGGGCTGACCGGCACGACCTGAGCCAGGACGCCGGGCGTACGATCCGGCAATGGCGTTGCTGCACAGGGCCACTCTGACCCCCACCAAGCTCGAACTGCTCGCGGGCTGGCTGCCCGGCCGGCGCTGGCACCAGAGCGCCGCCGGCGAGATCGAACGCGTCGCGGCCTTCCGGTTCGACGACCCGGCCGGGTCCGTCGGCATCGAGACCATGCTCGTCCGGTTCGGCGCCGGTCCGGTGCACCACGTGCCGCTCACGTACCGTGACGCGCCCTTGCCCGGCTGCGACAACTGGTTGGTCGGCACCACGGAGCACTCCGTGCTCGGCAAACGCTGGGTCTACGACGCGACCAGCGACCCGGTCTACCTCGCCGCGGTGGCCGGCGCGATCATCGCGGGCACCGGCGAGGCCGAGGAGTTCGTCGACGTCGACGGCGCCGGCACGCTGGAACGACGCGACCCGGCGATGACGGCGCGCGGCACCGGCATGCCCGGCCGCACGGCTCCGAGGGTCGAGGAGATCCGCCGGATCGAGGAGCACGGCGACCACACGGTGGTCGACGTCGGATCACTACGCATCGTCATCCTGCGCCGATTTACCGACGGTGACCTTCCAGCCGCCGCACTCACCGGCCGCTGGGACGAACATCCGGAAGTTATCTTGGCGTATCTTTCGAACGGTTGACATAGGTCGATCTGTGGACTGATGTAGGGACTCAGCGTCCTTCGATGTCCGCAGGAGGTTCCATGTCAACCAGACGGATCTGGGTGGCCAGCGCCACCGCAGCCGTTCTGACCGTCGGGCTGCTCGCCCCGTCCGGATCGAGCAGTGCCGCCCCGCCCGACACCGCCGAACCCGCCGCCGCCCCGCCGTCAAGCTCGCCGCCGGCGAAACCGCCCTCGTCCGATTCCGGCTGCCCAACGAAGCGATGCTGCGCGACCTCGTCGCCAGCGGCGCCGATGTCGCCGCCCGGCCGCGCACCAGCCTCGGCCAGGTGCAGGTCGACCTGGTCGTGTCCGACCAGGAGCTGGCGGCGCTCGACCGCCCGCGGCGCCGTGGCCGCCCAGCTCATCCAGACCGCGTCCGAGGGCTCGCCGGGTCGCGCGAGAGCGCGGCGCCGCCCGAGCGCTGGCCGCCGCCGACACCCTGCAGTTCCTGCAGGCCTACTGGTGGACCAGCCGACGGCCAGACCTTCCTGCAGACCCAGGTCGCCACCACCGCCACCGACGACCCGGACGTCGAGATCACCGTGACCTGGAAGACCGCCGACGGCGCCACCGGCTCCTTCCCGCTGTCCCGGTTCGAGGACGCGGGCGAGTACCAGTACCACGTCGCCGCTGCCGCAGCCGCGTGCCCGCGCAGCCGGTGCACGGTCACCGCCACCTCCAGCCTCGGCGGCACGCACCCGGGCGATCACCCCGGCCGCCTGGCCGAGCGCGACCCCGCCCGCCACTGCCGGCCGGCTACCAGAAGGACTTCATCGACGCCTACATGACGCCGACCGACATCCAGGCGCGGATCAAGCGGCTGGCCCGCCAGTACCCGGACCTGGTCGACGTCATCGACCTGCCGAACAAGACCCAGGGCTACCGGCGCACCGCGGCCGCCTACCTCGGCGACCCGGCCGCCGCCGCCGTCGTCGTCGAGTCGGTCAAGTTCGGCGACCAGAACATGAACGGCGTCCAGGTCAAGACGGTCGACCCCGGCAAGACGAACCGGCCGCTGACGGCCACCTACAGCGACCGGGTGCTGACCGTCTCGCTGGCCACCGACGCCGCCGGCGCGGTGATCAGCACCACCGACCAGGTCGCCGCGTTCATCAACGCCCGCTACCCGCAGGTGTTCAACGCGTTCGTCGAGGACGGCTCGGCCGGGCTGGCCGATGCCGGTCGCCGGCCCGGCCCGGCTCGACGACGGCCTCGACGGCACCGAGGTGTCGAAGAAGCCGTGGACCGTGCAGGCGCTGCGGATCGGCTCGGTCCGCGACGGCTCGAAGATCGGCGTCCTGGCGTACTCGCAGGAGCACGCCCGTGAGTGGGCCACCCCGCTGGTCACCCTGGAGTTCGCCGAGCGGCTGCTGGCCAACTACGCGACCGACCCGGCGACCCGCAGACCTGCTCGACAACGTCGACGTCTTCGTGCATCCCGATGGTCAACCCGGACGGCGCGAACTACTCGTTCAACGACTACAACTTCCAGCGCAAGAACCTGGTCAACCACTGCACCGGCGCCGCAGCGCGACCCGCGCAACCGCAACTCGTGGGGCGTCGACGTCAACCGCAACTACACCGTCGGGTCCTACTTCGACGGGTACGTGGGCGGCAGCGCCAACTGCCTGTCCGGGCACCTACTCCGGCACCGCGGAGCTGTCCGAGGCGGAGAGCAGCAACGTCATCGCGCTCGCCGAGGCGCACCCGAACATCAAGTTCGCGATGAACGTGCACAGCTACGGCGGCTACTTCATGTGGCCGCCCGGCGCCTACAAGGCGGACGGCCGGATCACGCTGCCGCGCCCGTCGATCGACGAGTCGACGTACTTCCTGGACAGCGCCAGCGCATCGTCGGCGCGATCGCGCAGCTCGCGCGGCACGGTGACCTGGCCGTCGTACACCGGCCCGGTCGCCGACGTGCTCTACTCGGCGGCCGGCAACTCGGCCGACCAGCTCTACTACGAGCTGGGCATCCTCGCCTGGGACTTCGAGGTCGGCAACGACCTGTGGAACGCAGAGACCCAGGAGTGGGAGGGCGTCGGCTTCCAGCCGCCGTACGACGAGGCGCACGCCGAGTCGCAGGAGTACGCGGCCGGCCTGGTCGAACTGGTCCGGGTCGCCCGCGACATGTCGGCCGACGGCGCCGTCCAGCCGTAACGGCACACGGGAGCGGCCCCCGGTCAACGCCATGACCGGGGGCCGCTTTCCGCTCCCGGTCAGCGGCTGTAGAACTCGACGACCAGCTGCTCGTCGCAGAGCACCGGGATCTCGGGCCGCTCGGGCAGCCGGATCAGCGTGGTCTTCAGCTCCGCGACCGAGGTCGACAGGTACGGCGCGGTGCGGGCGCCGACGTGCGCGCCGGCCGCGGCGACCTGGAACGGCGTCTTGTCGCGGCTCTTCTCCCGCACCTCGCACGGTCTGGAACGGCTGCACCCGGTACGAGGGCCGGTCCACCTTGCGCCCGTCGACGGCGATGTGCCGTGCGCCGACGGCCTGGCGCGCCTGGTAGATGGTGCGGGCGAAGCCGGCCCGCAGCACCAACGAGTCCAACCGGCACTCGAGCGCGACGACCATCCGCTCGCCGGTCTTGCCAGTGCCCCGGTGCGCCTCGGAGAACGCCCGGCGCATCTGCACCTCGCTGACGTTGTACTGGTGGCGCAGCCGCTGCTTCTCCAACAGCCGGACCTTGTAGTCGGTCTCCTTGCGGCGCGCGCGGCCGTGCACGCCCGGCGGGTACGGCCGGCGCTCGAAGTACTTGACGCACTTGGGCGTCAGCGGGATGCCGAGTGACCGCGAGAGCTTCGCCTTCGGCCGCGATTGGTTCACGTTGCCTGCCTCCACGAGTTGGATCTGCCGGAAGGGTAGCCTAACCTAACCTCAGAGGCACACTCCGGGAGGTCCACCATGGCGCAGTCCACCGTCCTCGTCGCGCTCGTGCGCACGCTCGCGTCCGGGCACCTGCCGGGCATGGTCCAGGTCGCCCGGCGCGCGACGGCCCGCGGTGGTCCGGGGCCGTTTCCGGTGCGGCACGCGCTCGACCGCGCCGGCTCGCCGCTGCTGCTCGCGGCCGTGGGCGACCCGGTCGACAAGGCACTGACCGCGCCCGACGACTACGACGTGGCCACCGTGCTGGCCATCACCGCACCGGACGGCGGCCAGCTCTGGATCTCGGGTTGGTCGACCCGGCTGCGCGAGCCGCTGCTGCGCGCCGCGGTGCTCGACTTCGCCGCCCACAACCCCCTGCCGGACCTGCTCGACGTCGGCCACGGCCACGCGCTGCACCGGATGGACGTGGCCGAGGTCCGCTTCGAACACCCTGACGGCCACTGGGTCGAGATCGACCCGGACGAGTACGCCGCCGGTTAGGCGACCTCTCGCACGTCGTCGGGTTGAGCGTGGCGGCGCTCGGCGAGGTAGACCACGGCCGAGACCACCAGCGGCGGCCGCACCGGGGACCAGCGGCGGCCGACGTGTTCGATGCGTTCCTCGCTGATGACCGTGCCGCTGCACCAGTCCATGGTCATCAGTAGGTCGGAGACGTGGCAGCGGGCCGCGTCGAAGCCGGCCGGGCACTCGGCAGGCAGGAGGGGCAGGCCGGGCGGCGGGTGTTCCGCCGTCTGGTCCGGTGCGTGCGCGTGCTGCTGTGCGGTCACGCCGCTCCTCGGATGCCTTCTGTCAGACGCGATCAACAGGGGTCCTGATCCCCTTGTGTCTGCCGGTGGCCGGGACGTCACATGCCAGGCAGGGCCAATTTCCGCCGGGCGCCCGCGCCGGACCGTCCCGCCGCCGATCGAACCACGTTCGCCCTGCTCAGCCGCCTTGGTCACATCGACGGCCGGCTAAGGTCACAGTTCGGTCGCGATGAGTGGGCAATGTGGACCCAGCCGGGCTCGTACCGGCGCGGCTCGATGGCCCTCTCCTTCAGTTGGCGCTAATTTCTCTGCCGGGCGTGACAACTCGTGGGGGGTGGACACAACGGCGGTGACGGGCTCGACGAGCGACAGCGAGAGGTTCGAGGCGATGTATCGGCTGCACTACGACGATGTCGGGCGCTTCGTTCGGCGCCGTGCGGCCGATCTGGACTGCGACCACATCGTCGGCCAGGTGATGACGATCGCCTGGCAGAAGCGCGCGCACGTGCCCGCCGACAACCCGCTGCCGTGGCTCTACCTGACCGCGCGCAACGTGCTCGCCAACGAGTTCCGGCGGCGCCGCAACGAGCGGCACGACCCGCACGATCCGGCCAGCGACCCGCTCGCGACCCTGCCCGAGCAGCGCGACGCGACCGGCGGGCTGCTCGACCGGATGGCGCTGGAGAAGGCGCTGGCCGAGCTCGGCGACCGCGACCGGGAGATTTTGGAGCTGATCGCCTGGGAGGGGCTCAGCGTCCCCGAGGTCGCGCAGGTGCTGGGCATCGGCCGCACCGCCGTCAACAACCGGGTCGCCCGGCTGCGCAGGTTGTGGGATCCCGATCCGGAGCGGGTGCACCAGTTGGTCGCACTGCTCGGCCGGAGGTCCCGCCGATGAACGACGCCGACCGGCTGCGGGAGATCTTCGGTCCCACCGACCCCGTCGCCGACGACGGGTACGTCGCCGACCTCGACCGGCGTGAACGCATGCTGCGGGAGATCCTCGCCGGTCCGCCGGCCCCGGCCTCGATCCCGGCCCGGCGGCCACGTCGCCTCGCGTTCGGGCCCATGGGCTGGGTGACGGCCGCGGCGACCCTCGTGCTCGTCGCGATCACCGGCATCGTCGTCGCCGTGGCGTTCCCACCGGCCGCGGCGACCGCGTGGGCGACACCGGCCCCACTCACCAGCCGACTCGCGGATCCGGCGCAACCGGGCGCTCCCCGCCTGCACGCACTGGCCCTCAGCGTCGCCCACCAGCCGGCGCCCACGGCCGGCGCCCGCGACCATCTGCTGATCCGCAGTTGGACGCTGGACAGCGACATCGCCGGCGCGAAGGTCACCTCGGTCGTCATCCCCACGGAGACCGAGGTCTGGCGCGACCCGGACAACGCCGGCACCCGCACGGTCGCCTACCTGGCGCCCGACGCACCGACCGAAGACCAGCTCGCCGCATGGCACGACGAGGGATCACCCGGCGCGGGCGTGGCCGCCACCAAGGACGAATACCCGGCGGGTCAGTTCGTCGCCGTCTGGACCGACCGCCCGCCGACCGCACCCGACCGGCTCCGCGACTGGTTGTCCAGCACGCGACAGGGAAGCGACCCGGCCACCACCGTGGTCAACGGCATCACCGACCTGCTGCACGAACGCGCCCTGAGCGCAGCGGAGAGCGCGGCGGCCCTGACCCTGCTGGCCGACCTGTCCGGGCTGCGTTACGCGGGGGCCATCACCGACCGGGCCGGGCGCACCGGCGACGCGTACACCGTCACCATCGACGGCGCCGCCGGCGGGCCCGGCCTGCCGGTCACGCACACGTTCGTGATCGACCCCGGCAGCGGGCGCGTGCTCGCGCAGGAGCGCGTGCTGGCCACCGAGGTCGGGCGGCTCAACGTGACCGCTCCGGCCGTGATCGGCTACGACACCTACCTGGTCAGTGAGCTCGCGTGATCGGCATCAGCCCCAGACCGCGTACGCCTGGTCGTTGTACGAGCCCATCGACAGCGCGTACGTGCGGGCACCGCAGTTGTAGACCGACGTGAGGTTGTAGAGCGACAGGTGCCCGCCGTCGCTGGCACCCTGGTTGTTGCGCCACGACGACGTGGACCGGTTGAAGCCCCAGTCCGCCAGATAGTGCCAGTATTCGTCGCTGAACTGCAGCCGGCGCCCGCCACCGTTGACGTTCTCGTAGAGGCACAACCAGCCGGACGAACACGACGGCACCGCCGCCGCGGCGAACGTGCCCCGCTCCCGCGTCGTCTGCGCGACCACCGGATCCGCGTCTCGCCGGTAGCCCAACATCTTGTCCGCCTCGGCGTGCGAGGCGAAACAGCGCGTGTCCGCCGCGGCGAACACCAGGCAGGACTGCGCGCCCTGCCAACCCGTGCCCAGGTCGATGACGCGACCCTCGAACTTCGCCAACCCCGGCGCACCGGCACTGGGTTCCGCGGCCAACGCCGGGACACCCGTCAACACCACCGCCGCCATCACGAGCACGGCACCTACACGGAACAGACCCCTCATCTCTGACCTCCTGCCTGGCCCCCGGACGGGGCAGTGCGGGCAGGGGAAAACACCCGCAGTGACATAGAGACTACAGAATGTTTAGATTCCTCGTTTCCCGCCGTCAGCGATCCGACGGTCCTCGCTCACAGGGCGAACGCGTGGATGATCCCGGCGACCAGCGCGCCACGGGCGACCGTGGCGTCGATGTCGATGTGCTCGTCCCGGGCGTGCGCGCCCGCGCCGACCGCACCCAGGCCGTCGAGCAGCGGCACGCCGAGCGCGGCCAGGAAGTTGGCGTCGCTGCCACCGCCCACCGCGCACTCCGCGAGGTCCTCGCCGAGCCCGGCGGCGAGCGCGCGAGCCAGGTCGACCATCGCCGCGATGCCTGGTGTACGCGGCATCGGCGGCCGGTTCCAGCCCCCGCTGACCACGACGGACAGCCGAGGGTCGGCCGGCGTGAGGGCGCTCAGAGCGGCATCCACCCGCGCGGCCTCGGCCGCGTCGGTGACCCGGACGTCGACCGCGGCCCAGGCGTGTCCGGCGATCACGTTGCTCCGCGAGCCGCCGGCGACGGTGCCGACGTTGACGCTCGTGCCGCGCTCGAGGTCCCGCACCGATCGCAGGGCGAGCACGATCCGGGCGAGCTCGTCGATCGCGCTGATCCCCTTCTCCGGGTCGAGGCCGGCGTGTGCCTCGACACCGGTGACGTCGATCCGGAAGAAGCCGATGCCCTTGCGGGCGGTCTTCAACGCACCGCCGATGCCGGGCTCCAACACGAGCGCGGCGCTGACGCCGTCGGCCGAGGCCTCGACCACCGGCCGCGAGGTGGGGCTGCCGACCTCCTCGTCACCGTTGAGCACGAAGCGCAACGGCGGCCGGGCCAGCCCGGCGGCGTCCAGCGCGCGCACCGCCCAGAGCGCCTGCACCAGCCCGGATTTCATGTCGAAGACGCCGGGGCCGCGGGCGACCCCACCGTCCACGGTGAACGGCCACCCGTCGAGGGTGCCGGCTCCCCAGACGGTGTCGTAGTGGCAGAGCACCAGCAGCCGGCGCGACCCGACCCCGGCGTAGTCGGCGACCAGCGTGTCGCCGTGTGTCGCGGAGCGGGTCCGCTCGACCGCGGCGGGCGGCCCGAGCGCGGCGGTGAGCCGCTCGGTGAGCCAGTCCAGACCGGCGTCCAGGTGTGGCTTGCTGTCGCTGGGCGTCTCGCGGGACACGTAGTCGCCGATCTCGGCGAGCAGGTCGGCGCGGTGGTCGAGCAGCCACCGCCGGGCGGTGGTCAGGTCGACCGAGCGGGCGAGGGTCGGGCTGGGGATGTCCACGGTCACATCCTGCTACTCCCGCACCCATGGGCCGACCGGGTTTCGGCCGACGCGGAAACCGTGTGCGGAAGCGGCGTCGGCGGCCGCACGGAACTGCCGGGCCAGCACGTCCGGCTCGTGCGCGTCGCTGCCGAAGGTCACCGCGCGTCCGCCGGCCGCCCGCCACCAGCCCAACAGGTCGCGATAGAAGGCGGTCCGGGTGTTGAGCTCCAGGACGCGCCCGCTGCGGTGCACCGCCGAGATGGCCTCGCGGAACTCCGGCTCGAACGCGGCGATCTCGCACGGCCCGGCCGATGCCGGCCAGTAGCGCAGCGGATAGTCGACGTGGGTGACCACCTCGAAGTCGGTGCCGGTGTCCGCCATCCGGGCCACCTCGGCCAGGTAGCCGCGGACCATCTCGGCGGCCGGCAGATCCGGGTATTCGTAGCCGATTGCCAGGAAGCGGCCGTCGTCGGTCGCTCGTGAGTGGACAGATCCGAGCACCCGGTCGAATCCGTTGGCCAGCAGGGAGCGCAGCTCGTCGCCGTGCCAGTGCGGCTCACTGAACTCCACACCGGACAGCACCCGCAGCCTCGGGAACCGTTCGCGCGCCTCGCCGATGGCGGCCTGGTAGCCGGCGACGTCGAACGGCCGGACGCGCTTGACCCGGCCGTCGGGCAGGGTCCACGGGGTCAGCTCGACGTGCTCGGTGAAGGCGATCGCGGGCAGCCCGAGCTCGACGGCCCGCGCGCAGGTGCGCGACATGTCCCCGCGGGGCGCGTCCCACGAGAACTGGCTGTGCACGTGCCCGTCCGCGGGAAGCGTCACGCGGCCACCCTAATCCGTTTGACCCCGGGCTCGCGGGGCATGTGCGGGTCATGGACCTGACCCTGCTGTCCGGCGCGACCGCCGGCGCCGCGGCCGGCGCGGCCGGCTGCGCGGCGCTCGACGCGACCACCTACCTCGACATGGCCATCCGGGGACGCCCGGCCAGCGACGTGCCGGCGGAAACCGCCGATGCGCTGGTCAAACACCTGCCGGTGCAGTTACCGGGGCAGAACTCGCAGCGCAAGAACCGGCTCAACGGGATCGGCGGCCTCTCCGGCGTGCTCACGGGTGTCGGTGTCGGCGCCGCGTTCGGCCTGCTGCACGGGTCGGGCTGGCGGCCACCGCCGGCGGTCGGCGCGGTCGCCGTCGGGGTCGGCGCGATGCTCGTGAGTGACAGCACGCTGGCCGGACTGCGGGTGTCGGACCCGCGCACCTGGTCGGTCACCGACTGGCTCAGCGACCTGATTCCCCACCTGGTGTACGGCACGGTCACCTACGCCACACTGGTCGCTCTGGAGGGCCGGCGATGAAGTCCAAGGTCGTCTCGGACACCGACGTCGTCACCTACGTGATGGTGTGCGAGCCCGGCGAGGACGCCGTGGCGGCCCTGCACGAGCTCGCCGACCGGGAGCACCTGGAGGCCGCGTCGATCACCGGCCTCGGCGGGTTCGAGCACACCACCATCGGCTGGTACGACCGCGCCGTCAACGACTTCCGGCGTAACGAGGTCAACGAGCCGGCCGAGGTGCTCTCGCTGATCGGCGACGTCGCCGAGGGTCCCGACGGCCCGAGCCTGAACGTGCACGTGGTGCTCGGCCTGGCCGACGGCACCACCCGCGGCGGGCACCTTCTCGCGGCCACCGTCTTCCCCACATTGGAGGCCGTGGTCACCGAGACGCCCGCGGAACTGCGGCGCGTGCTGCGACCCGGGCTGGCCGTGCCATTGATCGATCTCGACAGCTCGGAGAGCTGACCTGGCTTTCCAATGCCCGGCACCCCGCGTAGGGTAGCCGGCAGGATCGAGACGTTCCGATCAATCGATGGGGGGTCCGGAACTCACATCGCTGTGCGAGATCCTCGCCGCTCGTCGGTGCGTGGGCCCCTGGCACGGGCCCCGACGTTGTGCGCGCCGCTTTCTGCGACCGGTCTCGCCGTGGTCCAACCCTCGTCGGCCCCATGGCACCAGCCGGCGAACGCCTGGTCACCCCGACCGACCGTGCGTCCGGCGTGCCTTCGTATCGGCGACGAACGACACGCGACGCTGACCCGGTTCGGGTGTGCTCTGTCCACCCAGACACAGGAGGCGTCAGTTGCGCAAGAAGCTTGCCCTGGTCGTCGCGCCGCTCCTCGCGGTAGCCGGCGGCGGCATATCGCTGTCACCGGCCGCGGCCGCACCACCCGGCGGGCCACCCGCCGACAGCAACTTCCAGAAGGTGACCCTCAACGACTTCCCCGGCGAGCCGATGAGTCTCGCCGTGCTGCCCGACAACCGGGTGTTGCACACCGCCCGCACCGGTGAGGTGCGGATCCACGACCCCCGCTCCGGCCGCAACATCCTCGCCGCTGACGTGCCGGTCTACGAACACGACGAGGAAGGCCTGCAGGGCGTCGCGATCGACCCCGACTTCGCCCGCAACAAGTGGGTCTACCTCTACTACTCGCCCGTGCTGAACACGCCGACCGACGACCCGGCCACGCCGGACGTCAACGAGGGCGACGCGCCGTTCGAGGGCACCGCGGCCGACTTCGCGCCGTTCAAGGGCCACCTCCAGCTTTCCCGGTTCAAGCTGGAGGGCAACTCCCTCAAACTGGGCACCGAGCAGAAGATCATCCAGGTGGCCACCGACCGCGGCATCTGCTGCCACGTCGGCGGTCAGATCGACTTCGACGGCAAGGGCAACCTGTTCCTGTCCACCGGCGACGACTCCAACCCGTTCTTCTCCGACGGCTACGTGCCGATCGACGAGCGGGCCAACCGGAACCCGGCGTTCGACGCGCAGCGCACGTCCGCCAACACCAACGACCTGCGCGGCAAGGTGCTGCGGATCCGGGTCAAGAACGGCGGCGGCTACACCGTTCCGTCCGGCAACCTGTTCCGGCCGGGCACGGCGAAGACCCGTCCCGAGATCTACGCGATGGGCCTGCGCAACCCGTTCCGGTTCGCCGTCGACCGGCGCACCAACGACGTCTACGTCGGCGACTACTCGCCGGACGCGGGCGAGGCCGACCCGGCGCGCGGCCCGGCCGGCCAGGGTCGCTGGATGCGCATCGACAAGCCGGCCAACTACGGCTGGCCCTACTGCGCCACACCCGAGCTGCCCTATGTGGACTACGACTTCGCCACCAGCACGTCCGGCGCGCCGTTCAACTGCCGGCGGCCGGTCAACAACTCGCCGCACAACACCGGCCTGACCCGCCTGCCCGCGGTCGAGGAGCCCGAGGTGGCCTACTCGTACGGGCCGTCGGAGCAGTTCCCCGGTCTGGGTGAGGGTGGCATCGGGCCCATGGGCGGCCCGGCGTACGACTACGACAAGCGCAGCAACTCGCGGACCAAGTGGCCGTCGTACTACGACGGCGTGCCGCTGTTCTACGAGTGGACCCGCGACTACATCAAGGAGTTCCGCCTCGACCGGCACGGCGACGTCGCCGACATCCGGCCGGTGCTGCCGTCGCTCGTGATCGACAACCCGATGGACATCGAGTTCGGCCCCGACGGCGCGCTCTACGTCCTCGAATACGGTGACGGCTACTTCGCCGAGAACCCGGACGCGCAACTGTCCAGGTTCGACTTCGTGCGCGGCAACCGCACACCGATCCCGGTGATCAGCGCCGACCCGCTGGCCGGGGACCCGCCGCTGACGGTGCAGTTCTCCAGCGCCGGCACGACCGACCCGGACGGCGACGCACTGCGCTACGCGTGGGACTTCGACGCCAACGGCACCGTCGACTCGACCTCGGCGAACCCGACCTACACGTTCACCGCGAGCGGCAGCTACCGGGTCACGCTCAAGGTCACCGACAGCACCGGCCGCTCGGCGTCCGCCGAGTTGCCGTTCGTCGTCGGCCCGAGGGCGCCGGTAGTCACCCTGGTGGCACCGGTCGACGGTCAGCCGTTCGAGTTCGGCGACACGGTCGCGTTCCAGGTCGAGGTGCTCGACAACGATCCGGTGAACTGTGCGAACGTCACGGTCAACTACATCCTCGGCCACGACGAGCACGGCCACCCGATCACCTCGGCGAGCGGATGCAGCGGCACCATCGCCACCTCCGCACCTGGTCACGGCCCCGGCGACGACCTCGCCGGCGTGTTCGTGGCGACCTACACCGACCCCGACGGCCTGACCGGCACCGACCAGGTCGTCCTTTACCCGAGTACGACACCCTAACGACGGTCACTCAGGGTGGTGCGGATGAGGCAGACTGCCACGCGTGGAACAGCCCTTCCGCACCACCCTCGCCCAGCTCCTCAAGGCCCGTTTCCCGATCATGGCGATCGAGTCCCACGAGGAGCTCCGGGTGCTCTTCGAGGTGCGCGCGGTCGCCGGCGACCCTGGCCTGGTGCGTACCCCCCGACCGGTCTGGACCTGGTCGCTCACCGACGGGCTGCGCCGCGACGACGGCGAGGAGCAGGGCCGCACCAAGGACCCGGCCGACGCCTTGGACGCGCTGATGCGGGCGCAGCAGCCGGTGGTCGCGGTGTTCCGCGACCTGCATCCACTGCTCGGCGGGCCCGGCCAACCGGGCGACCCGGCGGTGATCCGCCGACTGCGTGACCTGGCCACCGCGTTCCGTTCCGGCGCCGTGGCACGCAGCCTGATCCTGGTCTCGCCGGTCAGCCGGGTGCCGGTCGAGCTCGAGAAGGACGTAACCGTCGTCGACTTCGCGCTGCCGTCCGAGTTCGAGATCCGGGCCGTGCTCGACGGCATGCTGCGGGCCAACGCCAGCTCACCCCGGCTGCGCATCGACCTGGACGAGGGCGGTCGCGAACGGTTCGTCAAGGCCGCGCTGGGGCTGACCCTGCACGAGGCGGAGAACGCGTTCGCCCGCGCCATGGTCAACGACGGCGTCCTCGACCTCGCCGACCTCCCGGTGATCCTGGAGGAGAAGCGGCAGACCGTACGCAAGGCCGGACTGCTCGAGTTCATCGAGACCGGCCCGCGCCTCGCCGACATCGGTGGCCTGGAGAACCTCAAACGCTGGCTGGGCCGGCGCGAGGGTGCGTGGCTGGCCGACGCCGCCGACTACGGGCTGCCGGCGCCGCGCGGCGTGCTGATCACCGGCGTGCCCGGCTGCGGCAAGTCACTGACGGCGAAGGCGGTCGCGGCGGCGTGGGGCATCCCGCTGCTGCGGCTCGACATCGGCCGCGTCTTCGCCGGGCTCGTCGGGTCCAGCGAGCACAACATGCGCAGCGCCATCCGCACCGCCGAGGCGGTCGCGCCGTGCGTCCTCTGGATCGACGAGATCGAAAAAGGCTTCGCGTCGACCGGCGCCAACGACTCCGGCACCTCCTCGCGGGTGTTCGGCTCGTTTCTGACCTGGATGCAGGAGAAGCACCGGCCGGTGTTCGTGATCGCCACCGCCAACGAGATCGAGAGCCTGCCGCCGGAACTGCTCCGCAAGGGCCGGTTCGACGAGGTCTTCTTCGTCGACCTGCCGACCCGCGCCGAGCGCGGAGCGATCTGGGCGGTCCATCTCGCTCGCTGGCTCCGTCATCCGCGGGTCGGCGGTGAGCTCACCGTCGACGGCAAGGCGCAGGCCGAGCTCACCTCCCTCAGCGAGGGCTACTCGGGCGCCGAGATCGAGCACGCCCTGATCGCCGCGGTCTACGACGCGTTCGCCGAGCGCCGACCGTTGCGTCAGGACGACGTGGTGCGGGCGTTGGTCAACATGGTGCCGCTGAGCGTCACCCAGGCGGAGCGGATCGCGGCCGTCCGGGCGTGGGCCGACGCCCGTGCCGTCGCCGCGACCGCCGCCGAGGACTGGGATCTCGACGCACCGGCGGCGCCGTCGGCACGGCCCGGAGGCACCGGGCCACACCGACCGCATGGCGGGCGGCCCGTTGAGTTCTAATGTGACCGTTGACGGATGGAAGGTGCGATGAGCGTTTCCCTGATCCTGGTCCCCTTGGCGATGGCCGCCGCGGTGGCCATCCAGGCGCGCGCGGCCGGCGGGTCGGCCGGCGCCACCGTCTCGGTGTCCACCCGAATGCGTGACAGCGCGCTGCTGTCGGCGGCATTGCGCGAGACCGGCGCCGTGGTCACGGCGGGCACCGACCACGTGGACGCGGCCTGGCAGGGAGTCGCCGGGCGGTTCACCCGTGATGCCGAGGGCATCTGGTCCGCACACTTCCGAGGCGACGTCGACGAGACGCGCGCGATCGAGATCGTCCGCCGACTCGACGCGGCCTACGGCAAGCAGGTGCAGACGGCGGTGCTCGAGCGGCTGCGCACCCGGGCGCCGGCGGCCGGCCTGCGCCTGGAGTCCGAGACGATGACCGACGACGCGGCCGTGCGGCTGGTGTTCGCGGTGGAACAGCGAGGACGGGCATGACCACGCACGGCAAGGTCACGGTCGTCGTCGCCGCCGACGGCACGGTCACCGCCGAGACCGCTGGCATCCATGGTCCGGGCTGCCTCGACTACATCGCCGTGCTCGAAGACCTGCTCGAGGCGACCACCGTTTCGAGCGCCTATACCGCCGACTTCACCCGTGCGCAGGCCGCGGTCGAGGCTACGGAAGCGGTGCGCGATGTCGATCGGCTTTGACCCGGGTCCGGCCCGCAAGCTGTCCTGGCGCTTGCTGCACAGCCTCTGGATGCTGCTGCCCGTCCTCGGCTTCGGCTGTCTCGGTGCCGCGGCGCTGATCTTCATCGGGGCTCGGATGTCCCGCCCGGCGGTGTGGATCTCGGGCATCGGCTACCTCGCGATCTCGACGGCGTTGTTCTTCGCCATCGGCGCGACGGATGCCGAGACCGCCGTCAGTAACTGGTTGGTCGGTGCCTGGCTGCTGACCTGGCTGGTGACCATGCTGCACGCCCTCGCCATCAACCCCTCGTGGCTGCGGTGGAAGGCCGGGCACGTGCCGTGGCACGCCGCGCCGGCCATGCCCTTGGCGCCGCCGCCCGGCTATCCGGCCGCACCGCCCGCGCCAGCCGCGCCGCTCGACGTCAACTCGGCCACTGCCGCGCAACTGGCGACCCTTCCCGCCATGGACCACGCCCGGGCACTACGGGCGGTGTCCGCACGCGAACGGCTGGGCGGCTTTCCGGACGTCTGGGCGTTCGGTAACGCGCTCGAACTGCAACCGCACGAGTACGTTCTGGTCCACCCACACGTGGTCGCCAACCCCATAGCCGGAACCCGGCCGGTGCCGCCGCCACAGAGCACGCCGCCGCCCGAACCATCGGGACACGCCGGCCGCATCGTCGATGTCTGAAGCCTCCGTCGCGGTGGCCCGCTACCTGCCGACCACCACGGCGGAGGGCCCGGGCGTGCGCACCGCGATCTGGGTGCAGGGCTGCACGATCCGCTGCGCGGGCTGCTTCAACCCACACCTGTTCCCGGCTGAGGGCGGCACCCGCTGGCCGGCGGCCGCCCTGGCCGAACGCGTCCTCGCCGAGGCGACGACCGGGCTGACCCTGCTCGGCGGCGAGCCGTTCGAACAGGCCGACGGGCTGGCCGAGGTGGCCCGCCTGGTACGCGCCGGCGGCCGGTCGGTGCTGACGTTCTCCGGCTACACCCACGCGGCCCTGCGCCGGTTCGCCACCGCCGGCCGGCCCGGTGTCGCCGCACTGCTCGCGGCGACGGACCTGTTGGTCGCCGGACCGTTCCGCCGTGACCGGGTCGACCACGAACGGCCCTGGGCCGGCTCGACCAACCAGGAGTTCGTCGTGCTCGACGACCGCCACCCCGAGCTGGTCGACTGGCGGGCCGGCGCGGTCGACCGGGTCCAGGTCGACGTCGACCGGTCCGGCACGGTCTCGGTCAACGGCTGGCTGGACACCGACCGCCTCGACGCGCTGCTGGCCGACTTGAATTAACCCTGGACTTATATAAGCGGAAGCTGTCAGACTGTGGCGCGGGCGCCCAGCCCGCCACCGACGGAAGGGACAGCCGCATGTTCGACATCGCCAACCATCTCAAGGCGATCCACCGCGAGGTCGGGATCATCCCGGCCGAGGGCGGTGGCGAGGAGGTTTCCGTGGTCCTCCGCCGGACGTACGCGGCACCGGTCGCCGACGTCTGGGACGCCCTGACCGATCCCGACCGGGTCAAGCGCTGGTTCTACCCGCTCACCGGCGACCTGCGCGCGGGCGGCACCTTCCAGCTCGAAGGCAACGCCGGCGGCGAGATCCGGCGCTGCGAGCCGCCACGGCGGCTCACCGTGACCTTCGGCGGCCCGACCAGCGTGGTCGACCTGACCCTGTCCCCCGGCACCGGCGGCGACGACACCGAGCTCGCCTTCACCCACACCGTGCCGATCGAGATGGCCGGCAGCGGTGCCGGCGCGCTGTTCGTCGGCCCCGGCTGGGACGGCGCACTGCTCGGCCTCGCGCTGTTCCTCGCCGGCGAGGTCAGCGACGACCCGATCGCGATGGCGAGCTCGCCCGAGGTCCGCGAGTTCTCCCGCGGCTCGATCGACGCGTGGGAGGCCGTGATCACGGCGTCCGGCACCGCGACCGCCGAGGAGACCGCCGCGGGCCGGCAGATGGCGCTGGCCCAGTTCTCCCCCGAGGAGTCCTAGCCGGGGTTACGGTCGGGGGATGACCGACCGACCACCGCTGCCACCGTTCGACCGGCCCTCGGCGCTGGCCAAGGTGCAGGCCGCCGAGGACGCCTGGAACACCCGCGACCCGGAGAAGGTCTCGCTGGCGTACACCGCCGACTCGGTCTGGCGCAATCGCAACGAGTTCGTCGTCGGGCGGCCGGCGATCGTCGAGTTCCTCACCGAGAAGTGGAACCGCGAGCTGGACTACGCGCTGCGCAAGAACCTGTGGTCGTTCACCGAGGACCGGATCGCGGTCCGCTTCCAGTACGAGTCGCACGACAGCACCGGTCAGTGGTGGCGCAGCTACGGCAACGAGCTGTGGGAGTTCGACGAGCACGGGCTGATGCGCCGCCGCGAGGCGAGCATCAACGACCTGCGGATCGACGAGTCGCAGCGGCGCATCCTCGGCCCGCGGCCCAAGGAGTCGAACGAGCCGGACCTGCCCACGCGGTGACTTGACCTCAAGCCGGCTTGAGGTCGAAGACTGGGCGCCATGCGTGCCTCTGCCTTCACCTCGCCCGGTGGTCCCGACGTGCTCCGCGTGCTCGAGCTGCCCGATCCGGTCCCGGCCGCGGGCCAGGTGCTGATCGGTGTACGGGCGGCCGGTGTGCAGCCGTACGACTGCGCGGTCCGGGCGGGCTGGCTGCCGGTCGGCGTGCCGCCGACGTTCCCGCGCATCCCCGGCAACGAGTTCGCCGGAGTGGTCGCCGCGCTCGGCCCGGGCGTCGCGGGTGTCGCCGTCGGCGCCGAGGTGCTCGGCTTCGGTCAGCTCGGCGCGTACGCGGAGCTGCTGGCGGTGCCGGCCGACCAGATCGTCGCGAAGCCGCCCGCGATGCCGTGGGAGGTCGCGGGCGGCTTCTCGGCCGGTGCGCAGACGGCGCACATCGCGCTCGCGGAGCTGGCGCCCGAGCCCGGCGAGACGCTGCTGGTGCACGGCGCGGCGGGCGCGGTCGGCACGGTCGCGGTGCAGCTCGCGGCGGCGGCCGGCGCCACGGTCATCGCGACCGCCCGTCCGGAGAACCACGACTATCTGCGCGAGCTGGGCGCGATCCCGGTCGCCTACGGCCCAGGTCTCGCCGACCGGGTGCGCGAGGCCGCGCCGGACGGCGTCGACGCGGCATTGGACGGGGCCGGCGGCGCCGCCCTCGACGTCTCCCTGGACCTGGTGGCGGACCGCCGCCGGATCCTGACCCTGGTCGACCACGGCCGCGCCGACGAGCTGGGCATCCGGGTCACCCCGGCGCTGCGCTCGGCGGCCCGCCTGGCCGCGCTGGTCGACCTGCACCAGCACGCGAAGCTGCGGATCCACGTCCGCCGCACCTACGACCTGTCCGCCGCCGCCGACGCGCACCGCGAGGTGGAGCCCGGCCACGGCCGCGGCAAGGTCGTCATCACCATCTAACGTCGGTGCATGATTGGACGCCTGCACCACACGATCCTCGACTGCCCCGACCCGGACGCGGCGGCGCGGTTCTACAGCGCGCTGCTGGGCCTGCCGATCACCTACCGGGACGACGACTTCGTGGTCGTCGCCGCCTCCGACCGGGCGTCGGGCCTGGCATTCCAGCGTGCGCCGGAGAACTCGTCGCCGACCTGGCCGGATCCGGCGGTGCCGCAGCAGATCCATTTCGACGTGATGGTCGACGATCCTGCCGCCGCCGGTGTGGCGGTGCTCGCCCTCGGCGCCCGCAAGCTCGACGGCGAGGGCGTCTACGCCGATCCGGCCGGACACCCGTTCTGCCTGATCCCACTCCCGAGCTGGGCCGAACCGGTGTGTGCTGAAATCGGATGATGCGCCTCGACGAACTCCGGACCCTGCTGGCCCGGCACGCGCGGCCCGACTTCACGACCGCCATCGACGGCGTGTTGATCTCGAAAGTCGACCGGTCGCACCCGCCGTCGCCGTCGATGTCCGGCACCGTGCTCGCGGTCATCGCCCAGGGCGCCAAACGCCTGTCGCTGGGCGACCGGGTGTACGAGTACCGCGCCGGGCAGTACCTGGTCGCGTCGGTCGACCTGCCGGTCACCGGGCACTTCGTCGACCCCAGCCCGCAGCGGCCCGCGCTGGGGTTCGGGCTCACCCTGCGCCCGGACGACATCGCCGAGCTGTTGCTGGGCGCCGGCCCGGGCGAGGCGCCGGCGCCTGCGCCGCCCGGCATCGCCGTCAGCGACGCGCCGGACGAGCTGCTCGACGCGGTGCTGCGGCTGGTCCGGCTGCTCGAAACGCCCCGGGACCGGGACGTGCTCGCCCCGCTGGTGATCCGCGAGATCCTCTGGCGGCTGATCACCGGCGAGCAGGGCGGGCTGGTCCGCCAGCTCGGCCTGCCCGACAGCGGGCTGCGGCACGTCGCGGTCGCCGTGCGCTGGATCCGCGACAACTACGCCGAGCCCTTCCGGGTCGAGGACGTGGCCCGGCTGGCCGGGATGAGCGTCTCCGCGTTCCACCGCAACTTCCAGTCGGTCACCGCGATGAGCCCGATCCAGTTCCAGAAGCGGATCCGGCTGCACCAGGCCCGGCTGCTGCTGGCCAGCGACCCGGGCGACATCGCCGGGGTCGGTCAGCGGGTCGGCTACGACAGCGCGTCGCAGTTCAGCCGCGAGTACCGGCGGGCGTTCGGCGCACCGCCGAGCCGCGACGCCGGCCTCCTCGAAGCGGCCCTGCCGTAAGTAACTAAGCAGGATCGTGCAAGAGGCCGCGCGGAACGGTCTACGCCCTGCGCCGCAGCGGTTGTGGAATGAACGCATGGCACTCGACAACTACGTCACTCTCGGCCGATCCGGCCTCCGGGTCAGCCCCTTCGCACTCGGCGCGATGACCTTCGGCAGCGACCCCGGCGGGGCCGGCTGCGACGTCGCGGAGTCGGAGAAGATCCTGGCCACCTACCTGGAGCGCGGCGGCAACTTCGTCGACACCGCCAACTTCTACACCAACGGCCACTCGGAGAAGATCCTCGGCGACTACTTCGCCGCGCGGCCCGGGCTGCGCGACCACGTCGTACTCGCGTCGAAGTTCTTCTTCAACATGTTCCCCGGCGACCCCAACGGTGGCGGTGCCGGGCGGGGCTCGATCATCGCCCAGCTCGACGAGTCGCTGCGCCGGATGCGGACCGACCACCTCGACCTCTACTGGATGCACAACTGGGACCGGCACACCCCGATCGAAGAGACCATGCGTACGCTCGACGACCTGGTCCGGGCCGGGAAGATCCGCTACATCGGCTTCTCCAACACCCCGGCGTGGGTGACCGCGCAGGCGCAGACGATGGCGCAGCTGAAGAGCTGGACGCCGCTGGTCGCGCTGCAGGTCGAGTACTCGCTGCTGGCCCGCACGGTCGAAGGCGAGATCGCCCCGCTCGCCCGCGACCAGGGCATCTCGCTGGTGCCCTGGAGCCCGCTGAAGAACGGCTTCCTGTCGGGCAAGTACCGGCGCGGCGCCCAGGTCACCGACTCGGCCCGGAGCGCGTACGTCGGCGGACCGAGCGACGCGGACTACGATGTCATCGAAGCCGTCGCCACGGTCGCCGACGAGCTGGGTACCACCCCGGCCGCGGTGTCGCTGGCCTGGCTGCGCGCCCGCGAAGGCTCCGTCGTGCCGATCCTCGGCGCCCGCCGGGTCGGCCATCTGGAGGACAACCTCGCCGGCCTCGACGTCTCCCTCACCGACGCGCAGATCCGCGCCCTGGACGACGCGTCCACACCGGACCTGAACTACCCGGCGCCGATGCACGGGGCGCAGCAGGCGATGCTCCAGTTCGCGGGCACCACAGTGGATGGTCGCGAGTCCGAGGTGTACCCACCGCTGCTCCAGACCACCGTCCGCTACTGACCCCGGGTGACCACGCCGTGCTCGTACGCGTAGACGACCACCTGCACCCGGTCGCGCAGCCCGAGCTTGGCGAGGATCCGGCCGACGTGGGTCTTCACCGTCGCCTCCGCGAGCCGGAACCGGGCCGCGATCTCCGCGTTGGAGCGGCCCTGGGCCACCTCCAGCAGCACCTCCCGCTCCCGTTCGGTGAGCCCGTCCAGCGGGGCATCGGCGGGAGCCGCGGGATCGGGCAGCAGGCCGGCGTACGCGTCGATCAGCCGACGGGTGACCGGCGGCGCGACGACCGCGTCGCCGGCCGCGACGGCGCGGATCGCGGACAGCAGATCGGCCGGCGGCGCGTCCTTCAGGAGGAAGCCGCTCGCGCCGGCCCGCAGCGCCGCGTACACGTACTCGTCGAGGTCGAACGTGGTCAGCACGAGCACCCGCGACGGCAGGCCGGCGGCCGACGATCCGCCGGGTCGCGGCGATCCCGTCCTCGACGGGCATCCGCACGTCCATCACCACCACGTCCGGTCGCAGCGCGGCCGTCATCGACACCGCCTGAGCGCCAGTGCCGGCCTCGCCCACCACCGCCAGGTCGGGCTGGCTCTCCAGCACCATCCGGAAACCCGTGCGCACCAACGCCTGGTCGTCGGCCAGCAGCACGCGGACGGTCATGCGGCCAACTCGCGTCCGAAGTGGAGGGTGGCGTGCACCCGCCAGCCCGCGCCCGGCCCGCGGCCCGGCGTCGACGCTGCCCCGGTACGGCGCCGTCCGCTCGGCCATCCCGGCCAGCCCGTGCCGGCCGGCCGGCGGCGCCGGCGCAGCGGTCCGGCCGGCGCCGTCGTCGAGCACCTCGATCTCCACGCCGTCGGCTGGCGTAACGCAGGCGCAGGTCGGCCTGCGCGCCCGGGCCCGGCGTGCTTGATCGACGTTGGTCAGCGCCTCCTGGGCGATCCGGTAGACGGCCAGCCCGGCACCCGGACCCCAGTCGCCGGGGTGACCCTCGGCGCGCAGGTCCACCGCGACACCGGCCGCCCGCACCTGGCCGACCAGGTCGTCGAGGTCGGCCAGGCCCGGTTGGGGCGACCGCTCCCCCGGCCCGCCGTCGCGCAGCAGGCCGACCAGCCGGCGCATCTCGTCGAGCGCCTGGCGGCCGGTCGCCGACACCTGCCGCATCGCGGTGCCGACCCGCTCCGACTCGGCGGCATAGCTCGCGCCGTCGGCCAGCGCGACCATGACGGCCAGGTTGTGCGCGACGATGTCGTGCATCTCGCGGGCGATCCGGACGCGCTCGTCGGCCACCGCGAGCCGCGCCTCCCGATCACGCTCCCGCTCCAACCGGGCGGCCCGCTGCTCCACCGCCGCCAGGTAGGCCTGGCGGGTGCGGGCGTTGGCGCCGAGCAGGACGGTCGCGGCGACCACCGCGGTCGCGCCGATCGTGGCGGGCCACGGCACCATGCCGCTGACCACCCACACGATGAGCCCGACCGCGGTCAGGGCGAGCGGGGCCACCAGGTGCACGGGTCGGCACAGCCGCGCGACCGTGTAGAGGCCCAGCAGCGGCGCGACCACGTCAGCCGGTGAGTTGGCACCGGCGCCCTCGGCCGCGAGGGCCAGGGCGATCACCGCCCAGAGCGTTCCGGCGGGCCAGCGGCGCCGGACCAGCAACGGCAGAGGGACGACCGCGAGGGCGACCCACTGTCCAGGTGTGGCCGGTCCGGCAACGGTCGCGCGGCCGGCCAGCACCGCCGCGGACAGCGCGATCACCACGGCGACGAGGGCGACGTCGCCCAGCGTCCGCTTCATGTCAACGAGGGTACGGTTCACGCGTCCCGCCGGCGCAGCACGAACCCGGCCGCGGTCAGCAGCACCGCCACCCAGCCGGCCAGCACCAGTGCCGCTGGACCCGGAGCGAGCAGGGTCAACGGGCCGCCATCCGGGCCGACCGCGTACATCGCCTGGCTCGCGGCGACCGGGACGAACCGCAGCACCTCGCCGGCGACGTCGTCCGGCAGTGCCGCCGGCAGGATCGCGGGCAGCACCAGCAGGGTTGCGACGAACACCGCGATCGCCACGGCCGTGTGTCGCACGAGCGTGCCGACGGCCAGCCCGACCAGACCCATGGCCAGCGGTGCGGCGGCCGCGCCCGCGGTCGCGCGCAGCACGTCCGGGTCGGCCAGGGTGATCCGGTCGCCGTCGGCGAACGCCTGGTTGGCCAGCAGCGCCGCGAAGCAGGTGACCGCGAGCACCGGCAGCGTCGCGCCGGCCAGCGTCGCGGCCTTCGCCCAGAGCACCGGCAGCCGGCGCGGCACCGCCGCGAACGTGGCCCGGACCAGGCCCGAGCTGAACTCGCCGGTCATCAGCAGCACCCCGAAGACGCCGAGCACGAGCGAGAACAGGTCGATCGGGAGGAACGCGCCGGCCACCGTCGGCGCGTCGCCGGAACGGGCCTGGTTCCAGCCGACCAGGCCGGCGAACGCGACGGTCAGCACCGCGGTGGCGCCGAGCACCGCCCAGGTGGACCGCAGGGAGAACAGCTTCGTCCACTCGGCCCGGACCACGCCGCGCACCGTCAACCCGGTCATGCCCGCTCCTTCGTGAGCTCCATGTAGGCCTGTTCCAGCGACGCCCGGCGCGGGCGTGAGCTCGTGCAGCACCAGTCCCTGCCCGGCCGCCGCGGTGCCGATCGCGTCGATGCCCAGGCCCGTGACCAGGAGCCCGTCGCCGTGGTCGGCGACTGTGCGCGCCGTGGGACGAGAACAGGGCCCGCAACCCGTCGGGGCGTGGGCCGCGGACGAACACCGCTTCCCGGTCGATCAGCGCGTCCAGCGACGTGTCGGCCAGCAGCCGCCCGCGGTCGATGACCAGCAGGTGGTCGGCGGTGACGGCCATCTCGCTCATCAGGTGGCTGGACACCAGGACCGTGCGACCGTCCGCGGCCAGCCGTTTGAGCAGCGTACGCATCCACAGCACGCCGTCCGGGTCGAGGCCGTTGACCGGCTCGTCCAGCAGCACCACGGCCGGGTCGCCGAGCAGCGCCGTCGCGATGCCCAGTCGCTGCGCCATGCCGAGCGAGAACCCGCCGACCCGGCGCCGCGCGGCGCCGGCCAGGCCGACCTCGTCGAGCAGCTCGTCGGCCCGGCTGGCCGGGATGCCGTGGGTCTGGGCGAGGGCGACCAGGTGGTCGCGCGCGGTCCGGCCCGGATGCGCGGCGCGGGCGTCGAGCAGCGCGCCCACCGCGTGCAGCGGTGCGCGGTGCTCACGATAGGGACGGCCGGCGACGGTCGCGCGGCCGGCGGTGGGCCGGTCGAGGGCCAGGATCATCCGCATCGTCGTCGACTTCCCGGCGCCGTTAGGCCCCAGGAACCCGGTTACCTGGCCGGGCCGCACGGTGAACGAGAGTCCGTCCACGGCGCGGAGCCGACCGTACACTTTGGTCAGTTCGGTCACTTCGATCACGGCTCCGACGCTAGGCGTGCCGGCACCCGGCCACGACGCTCTCAGGTCGCACCGCTCCTCGCCCGGCATGCGACCTGAGGATGACCTAGCCCAAGCGGTCGCGGCGGCGGGCGAGTTCGGTGCGGTCGCGGATGCCCAGCTTGCGACCGTGCGCAGGTGCCTACGTGCTGTCGGTCTCCGTGGCCATGGTGGTCGAGCCGGGAGCGGCCTGACCGAGGGCCCTCGCCAGCGCCTCGATGTTCGCGGTCACCTCCGGCCGCGTTCCCGCCGCCTCCACCATCAGGAGCTGATGGCGTACGCCCGTCGCGGCGGCCGATTCGGCGAGGCGGCGCCGGACCGTTGTCGCCTCGCCCACGGCGCCGATCCGGATCAGGTGCTCGGTGTACGCGGCGAGGTCGCGGTGCGCCGGCGGCGAACCGTCCAGCCGCACGTACTCCCGGGTGCCGGCGAGCAGCGCCGGCAGTCGTCCACGGACCACCTCGGCGGCATCCGGGCCGACCTGGGCGAGGTGGGCGCTGGCGTGCGGCGCTCGCGTCGGGTCGTGTCCGTGCGCGGCCGCGACCCGGCGGTAGTGGCCCAGCAGGTCCGTGTGCTCCGCGTCGGTGGCATGCATTCCGAGCAGCAGAGGCAATCCGCGGGACGCCGCTGTTTCCACAGTGGCCGGTGACGTGGCGGCGACCCAGACCGGCAGCGTCCGGCGCGGCCTCGGCACGACGGCGACCGGGCGGAACCGGAAGAGCGGGCCGTCGGCGCCGACCCGCGGCGCGCCGGAGAGCCAGGCCAGCAGCAGGTCGAGCGACTCCGGGAAGCCGGTGGCGAACCGGTCCAGGCCCGTGCCGAACACCTCGAGGTCGACCCACGGGCCGCCGCGGGCGACCCCGAGCGCGAACCGCCCGCCGGAGACCTCGTCGAGCAACACCGCCTCCTCCGCGAGCGCCACCGGGTGCCGGGTCGACAGCACACAGGCGGCCGTGCCGACCCGGATCCGGCTGGTCGCGCCCAGCACGTGGGCGGCCAAGGCGATCGCGGACGGGCAGGTCCCGTACGAGATGAAGTGGTGTTCGGCCAGCCAGACCCCGGCGAACCCGAGCCGCTCGGCGGCCAGCGCGTAGCTCGACCGCCGAGGCCAGTGCCTCAGCGTGGGTTTCGCCGGCAGTCCGCCCGGCCAGCAGGAAGAGGTGAGGCTCAGCAGTCACGCAACTCTGGTGACTGGTTGAGGAGCTGGCCGCGGGCCGAGGTGAACCGTTGGTAGGTCTCGCCGCCGACGGCCGCCGGGCGGAACGCGGCGACCCGGTGGCAGTTCTGGAACGCCAGCTTCACCCCGAAGTGCCGCTCCAGCCCGCCGCGGATGGCGTCGCTGGCCAGGGCGCGCAGCAGTTGCCCACGCTCCTGTTCGGACGGTGGCGGCACGACGTTGTCGGCGAACTCGGCGTCGCCGCGGGCCAGGTCGTCGACCACCCGGCTGATCAGTTCCCAGGCGTACGGCAGGGACGAGCGGACACACGCGACGAAGTCGGCGGGCGCCACCTCACCCCGTTCGGCTTCGGCGAGCAGGTCGGGCGAGACGGTGAGCGACACAGCGATCTCCCTTCGGACGGTATCCGCACGAATACTATTAGTGATCGCCGTCGATGTCGACCGCGCGTTCAGAGGCCGGTTGCGACGGCGGCGCCGATGCAGAGCAGGGCACAGCCGGTGACCACCTGGAGGCGGCGGTGCACCGCGGGGCGGGCGACGAGGTTGCGGCCGCGATCGACGGCCCAGGTGAAGAGCAGGTACCAGACGCCTGTGACGAGCGCCCAGAGCACGCCGAGGCCGACGCTGGAGAGGAAGACCGGACCCTCGTCGGTCAGGAACTGCGGCAGCAGCGAGATCGCGAACACGCCGGCCTTGGGGTTGCCCAGGTTCGTCGCGAGACCGGCCGCGTACGCCCGGCCGTAGCCGCTCGCGGGCGCGGATACGGGACCGGCGGCGGCGGGCCGACGAAGGCTCCACAGGGTGCTCACGCCCAGGCCCGCGAGCAGCACGCCGCCGGCGATCCGGACGGCGGCGTACGCGTGCGGGTTGGCCAGCAGCACCGCGGACAGTCCGGCCGCCGCGGCCGTCGTCCAGACCACCAGGCCGGTGCAGGTGCCGACCACGCTGGCCCACGCGCGGCGCCGACCTCCCTCGATGGTCTGCCGGAGCATCAGCGCCTGTCCGGCACCGGGCAGCATCGCGAGGAGCCAGGTGGTGACGACGAAGACGGGCAGGTGGGTCGGCATGCCTTCAGACTGCCGCCGTCACCGCATAAAGAGAACCGCAGCTTCCATCACTCAGCTGTAAGGTTGCTTAATGCTCCTGGACCCGGGCCAGCTCCGGCTGCTCGCCCTGATCGACCGCCACGGCTCGTTGTCGGCCGCGGCCGGCGCGCTCGGGATCACCGCGGCCGCCGTCACACAGCAGGTCGCCCGGGCGGAGCGCGTCTGCGGTGCCTCGCTGGTGCGGCGCGGTCCGCGCGGCGCCTCGCTGACGGCGGCCGGGGCCCTGCTCGCCGCGCACGGCCGGGTGATCGACGAGCAGACCCGGCAGGCCGGCGACAGGGCTGGCGGCGCTGCTCGGCGAGCTGTCGCTGCGGCTGCGGATCGGCGGGTTCCAGGCCGCCGCGATGCGCCTGCTGCCGCCGGCGCTGACCGCCCTGCGGCACCGGCACCCCGACGCCGACCTCTCGGTCGTCGACATCGGCTCCGAGGAAGGCATCCCCGCCGTCGCCGCCGGCGAGCTCGACCTTGCGGTGATCGCCGCCTGGGACGAGCCGCCGACGGCGCCCGAGCAGGTCCGGCTGCACCCGCTGCTGACCGACGAGATGGTCGTCGTGCTGCCCGACGACCATCCGCTCGCGGCCGGCACCGGGCCGCTGCATCTTGAACGGCTCCGCGACGAGGCCTGGGTCACGATCATCGCCGGACACGCGGCCCGGGCCCAGTTCGACCGGATCACGGCCGACGCGGGCTTCACTCCGCGGGTGCGGTTCCAGACGGCCTCGTACGACGTGGCGCAGGCCCTGGTCGGCACCGGCATCGGCGTCGCCCTGGTGTCGAGGCTGACCCTCGGCCTCGCCCCGGGCACCGTGCACCGCGAACTGGCGCAGCGCGGGCTGCACCGCCGGATCTACGCGGCGACCCTCGCCGACACCACGCTCACGCCGCTGGTCGACGCCTTCCTCCGCCTCCTCCGCGATGTGGCGCGGGACGTTCAGTAACGGCCCGCCGCCCCGGACAGGATGTCCAGCAGCCGCACGTCGCTGAGCCGGTCGGCGGCCTCGCCGAGCGGGTCGCCGCCGCCGGTCTCCCGCATCGCGGCCCGCAGCTGGGCCAGGGTGTCCTCCCCGCGCACCAGGTCGAGCCGGATGGCGGCCCAGTAGGCACGGCGCACCTGCCGCCGGCCGCGCCAGACGTCTTCGAGCTCACGCGCCGCCAGCCGGGCCGACTGGTGGTAGAGCTTGAGCGTCCGGCGGTCGAGGATCGGGAAGAGCCCCGGCCGGGTCAGGTGCAGACACTTGCTGATCTTCGCGTGGTCGATGCCCCGGGGCCGGTCGCGGTAGAAATGCGCGTACAGGCGCTCCGCGTTGTCGTAGTCGCCGCCCGCCACCGTGGGATCGGCGTCGCGGAGCAGCGCCGCCGCGGCGACGTCGTGCCACGGCGCGTCGGGCGACCGGTCGAGCAGCCACCGCTGCTGCGCGTAGCTGATCCGGCTGTTCAGCAGCCAGCTCGCCCGCACGACCTCCGTCGTCAGCGTCTCCTGCTCACCGGCGAGCCGGTCGTAGCGGCGCAGCGTCACGGCCTGCTCGCGGCAGTACGCCGACACGACCGCCAACGGTTCCTCGACCTTCCAACCGGCGACCTCGATCGGTGGTACGTGTGCACTCACGGTTTCACCCCTCGACGAACCGACAGGTCGCCGCCAACGATTCCGGGCGGCCGAGGCCGAGGCAATGTCCGACTTGGCAGATGGCTTCAGGCTGGCATCAGTCCCGACGAACTGCTGGCCGCCGTCGATGTCGTAGGTCGCTCCGGTCAGGGCCGTGTTGGCCATGATGTGCACCGCGAGCGCGGCGACGTCGGCCGGACCGACCACGCGGCCGATCGGCAGGGTCGCCCGCAGCTCGGCGCGGCGCTCGTCGATCTGGTCGCCGAGCAGCGTCGCCGACAGCGGGGTGTCGACGAACCCGGCCGCGATGAGGTTGGCCCGGACGGGCGCGATCTCCAGCGCGAGGGCGGCGACGAACGGCGGCAGCGCCGCCGTGGCGGCCGACGCGATGCCGAGCTCCGTGCTGATCCGCCGGGCGCCGGTGCCACCCATGAACAGCAGCGTCCCGCCGGGCCGCATCCGGGGGACGGCGTTGCGCGCGACCGCCAGGGCCAGCAGGACGTGGTCGCTGAGCGCCCGGCTCACGTCGGCGGGCTCCATCGCCAGCATCGGCCCGTAGCGGGGGCCGCCGGCGGTGACCAGCACGTGGTCGATCGGGTCCGGCAGCTCGTGGAAGAACGCGGCCAACGCGTCCGGATCGGTGGCGTCGAAGGCCGCGGTGTGCTGCGCGCCGACCTCCCGGGCGGCCCGCTCGAGCCGGCCCGGATCACGGCCGGCGATCACGACGCCGGCGCCCTCGGCGCCCGCCCGCCGGGCGGTCTCGAGACCGATGCCCGCACTCCCGCCGATCACCACAACGGTCTGCCCGGTCAACTCCGGCATAGCTCCGCCCCCTTGTCGTCCAGATACGGACAATTCTGGCACCTCGCCGCGGGCCGGCGATCCCGTTCAGGCCAGGACGGTGACGTCCGTGATGCAGGTGATCCACTCGTCGTCGACGGCCACACCGCACAGTCCAACTTGGAGTGTCCACCGTCAAAGCGCTTCGACGACCTCGGACTCGTTGGGAATGCCCTCGGAGACCTCGACGGGCCGTGCGCCGCGGCGGCGCCAGGCACGGTAGGACCGGAAGGCGATCGGCAGGCCGCGGGCGACGTACGCGTCGGCCCCGTCCATCACCTGGATGTGCACGTGCGGCTGGGTCGAGTTACCGGAGTTGCCGCACGACCCGAGCTGCTGCCCGACCGCGACCACGTCGTCGATCCGCACCCGGAGCGACCGCGCGCGCAGATGGGCGAGCAGCACGTAGCCGGCACCGTCGGCAAGCTCGAGCACCACGTGGTTGCCGGCGATCGCACCGGCGCCGGCCCGGGCGCGCCTCGCCTGGGTCAGCAGGTACGGCACCTTCGCCACGACCGACCGCCGGGCCACCTCGTCGGACCGGCCGTCGAACACCGACACCACCCGCCCGGCCGCGGGCGCCAGAATAGGCTCGTCGAAGGCGAAGAACCGCTCCACCGGCTCGGTGCTCAGAATCGACCGCCAGTCCCGCACGGTCGCGGTGCGCCGGCCGCGCACGGCGACGAAGTCCATCGCGTACGTGGTGGCGAAGAGGTCGGTCCCATGGCTGGGCACCCGCCGCGCCGGGCTGTTCCGAGCGAGCCAGGTCCCCCGAAACGGCAACATCAACGCGACCACGATCAGAGAGTCTACGTGCGGACGTTCCTAGTCCGGGATGTTCCAGGAAGAGGCTTCGATCGTGACCGTGCCGTCCGACGCGATAGCGACGATCGTCATGACCACCATCTTCCAGGTGTCCGCCGCTTCGATCGCGGCCGCTCTCGACGTGTTGACGCAGTAGACCTGGCCCTGCCGGATCGGCTGTTCACCGATGGCGAGCGGGCTGCGACGGATCAGGTCGACGCACTCGGACGGCGTGAGGGTGTCCGAGTCGGTCACGCTCCCCCGCACGCCTGCGGAGAGGGTGATGGACGGCGTTTGGCGGTCGCACGCGTTGGTGAACGCCAGCTCGGCGAGCGCGTTGTCCAAGCGGACGCGCGGCTCGTCGACATCGACGTAGATTTCGGTGCCACAGCGACCGGCCGGCATGCGCAGCGTTTCGTTGACGTACTTGACCCCGAACTGGGTCTCCTTGGACAACTGCGGGTCGGAACCGCTGGCGAGCGGCGCAGGGGCGGACGACGTCGGCTCCTCGGTCGGTGCCGAGGGCGGCGTCGAGCGGTTGGCGACGGGCTGCACCGGTGCGGCGGTCGACAGCGCGGCGAGCCGGTCGAGGGCGTCGGTCGCCTTGCCGTTCGCGCGCCAGGAGATGCCCACCGCCACGAGCGCGAGCAGCACGGCGAAGGCCGCGACTCCCACGACGAGCAGTCGGCTGCCCGCCCCGGACCTGGTCTTCGGCGCCTTCGGTGGCGGCGGCTGCTGGCCGTATTGGTTTGGTGAGGTCATGACCGACCCGACCCCCAGGAGTGATCACGTTGAATAAGCCGTCTGGCAACGTACCGTGTGATTGAACCCCAAACCATGTCGGAAAGTCATCACCCGGACAGATGCCCTAATGGCCCACTGATTAGTGCACAATGTTCGGCCTAACTCCTCGTCACAGGTGGCCGAACGTGTCTTCGTCTCCGCAGCAGAAACCGACCGGCGGCGGTCCCTCGTCGCATGGCCCCTGGCAGCGCTTCGGCACCGCCCTGGGCACCGTGATCGCACTGGTGGGCGTGATCGTCGCGGTCCTGGCCTGGCTCCGACCCCAGTCGCCGGCCGACTCCCGGACGGCCGCGTCCCCAACCTGGGTGTCCCCGAACGAGGTCTCCCCGAAAGGGGGAACGGCCCCGCCGACCGCCACCACGGGGCTCCCGGCCGACGCCGGCCCCGTCTTCCTCGACAATGGAGACTTCGTGCCGGTGGCCGGCGCCGACAACGTGGTCGAGCTACCCCGCGGCGTCACCGCGACCCATGCGATCGCCGTCAGATGCCCCACGAACCAGTCGTCCGACCAGGCCTCCGACGTGACGTTCCCGCTGCACGGCCGCTACTACCAGTTCGACGCGACCGTCCGCCCGTACTACCCGAAGGACCAGCGGTCGGTCACCCACGTCACCGTCTCGACCGGCACCCGGCAGCGGGACGGCACTCTGACCGTAGCCGAGGTGGGCAGCCAGAAGCGCGCGAGCCCGGCGGCACCCGCCGCGCTGACCGCCACCGTCGACAAGGCCGACACCCTGATCCTGCGGGTCGAATGCCAGGACCCGGGCGGCACGATCCTCCTGACCGACGCCCGCCTCACTCCGTGATCTCGATATATACCCGGAGACGATATATGCTGCGGGCATGAGTGAACGTCCGATGACGGAACCCACGTTCCTGATCCTCACCGCGCTGGCCGCGACACCGCAGCACGGATACGGAGTGGTCGAAGACGTCCTGCGCATCTCCGAGGGCCACGTGCGGTTGCGCGCGGGCACGCTCTACGCGGTGCTCGACCGCCTGCGCGCCGACGGGCTCATCGAGGTCGACCGCGAAGAGGTGGTCCAGTCCCGGCTGCGCCGCTACTACAAGCTGACCGGCGTGGGCGCCCAGCAACTGGCCGAGGAGACCGTCCGGCTGCGACGCAACGCCAGCGCGGCGGCCACCCGGCTGCGCCGCAGCGGCCTGCTGCCGAAGGAGGGTCTGGCATGAGTGCGGCCGATCTGGAGCGGCGCTATCGCCGACTGCTGGCGTCGTACCCGTGGTCGCACCGCCGCGTCTACGAAGAGGAGATGCTCGCGGTCCTGGTCGCCGGCGCCCGGCCCGGCCAGCGCCGGCCGACGCTGGGTGACGCCACCAACCTCGTCGCGTCCGGGTTGCGCTACCGCGCCGGGGCCGCGGTGACGGCGCTGGCCGCTCCGGCCTGGCGGGACGCCGCGGCGGTGTTCGGATCTGCTCGCCGCACTCGGGTTGCTCTCCCAACGGGTCGTCCGGCTGTTCGACCCGTACGGCGGAGCCGACGCGACGCAATGGCTCCGCACCGTTGGTTGGACAGCGGTCGTGCTGGCGGTCGTGGCCGGCTGGCGACGCCCGGCCGCCGTGCTGGCCTGGGCCACCGCGCTCTCCGAGGCCGTGCTGGTCGCCCGTTCCTACGACACCGAACCGGTCAACGCCGTCGACCTGCTCTGGCCGGTGGTGCTCGGCGTCGTCGCGGCCGCCGCGCTCAGCGTGCCGGCGCCGCGCCGGCACGCGCTGGCGGTGCTGCGGTTGCCCCGCCTGGCGCTCTTCGTCGCCGGCCTCGCCGCGATGCAGACCATTCCCGTGCTCAGCAGCTGGCGACAACAGCGGGTGCAGTACGACCTCCAGTCGGTCCAGATCTACGTCGCCTACGGCTTGGAGCACTCGTCCGAGCTGGTGATGATCACCGTGGCCTGGCGATCATCGCGCTGGGTGCGCTGACCGCCGGGCTGGCCGCACTGACGCTGCCGGCGCCGGTGCGCTGGCGGATCGCCGTGCTGGCCGCCCCTGTCATCACCCTCGTCGCCGTCGTCAGGCTGACGCTGGGCGGCTGGGCCTATTCCAACGATCCACATGGGACACCCGATCTATCTGGTGCCGGTCCAATGGACCCAGCTGGTCATCCTGCCGCTGGCCGCGTTCGGCGTCGGCGCGGCCTTCGTGCACTGGCGCGACCAGACCGCCCGGCTGGCCGACTGGGCCGGGCCGCCGACCGCGAGCGCCACAGTTGAACAAAAGCGCCGTGCGAGCCAGGGGCTCGCACGGCGCTTTCGCTGACGAAACGTCAGGCGACGTCGTACCGGTCCAGGTTCATGACCTTGACCCAGGCGGCGACGAAGTCACTGACGAACTTCTCCTGCGCGTCGTCGCTGGCGTAGACCTCGGCCAGCGCGCGGAGCACCGAGTTGGAGCCGAAGACCAGGTCGGCGCGGGTGGCGGTCCACTTCGAGCTCGCCGGTCACCGCGTCGCGACCCTCGAACGTCTCCTCGTCCTCGGACCGGCTGCCACGTCGTGGTGCCGAAGTCGACCAGGTTGACGAAGAAGTCGTTGGTCAACGCCTCCGGCCGCGTCGGTGAAGACACCGTGCGGCGACTGCTGCGGTGTTGGCGCCCAGCACCCGCAGGCCGCCGACCAGCACGGTCAGTCTCCGGGGCGGTCAGCGTCAGCAGCTGGGCCCGGTCGACCAGCAACTGCTCGGTCGGCCGCCGTCTGGCCCTTGCCGAGGTAGTTGCGGAAACCGTCGGCGGTCGGCTCCAGCACCGCGAACGACTCGATGTCGGTCTGCTCCTGCGACGGCGTCGGTGCGGCCCGGGGTGAACGGGCACCTCGACGTCGTGAAGCCGGCGTCCCGCGCCGCCCGCTCGACCGCCGGCGCAGCCGGCCAGCACGATCAGGTCGGCCAGTCGAGACCTGCTTGCCGCCGTCGCGCGGCGTTGAACCGCTGCTGGATGCCGTCCAGGGTGCCCAGCACCTCGCGCCAGCTGCGCCGGGTCGTTGACCTCCCACTCGCGCTGCGGCGCGAGCCGGATCCGGGCCGCCGTTGGCGCCACCGCGCTTGTCGGTGCCGCGGAACGTCGACGCGGACGCCCACGCGGTGCGCGACCAGCTCGGCCACGGTCAGGCCCGAGGCCAGCATGGTCTCCTTGAGCGCGGCGATGTCGGCGTCGTCGATCGAGCTCGTGGTCGACCGGCCGGCACCCGGTCCTGCCAGAGCTGCGGCTCGGCCGGCACCACGGGCCGAGGTAGCGCTGGATCGGGCCCAGGTCGCGGTGGGTCAGCTTGAACCACGCCTTGGCGAACGCGTCGGCGAACTCCTGCGGGTTCTCGTAGAACCGGCGCGAGATCTCCTCGTAGCTCGGGTCGACGCGCAGCGCGAGGTCGGTCGTCAGCATCATCGGCGCGTGCCGCTTGGCCGGGTCGTGCGCGTCCGGCACCAGGTCGCCCGCGGCCGCGTCGGTCGGCTCCCACTGCTTGGCGCCGGCCGGGCTCTTGGTCTGCTGCCACTCGAAGCTGAACAGCGTCTCGAAGAAGGTGTTGTCCCAGGTCGATCGGCGTCGGGGTCCAGGCGCCCTCGAGGCCGCTGGTGATGGTGTCGCCGCCCTTGCCGGTGCCGTGGGCGTTCTTCCAGCCCAGGCCCATCTGCTCGATCGCGGCGCGGCCTCCGGGCTCGGCGCCGACCTTGTGGGCGGGACCCGCTGCCGTGCGCCTTGCCGAAGGTGTGCCCGCCGGCGATGAGGGCGACGGTCTCCTCGTCGTTCATCGCCATCCGGCCGAACGTCTCGCGGATGTCCCGGGCCGCGGCCAGCGCGTCCGGGTTGCCGTTCGGGCCCTCCGGGTTGACGTAGATCAGGCCCATCTGCACGGCGGCCGAGCGGGTTGCTCAGCTTGCGGTCGCCGCTGTAGCGCGAGTCACCCAGCCAGGTGTCCTCGGTGCCCCAGTTGATCTCCTCGGGCTCCCAGACGTCTTCGCGGCCGCCGGCGTACCCGAAGGTGGTGAAGCCCATCGACTCGAGCGCGCAGTTGCCGGCGAGGACGAGCAGGTCGGCCCAGGAGAGGCTTCTTGCCGTACTTCTTCTTGACCGGCCACAGCAGCCGCCGCGCCTTGTCCAGGTTGCCGTTGTCGGGCCAGCTGTTGAGCGGCGCGAACCGCTGCTCGCCGGAGCCGGCGCCGCCGCGCCCGTCCTGGATCCGGTAGGTGCCGGCGCTGTGCCAGGCCATCCGGATGAAGAGCGGCCCGTAGTGGCCGTAGTCGGCCGGCCACCAGTCCTGCGACGTGGTCATCACGGTGTTGATGTCGGCCTTGACGGCGTCGAGGTCGAGCGTCTTGAACGCCTCGGCGTAGTCGAACCCGTCGCCCATGGGGTCGCCGGCCCGGGGGTTCTGGTGCAGCACCGTCACGTCGAGCTGGTTCGGCCACCAGTCCCGGTTGGCCCGCGCCTTCTCGCTTGCCACGTTGCTCTCCTCGAGATCAGAAAGGTGCGGCTCCGAGCATGACACTTTTCTGGAATGAGTCAAGAAAGGCGCGACGTGGTTCTGTCCGTGGCCGGTGTCGCTCGTCACGAATGGGCGACGGCCTCGGCCTCGGGAACGGGGACCGGCTTCGACACGGAGAGAGCGCGGTCGATGGCCAGCAGCAGCCAACCGATCACGTAGCCGGTGGCGACGCCGACCAGCGCGTACAGCGTGTCGGAGTCGGCGGCATTGACGGGAACACTGCCGGCCAGCGCGGTGAACCACGACGGCACCGGCACGAGATAGACGGTGACCAGCAGGGTGAAGAGCACCAGGGCTGGATAGAGCACCAGCAGGACGAGCAGCTTGGGCAGCTGCCGGAGCCACGCCGTGACCCCGCGCGGCGCCTCGCCGGTCAGCACCGCCACCGCGACGAGCAGTGCCGTGCCGAGCAGCATCATCGATGCGAGCCGGCTGCCGGGCTCCAGCAGCCGGGTCAGCGCCAGGCCACCGGCGGCGACGACGCCGACCGCCCCGGTCGTCACCCAGCGCGTGGTCGACGGGCCGGGAACCGCGGCCAGCGCGAGCGCCAGCGTCAGCACGGTCAGGAGCGCGCCGAGCGTCAGCGCGGCCGGGGTGAGGGCGGCCTCCGTGTCGGTCGGCGACTCGATGCCGGCGACCAGCGGGGTCAGCGCCGCGCCGATCGCCCCGCTCAGCACGAGCGACCGCCGGTCCGGGTCGGCGCCGCCGGTCCGGCGCAGCACGAGCACCGTGACGGCGGCCGCGACCACGCCGCCGGCCACGGTCAGGACGATCGCGGCCGCGTCGCCGCCGACGTCCGCCCGGTCGAGGAGCAGGTCGGCGCCGATCCAGCCGGCACCGACCGCCAGAGCGGCCGAGCGGGCCAGCCGGCCCCCGCGCCCCGCCAGGAGCACCGCCAACACGATCGCGACGACCGCACAGACCGCAGGTCGCGCGCCCAGTAGGTGTTGTTCTCGGCGATGGAGAACAGCAGGACGCCGCCCGACTGCTCGGTGGCCGGCTGCCACAGCGCCAGGTTGATCCCCCAGAAAACCGCCGCACCGACCGCACACGCGATCGCGACCACACCCCGCCAGCCCACCCGCATGGACGGAACCGTAAACCATCTCCGGCCCTGATCCACGCTTTGGGCGTTAGGTGAGTCGCTCCGCGAGGACGACCGTGACGGTGGCGCCGGCCTCCTTGCCGATCGCCTTGCGGACCTCGGCCTTGACCGGCAGCTTGTGCCGGCCGTCGCCCATCGCCATGAACGAGCTCTGGAACGGCTGCCCGTCGATCGTCCCGCGCACCTTCACCAGGCCTCGGGTGCCGAAGAACGTCACCGACTCGGGCCAGACCACATAGGTGTGTCCGCCCTTGGCGGGGCTCTTCACCAACATCGCGGTGAACTCCTTCTCGAGCTCTCCACCCTGCTCACCTCGGGTACCAACCACAACAGCAGTATCCACCTCGATCACCCGCGGTCACAGCACGTCCACCGTCCGGGTAACCCGGTCGTTACGATGGAGATCCGAACGGCGACACCCGACGGGGGAGGTTCGGATGAAGATCGACGTCATCGGTGGCACCGGGATGATCGGGTCCAAGCTCGTGGAACGGCTGCGGGAGCAGGGTCATGAGGTGGTCGCCGCCGCTCCGGCGACGGGGGTGAACACGCTCACCGGCGAGGGTCTGGCCGAGGCGCTGGACGGCGCCGCGGTGGTCGTCGACGTGTCGAACTCGCCGTCCTTCGAGGACGCCGCGGTGCTGGAGTTCTTCGAGACCTCCACCGGCAACCTGCTCACGGCCGAAACCGCGGCGGGCGTACGCCATCATGTCGCGCTGTCGGTCGTCGGCGCCGACCGCATGCCCGACAGCGGATACATGCGGGCGAAGGTCGCGCAGGAGCGGATGATCGCCGAGTCGGACGTGCCGTACTCCGATCGTGCGGGCCACCCAGTTCTTCGAGTTCCTGGACGCCATCGCCGACGCCGCGACCGACGGCGACACCGTGCACCTGGCACCGGTCGCGTTCCGGCCGATCGCCGGCGACGACGTCGCCAGCACGGTGGCCGAGGTGGCGGCGGGCGTCACCGGTCAACGGCGTCGTCGAGGTGGGCGGGCCGGAGCAGGCGCGGTTCGACGAGCTGATCCGGTCGACGCTGGCCGCCGGCGACGACCCGCGCGAGGTGGTCGCCGACCCGGCCGCCCGCTACTTCGGCGCGATGCTGGCCGAGAACTCGTTGGTGCCCGGCACCGGCGCCCGGATCGCCGACACCCGCCTGGCCGACTGGCGCGCCGCACACGCCTAGCTAGTGGCGCTTCGCGTAGTCGCCGATCTCGCCGAAGTCCAGCAGCACGCAGGCTTCGTCGCCGAGCACCTCGGCGTCGTGACCCGGGTCGATGGCCATCACGTCGCCCGGCCCGAAGTCGAGAGTGGGCCCGTCGTCCATCATGATCCGCATCCGGCCGGACAGGACATATCCGAGGTGCGAGGTCTGGCAGGTCGGCGTGCCGGCGATCGGTCGCAGGTTGGTCGTCCATCGCCAGCCGGGCTCGAAGGTGGCCCGGCTGATCGGTCGACCGGCGACGGTGACCAGCTCCGCGAAGCCCTTGCCCTCGAACATCCGCGTCTCGTCGGGCGTGTCGAAAGTCTTGCGTTCCAAACCGGCCACGGCGAACCTCCCCGTAGTCACCTGGCATCGACGCTACCGGAGAGGATCCTCGCGTGAGTCACAACAAGGTTCTTACCGATCTCGTGCTGTCGGACTCGACGGTGCACGCCACGATCGAGGCGCCGTTCGACCAGGTCGACGTCGCCTACTGGCTGCGCAACCTGACAGACGAGGAGTACCAGCGCTGAACGCCGGGAGAGCACAAGGCCTGCGGACACGGCACGACCGACGACGGCGATCGGGACCAGCCTGGTCGTCCAGCACGCCGCGCACGAGATCGTGGAGCAGCACCACTGTCGTTTGACGTCGTTGTCGGATGTGCTCTCCACAGGGCTGGACCACCGACAACCTGGCCTTCAACGAGGCGCACGGCGTCACCTTCGACGAGGCCGCGGCGGCCCGGCAGTCCTCATCGGACGGTCACAACCACCGGGAGACGCCGCACTTCGCCGAGTCGCTCGAAGCCGCGGCGAAGGCGGCCGGCACACGCGACGGATACGCCAAGGCCGACATGGCGTACGCCGTGAGCCAGCTCTTCCAGAACCACGACCGCACGCACATCCTGCCGATCCTGCGCGACGACGTCGTCCTCAGTCTGCCCGCCACGCTGCCCTACGGCGGCGAGCGCACCAGCCGCGCCGCCTTCGACGACTTCTTCGCGAAGCCCCCGGGCGGCACCGCCGTCTGGGAGTCTTTCGACACCGTCGTCGACGACGTCATCGCCCGACTCACCAACACGGCCGTGCCCAAGGCGACCGGCAAGGCAGTGGTCTTCCAGAACCTCTGGTTCTTCCGGGTCGTCGACGGCCGGATCACCAACGTGCAGCTGTACGCCGACACCGCCGTCACGACGAGCGGCGCGGGGAGCTCGCCCGCAGGGCATCCGCGCCGGGACCGGTGAGCGTCGGCAACAACGCGCGCCGGCCGGTCAGGAGCAGCAGGATGGCGATGGCCGGGCCCTCCACCACCGGCCCGGCACCGACGCGGAAGCTGGCGTCGGTGGCCACGAACTCGAAGCCGCGCAGGCTCTTCATGGCTCGGAACAGCCGGGGGTGCGACCAGATCCGGGCGGCGGCCGCCACCGCGGCGGGTGCCGGCACGTCGTGCCGGCGGCCGAGCGGGAGCATGATGTCCTGACCGTGCACCACGACGTCGATCAGCGCTTCGTTGTCGGTCATGAACGGCACGTGCCGGCGCGACCCGATATGGCCCCGGATCTCGGCGATCAGCGCGGCGGTCGGCTCGGCCGCCTTGGCGCGGATGGCGTCCTCGATCGCCCGGTCGAGGTTGCCGCGGGCGCGCGCGATGCCGAGCAGCGCGGGGCCGACCCGCAGGTGCTGTTGGGTGAGATGGGCGGTGACGTCGCGGACCGACCACTTCGCGCAGAGCGACGGCTGGCGCCATTCGTCGTCGGACAGGTCTTCGAGCTGGTCGGTCAGCGACCGGCGCTGCTCGTCGACCACCTGCCACAGTTCGTCACGGTCCATCGGTGCCTCCCATCAACGCTTCGACGAGCGGGGTCAGCCGGCCGCGCGGGTCGAAGGCCGGGTCAGGGTTGGCCAGCTCGTGCAGGATCAGGCCGCTGTAGGCGTTCATCAGGATCGGCGCGTCACGCTCGGGGTCGGCCGACCCGGCCACCCGCAGCCACATGGTGAACCAGACGTCGACCCGGCTGCCGGCGGCGAGCAGCGCACCTCGCAGCGCCGGGTCGTGCGCGGCCTCGACGAGGATCACGTAGCGGGCCAGCGTCAGCGTCCGGTGTGGACCGACCGCGTCCCGGGCGAGCGTGGCCACGAACGCGGCCAGCTCGGCCGGCGACGTCGGGGTGCCCCGGGCGGCCAGGTCGTCCCAGTTGGCCTTCTCCCGCTCGGCGAACCGCTCGACCACCGCGCCGAGCAGGGCGTCCCGGGTCCGGAAGAGGTTGGAGGTCGCCCCGGCCGGCAGGCCGGCCTCGGCGTCGACCGCGCGGTGGGTGACGGCGCGGACCCCACCCGTGCCGAGCAGGGTGATCGCGGCATCCAGGACCTCGGAACGACGACTCACACCATCAGACTACATCCGTAGTGACGAAGACTACAACTGTAGTGGGCCGAGCGTGAGGTAGGCGAAGCCCAGCAGGCCGCGGTGACCACGCAGCCAGGTGGCACGCTGGTCGTCGAGTCTGGACCGCAGCTCGGCGGCGCCCGGGTGGTCGGGGTGCGAGAGCAGCCACTCTTCGCAGTCGGCCGCGAGCCCCGACTCGAACTCCGCCCATTCGTCCGGTGTGACCGTCTCGATCCGCAGCGGGCGGAACCCCGCCGCGATCGTGCGGTCGACCAGACCCGGCAGGTCGTCGCAGTCGGCCAGGGTGGCGCCCGGCCACATCCTGGCCAGCCGCTCAGGTGGCGGTGGGTGCTCCCAGAACTCGGCGCCGAAGAGCACCCGGCCTCCGGGGTTGACCAGCCGGCGCAGCGCGCGCAGGGCCTCGTCGATGTCGCCGAAGGCCTGGTAGGCGCCGATGTTGACCAACACGTCGGCGGTCGTGTCGTGCTCGGACGCGGAGGCGTCGACGAAGGTCACCCGGTCGGCCAGGCCACGGCTCGCGGCGTTCGCGCGGCCACGGACCAGGTCGGGACCATGCGTGTCGAAGCCGACGCCGCGGGCGTCCGGGGCGGCCGCCAGCACCCGCAGCAACAGCTCACCCCAGCCGCAGCCGAGGTCGACCACCGTCGCCGGTCGCCGGCCCGCGAGGTCGCCGGCGAGCCGGTCGGCCCGGGCCGCCGACAGCGGACCGTTGAACTCGAGGCTGGTGCCGCCGCCCAGCGCGGGGATGTCGGTCATCGCCGCGACGCTAACGCGTGCCGCGGGAGGACGCGACCGGTTATCCGCGCCGGAAACGGCGGCGGAGCAGGTCGGCGGCCGTGCCCCACAAGCCGCGCCGGAAGACCAGCACCACCACGACGAACAGCCCGCCGGTGACCAGGCCGACCGCCTCGAAGCCGGAGAACGACAGCCAGTCCTCGAGCCGGACCAGCAACGCCGCGCCGAGCACCCCGCCCCACAGCGTGCCGATGCCGCCGAGCACGACCATCACCACCGCCTTGCCCGAGGTGGTCCAGTGCAGCGTGTCGCAGCGATGACGAAGCGGTGCGCCGATCGCGAACAGCCCGCCGCCGAGGCCCGGCGAGGAACGCCGACAGCACGAACGCCAGCAGCTTGTAGCGGTGCACCGGGTAGCCGAGCGCCCGGGCCCGGGCCGGGTTGTCGCGGATCGCCGACCAGCACCCGGCCGAACGGCGAGTGCACGATCCGCCACGCCGCCCAGCAGCCCGAGCAGCACCATCGGCAGCGCCGCGTAGTAGAAGTAGTACGGGTCGGTCAGGTCGAGGCCGAACAGCTCGCGCGGCACGCCCTGCAGGCCGTTCTCGCCGCCGGTCAGCCCGCGCCACTTGTTGGCGATGAAGTAGATCATCTGCGCGAAGGCCAGCGTCACCATCGCGAAGTAGATGCCGGTCCGCCGGACCGCCAGATAGCCGATCGGCACGGCCAGCGCGGCCGCGACCAGCGCGCCGGCCAGCACCGCGACCGGGAACGGCACGCCGAGTGGATGGCGACCAGCCCGGTCGCGTACGCCGACGTGCCCCAGAACGCGGCGTGGCCGAACGACAGCAGGCCGGTGTAGCCGAGCAGCAGGTCGACCGCGACCGCGAACAGCGCCCAGCAGAGCATGTCGACGGCGACCGGCGGGATAGAGGCCGTTGGGCAGCCACAGCGCGACCGCCAGCCCGCCGGCCAGCAAGGCCCAGCGCACCCAGCGCGGTGCCCCCGAGACCGCGCGCACCACGGACGGTGCAGGACGGGTGACGACGCTCATGCCGGCGCCTCCTCTCGGCCGAACAGCCCGGCCGGCCGCCACAGCAGCACGACGGCCATGATGACGAAGACCAGGTCTGCGCGACAAGCGGCCACTGGTCCAGATAGGACTCTGCCCAGGCCTGCACCAGGCCGATGCCGAAGCCGGCGGCCACCGAGCCGAAGATCGAGCCGAGCCCGCCGATCACCACCACCGCGAACACCACGATGATCAGGTCGGCGCCCATCAGCGGGTTGACCGCCCGCATCGGCGCGGCCAGCACCCCGGCCAGCGCCGGCCAGCGCGATGCCGAACCCGAACACCGGCGTCACCCAGCGCCCCACGTCGATGCCGAGCGCCCGGGTCAGCTCCGGCCGCTCGGTCGCGGCGCGCACCACCATGCCGACCCGCGTGTGCGCCGAGCAGCCACCAGACCGCGACGCAGGCCACGATCGCGAAGGCCAGCACGAACACCCGGTACGCGGGGAAGTCGAACAGTCCGAAGTCGACGGTGCCGGCCAGGGCCGCGGTGTGCGCGTACGGGCTCGACTGGATGCCGTACCGCGCTTGCACCAGGTCCTGCAGCACCAGCGTCAGGCCGAAGGTGAGCAGGAAGTTGTAGAGCGGGTCGAGCCTGGCCAGCCGGTGCACCAGCGCCCGCTCGACGCCCATCCCGAGCAGGCCCAGAGCCAGCGGCACGATCAGCAGCGCCCACCAGAACGGCACGCCGACCTCGGTCAGCAGCAGGTAGGCGCCGAACGCGCCGAGCATGTAGAACGCGCCGTGCGCGAAGTTCACCACCCGCAGCATCCCGAAGATGACCGCCAGCCCGAGGGCGAGCAGCGCGTAGGAAGGCCCCGCTGACCAGCCCGTTGAAGGTCTGCTGGAGGAAGCACTCATGCGACCACTCGCTCCGCTCGCGAGCGCATGAGCGCGGCACGAGCCGACTGCGCTCGCTCCGCTCGAGCTGCGGGCCGGAACGCCTCGGCCGCCGGGATGGTCTTGAGGATCTTCTCGTAGTCCCAGTCCTCGGTGACCTCGCGGCCGGCTTCACCTGGGCGAGGTAGGCGTCGTGGATGACCCGGTGGTCCTCGGCGCGGATCTTCCCGTTGCGCAGGAACACGTCGTCGATGCTCTTACCTTCGAGCTGCTTGACCACGGCGTCGGCGTCGTCGGTGCCGGCCGCCTGCACCGCCTCCAGATACTGCAGCGCGGCCGAGTAGTTGGCCGCGTGCGCGAACGTCGGCCGGGTCCCGGTCTCCTGCAGGAACCGGTCGGCGAACGCCCGGTTCTCGGCGTCGAAGTTCCAGTACCAGGCGTCGGTGAACGTGGTGCCGGCCAGCGCGGCCGGGGTCAGCGAGTGGATGTCGGTGATGAACATCAGGCCGACCGACAGCCTGACGCCCTTCTCCCGCAGCTTGAACTCGTTGTACTGCTTGACCAGGTTGACCAGGTCGCCGCCGGCCTGCATGGTGCCCAGCACGTCCGGCTTCGGGTTCAGCGTCGGCGCCTTGAGCAGGAACGTGGAGAAGTTGTCGTTCGGGAACGGCGTCGGGTCCTTGCCGACGACGGTGCCGCCGGCCGCCGGTCGACCGCGGTCGAGAAGGTCTTCTCCATGTCCTGCCCGAACGCGTAGTCCGGGTAGACGATGTACCAGTTCTTCGCGCCCTGCTCGGTGACCGTCGTGCCGGTGCCGTTGGCCAGCATGTAGGTGTCGTACGCGTAGTGGAACGTGTACTTGTTGCACGACTTGCCGGTCAGGTCGGTGGTCGCGGCGCTGATGTTGAAGTAGAGCTTCTTCTTCTCCTTGGCCACGTCGGCCACCGCGAGCGCCGCCGACGAGGTGGGCACGTCGAGGATCGTGTCGACGCCCTGCCGGTCGTACAGCTCGGCCGCCTTGGAGTTGGCGACGTCCGGCTTGTTCTGGTGGTCGGCGGTGACCACCTCGATGTCGTCGGTGACGGCCTTGTCGCCGTGCTTGGCCTTGAAGTCGGCGATGGCCATCTCCACGGCCTTGACGGAGTTGGTGCCGGACAGCGTCGAGATAGACGCCCGACTGGTCGTTGAGGACGCCGAGCACGATCTTGTCGCCGGTGAGCTTGCTGTCCGCCGACTCTGCGGTCCCCCGCCGCCGCAGCCGGAGAGCAGGAGCGCGACGGTGACGACCGCCGCGCCGGTGGCGCGCTTATCCATGAGCTGCCTCCATTGTGTAGTCAGATTCCGAGGTACGCGAGCAGTTCGCGCTCGCGCTCGCGTACCTCGCCGTTGTCGGAGCGTCTCGACGACCCGGCCCTCGGCGAGGAGGTAGTGGCGGTCGGCGACGGTGGTCGCGAAGTGCAGGTTCTGTTCGACCAGCAGCACCGCGGTGCCCTGGTCGCGGACCTGCCGCAGGATGTCGCCGACCTGGGCGACCAGCAGCGGCGAGAGCCCTTCGGTCGGCTCGTCGCAGAGCAGCAGGCGCGCGCCCATCCGCAGCACCCGGGCCAGCGCGAGCATCTGCTGCTCGCCGCCGGAGAGCTGGGTGGCCGCGGAGCGCCGGCGCTCGTGCAGCACGGGGAAGCGTCTCGTAGACCCGCGCCAGCGGCCACGGGTCGGGACCGACCGCCGGCGGCAGCGTGAGGTTCTCCTCGACGGTCAGCGTGGCGTAGACGCCGCGGTCGTCGGGCACCCAGCCGAGCCCGAGCCGGGCCCGCCGGTGCGCCGGCAGCGGCCCGAGGTCGCGGCCGTCGAGCGTGACCGTGCCCGTGCTGGCCCGCGTGCAGGCCCATCAGGCAGCGCAGCAGCGTGGTCTTGCCGGCGCCGTTGCGGCCGACCAGCGTGACCACCTCGCCGGGCGCGACGGTCAGCGCGACGTCGCGCAGCACCGTGGCCTCGCCGTACCAGGCGCGCAGTCCCTCAACGCGCAGCATCGGCCGCTCCCAGGTAGGCGGTGATCACGCGCTCGTCCGCGCGGACCTCGTCGTAGGGGCCCTCGACCAGCACCCGGCCGGCCTGGAGCACGGTGACCCGGTCGGCGAGCCGCCCGACGACGCTCATGTTGTGCTCGACCAGCACGACCGTGCGGCCCGGCGCGGACCCGGCCGACCAGCGTCGACGGTGCGGTCGACGTCCTCCGCGCCCATCCCGGCGGTCGGCTCGTCGAGCAGCAGGACGACCGGGTCCAGGGCGAGCGCGAGGGCCAGTTCGAGGGCGCGCTTGCGGCCGTACGGCAGCGCGTCGGACGGCGACCTCGGCCAGCGTCGTCGAGGCCGACCATGGCGAGCAGCTCGTCGGCCCGCTCGCGGAACCGCCCGAGCAGCTTCGCCGACCGCCAGAACTGCCAGCCGAGCCGGCCCCGGCCCTGCAGCGCGAGCTCCACGTGCTCGCGGGCCGACAGCATCGGGAACAGGCTGGTGATCTGGAACGAACGGGCCACCCCGAGCGCGGCGATCCGCTCCGGCGGCAGCCCGGTGACGTCCCGGCCGGCCACCTCGATCCGGCCCGGAGCTGGGCCGGAGAAAGCCGGTGAGCAGGTTGAACAAGGTGGTCTTGCCCGCGCCGTTCGGGCCGACCAGCGCGTGCACGGTGCCGGCCGCGACGGCCAGGTCGACACCGTCGACCGCCCGGAACCCGCGAAAGTCGCGGGTCAAGGCGTGCGTGGCGAGCACCGTCTCTCGCATCGCGCCTCCGGTCTGTGTCGCATGCCACACCTCGATGAGGTGCAAAACCTACGAGTGGATGGGTGTGGGTCGATATGTCGACGGCCCACATAAAACGGCCCAGATCGATGGGTACGAAGGTGGGGTTTCCCCTACCGACAGCGGCGCCGCGGCGCGGGAGAATGGGCAAACGATGGAGTGGGAAGACCGGATCGCCGCAGCGCGCGAGGCGGGCCTGCGCGGGCTCGCGCTGGCGGCGCGTTCGCTCGCCGGCCTGCCGCTGTTCCTCGCCGCCATCATCTCGATCGCGCTGATCCCGGCCGGCATCGGCCTGCTGCTCGCGCCGCGCGCGCTGGCGGCCGTCCGGCGCAGCGCCGACAGCCAGCGCGAGCGCGGCCGGGCGTGGTCCGGGGTGCGGGTCGACCGCCCGTACCGTGGTCCCGCCCGGGGCCTGCGCCCGCTCGCCGAGGCCGCGACCTGGCGCGACCTGCTCTGGCTGATCCTCAACGTGCCGGTCGGCACGGCGATGGGCCTGGTGCCGGTCGCCCTGACCGCGTGGGCCGGCTTCGGCCTGGTGATCGCCCCGGTGGTGCTCACCGTCGGCGGCGCCGAGGACCACCAGTTCTGGCCGGTCGCGGTCGGCATCGGCGTGCTCGCCGTGGCCGTGCTGGTCGCCGGCGCCCCGGGGTTCATCGACCTGCACGCCCGGTTCAGCGCCGCGCTGCTCAGCCCGCCACGGCATGCCCTGGAGGCCAGGGTCGACCGGCTCGAGGTGACCCGGGCCGACGCGCTCGACTCCGGCGCGGCCGAGCTTCGCCGGATCGAGAAGGACCTGCACGACGGCGCCCAGGCCCGGATCGCGGCGCTCGGCATGACCATCGGGCTGGCCGAACAGCTCATCCGCACCGACCCCGCCCGGGCCGAGGCGCTGCTGGCCGAGGCCCGCGACACCAGCGGCCAGGCGCTGGCCGACCTGCGCCGGCTGGTCCGGGGCATCCACCCGCCGGTGCTCGCCGAGCGCGGGCTGGTCGAGGCGGTCCGGGCGCTCGCGGTGGTGCTCCCGGTGCCGACGACCGTCGCCGCCGACCCCGGCGTCCGCGCCGCGGCGCCGGTCGAGGCCGCCCTCTACTTCGCGATCGCGGAGGCCCTGGCCAACGTCACCAAGCACAGCGGTGCGACGCGCGCCTGGGTCAACCTGAGTGCCCGGGCGGAGAACCTGGTGGTCGAGGTCGGCGACGACGGCACGGGCGGCGCCGGCATTCCGCCGGCCGGCGGCCTGGCCGGGGTGTGCAAGCGGCTCGGCGCGTTCGACGGCCGGCTGGCCGTGACCAGCCCGCCCGGTGGCCCCACGGTGCTCGCGATGGAGGTGCCGTGCGGGTCGTGATCGGCGAGGACCAGACGCTGCTGCGGGACGGCCTGGCCCGGATCCTGACCGCGTACGGCGAGACGGTGGTGGCCGCCGCCGCCACGGCCCCGGACCTGCGCGCGGCGATCGCCGACCTGTCCCCCGACGTCGCGATCGTCGACGTCCGGCTGCCACCGTCGTTCACCGACGAAGGGCTGCGGGTGGCGGCACAGGCGCGCGCGCGTACACCCGGTTTCCCGGTCCTGGTCCTCTCCCAGCACGTCGAGGTGCTGTACGCGCGCGAGCTGCTGTCCGACGGCCAGGGCGGGCTCGGCTACCTGCTCAAGGACCGGGTCGCCGACGTGGCGCGGTTCGTCGAGGCCGTCCGGATCGTGGCCGCCGGCGGCACCGTCCTCGACCCCGACGTGGTCGCCGACCTGCTCAGCCGGCGTGGCCAGGAGGAGTCGATCGCCCGGCTCACCCCGCGTGAGCGTGAGGTGCTGCGGCTGATGGCGGAGGGTCGGGCCAACGCGGGGATCGCGCAGCCGCCTCGGCGTCACCGAGAAGGCCATCAACAAGCACATCAACAACATCTTCGGCAAGCTCGGCCTGCTACCGGACCAGGACGACAACCGCCGCGTCCTGGCCGTCCTGAACTACCTGGAAGCGCCATAGGGTGAATGACCACCATGGACGCTGCGACCGGCGTACGCTGACGGGCCGTGACCGATACGTATACCGTCTCCCGGTCGATCGAGATCGCGGCGCCACCGGCCCGGATCTACGAGCAGATCGCGGACTTTCATAACTGGACGCAGTGGTCGCCGTGGGAGGACATGGACCCGGCGATGCGGCGCGACTACTCGGGCGCGGCGGCCGGCCCGGGCGCGGCCTACTCCTGGACGGGCAACAGGCAGGCCGGCAAGGGCCGCATGGAGATCGTCTCGGCGGAGGAACCCTCCGACGTCAAGATCGACCTGGCCTTCGAGAAGCCGTTCAAGTCCCGCAACGAGATCCACTTCCAGGTGACGCCCGCCGCCGACGGCTCCCGCGTCACGTGGACGATGGTCGGCCCGAAGACCCTCGGCCTGCGGGTGATGGGCATCTTCAAGTCGATGGACCAGATGATCGGCCCCGACTTCGAGAAGGGCCTGGGCCGCCTCAAGACGGTCTCGGAATCGGCCTGACGAAGGCCCGCACGGTCAGGTGCGGCTGGCGCGCGCCAGGTTGGCCGCGAGTTGGTCGACGGTCTGCGGTGCCACGGTGTAGGCGGGATCGTCGTCGCGGTCGAAGCGCCAGCTCGTGTCCAGGTCGCCGGTGCTCACCGTGTCGTAGCCGAACTCGTCGTAGAACGCCCTGATGAACGCGACGGCCTCCGGGTAGTCGCTCGCCGTCGCGAGCGCCCGGCGGTCGGGCGCGCCCTTGGGCCGACCGGCGGTGGTGATGTCCGGCGCGAGGATGAGGTTGAACCCCTTGACCACCTTGCTGCCGGGCAGGTGCTCCTGCAGCAGGCCGGAAACCGTCGCCGTGCCGTCGTCGATCGCCTCGATGTGGCCGTCGCGGTCGACGTCGTAGTTGTTGGTGTCAATCACGATCTTGCCGGCGAGCTGGTCGACGGGCACCTGCTCGTAGTTCTTGAGCGGCACGCCACCACGGCGAAGTCCGCGACCGCGGCCGCTTCGCGTGCGGACGCCGCCCGGGCGGACGGGCCGAGCTCCCGCACCAGCCCGGCGAGCGTCTCGGGACCACGAGAGTTGCTGATCACGACGTCATACCCGTGCCGCACGGCCTCGCGGGCGAGCTGACTGCCGATCTGCCCGGCGCCGATCATTCCGATCGTCGTCATATCGAATCCTCACCCAGCGCAAAATGTCAGCAAGAGGGTCCATAGAGGACAGGCTGTGCGCCGCTGAATCGGACTAATTGCCAACCGTACCGCGATCGCGAACCCGTTGCCGGGTTTCGGGACAATGGCGGACGTGTCCTGGTGGAACTCCGGCGGTGCCTACTTCCTGTCCCTCTACGTGGTGGCCGCCGGCGGCGCGCTCGTGGTCGCGCTGGCCGGACGGGCGATGGTGTGGCTCGGGGGCGGTGGCCCGGTCGACCGGCCGCCCAACGCGGTGGACCTCGCGTACCTCAGCAGAGGCGGCTTCCATCCGCGTTGCACCGTTCGCTGGTCAAGCGCGGTTTGCTCGCTTCTCGGAGGCGGCAGCAGTGCGTCACCGCTCCCCTCTGGGCTGCCGCGGCGTTCGGCCTCGCGCGGCTGGTCTCGCTGGTCGGCAACCGGGCCGAGGCCGCCCGGGTGCCACCGCGGGCATCGTGGTGGTGGTCGGCGCCAGCATGGTCGTCGGCTGGCTGTTGTCACGCGGGCCGTGGCCGACCAGGGCCGGACGGCGTGCGCTGCGCGCGGCGGCCCAGGACGTGCGTGACGCCGAAGCGCGACGGCTCCCCGGCCGCGCACCCTCGGCGCGGGAGCTGATGCGGGCGGTCGCCGTGCGCGACCCGGCCGAACTGCTGGCCGCCCACACCCATGCCAGTCTCGCCGACCTGCGGTTCGCCCAGGCGGTCGGTGTCTACCCCGTTCCCTTGCAGGAGGCCCAGAGATACAGCTGGGAGTACGGCCGCTGGACCCCGTGGTGGGCGATCAGCGATAGAGCCGGCGGTGCAGGGCGCCGATGACCGACGCGTACGCCGGACCCGCGGCGCCGTTGCGGGCCAATGCGGCGTGGGCGGCGTTGGAGCCGGGTGCGCCGTGCACGCCGCCGCCGGGGTGGGCTGACGAGCCGGCCAGGTAGAGGCGGTCGATCGGGGTGTCCGCACGGCCCAGCCCGGGCACCGGCCGGAAGAACAGCTGCTGGTGCAGCGCGGCGGTGCCGCCGTTGATGGCGCCGCCGAACAGGCTCGGGTTGCCGTGCTCCAGGTCGCCCGGCAGCTGGACGTGCCGCCCGATGATCGAGGAGCGGAAGCCGGGTGCGTGCCGCTCGATCATCTCCTCCACGCGCTCGGCCTGAGCGCGCATCAGGTCACCGTCACCGGCCACCTGCTGCGGCACGTGCGTGTACGCCCACAGGGACTCGGTTCCCGCCGGCGACCGGGTCGGGTCGGTGGTCGTCATCTGTCCTACTAGGACGAATGGCAGCTCCGGCACCTCGCCCCGGGCCAGCGCGGCGCTGTAGGCGGTGAGCCCGGCCATGTCGCCAAGGTGGACGGTTCCGGCCCGGCGCGCACCGACCGCCGTCCAGGGGACCGGCGCTGAGAGCGCCCAGTCCACCTTTATCGTGCTGTTGTCCCACTGGAACCGCCGCAGATGCCGGGTGAACGCCGAGGGCAACGCGTCCAATCCGACGAGGTGCTCGTAAAGGGCGGGCGCCGGCACGTCGGCCAGCACGGCGCGGCGGGCACGCACCCGTTCGCCGTGTGCGTCCTCGATGCCCACCGCGGTTGCCCTGGCGTGCAGAACCTTGGCTACCGGCCGACCGTACTCGACGGTTCCGCCGTGCTGTTCGAGCCGGCGCAGCAGCGCCTCGACCAGCCGGCCCGCGCCGCCGACCGGCACCGGAAACCCGATGTCCTGACCGAGCATGGCCAGCAGCCACCCGTACAGGGCGCTGCCCGCCTGCTCCGGGCCCAGGTCGGTGTGCAACGCGTTGCCGGCGAACAGCAAGCGGGCGCCCTCGCCATGGAACATCTCGCGGCCGAACTCCCGGACCGGCAACACCGATAGCCGGGCGAAGTCCAGTGCCCCGGCCGGACCGAGCCGGGCCGCCAAGCGCGCGCCCGCGCGGACCGGTGGGAACGGCCGCAAAATCGCGTCGAGGAACGGCGCGCCGATCCGCTGCCAGCGCCGCACCTCGGCGGTCCACGCCCGCGCGTCGCGCTGGTCGAAGGTGGCCAACGAGGCGGCGGTCTCGTCCACGTCCCGGGACAGCACCACGCACCGGTCGTCGGGCAGCACGTGCGCGAGCACGTCCGGCGCCTCGTGCCAGGACAGCCCGTGCGACTCCAGGTCCAGCCCCCGTAACACCGGCGACGCGGCGCCCAGCGGATAGAAGGCGCTGTAGACGTCGTGGTGGAAGCCGGGAGCGGTCAGCTCGGCGGTCCGCACGGCTCCGCCGGCCGTGTCGGTGGCTTCCAGGACCAGCACCTCCCAGCCGGCGTCCGCCAGCAGGTTGGCGGCCACCAGCCCGTTGTGCCCCGCACCGATGACCACCGCGTCGACTGTCCGCACCACTGGCCCACCCTCCCTGTCGGAACCCCCTGAACCTACCCACATCCGCAGGTCCGATACGTAATCTGTTGACGGGTTTGCACAGCTGCGCCCAGGGAAGGAGGGCATTCGTGAGCGAGACGCGCAAGGTCATCGAAACCGCGCCCGAACGCATCTTCGCCGTACTCGCGGACGGATGGAGCTACGCGAGCTGGGTCGTGGGCGCGGCGCACATCCGCGACGTCGACGCCGGCTGGCCCGCGGTGGGCAGTCGCATCCACCACAAGGTCGGGCCGTGGCCGGTCCAGCTCAATGACGAGACGACGGTACGCGCGATGGAACCGAACCGGCTCCTCGAGCTCGACGCACGGATGTGGCCGATCGGCAAAGCGATCGTCCGGATCACGCTGGAGCCGGTCTCGGCCGCCTCGACCCGGGTGACGATGGCCGAGTCAATCGTCTCCGGCGCCGGCCACCTGCTGCCCGAGGCGGTCCAGACGGTCATGCTCCGGCCCCGCAACGCCGAGGCCCTCGAGCGTCTGTCCGACATCGCCGTGCACCGCCCCCTCATGCGACCTTCGCTGGACTAGCCTGTCGCGGTGGCGGACACCTGGCTGGCTGACACCCGAACCTCCTACGACGCGGTCGCCGTGAGCTATGCCGAGCGGATGAAGGGCTCCCTCGACGACGTGCCGTACCTGCGCGCGGTGCTGGCGCTCTTCGCCGACCTGATGCGGCGGGCCGGCGGTGGGCCCGTGGCCGACGTCGGCTGCGGCCCCGGCCACGTCACCGCGCACCTGAACGGCCTGGGCGTCGACGTTTTCGGCATCGACCTGTCCCCCGGGATGGTCGAGGTGGCCCGGCGCGACCATCCGACCCTGCGGTTCGAGGTCGGCACGATGACAGCCCTCGACCTCGGCGACGCCACCCTGGCCGGCCTGCTCTCCTTCTGGTCGCTGGTGCATGTCCCGGACGCCGAGGTCCCGGCGATTCTGGGCGAGTTCCACCGGGTGCTGCGGCCAGGCGGCCCGGTGTTGCTCGGCTTCCACGCCGGTGACCGCTCGACGCACAAGACGGAGGGCTACGGCGGACACCCGATGAACGTGTACGTGTACCGCCGTCCCCTGGCCCGGGTCAGCGGCTGGTTGCGCGACGCCGGATTCGCCGTCGAGGCCGAGGTCGCGCTCGACCCGGACGAGGCGTCGCCGGGCGCCGTGCTGATCGCCCGTCGGCCCTAACCGCCGATCGACAGCGTGGCGCGGACGTCGCCCAGCCCGCGGGCGACCAACAGCCGGCCCTCGCCACGGAGCGTCGCCCACCCGCTGTCCCACCGCCGCCAGAGCCGGCGGTCGCAGGGCACGGTGACCGACACCGACTCGCCCGGCTCCGCCCGCACCGCACGCCAGCCCACCAACCGCACCGGCTGGTCCTCCTCGGACGGTTCGAAGTAGACCTGCACCACCTCGCGGCTGGCCCGCTCGCCGGTGTTCGTCACGGTGACGCCGACCGTCGACCCTGACCAGGACGCGTCGGCGTACGACCAACTCGCGTAGCCGAGGCCGTGACCGAACCAGAACGACGGCTCCGGCGCCCGGCCGGCGTAGTGGCCGCGATAGCCGATGAAGGTGCCCTCGGTATAGGGCAGCTTGCCGTCCACCGGCGTCACCGACCACGCCGGGCTCGCCGCGTCGGCGGCCGGGAACGTGGTGACCAGCCGCCCGGCCGGCTCGATGTCGCCGAGCAGCGCGGCCGCCACCGCGTGGCCGCCCTCCTGGCCGGGCAGCCCCACCCAGAGGATCGCGTCGACCTCGTCCCGCCAGGGCATCAGCACAGGTGTCGCCGCGTTGACCACCACCACGGTCCGCCGGGCCGCCCGCGCGACGGCGGTGACCAGGTCGTCCTGCCGGCCGGGCAGCCGCAGCGTGTGCTTGTCGACCGCTTCGGTCTCCTCCTCCTCGGTGAGGCCGACGACGACCACGGCCACCTCGGCCGCTGCCGCCGCCGCGACCGCGGTCGCGATCACCTCGTCGGGGTCACCCGGCGCCGGCCGGGCCACCACGCCGTACCGGCCGACCCCGCCCATCGGCCCGTCGCCGGGGTGCAACGTGACCTCCCCGGACAGCAGGTCACCGGGCTCGGCGGTCAGCACGGCGGTCGCGGCCGGCGGCGCCAGGACCTCCGCGCCGATGCCGCCGGGCGGCACGGAGAGCTCGTACGCCAGGCTCTGGTCGCCGACCCGCAACCGCCACGAGCCCGCGCCGATCGCACCCACCTCGACCGGGCCGCCGGCCACGAACCGGCCCGTGAAGGCCACGGTGGCGACCTGCCCCGCGAGGCCGTCGTCGAAGCCGACCACCGTCGAGGTGACGTCGGACCGCGTGTCGAGCACGGTGCCGTCGGCGGCGGTGAGCGCCCAGCGCACGTCGGTCAGGAAGCCGGGCCGCGCGGGCGTCGGGCCGCGACCGGACCTCCACGCCGTCGGTCACGGTCATGGTCACCGCGCCGTCCAGCCCGTCGGCCACGCTGACCTGGTAGGGCGGGTTGACCTGGGCCGAGCCGCCGCCCATGCAGATCGTCTCGACCGCGTGCCGGCCGACCAGCGCGACGCTCGCGCCACGGGCCAGCGGCAGCACGCCGTCGCGGTTGGTCAGCACGGTCATGCCGGCCGCCGCGAGCCGGGTCAGCCGCGTACGCCGGTCGGGGCTGTCCGGTGCCGGCAGGTCCGCCGGCCAGGTGCGCGGCGATCCGAGCGCGCCGACCCGGTCGGCCAGCGACAGCAGCCGCGCGACGTGGTCGTCGATCACCGACTCGGCGACCTCACCGGCGTCGACGGCCGCCACCAGCGCATCGCCCCAGGGTCCGGCCGGTCCGGGCATCACGAGGTCGAGTCCGCCGTTGGCGGCGGGCGCGGCGCTCTTGGTGGCGAACCAGTCGGACACCACCAGCCCGGCGTAGCCCCACTCCCCCTTGAGGATCTCGTTGACCACGTGGTCGTGCTCGGTCGCCGGCACGCCGTTGACGTCGTTGTAGGCGGCCATCACCGACCAGGCGTCCGCCTCCTCGACCGCGATCTCGAACGGCAGCAGGTACAGCTCGCGCAGCGTCGCCTCGTCGACCACGCTGTCGACGGTGGTGCGGTCGGTCTCGGACTCGTTGGCCACCAGGTGCTTGAGGCAGGCGCCGACACCGCTGTCCTGCATCCCCCGGACGTACGCCGCGGCCAGCTTGCCGGTCAACAGCGGATCCTCGGAGTACGCCTCGAACAGCCGGCCGCCCAGCGGCGAGCGGTGCAGGTTGATCGTCGGACCGAGCACGACATGGATCCGCTGCGCCATCGCCTCCTCGGCGAGCAGCCGGCCCACCTCGTACATGTCCTCCGAACTCCACGCGGCGGCGAGCAGGGTGGCGTTCGGGAACAGCGTCACCACCGGCCCGCCGGAGAACTTCAGCCCGCGTACGCCGGTCGGCCCGTCGGACATCCGCACCTCACCGAGCCCGACGGCCGGAGCGGGCGCGAGGGTGAACACGCTCGCACCGGTGAGCAGCCGGACCTTGTCCGAGAGATCCAGCGAGGCGGCCAGGGATCGATAGTCCATGACGTCAGCGTAGGACGAAGCGATCGGCAGGGCTCACTACTCGGTGACGGGCGCCGGCGACTGAACTCTTTGAACCAGCTCGTCGAAGGAGGATGCGAGCTCCACCCAGCGCCGCGGTCCCAGCACGAACTCGAGGACCACGGGCTCGGCACCGTCGCGGTAATCCAGCCAGAGCCACGGCTCTCCGTGGGCATCAACCAACGGAAGGCCATAGTCCATGTCCACGAAGGGGAGAGCCACTGGTCGGCCGGTCCGCAGGGAGGACCGCACCATGAATCCCTGTGCCAGGGCGTCCGCTCCGATCTCGCTCTGGAAATCCCGTAGGTCTGTCATCCAGGCCTCCATCCGGCCCGGCGTGACAAACGAGCAGTCCCAGCGCCGCTCGTGAATTCCCGACCGATCAAGGAACGCGATCTTCCAGCCTTCCGACAGCCATATGCCGGCATCGATCAGGGCTTCGAGTCGGGCCGGAATGGGGAATCCCAGAACCACAGCCATCGCGTCCGCTCCGTCCCCGTCACCGCATGATGGTCGCGTCGAAACCCATGTCTTGGAATATCGATCTTAACAACTCGGCCTCGGCGTCAGGGGCAATGGTTGACCTCGGCGCGGGGGGAAGCCCAGCCAGACGGCGCTGTGCGACGTTATAGGCCTCGTTGAGCACACCGGACGTGAGCGTGATCTGCACGGACCCGTTGGGTCCCATGATGGCCGCCCCACCGAACATTCCTGTCTGGCCGGCTTGCGCCTCGGCGAAGCTCACGGGCCGGCGCGAAAGAACGCTCGCCCCCTGAAGATGAGTTCGGTTGAGCGGGGCGGCCGGGAGGGTCTCCCCTGACCGCAGCACCGCGACACCCGGGGCGTCACGTCTGCCGGTCGCGATCGCCACCCACTCCCGGTTCCTGGGATCCACCGTCACAGAGAAGCCCTGACCCTCGGCGAAGTGCCGCAGCTGCGCGGCGGCCTCCTCGGACGGCCCTTGGGCCATGATGGTGGGTACGCCCTCGATGCCTGACACCGTTCTGGTCGCTATCGGCTCGTTGTGCAGTGCCGCTCGCTCGAGGTTGGTCGCATACCTGGCTCTGCGAATCTCACTCAGCGGCACCTGCTCTGACACACGGGCGCCAAGGGGCGCGTGTTCGACCGCCTCCTCCAACGCGCGGGGCGCGATCTGCTCGGTGACACGGGTTCCCGTGCGAACCGACGTCGATACCCCCGGCAAGGGTAGATCCAGCGCGGAAAGGAACATCCCGAGGATGAATCCACCCGTTCCGGAGATCGCGTCCTTTCCCGCTTCGGCGGCGGCGGCCGGATCACCTCCCATCGCGATGCCAAGGGGCCCGAAGCTCCCCCTGAGCGGATCACCCTCGGGAACCACGAAGCTCGCGAACCACTCTCCCCACCCCTGAGCCTGCTCTTCGTCGGCGTTGCCAGTCGGGTCGGTAAGCGAGGTCGGCCTGTTTCGCACGTACGCGTAGCGGTTCAACCCGCCGCTGAGCCCGATGGGGTCGCACCGTTCCCACCTGCCCAACCAGGAGGCGCAGTACCGTGCCCCGTGATAGGCGAGGCCGGTCTCCTCGTCCTTCTCCTTGCCGGTGTACCGGTAGCGCCGGGCGCTGACCTCGACGCTGGCTCCGGTCGCATGCCAAGCCGTCGTGCCGTACGGGTGGTACTCCTCGTAACCGATGACCGCGCCGGCCTCGTCCACCTCCAGCACGGCACTGCCGAGGTGGTTGCCGACCTGGTGACGCAGGCGAGGCGCGGGGCTCGCGACCGCCACGCCCGCACGCACCGTCTCGGTCTCGACCAACGCGACGCGGCGCTGGTCGTCCAGCACGTGCAGCGTGCGTCGCTCGGTGTCCACCCGGGCGCCTACGTGTCTGCGGTAGACCTCGTAGGTTCCGAGGTAGCGGGTCTCGTCGGTCGTCGCTCCCCGCCGGACGACTTTTCGGACGCGCTGGCCACCCGCGTCGTAGTGATATACCGCCTCGTTCCCGGCTCCGAGGTCGACGCGCCGCAGCTGGTCCTGGACGTCACGCTCCATCGAAGCCAGATGCGGCATCTTCACCATCGCGCCGCGGATGTTGTGCGTGTACGAGTCCGAGTAGACGCCGTCCGGGTCGGCGGGCCGGCTGGTCGCCAGCAGTCGGTTGCTGTCGACCGCCACCTGGTAGCGCCGTCTCCACAGGGTGGCGCCGGCGATGGGCAGGCCGTCGCCGGCGACGCCGCCGTGCACCGAGTGGGTCATCGAGACGAGGTTGCCGACCTCGTCGTACGCGTACGTCTCGGTGTACCCGCGCACGGCGGCGCCGTCGTTGGGGTGGGGCAGCTGACCGAACGGTGCGTCCACCTCCGTCGGCTGGCCGAGGCTGGCGTGTTCGCGGCCCGATGCCGCTGTGAGCTGGTATATCGGGTCGTACGCGTAGTACGCCGTCGGTCCGACCTGAGCGTTGTCGAAGAACAGCGTGTCCTGGGCGGCGTCGGTGATCTGCACGATGTTGCCGACCGGGTCGAAGATGTAGCTCAGGTCCTGGAGAAGCGCGAAATCCGTGCCGCGGGTGGTCGTCAGGCGCGAGAGCCGGAAGGTGTCCGGGTCGTAGAGGTACGTCGTGGTGACGCCGTTGCCGCGGGTGATCTGCTCGCGCTCGCCCCGCGCGTTGTAGGCCAGGCCGGTCACATGAGCAACGCCGTCGACGTCGACGGTGCGCAGCCGGCCGCCCTCGTCGAAGCTCACCGTGGTGACGCTTCCGTCGGGGGCGACCGACGCCGTGACCCGGTTGTGCGCGTCGTACTCGGCGGAAGTTGCGTAGCGGTCGGCCTCCAGCAGCGAAGAGGCGGCAGCGTCCAGGGCCGCCAGGGTGTCCAGGCCCTCCAGCGTCGCCCAGTCGACCGGGGCGTCGACGTCGGCCAGGACGGCTCGTCCCGTGCGCGACGCGTTGCCCTTGAAGTCGTAGGCATCGCTCGTCACCGCGCCGGCCGTGTCGAAACACCGGACCATCCTCGTGCGCAGGTTGCCGGCCGTCACGGCGGCCGCGTCGGCGGGCCCGAGCGCCTCGCCGTGAACCGCGATGGTGACCAGTCGCTCCGCGCCGCCGCCCTCGCGCACCCATTGCCGCACGGGCCGGCGCAGAAGATCGTAGGCGACCCGTACCTCCAGATCGCCGCTCCGCCAAGTGCGCAGCGGCTGACCGGCCACGTCCGTGAACGTACGCGTCTCGCCGGCGTCGGGGCTCGTCGTCTTCAGCGTCCGGCCGCGCAGGTCGAACACGTCGTGCTGGGTGACGACGTCCCGGGCATCCATGATGGACAGCGGATTGCCCATTACGTCGAGGGTGGTCCGCGTCTCGTACCTGCCGGCGGCTCCGTTGTCCTGTATCGACAAAAACGCCCGAGCAAGCGAGTCCAGGTGGGCCACGGTGGGTGTCGCCGCGTGCGCCGCCGCCAGGGCTGCCGCCCGTCGCGCCTCCGCGGCGGCGCCACCGCCGACTCGGGCCGCGTACCAGGCGCTGTCGAGGACCGTGTCGTTCTCGTCGGAGTACACGCTCGACCAGGCATCGAATGCCACGCCGGTGAACGTGCCGTCGGGTTGGTCGACGCGGACCACGCGTCCCAACGGATCGTAGGTGATGACCCGCGTGACGCCTTGCCCGGTCAGTTCCGCTTCCGCGTCGTAGCCGTCGCTGTCCGAGAAGTAGGGCTCGTATTGCTTGACCGGGTTGCCCTTGTTGTCGAACTGGGTGCGGCCGCTGCCCACCCAGCGTTCGCCGCCCAGCGAGCCGGGGGCGACGCGGGCCTTGGTCAGCACCACATTGCCCAGCCCGCCGGTGTAGGTCACCGCCGCCTGCCAGCGCGTGGTGGGGTCGCTGTGGGTCTCCCGGCTCTCGGAGCGCGCCGATATCGGCGCCGCGCGGTCATGCCAGGCCCAGACGTCGTACCAGAACCGGGTGGTCGGGTCGTCGAGGGTATCGCCTTCGCCGTCTTTACCGATGATCGCGGTGCTGGTCACCCGCCCGAACGCGTCGAACCGGACCACCGAGACCTGCCCGTTGGGATCGGTCACCCTCCACGGCGTGAGCACGCGGTAGTCGGGCTCGGCGACAGTGGTGTTGCCCAGAGCGTCGATGACCGAGACGACGAGGAGCGCCTCGGGGTCGTAGCCGAGCGCGCTTTCATTTCCGAACGGATCGACGTAGGCCGCCGGTAGCCAGAAGCGGTCGGGATCGGGCCTCTGACGGCCCGAGCGGGCCCACCAGATCCCGTCCGCCTCCACGTATCCGCCCGCTTCGAGGTCAGCGCTTGTCACGTCGGCGTCGAAGACCGCTGTGAGCAGGCCGGGTGTGAAGGCGGCCTCGTACGACTCGTACGTCAGCAGCCGCTCGCCCAGCTCACCCTTGCCGAGCGGCAGGCCTTCGTCGGTGGCATACAGCGTGTAGCGGCGCGCGACCGTTCTCTTACCAGGCACCGACGTCTCGAACGGAACCGGCACAGCCCTGTCGAATGTCGCGCGAACCGCGTCCGCGGTCATCCGCTCGCCGGCGGATGCCCCGGTGAGCTCCGGGTCGGTGAGCTCCCAGGTGAGAGTCTCGACCGGAACGCCCAGGTGCAGCCGGCCGACCTCGTCGCGGTTCACGACCGCGGTCTCCGAGACGGTCACCCAGGTACGCGTCTGCTCGTCGTACGCCGGCGAACGACGCGGCTGCGCGACTGTCGCCGCGCGCAACACGTTGCCGTAAGCGTCGACCTCCAGCGTGAGCTGTTGCTGGACCCGGGGGTCCGCCGGGTCGCGCTCGTAGTGCCAGGTGGTCGCCTCGCCCGGCACGACGTCGAACACCGCGTGCCGGCGGTCATCGCGCCGCTGCACGAGCCGCACCTCGTAGCTGGCCTCGGCCACTGTGTAGGGGTGCTCCGACCCGTCCTCGGCGAAGACCTCCTGGCGGAGCATCCGACCGCGCAACGCACGGGCGGCCTCCCGTCGCTCGGCCCCTGTCAGCCCCGCAGGCACCGCCGAATCCGGCAGCGCCCACGCCCGTGGGTCTCCGGACCAGTACTCGCCACGGTAGCGCTCGACCAGCGTCGCGTGTTCGGTCCACGAGCCGGTGTGATACCAGGTCACGGTGCGCACGGGTGGCAGGTGATGGGCGATCTCTCCGTTCGCCGCGCCCTCGAAGTCGGAGACCGTGCCGGTGTCGACCTGTTCCACCCGCCCGAAGCCGCTGAACTCACGCTCGACACCGTCGAAGTGCCCGTGGTGGTACGTGTACCGGGTCACGAAACGCGCGCCGGTGACCCGATCCTCGACAGTAACCGCGGCCAGCGTCTGCACCGGGAACGGCAGCCGGGTCGCCCACGGACGCCCCGCGGCACGATCGGCCACGTACGTGTGGGTCGATGGTGTGTACGCCAGCGTCCGCTCCCCGCCGACGCCGTTGACGATGCGGGTGAGCAGCCACGGCTTGCCCGCGGCCAGGAGGTCGACGTAACGCAGCGGACGCGCGGCGTCGCGGGCCAGCGGCGAGGACCAGACCAGGCACTGCGTGCCAGAGCCGAGCAGGTCCACCACGTTCACGGTCGAGACGTCGTCCGGGAGCGGGATACCGGTGAGCCGCCGCGACTCGGACCAGCCGTTGCCGGCCTGGTTGAACCAGAGGACCACACCTCCACCGCCCAGGTAGACCACGTCGGTCGGTCCCGTCCCGTCCAGGTCCGCGAGGCGCACCCGACGCGGGTCGAACCGGTCGGGGGTGTCGAACACCGGCGCGTGCCGCATGACCACCCTGGCACCGAACTGGCCATAGCCGCGGTTCGGCCAGTAGCTGACCTCCGCGTCGCGTACCCGCACCAGATCGGCGAGCCCGTCGCCGGTCATGTCGGCGGTGAAGATCGATTGGGTGCCGTCCGCGAAGACCAGGGCGGGTCCGTCGTCTTCGGACGACGGACGTGGCACGCTGCGCGCCTGCTCGAAGCCGTCCTTGGCGCGGCTGCGGTGCCAGCGCAGCGCCGTGTCCTCGGTGATCAGGATGTCGGCGTGCCCGTCTCCGTCCAGGTCGATGAAACGGAGGTTGGGATCCGACCAGTCGCGGTTGGGTAAGCAGCCGAACGGCCGCAGCCCGGTCCATCGGCCGTCCACCTGCCGCTCCTGGAAGCCGGGCGTCGGCCCGTCGAGCACGACCAGATCCAGCCGGCCGTCGCCGTCGAGATCCTGGAGGATTCCGGCGGCGGCCAGGACGGGTCGGTTCCAGACACGTTCGAGCGGTCCGAAGGCGCCGGAGCCCAGGTTGCGCTTGTAGAACCACGCGTCCCCCTGGTCGGTCAGAACGCCGGCCAGTCCTTCGCCGTCCAGGTCGACCCACTGGCTGCCGGGCGAGCCCAGACCGCTGGGCAGGTTCTCCAGGCTGGCGTCGTCGAGCAGGCGAGGCGTGTCATCGATGATCGGCCGTGCGTACTCGAACTCCAGCGGTGGCAAGGACTGCGCCTGCCCGGCTCCGTCGAACCCGGTGCGCCGCACCTGTTGGAGAAGGCTCACCTGCGGTGTCGCCTCGTAGCGCAGGGCCGTCGTACGGACCAGGACGGGCCGGTCCGCCAGGCCCGGGATCGCATGGAAGACGAGCACGCGCTGGCAACGGCGCCGCGTCCGCACGTCGAACGTCGTGCGGAAGGAGGATGTCGGATCGTCCCGGACAGCCCAGGCCGCGGACTCGACGGGCGTGTCGTCGAGGTGCTCTCCGTAGTCGAAGACGACCTCGAAGCGGAAGGCGCGGTCGTCGAACGGATCGACATTGCCGTAACGCACGCGCTTGAGATAGAGCTGGGTGCAGCGTTGGCCGGGACGCGTCCGCATCCGCTCGACCGGAGCGGCCGGGTCCACACCGGCGCCATCCTCCACTTTGTACTCGAAGACCATCACATGGCCGAGCTCCTGCACCGTCTTCTCCAGGCACCATTCGGCGGTCCGGCGTGGATCGTCCGGATCCGTCAGTCGGGTGGACGCGGAGGTGCCGAACGTGGAGACGGTGTTGTCACGCGAGCGGCTCTGCCACCACACCTCACCGGTGGCCCGGTGCGTGAAGCGCTCGAGGTGCGCGAACGACGTCTCGACCCGAGGACGGTAACGGCGCACGATCCAGTCGCCGTCCATGCGGTCCGGGCCGGCGTCGGCGACCAGGTCCTCCGCACCGGACATGACGAACGTGTCCGACTCGACCGCGTCTTCGTATCGCGGCAGGCCACGGTCGGTCCTGCGCCGGATCCGAGGGACCGGGACGGACCAACCGAGCCCGAACGGCCCGTTGCCGGCGCCGGAGTCGTACACCAGCGCCAGAGCCGGCTGATGTCCCTGGCGACCAGGACTGAGCCCGAGCGGAACCGACAGCGCTGCCGTCCCGGTGACCGGATTCATCTCGAACGTCTCGTCGATGCCGCGCAGCGCTCCGCCGCCGCGCGGCACGGACACGTCGGCCTTGGGCAGGAAGAAGTCGGTCCCGCCTTGATGAAGGCCCCCGCTGTCCGGGGCCGTGCCGGCCGGTTCGCGGTCGTGGGGAGACGGAGCCGTGCTGCGTGTTGGCTCGAGTGGCACGGGGCGCCTCCTTGTCCACGCGGAGAATCCGACCAGGATGTGCCCGCTCAGGTGCGGACGCGGGTCACCGAGTAGTGCACGACGACGAGCAGGTCTTCGATCGCCAGCGCGTTCAACCGGTCGCCGTTTTGGAACGCCGCGGCGACCGCCCCGATGGCCTCTGGCGACGCGGTCAACGTGAACGTGCCTGGCGGCTGGGTCGCGCTGGCGTAGTCGAACTCCGCCATCGGCACGCCCGGAGCGAGGCTGCCGGCGACCTTCAAGTCCACGGGCGTCTCGCTGCCGGCCGCCGGAACGAGCGTGAGCGAGAGGGGTTCGGTGTCGGACCAGGCGACGCCGGCCGCCGGCAGGAGGAAGACCAGCAGCCGGTCGATCTCGATCTCGTGGCCCCGGAACGTAGATGGGAACCGGTCGGTGTCGAGCGCGAGCACGAGGGACTGCTCGGTCGCGGCTTCGGCCGGGTAGAGGAAGGCGTGGAACGCGTCGGGGAACTCATGACGAGCGCTGAACAGGGCGAGCGGCCCGGGCACGTCGGTGAGACCGGTCGCCAGGGCGCCGAGCGCGTAGGCAGAGTCGACGCTGTCGATCGCGCCCGCCTTGAGGACGTCGCCGCCGTCGCGGGCGGTGTAGCGCACGTGCAGGATGACGTCCGGGATCGTCCGCCGGTCAAAGGCGTCGAAGACGCCCTCCAGCGAGAGCTGCCAGTCGCTGATCACGCCGCGCCGCTCGAACGGAAGGTAGCGCGGGTCGTCGTGGTCCTGCTGGAACAGGCCGGGGTCGCCGCGGCCCGTGCTGGTCACGATGGACTCGACCGCGCCCACCTCGTCGCGGAAGCGCAGGTCGTCGTCCCCGGTCCGGGGGTAGCTGGCGCCGGGATCCTCGGGTGAGTCGACCGTGGGCACAAGGCGGGTGCTGCTCTGGACGAGGGTGAGCTTGAGGTGCAGACCCGCCTGCGGGCCGACCACGGCCGGCACCGTCACGCTGACTGACTTGATGCGGCGCAGGTAGAGGCCGGGCACGTCGAGGTCGAAGCCGGCCTCGTCCAGCTTGAAGGTGCAGCTGCCCGCCTCCCGGAGGGCTACGAGCGCCACCGGGTCGATCCGCGCGAGCGAGATATTGCGGGTCAGCTCCAGCTCCCGCTTGTCGTACTGGAGATAGCTGACGTCCATCCGGTCGAGGTCCAGCCCGAGCCGCTCGCCGGCCAGCAGACCCTTCCTGAGCGAGTCCCAGTTGGCGAACTGGACGAACGACGCGTCGTAGCGCGCCAGCTCGTGCTGGTAGCACCGCTCGGCCTGTCGCGCGGCGTCGTAGGCGAGGGCGTAACTCTGGTTGTGCACGGCCGAGACCTGCGACACCATCCAGTCGTAGAGCGCGCTGCTGGTGTACTTGCCGCGCATCCACTGGTCGACGGCGCGCGCCTGCTCGCGCTGCAGGTCGTGGTTGGTCAGCTCGCGCTCCGCGATGCTCTGGCGGACCAGGGCGGCCTCGATCTGCTTGGCGATCGATGCCACGTCCTTGTCCGCGAGGTCGGCCTGGAGTTGCCACTCCTGCTCGCGCCGGGCATATCCGGCTTCGATGCCGAGCATGGCCGCCTTCTGCGAGTAGGACGTCGCGTTGATGGCACTGATGGCGGCCCCGAAAGAGGCGGCCTCCCCCAAGTTGGATCCGCCGAACCGGGCCTTCACCACCGGGCTGGAGATGCCGGACGCGCCGAGGTCGAAGTCCGGGATGATTCGGTACTCGGCTGCCAACGCGTTGCCGGCCTGCTGGTTGAGGGTCCGCTTGTTGGCCTCCTCGATGTTGACGATCTGCTCTGCCTCCAGCTCGCTCAACCCTTCGTCGACCAGCCCGTGGTAGTGGGTTGCCCGCTTCTCGGCAACCTCCCGGCTGCGCTCCAGCGCGGCGACGGACGCCTTGGCCTCCGCGACCTGTTGCAGCCGCACGTCGCGCGCCGCGTCGAGCAGCGCGATCTCGTGCCCCAGCCGGATCTGCTGCAGCGCCTCGGCATCGCGCTTCTCCAGTGCGCCGAGCAACGCGGCGCCCAGCGCCCGGACGTTCGCGGCGAGTGCCTGTGCCTTCTGCACCATCACCCGGAAGCGATAGTGCGGCAGGGCCACCTGGAGGGAAGCCATCGCGCTGGAGATGCTCGCCCCCGCCGCGGCAGCGCTCACCAGCGCGCCCGGATCGATCCGCGGCTGGAACAGCGGGAGGAGCCGCACCACGCCCTCGATGTTCATGCTGTGTCGGATCTTGTAGAGGCGGTCGTCGGCGGTGTTCCACAATGCGATCAGGTTCTCGTTGTGCGGAACGCAGAAGTAGAGCGTCGTGCCGAGGTTGACCACGGGCGACTCGTGACCGGAGACCGGCCGAGGGGCGAACAGCAGGTTCTCGACCTCGACCAGGGTGTTGGAGAACGCGTCGAGCCCTCCGCCGTCGTTGAGCTCGTCCCAGCTCTTCGCTGTCACGTCTTCGCGCGGCGGGACGTCTTCGGGCCGGTCGCCGAGGATGTCGCGGGCCATCAGGTAGAGCTGCGTAGCCTCGTTGATGGACTCCATCGTGTCGCGCCGGAACAGCGAGTCTCCCCATTCGAGCAGCGTCTGGACGTACTTGATGACGACGGTCTTCTGGTAGGCGGTGATGCGCAGTCGAGCGATCGCCCATGGATTGAACGGATCGGCGATGTACGCGGCGATCTGCGCCTCGACGTCAGCCCGTGCCTCGACGGCCTCCGGACTCTCGTCGTCGCTGGTGAGCACGGTCAGCAGGCTCTGGATGGTGTCGCCGACCGACGTGGTGAACGGCTTCACCTTCCAGTAGCGGTAGGGCGGCTCGTAGGCGGTGTTGCGGTTGGTCGGGTCGAAGATGCACTGGAACCAGCGCATGGCCTCCTCGAAGCGGCCCTCGCGCCGGAGCCGGTCGGCGATGAGCAAGGGGATGTGGAAGAACAGTTCCCAGTTGTACGAGGAGTACGCGCCTGAGTCTCCGAACTGGATATTCTCGACCGGGTAGGGCGCGACGACGACCGACCCGACCGGCTCATAGGATTTCTCGAACGCGTCGGGGCGCGTGAGCTGCTGACGCGAGAGCGTGTCGTCGGCGATGCCGAGGTCCTCGTCGGCCGGCGCCAGGAGCCCGTCGACACCGTTGCGCCGCACCTCCCTGACGAAGCGGCAGGCGAAGGGATGGAAATGGAGCTTGAAGCTGTAGGTCCACACCGGTTCGCCGAGGACCCCGGTGGCCACGTGGTTGTCCGCTTGGAGCGCACCGTCCTCTTCCTGTAGGGCGAAGTCGTTGTACGCCAGCGCCCCGTCGTAGGCGACCGCCTGCCGCATGCCCGTGGCCGTCTGCGCGAAGGGGTCACCCGCGAAGGTCTGCTGCGAGGCGCGCGGTCCGATGCTGACGCCGACCGATGGCGCCGCGGAGGTATCGGCCAGGTTGGTGATGGGCGTTCCGCCGGCCTTCGCCGCCGTCAGCCCGCCGTGGGCGTGCGGGGAGGCGATCGCGTCAACCGAACGGTCGAACAGGAGCACGCCGCCCGCGACGTCCCGGTCATCGTCGATCTCGACGTCGTAGTAGGCGGCATCGTCGGCCTTTCCCGGCGCGTCCGGTGCGACCCCGTCGGTCTCGAACAGGTCGCTGTAGTCACGCAAAGCGATGCCCTGGCTGGGCTCGACCAGGAACGTCCGCTCGCTGTCGAAGTAGAAGAATGGCCCCTGCGAGGCGAACTCGTTGTACTGGCGGGCGTACGTGTAGAAGGTGCTCGCCGCGCCGGTCCGCATCGCCAGGATGCTCTCGGCGCTCTCGTCCGCGACGAGGTTCTTCTCGCTGTCGACCGGCCCGACGGAGAACCAGACACTCACCTCGTCGGGCGTCGGATCGACGGAGGAGCCGACGACCGCCAGCCGCCCGTAGGACGCCTGGGTTCCCGGCGGGTACACGAGGGCGTCCATCGCCGCCACGGTCACGGCGCGGACCGAGCCGGTGCAGTCGTCGAAGACGAACCTCCCGCAGGACCAGTGCCAGTTGTTGTGCGAGTAGACACACTCGATCTCGAGCGATCCGTCCGCCGCACGGCTCGGCCGGAACTGGAAGGCGAACAGCCAGTCGGCGGGGTTGTAGTCATGGAACGCCGACGAGGCGTCGACCTCCTGCTCCGAAACCTGCTTCGGCGCCCACCCCTGTGCACGTTGCTCGCTGTGCGCGAGCTGGACCGTGTAGTACTTCGCCGGCGGAGCTTCGTTCTCGTTGTCGACGCGCCCGTTCGAGGAAGATGGGCCAGAACAGCATCAGCCGTCGGTTGTGGACGACCGGGATGAGGTGGTCGCCCTCGATGTCGAGGTCTACCTTCTCCCACGACGACCAGGTGCCGGCCTCGCGTCGGCGGTAGAAGTAGACGTGCGGCAGGTTCGGCGTGCGACCGAACACATGGAGTACGTCCACGGCGGCCTCGTCGTCGGCCTCTTCCTCGTGGTAGAAGGCGACGATCTCCAGCCGCGCGACCTCGAGCAGGCGCGTCAGGTAGTTCAGGTACGCCCGCTCCGCGGTCGCGTCGGTGATCGACGCCTGGAGCAGCTCCGTCTCCAGCACTCTGAAGATCTCGGACTTGTCGTCCCGCAGCTCCGGCCAGAGCCAGTTCTCCGGGTACAGGAAGACCCGCCGGTTCGCCTCCCAGACGCGGTAGTTGCGCATCCACGCCCAGCGCTCGTCGACGTCCGGGCCGAGGTTCGGTGTTTCGAGGTTCAGCAGACAGCGTTGGACGTAGAGCTGCACCGAGCCGATGGCCTGGACGATGCGGGACGTGAGCATCAACGGGTCCATTTCGACGTCCAGCAGGACATCGGCGAAGAGCGCGGCGGGATCCGACACCCCCGCGGTGTGGTGCACGAGCCAGGAGACCAGCGCCGCGCGTTGCTGCTCGCGCAACGTGTTGCGCAGCGGGCGCGCCACGTCGTACCAGCGGTTCGGCTCGTAGTCGGACTTGGCGGCCAGCGCGATGGCACCGGCGATGGCGGGCGTCACGTCGGCCGCGGCCCACGCGGCGGCCTCCCGCGCCGACACGCTGACGTTCCGGAGCAGGGCGAAGCAGGTGGCGAACGCGTGCAGTGCCGTGCCGTCGCGGAAGGCCGCCTGGCTGAGCCCGAGCCAGTCGGCCAACCAGCGCAGGTCGCTGTAGACGCCCACATCCGACTCGTAGGACCAGCCCGTGCGGTCCCGCACCTGGCTCAGCAGGTCGTCACGGGTGGCGGCCGGGTCGCTCGCCGTCGTGAGCAGCTCGATGACGGTCGGTGTGCTTCCGGGAAGCACGTCGCGCACGCGGAGGGCCTCCCGCAACGCGCGCCACCGCGGGTAGAGCGCCGCCGCGTCGACGGTCGCGGTCAGCGGCAGCGCCGCGGGATCCAGCATGTCGGCGGAGACTCCAGCCGAGAGCAGCCACGCCTGCTCCTCGACACCCACGCCGAGCTTGCCGAACAGCTTCGCGATCTTGTCGAGCAACGTGAGCACGGCGAAGGACGCCGCGTGGTCGCTCGCCGTTGCCAGGATCTCGGCGTCGATCAGCCCGCGGCTCAGCAGCACGCCGAGCAGGTCGACCGCCTCCTCGGCCGTGGGCTCGTCGAGGACCGACGCGGGCGCGAGCGCGAGGAGCGCGTCCGACTGGTCCTGGTCGAGACTCAGCAGGGTCGCCACCTTCTGCCGGACCAGCCGCTGCTTCCGCACCGTGGCGAGATACGGCACCAGGCGCACCAGGACGAAGGCGTAGCGCTCCCCTGCCGGCATCGCGGCCCAGCCAACCGTGCGAGGGTCGACGTCGGTGACGAACAGGGCGAGGTAGGTGGCGTGAAGGCGCTCCGCTTCCACCGGGTCGGCCGGCGGGAGACCGTCGACGAGTGCCAGGACGGCGTCGAGGTCGGCCGCGTCGACGATCTCGGAAAGCAGTTGCTGCGTGATTTCGCCGGTCGGATCGGGCTCCACGACCGCCTCGGCCTCCACCGCTCGCAGACCGGCCCGCAACTCGGCCAGGAACGCGGCCTGCCCCGCCTCGTCCGGACCGACCGCCAGGGCGGCGTCCGCGTCGTGCCCGAGCAGGTAGGACAGGTCGTCGGCGGTGAAGCCCGCGTCCCGGGCGGCCCGGACCTCCTCGATGTAGCGCAGCGTCGCGCCGGTGTCGAAACCGCCGTCCTCGGCCACGAAAGGATCAGCCGACTCGCCGAGCTGGGCGAAGAGACCGCGATAGGCCAGGACGTCGGCCACCTCCAGATTCAGCGCACGGGCCAACGCCACCGTCCGGTACAGACGGGACAGCGTGGGAATCGTGAGCGTCATGTCCGGCTCGAGAACCTCGTCCAGCTCCTCGGCTGTCACGCCGAGCGCTGCCTGCACCTCGACGGTCCAGGCCGCGAGCCCATCGCCGGCGCGGACCAGGTTCCGGCCCGCGTCGAGCATGAAGGGCCAGGTCGTCTCGTCGGTGATGACGGCGCGATCGAGGAATACGCGGTCGTACAACGGAACGATCGGCACGTCACGGCCGGGCCGGTCGAGCTTGCCGTCCACGTCGTTCCACAGCGAGAGCAGCGCCAGCAGGTCGATGCGGGCCGCGCTCTGGATGCGCTCGATGTGGGAGATGCTTTCCAGCACCGCGTCGTCGATCTCCGTCGCGCCGAGGGCGACCAGCACCTTGTCCAGATCGACGATCGACCAGTCGAGCTTGCGCCACAGCCGCACGAACCGGCGGGCGCGGTCGTAGAAGGCATCGTCCGGATCCACGAGCGTCGCGTCCTGGAGCCTCATCCGCGCCAGATCGCAGTGCGACTCGCCCTCGGGCGAGACGAGGCCGATCGTCCAGTCGGGGTTGACCCAGGAGACGTGGAGGAGGTCGAGCAGCTCAGGAAAGGAAAGTCCCGAGCGATCGAGAAACTCGGTCGCGACGGCCAGCGTGCCGGTCCAGGTCGTGCTGCCCGTCGGGAACCCCCACAGCTCCGCCTGCGAACGGTCCGCGTCTCCGATCACGAGCCGTCGTTCGATGCTCGTGAGGCCGAGCTGCTCGGCGGCGATGGCGACATCGCTCGGCCTCCCGCCGCGCTGGAACGCCCTCATCAGGTCCGGTCGCCGCACCCCTTGCTGTTCGAGGTAGACCCGCCCCTGCGCCGCGGTCAGGTCGAACGGCAGCGCGAACGGGTACACCGCCCTGGCCAGGACCTCGTCGTACACCGCGCGGTTGAGGTATTCGGGGTGGGCGAGCAACACCTCCGACGGCAGGGTCGAGGCCGTGTGCTCGATCCGGGACGGCGATGTCATCCCGGCGACGCGGTCCTCCATGACCTCGATCACCAGGTCGACGTACGGCAGGACGGTGTTCGTGTTCTCGCAGGAGAGCCGCAGCGCGAAGAGGTCCGGACGACGCTCGCGCAACGGTGCCAGCGCTTCCTGGTCACCGAGCCAGTGCAGCAGGTCAGTGAGGTATGCCGCCGGGCTGAGGACCGACCGGCAGTGCTCGCACGCGCAGAAGTCGATGCTCCCGAAGAGGGTGCGCCACTCGGGGAATCCGTTCGGGGTGTCCAGCCCGCCCAGGGCTTCGCCGATGTCGGGCAGCGTCGAGACCACCGGGCCCTGGTAGGCGGCCCCGATTGTGGTGATCAGGTTCGCGGCACGCGCGCTCTGCACGGCGGCGGTTTCGTAGATCTCGCGGGCCTCGATCCGACCGCCCACGTGGCTCGCGAACCGCGCGATGAACGACCGCCTGCCGACGCGTACGACGTCACGCGCCGAGGAGAGGCCGGCGGCATCCAGCGCACGCATGACACGCCAACGACCGGTGGACGGCGCGATGCGGAACAGGCGCTGGTGCCGCGCGACGACTGCCAACAACTCCTCGGTCGGACCCTCGGGGAGCACCGCGGAAGCGGAGGCGAACCATTTCCGCACCGGGGTCCGCGCGAAGTCGAAATCCTCGTTCGCGGCGAGGAACGGCAGGAGCAACTCCTTGCCGGCGAAATCGTCGCCGCTCATTCGCGCCGCGACGGTGGCCGTCGGCCACGCGCGCTCGACATTGGCCATGACGCGCCGCGCGTAAGCGATTTCTCGCTCGGCTCGTGCCCAGCCGCCGCGGGCGCCGGGTTCGCGTGTGCCGCGGATGTGGGCGAGCCAGTCGGCCTCGGTGAATCCCACCAGATCCCGCGCTCGGCGGACGCGGGCGTCCCCTCTCAGCGCTGACACCAGCGACGTGGAATTCTCGGTGAGGACACCCAGGTGCAGGCTGAGCTGCACGTCGTCGACCGTGGCGTCGCCGAAGTCGGTGTCCGCGCGCAGTTCGGCCCAGAACGCCTTGGCCCGCGAGGGGTGCGCCAGGTGACGGGCGACAAACGCGCTCCGCTGCCGCTCGGTCAAAGAGGTGGTCCGCAGGAGGCTTCCGAACGCACCCGGTGCGGTCCCGCCAACCGCTTCCCGGGCGAGTTTGGCGCGCAACTGCCGGTAAACGGCGGCGCCTGAGTCCGCGATCGCCAGGGAGACGACGTTGGCGGCGCCGGCATGTCTCAGTCGGCGGATGACGACGGCCTCGCCTGCATTGAGCAGCCGGCCGATGGCCCGGGTGCCGCCACCACGGATCAGCCCGTAGAGCGCCTCCGCCTCGACCCCGGTCGCATCGGCTTGTCGCCGCGCCAGCAGGTAGGGCGTGACCTGCTTGCGATGCAGTTTGGTCCGACGCACCAGAACGCCGACCGATCTGGCATCAAGGGCGGCCAGGTCGTAACCCTCGATCAGCGGCGCGACAGCCCGGTGCACGCGACGGAAGTCGGACGGTCCGCGAAGGCGCTCGTCCCGGACGTAGACGTCGATGGACGGCGAGGCGGCGCCAGCTACGGGCGGAGAAGCGGCCAGGACCTGCCCACCCTCACCGACGACCCGCACGAACACACACGACGACGACGCCGGATCGTAGGGGAACTGATACGCGCCGTCGGCGCCGGTTGTCGCCGACGCCAGGACTTCATCGCCCGTGATGCCGACCCGCACCGCCTCGACGACGACCCCGCCGATCAGCGACCCGTCCGTATGGCGGACGGTGCCGGTGATCCTGTCGCCGTCATCGTCACCGCCGCCCGCGCCGCCGGCGGCGATCGAAACCTCGACCGACCGGGGCGCGTCGTCGTAGCGCCAGACCGTCGGCCCGCCACCGAGGGAGAGCGCCTTGTCGCCGGCCACCACGCGCAGCCGCACGCGCGGCGGCCGCTCGTCGGCCAGGTCACGCACCGCGTCGGGATCGTAGGTCAGCGTGCAGCGGCCGCGCACGTCGGGCGTCGCCGCGCCGACGACGACCGCCCCTTCCGGCCCGCGTGCGGTGACCTCCACCCGAAGGGACGTAACGGCGGAGCCGAGCGAGTGGTTGATCGAAACCTGAACGATGGTGGACGGCATGGCGTCGGTCCTTGCCCGTCGGCGGCACCGCAGATTGAGCTGGACAGCAACAACCTACTCGCGATCGCAACATCAACGGCGATCAACGCCCAGCGAAAAAATGAGGGGTTGACGGGCTGAGCGGTGGGCAGAAAGATGGAAGTCTTGAATCGATTCATAGCCCCACTGGGAGCGTCCATGGTCAGCCCCGCAGCCCACCCCCGTCCGCTTCGCCCACCGGACCGACGACGGCACCGTCCTGGCCGTGCCGAGCCGCACCCCGCGCCTGTCCTGGCAGATCCCCGACGCACCGGCGGAGTTCGCGGCCGCCGCCTACGAGCTCGAGATCACCGTCGACGGTGGACAGCCGCGGACCTACCTGGTCGAGTCCGCCGAGCAGGTCCTGGTGCCCTGGCCGGCCGACCCGATCGCGTCCCGGCAGCAGGTCACGGTGCGGGTCCGGGTCCGCGACACGGCCGGCGGCTGGACCGGCTGGAGCCCGTCCGCCAGCGCCGAGGGCGGCCTGTTCGACCCCGCCGACTGGACCGCGCGGTTCGTCAGCCCGCGCACCCTCGGCGGCACCGACCAGCCCGCGCCGCTGCTGCGCGGTCGCCTCGACGTGCCCGGCGAGGTCACCCGGGCCCGGCTCTACGTGACCAGCCACGGCCTGCACCGCGCCGAGCTCAACGGGCAGCGGGTCGGCGACGACGAGCTGGCACCCGGCTGGACCAGCTATCCCCACCGGCTGCGCTACCGGGCGCACGACGTCACCGACCTGGTCCAGGACGGCGCCAACACCCTCGACGTCGCGCTCGGCAACGGCTGGTTCCGCGGCCGGCTCGGCTGGCGCGGCGGCCGCGCCCTCTACGGCGAGCGGCTGGCGGTGCTGGCCCAGCTCGAGGTGACCACCGCCGACGGCCGGACGCACACCCTGGCCACCGACGGGAGTTGGACGGCCGGCGAGACCGACGTGCTGGCCAACGACAACTACGACGGCCAGCGCACCGACCTGCGCCGCCCGGCCCGCCCGTCCGAGACCGTCGACCCCGTCGACGTGCTCGACGCCGACCTCGGCCGGCTGGTGGCGCCCGAAGGCCCGCCGGTCCGGATCACCGAGGTGCTGCCGGCGGTCACCGTCAGCGCCTCGCCGTCCGGCCGCACGCTGGTCGACTTCGGGCAGAACCTGGTCGGCTGGGTCCGGCTGCGGGTCCGCGGCCTGTCCGCCGGCAGCTGAGGTGGCGATCCGGCACGCCGAGGTGCTCGAGGACGGCGAGCTCGGCGTGCGCCCGCTCAAGACCGCGAAGGCGACCGACGCGTACGTCCTGGCCGGTCCCGACGAGGTCACCCTCGAACCGGTGTTCACCTTCCACGGCTTCCGGTACGCCGAGGTGACCGGCGTCGACGGCCTCGCGGCGGACGACATCGAGGCGGTCGTCGTCGGCACCGACCTGCGCCGGACCGGCTGGTTCGCGTCGTCGCACCCGCTGCTCGACCGCTTCCACGACAACGTGGTGTGGAGCGCCCGGGGCAACTTCCTCGACGTGCCGACCGACTGCCCGCAGCGCGACGAGCGGCTCGGCTGGACCGGCGACATCCAGGTCTTCGCGCCGACGGCGACGTTCCTGTTCGACGCGGCCGGCTTCCTCACGAACTGGCTCGCCGACCTGGCCGCCGAGCAGTACGCCGACGGCTCCGTGCCGTTCGTGATCCCGGACGTGCTGCGCACCGAACGCCCGGCCGCGGCCGCCTGGGGTGACGCCGCGACCGTCGTGCCCTGGGTGATCTACCAGCGCACCGGCGACGTCGGCGTGCTGCGCACGGCAGCTGCCCAGCATGCGCGCCTGGGTCGACCGGATCGCCGGGCTGGCCGGCAAGGACTGCCTGTGGACCGGCGGCTTCCAGTTCGGCGACTGGCTCGACCCGACCGCGCCGCCGGAGGCACCGTGCCGCCGCGAAGGCCGACCCCGACGTCATCGCGACCGCGCACCTGGCCCGGTCCGCCGAGATCGTCGCGTACGGCCGCCGCGGTGCTGGGCGACCGGGACACCGCCGCGCACTACGCCGACCTGGCAGCGCGGACCCGGGAGGCGTTCGCCCGGGAGTACGTCACCGGCCGGCGGACGGGTGATCAGCGACGCGCAGACCGTCTACGCGCTGGCGCTGGAGTGGGCGCTGCTGCCCGGCGAGCGGGAGCGGGCCGGTGCCGGGCGGCGCCTGGCGGACCTGGTGCGCACCTCCGGCTTCCGGATCAGCACCGGCTTCGTCGGCACACCGCTGATCGCCGACGCGCTGACCTCGGCCGGCGACGTCGACGTGGCGCTACCGCCTGCTGCTGCAGACCGGCGTGCCCGTCCTGGCTGTACCCGGTCACGATGGGCGCGACGACGGTCTGGGAGCGCTGGGACAGCATGCTGCCGGACGGGCGGATCAACCCGGGCGAGATGACCTCGTTCAACCACTACGCGCTGGGTGCGGTGGCCGACTGGCTGCACCGCACGGTCGCCGGGCTCGCGCCGGCCGCGCCGGGCTACCGCCGGATCACCGTGCGGCCGCAGCCCGGCCCGGTGCTCGCCGACGCCGCCGCGCGGCACCTCACCCCGTACGGCGAGGCCGCGGTGGAATGGCGGCGGAGCGGACGGCCGGTTCACGCTGTCGGTGCGGGTGCCGGTGGGCAGCACGGCGACCGTGCACCTGCCGGACGGCAGCGATCCGGTCGAGGTCGGGCACGGCAGCCACGAGTTCGCCTGCGCCGACCCGTACCCGCGTGATCAGGTTCTGGCCGGTGACCCGACGGTGCGCGACGTGCTCGACCACGGGCCCACCTGGGCCGCCGTGCTCGCGCTGGCCGCGGAGCTCGAGGTCACCAGCGACGACCGGGACGCGGCCGGCCGCACCCTGCCCTATCTGGACGCGCCCGCGCGGGAGATCGCCGAGGCGCTCGCACCGGCCGGGCTCGCGCCGCGGGCCGAGGAGTTCCGCGACCGGGTCGCCGCGCTGTTCGGCTGACCTGTTTTGGTGGCCGGCTGGACGGGTGGTCCGGCCGGCCACCACGACAGGGGTTGACCGCGATGGATGGTCCCGTTAAGGTCTGGTTACTTTCAATGAAACGATTCATATAGAGATCTATCTTTGGAGGTCAGCCATGTTCGACGTCACGCCGCGGCGCCTTGTTGCGTGCGCGGCCGCCGCGGTCAGCGCCTTCGCGCTCACCGCGTGCAGCGCCGGGAGCCTCGGCTCCAGCGAGGAAGGCGGCAAGACCGCCATCTCGCTCCTGGTCGACAACGCGGAAGCGACCGTCAAGACGGCCGAGCAGGTCGTCAAGGACTTCACCGCGAAGAACCAGGACATCACCGTCAAGGTCGAGACCCGGCCGCAGGGCACCGAGGGCGACAACATCGTCAAGACCCGGCTGTCCACCGGCGACATGAGCGACGTCTTCTTCTACAACAGCGGATCGCTGTTCCAGGCGCTCAAGCCCGAGCAGAACCTGGTCGCCCTCGACGACCAGCCCTACGCCGGCGAGCTCGACGACAACTTCAAGGCCACGGTGACGGCCGGCAGCAAGCTCTACGGCGCCCCGTTCGGCACGTTCATGGGCGGCGCGGTGCTCTACAACCGCAAGGTGTACGAGGACCTCGGCCTGACCGTGCCCAAGACCTGGTCCGAGTTCATGGCCAACAACGCCAAGATCAAGGCGGCGGGCAAGATCGCCCCGGTCATCCAGACCTACCAGGAGACCTGGACCTCGCAGCTGTTCATCCTCGGCGACTTCCACAACGTCTCGGCGGCCGACCCGGGCTTCGCCGACAAGTACACGAAGAACGAGATCAAGTACGCCACCTCGCCGGCCGCGCTGAAGGGCTTCACGCACCTGCAGGAGGTGCACGACGCCGGCTACCTCAACAAGGACTTCGCCTCGGCCAAGTACGAGGACGGCCAGCGGATGATCGCCAACGGTGAGGGCGCGCACTACCCGATGCTGACGGCCGCGGTCGCCAACATCGCCATCAACAACGCCGACAAGGTCAACGACGTCGGCCTGTTCGCCCTGCCCGGCGACGACGCCGCCACCAACGGCCTGACCGTCTGGGCTCCCGGCGGCGCCTACATCCCGACCTCCACCACCGGCGCGAAGCTCGACGCGGCCAAGAAGCTGCTCGCGTTCCTGTCCAGCCCGGACGGCTGCACGTCGCAGGCCAAGGCGTCGCCGCCGACCGGCCCGTTCGCGGTCAAGGGTTGTGAGCTCCCGGCCGACGTGCCACAGTCGATCAAGGACATGCAGCCCTACATCGACCGCCAGGGTGGGTCCAGCCTGGCGCTGGAGTTCCTCTCCCCGGTGAAGGGTCCGTCGCTCGAGCAGATCTGCGTCGAGGTCGGTTCCGGCATCCGCAAGGCGCCGGACGGCGCGGCGCTCTACGACCGGGACGTCGAGAAGCAGGCCCAACAGCTCGGTCTGCCGGGCTGGTAGGAACCCGTGTGCCGCGCGGTCCCGTCACGGGATCGCGCGGCGCCCGCGACGAGAGGCCGTGCGATGACGACGATCCAGGCTCAACGCGCGCAGCACGGAGAAGGGACGGCCGCGCCGGGCAAGCGCCCGCGCAAGCGGAGTCCGTACCCCTCCTGGTTCTATGTGCCCGCCGCCGTCATCTACGGCGTCCTGTTCCTCGTGCCGACGTTCGCGTCGTTCTACTTCAGCCTGACCCGCTGGACGATCTTCGACTCGCACTTCATCGGCTTCGAGAACTTCGTCAACTTCTTCCGCGAGCCGGCGCTCGTCTCGGGCCTGACCCACACCCTGGTCTACGCGGTCGTCACCTCCGGGCTCAAGGTGGTGCTCGGCCTGCTGCTGGCCCTGCTGCTGACCTCACAGATCGTCGGCCGCGGCTACCTGCGCTCGGTGGTCTTCTTCCCGGTGCTGGTCAGCACCATCGGCGTCGGCCTGACCTTCACCGTGCTGATGAACCCCGAGCGCGGCCTGATCAACGAGTCGCTGAGCGTGATCGGCGTCCAAGGCCCGGGTTGGCTGACGGACCCGGACTACGCGCTGCTCTCGGTCGCCCTGGTCGACGTCTGGAAGGGCGTGGGCCTGGCGACGCTCATCTTCATCGCGGGCATCGTCTCGATCCCCCAGGAGTACTTCGAGGCGGCCCGCGTCGACGGCGCCAGCGCGACGGCCAGCTTCTTCAAGATCGTGCTCCCCCTGGCCCGCCCGGCCACCGTCACAGTGGTCATCCTGTCGCTGATCGGCGGGCTGCGCTCGTTCGACCTGATCTGGGCGATGACCAGAGGCGGCCCCGGCTTCACCTCCGACGTGATCGCGTCGGTGATCTACAAGCAGTACCAGGCGGGCTTCTACGGCCTGTCCACCGCCGGCAACGTGATCCTCTTCCTGGTCGTCACGGCGATCATCCTGCCGCTGTACTGGTTCCTCGTCGCGCAAGGAGGTCGAGCTGTGAGCGCACGCCGCCCCAAGCGCAACCTGTGGCTCAGCGGGACAGCCATCCTGGTGTCCATTGTGGTCTTCCTGGTCCCGTTCGCCTTCATCGTGCTGACCGCGGTGAAAGACCGGCAACAGGCCGCGCTGCTCGACTTCTCCTGGCCGGAGAACTTCCAGGTCGTCCAGAACTTCGTCGACGTGGTCCAGGCCCGCGACTACATGCTCATCATCGCGTTCATCAACAGCACGATCCTGACGGTGGCCAGCGTAGCCATCATGGTCGTCCTGGCCGCGATGGTCGCCTACGTGCTGGCAACGCCGGAAGAGCAAGTGGAACCTGCTGATCAACTTCCTGGTGCTGTCGGGCCTGATCATCCCGCCCGCGGTCGTCCCGACCATCTGGGTCCTGCAGAAGCTGGGACTGTTCCGCACCATGCCGGGCCTGATCCTGGTCGAGGTGGCGTTCGGCATCTGTTTCGCGATCCTGCTGTTCCGGGCGTTCATCGCGACGATCCCCCGAGAGCTGGACGAGGCCGCCATCATCGACGGCGCGTCCCCGTTCCGCCTGTTCTTCCGGGTCATCTTCCCGCTGCTGCGCTCGGTGGCGATCACGGTCATCGTCGTCCAGTCGGTCACGGTCTTCAACGACTTCGTAAACCCGCTGTACTTCCTACCCGGCGACCAGAACGCCACGGTCCAGCTGACCCTCTACAACTTCTCGAGCCAGTTCACGTCGCAGTACAACCTGCTCTTCATGAACATCCTCCTGATCACCATCCCACCGCTAGTCATGTTCATGTTCTTCAACAGAAGAATCGTCGCCGGCATGACCAGCGGAGCCATCAAAGGCTAAGTGACCGAGTTTCTTGACTAACGGTTGCGGCGGCGCTTGCTTCGCTGGATTGGCGGACCGCCAGCTCCGGCTGGAAGACCACGTGGCGGTGCTCGTGGTGCTCCGGCGTCCGTGGACTCCTCCAGCAGCAGCTGGGCCGCGGTGCGGCCCAGCTGCTCGCGGGGCTGGCGCACCGAGGAGAGCGGCACGGCAGCGCCCGCGGCGAACTCGATGTCGTCGTAGCCGACCAGGGCGATGTCGTCCGGCACCCGCAAGCCGTGCGCGGTCAACGCCTGCAGCACGCCCAGCGCCACCAGGTCGTTGGCGCAGAAGATCGCCGTAGGACGGCGACTGATAGGCAGCGCGACGATCTCGTCGGCGGCCTGGCGGCCGGCGGAGACCGAGAGCACCGGCGTCTCGACCACCAACGGGGCCGGCAGGCCCAGCTCCGCCAGGGCCCGCTCCGCTCCGGTGCGGCGGTCCGTCACCTGCCGCAGGGCCATCGGCCCGCCGACGAAGGCGATCCGCCGGTGCCCCCGCTCGGCGAGGTGCTCGGCCGCGAGGCGGCCGCCGAGGACGTCGTCGACCGCGACCGAGCACTGGTTGGCCAGGCCGGCGCCGCGGTCGACCAGGACGACCGGGATGCCGCGGTTGACGATGCGGTCCAGGCGTGGCTGCTTGCCGTCGCTGACCGGGGTGACCAGGATGCCCTGGACCCGCTGCTCCTCCAGCACGTCGAGGTGCCGGTGCTCGCGGGCCGCGTCGCCGCCGCTGTTGCAGACGACGACCATGCCGCCGGCGCCCTCGACGATCGTCTCGGCGCCGCGGACCACGTCGGTGAAGAACGGGTTGGAGACGTCCAGCACGACGATCGCGACCGTCCGGCTGCGGCCGGCCCGGAGTTGCCGGGCCGAGTCGTTGCGGACGAAGCCGAGCTCTTCGATCGCCTCCTGGACGCGCTTGCGGGTCTGCGGCGACACGATGTCGGGGCGGTTGAGCACGTTGCTCACCGTGCCGAGCGACACGCCCGCCCGCTGCGCGACCTCTTTGATGCTCGCCGCCATGGTCGATCAGCGTACGCGACCTTCTGAAACGTCTCATACCTTGACTCCCCCGTGCGGGGGCGGATATCGTCCATGTCGTCACATGAAACGTTTCATGTACGAGGCCACGCGCGGAGGACCAACGATGACCGAGCTTGCCCCGTCGACCCGGAGCCGCGTGCTGGCGGCGCTGCGCGACCAGCGGATCGAGACGGCCTCGTGGGCGTTCGGCAACTCGGGGACCCGGTTCAAGGTGTTCGCCCAGGAGGGTGTGCCGCGCGACCCGTACGAGAAGATCGCCGACGCCGCGACCGTGCACCGGTTCACCGGCGTCGCGCCGACCGTCGCGCTGCACATCCCGTGGGACAAGGTCGACGACTACGCCGCCCTGGCCGCGTTCGCCAAGGAGCGCGGGCGTCGGGCTCGGCGCGATCAACGCCAACGTGTTCCAGGACGACGACTACAAGCTCGGCTCGGTCACCAACCCCGATCCGCGCGATCCGGCCCAAGGCGATCGCCCACCTGCTCGAGTGCGTCGACATCATGGACGCGACCGGCTCCCGGGACCTGAAGCTGTGGTTCTCCGACGGCACCAACTATCCGGGCCAGGACAACATCCGGGCCCGCCAGGACCGGCTCGCCGAGGCGCTCGCGGCCACCTACGCAGCGGCTCGGCGACGACCAGCGGATGCTGCTGGAGTACAAGCTGTTCGAGCCGGCGTTCTACACGACCGACGTGCCGGACTGGGGCACCGCGTACGCGCACTGCCTGCACGCTGGGCGACAAGGCGCAGGTGGTCATCGACACCGGGCACCACGCACCGGGCACGAACATCGAGTTCATCGTCGCGTTCCTGCTGCGGGCCGGGAAGCTCGGCGCGTTCGACTTCAACTCCCGCTTCTACGCCGACGACGACCTGATGGTCGGTGCCGCCGACCCGTTCCAGCTGTTCCGGATCATGCACGAGATCGTGCTCGGCGGACGCGCTGCGAGCCGGACGCCGGGCATCGCGTTCATGCTCGACCAGTGCCACAACATCGAGCCGAAGATCCCGGCCGTCATCCGCTCGGTGATGAACGTGCAGGAGGCCACCGCGAAGGCGTTGCTCGTCGACGCCGACGCGCTGGCCGCCGCACAGCAGAATGGTGACGTGCTGGAAGCCAACGCCGTGCTGATGGACGCCTACAACACCGACGTCCGCCCGCTGCTGCGCGACCTGCGCGCGGACATGGGCCTGGACCCGGACCCGATCGCCGCCTACAAGCGCTCCGGCTACTACGAGACGGTGCAGAGCCGCAGCGAGTCGGCGGCGAACGCCGCCGGCTGGGGAGCCTGAAGCACTGATGTCCACTGTGGACGAGCTGATCGCCCGGTCGAACCGGCTCGGCGCCGACCCGCGCAACACCAACTACGCGGGCGGCAACACCTCGGCGAAGGGCACCGACACCGACCCGGTCACCGGCGGCGACGTGGAGCTGCTGTGGGTCAAGGGCTCCGGCGGCGACCTCGGCACGCTGAACCGGCCGGGCTGGCGGTGCTGCGGCTGGACCGGCTGCGGGCGCTGGTCGACGTCTACCCGGGCGTCGAGCGCGAGGACGAGATGGTCGCCGCGTTCGACTACTGCCTGCACGGCAAGGGCGGTGCCGCGCCGTCGATCGACACCGCGATGCACGGCCTGGTCGACGCCGCGCACGTCGACCACCTGCACCCCGACTCCGGCATCGCGCTGGCCACCGCGGCCGACGGCGAGGCGCTGACCAAGGAGATCTTCGGCGACCGGGTCGTCTGGGTGCCGTGGCGCCGGCCCGGCTTCCAGCTCGGCCTGGACATCGCCGCCGTCCAGCGGGCCAACCCGGAGGCGATCGGCGTGATCCTCGGCGGCCACGGCATCACCGCCTGGGGCGCCACCAGCGACGAGTGCGAGGCCAACTCGCTGGAGATCATCGCAGGCCGCCGCAGGCTACATCGCCGAGCACGGCCGGCCCGAGCCGTTCGGCCCGCGTCGCCGGCTACGAGCCGCTGCCCGAGGCACGAGCGCACGGGCGCGGGCCGCCGCGCTGGCCCCGGTGATCCGCGGCCTGGCCTCCACCGACCGGCGCGAGGTCGGCCACTTCACCGACAGCCCGGCGGTCCTCGACTTCCTGCCCGCGCCGAACACCCCCGGCTGGCCGCGCTGGGCACCTCCTGCCCCGACCACTTCCTGCGCACCAAGGTCCGCCCGCTGGTGCTCGACCTGCCGCCGACGGCGCCGCTCGACGAGACGTGGTCGCCCGGCTCAAGGAGCTGCACGCCGCATACCGCGAGGACTACCGCGCCTACTACGAGCGGCACGCCACGCGCCGACTCCCCGCCGATGCGCGGCGCCGACCCGGCGATCGTGCTGGTGCCCGGCGTCGGCATGTTCTCCTTCGGCGCCAACAAGCAGACCGCCCGGGTCGCCGGCGAGTTCTACGTCAACGCCATCAACGTCATGCGCGGCGCCGAGGCCGTCTCGCGCTACGCCCCGATCGACGAGGCGGAGAAGTTCCGCATCGAGTACTGGGCGCTCGAGGAGGCCAAGCTCCCGCGGATGCCGAAGCCCAAGCCGCTCGCGACCCGGGTCGCGTTCGTCACCGGCGGCGGCTCGGGCATCGGCCGGGCCATCGCGCACCGCCTCGCCGCCGAAGGCGCCTGCGTCGTCGTCGCCGACCGCGACGGCGCCGCCGCGGCGAAGGTCGCGGCCGAGATCGGCAGCAGCCGACGTCGCCGTCGCGGTCACCGCCGACGTCACCGACGCCGCCGCGGTCGCGGCCGCGCTCCAGGACGCGGCCCTGCGCGTTCGGCGGCGTCGACCTCGTCGTCAACAACGCCGGCCTGTCGATCTCCAAGCCGCTGCTGGAGACCACCGAGGCCGACTGGGACCTGCAGCACGACGTCATGGCCAAGGGCTCGTTCCTGGTCTCCCGCGAGGCCGCCCGGATCATGCGTCGACGCAGGGCCTGGGCGGCGACATCGTCTACATCTCCAGCAAGAACTCCGTGTTCGCCGGGCCCAACAACGTCGCCTACGGCGCCGCCAAGGCCGACCAGGCCCACCAGGTCCGGCTGCTCGCCGCCGAGCTCGGCGAGCACGGCATCCGCGTCAACGGCGTCAACCCCGACGGCGTCGTGCGCGGCTCGGGCATCTTCGCCGGCGGCTGGGGCGCCAAGCGGGCCGCGGTCTACGGCGTGGCGGAGGAGGAGCTCGGCGCCTACTACGCCCAGCGCACCCTGCTCAAGCGCGAGGTGCTGCCCGAGCACGTGGCCAACGCCGTCTTCGCCCTCACCGCCGGCGACCTGTCCCACACCACCGGCCTGCACATCCCGGTCGACGCCGGCGTCGCCGCCGCCTTCCTGCGATGAACGCCGTTCGCCGCGGTCGACCTCGGCGCGTCCAGCGGCCGGGTCATGCTCGGCCGGGTCGGCGCCGGACCGGCTCGACCTGACGAGCGTGCACCGGTTCCCCAACGAGCCGGTGCGGCGCCGGCGGCACCCTGCACTGGGACGTCCTCGCGCTCTACGCCGGCATCCTCGACGGGGCTGCGCGGCGCGCCGGCCCGGTGCGACAGCGTCGGCATCGACACCTGGGCGGTCGACTACGGCCTGCTCGACGCGACCGGCGCGCTGCTCGGCAACCCGGTGCACTACCGCGACGCCCGCACCGACGGTTGGCGGGCGACCGCGGAGCGCCTCGGCGAGCAGCGGCTGTACGCCACCACCGGGCTGCAGCTCCTGCCGTTCAACACGCTCTACCAGCTCGTCGCGGCGGCCGGCACACCGCACTCGCCGGCCGCCGCGTCAGCTGCTGCTGATCCCGGACCTGATCGGCTACTGGCTCACCGGCGAGATCGGCGCCGAGGTGACCAACGCCTCCACCACCGAGCTGCTCGACGTGCGCGCCCGCGATGGGCGGCCGACCTGATCGCCGCGCCGGGCCTGCCCCGGGCGCTGTTCCCGCCGCTGCGCCAGCCCGGCGACCGGATCGGCCCGGTGCGCGCCGGACGCCGGGCTCGCCTAGCCCGACCGACGGTGGTCGCGGTCGGCTCGCACGACACCGCCTCCGCCGTGGTCGGCGTGCCGGCCGACGGCGACCGACTTCGCCTACATCTCCTGCGGCACCTGGTCCCTGGTCGGCGTCGAGCTCGACGCGCCGGTGCTGACCGAGGCCAGCCGGCGGGCCAACTTCACCAACGAGGGCGGCGTCGACGGCACCATCCGCTACCTGCGCAACGTGATGGGCCTGTGGCTGCTGCAGGAGTCCCTGCGCGAGTGGGGCGACACGGCGACCTCGACGCAGCTGCTGCGCGGCGGCCGCGGCGGAGCCGGCGTTCGGCGCCGTCGTCGACGCCGACGACCCGGTCTTCCTGCCGCCGGGCGACATGCCGGCCCGGATCGCGCGGCGTGCTGCCGGCGCACCGGGCAGACCGCCGCCGGAGACGCCGGCCGGCGTCGTCCGCTGCATCCTGGACAGCCTCGCGCTGGCCCACCGCCGGGCGGTGCGCGCCGCCAGCGAGCTCTCCGGCCGTGACGTGCGACGTCGTGCACATCGTCGGCGGCGGCGCGCGCAACGCGCTGCTCTGCCAGCTCACCGCCGACGCCTGCGGCCTGCCGGTGCTGGCCGGCCCGGTCGAGGCCACCGCGCTCGGCAACGTGCTGGTCCAGGCCCGCGCCGCCGGCGCGGTCCGCGGCGACCTGGCCGAGCTGCGCAAGCTGGTACGCGAGACGCACGAGCTGCGCCGCCTACGAGCCCCGGGGCGACGCGGCGGCGTGGGACGCGGCCGACGGCCGGCTCCGGTGACCCCGATGCCGGCGGTACGCCGGGCGACCGTCGCCACGTTCGCCTGCTTCGGCGCTTCCGGCTTCGCGTTCGCGAGCCTGTTCGCCCGGATACCCGCAGTTTCGTGACCAGCTCCACCTCGACCCGGCCGGGCTGGGCCTGACCCTGCTGGCCGGCTCGGCCGGTGTCGTGCTGGCGCTGGTGCTGTCCGGGCCGTTCGTGGCCCGGTTCGGCTCCCGGCGGGTCGTCACGGTCAGCTCGCTGCTGTTCGCGGCGGGCATGGCGACGATGGCCTTCGGCGCGCTGGTCGGGTCGCCCCGGCGGTGGCCGGCCTGTTCGTGCTCGGCATCGGCACCGGCGCCTGGGACGTCGCGATGAACCTCCAGGGCGCCGTGGTCGAACGGCGGCTCGACCGGCCGATCATGTCCCGCCTGCACGCCGGGTTCTCCGTCGGCACCGTGGTCGGTGCGCTGGTCGGCGCCGCCGTGGTCGCCCTGCAGGTGCCCGTCGCCGCGCACCTGACCGCCATCGCCGTGCTCGTCGCCGTCGCCGTGCCCGCCTTCGCGCGCGGCTTCCTGCCGGACATCCAGCGAGGTGGCAACGAGGCGCCGCGCCGCGTACCGGTTTCGCCGCCTGGCGCGAACCCCGCACCCTCCTCATCGGACTGTTCGTGCTCGCGTTCACGTTGGCCGAGGGCGCCGGCAGCGACTGGATCGTGATCGCCGCGGTCGACGGCCACCACACCTCGGCGGCGCTCGGCACGCTCGCGTTCGCCGCGTTCCTCGCCGCCATGACGACCGGGCCGCTGGTGCGGCCCGTGGCTGCTGCACCGCTACGGCCGCGTCGCGGTGCTGCGCGCGCTCGCCGCTCGACCGGCCTGGCCGGCACCGCGCTGTTCGTGTTCTCGCCGGCCCTGCCGCTGGCGGTGGCCGGCACGGTGCTCTGGGGCCTGGGCGCGGCGCTGGGCTTCCCGGTCGGGATGAGCGCCGCGGCCGAGGACCCGACTGCGCCGCGGGCCGGGTCAGCGTGGTCGCCTCGATCGGCTATTGCGCGTTCCTCGCCGGTCCCCCGCTGCTCGGCCTGCTCGGCGACCAGGTCGACCGTGCTGCGGGCGCTGACCGCCATCGCGGTCCTCTTCGGCTTCGCCGCGCTGCTGGCCGGCGTCGCTCGACCGCGCCCCGACCAGGTGCCGAACGCCCGACCGCGGTCCGGGTCTGAACCCGCTACCACCGGTTCCAGTGTGCGAACGCGCCCGCGTCGGCCCGTGGACCGGGTTTGAAGTCGGTGCCGACGCGTGTAGGCGACCGGCGTCAGCGCCGCCTGGACCACGGTGTCGAAGGGAATGCCGAGCAGGTCGGCCACCTCGCGCTCGTAGCTGAGGTGGCTGGTCGTCCACGCGGTGCCCAGCCCGCGTTCGCGGGCGGCGAGCATGAAGCTCCAGAACGCCGGGACGACCGAACCCCAGGCGCCGGCCTGCCCGCGTACGCCGGCGAGCTCTGTCGCGGGACTCCACGCGTACGCACGGGATCAGCAGCAGCGGCATCTCGTGCAGGTGCTCGGCGAGGTGATCGAGGCTGCCGGCGATCGGCGCCACTCCGCGGAGCCGAAGCTCATCCGGCTGAAGGCCGGCCCGCCGGCGTCGTGCGCCGGCATCGCCAGCCCGCGCCGCCACCAGTCGGCCACCGCGGCCATGGTGTCCGGGTCTTCGACGAACATGAAGTCCCAGCGCTGCCGGTTGCGGCCGCTGGGTGCCTGCCGGGCGATCTCGACGCACTCGTCGATCACCTCGCGCGGCACCGGGCGGTGGGGTCGAGCCGCCGGCGGACGGCCCGGGTCGTGGTCAGCACCTCGTCGGCGGTGAGGCCCGAGCCCGCCCTGGGTGGTCATGCCGGCACCGGGCGGCAGGTTGGCGGTCACCGCCGGCAGGACGCCCGGGAACCGGGCGTCGACCTCGGCGGCGCGCAACTCGTGGCGGCGGAAGCTGCCGCTCGGCGTGACCCGCAGGATGCCCGCCTCGCGGAGCACCTTGAGGTGGTGGGAGAGCGTCGACATGCTCACCTCGGACAGGGCGTCGAACTTGCCGCACACCACGCCGCCGGAGCACGCCAATTGGCGCACGACGCTCAGCCGCACCGGATCGGAGAGCGCCGCCAGCAGCGTGGCGAGCTCGATCGAGGCGAGATCTGGATGGTGGAGGGCGCGCACCAGCCCATGCTAGCCTCGGTTTCGAGACTTCGCCAATCATCGAAATCAGGCCTCGACTATGCCGCGTGACACCGTCATCTTCACTGGTCAGGGCGACCACGCCGACCCCTGGCACGACCTGCCGGCCACCAGCGCCGCCCTGGCCGACCTGCTCGGCCCCCGGGCTCCGTGACGACCGTCACCGCGGTCGACCAGCTCGAGGCGGCGCTCGACGGCGCCGGCCTCCTCGTCGTCAACGCGACCGCCTACCGGGTCGAGCCGGTGCCCGGACGACGCCACCTTCGCCGCCGTCCTGGCGCCCTTCCTGGCACGCGGCGGTGGGCTGCTCGCCATGCACAGCGCGGCGGTCGCCTTCCCCGGGCAGCCGTCGTGGCGGGCCACGATCGGTGGGGTCTGGGAGCACGGTCGCACGTTCCATCCACCGCTCGGCCCGTTCACGATCACGCGTACCGCCGTGCCCACCCGATCGCCGACGGGCTCGGCGACTTCGAGGTCTTCGACGAGCGCTACACCGACCTGGACCTGGTCGACGACCTGACACCGGTCTACACGCACGGCGACGGGCCGGCGGTCTGGGCCCGCGAGGTCGGCGGCGGCCGCGTCGTCTACGACGCACTCGGCCACGACGTGCGCTCCTACGAGTCGCCCGGCCATGTCGCACTGCTGCGCCGGGCGGCCGCCGGCTACGCGGCGGGCTTGATGTCTGTCGAGCCGGGCAGCCGGTGGGTCTACGGTCACGCCGTCAGCCCTGAGCCGCTGGTTCCCAGCCCGGCGCTGGGTCAGCGGCTCGCGTTGCTCATCGCGATGCGGTCGATCACGCGCCTGAGTACCCGGGCTTATTGGCTCGGCGGCGCCGGGCTGGCAGGCTGGCGCGGTGCGAAAGTCGACGGGGGTTGTCATGGGCGCGGCAGCGGCGGTGCTCGCGGTCGCGGTGGTGGGGCGGCGTTGGTGCGGGACGGGGCGACGGGGCGGCGTCCCGACCGCATCGACGAGGCCGGGCCCTGGCGGGTCGTCCGGCAGGCCTTTGAGGTCAAGAACGCGTGGATGGGTGGGCCGCAGGTCATCGTCGCCGACCCGGAGGCCTGCTTCACCGGGTTCGGGCGCGACGGGCTGTCGACCGCCTACTGGGTCGGCGAGGGTGAGTGCACCACGACGCGGGTGGTGTCGCCCAAGCCGTTCACGGGCGGCGACTCGCTGCCCAGCGAGGACCGCAACTCCATCATGACGGCCGTGCCCGCGCGCAACGGCGGCTATCTCGCGCTGACGAGGCACACCTTCCACGGTGACGCGTACGCGTATTCCACCGCCGTGCTCCACGGCGACGGCACGCCCGACGGCTGGCGCACGGTGGCGCGATTCGAGGCCGGCGAGAATGAGGATTCAAAGGCCAGCCACATCGGTCCACAATCGCTGGCGGTGACGAAGAACGGCTACGTCGCGGTGGGCCGGCACAACGAGCGGGCGCTGGCCTGGCTGTCGGACTACGGCACCACCTGGCGACCGGTCAACCTGCCGCCGGCCGAGGGCGCGAGCAGCACGTCCGTGACCAGTGTGGCGGCGGCGCCGGACGGGCGTCTGGTCGCGATGGGCACGAGCGCCCGGCCGAACGAGCCGTACACGCTCAAGAGCTGGGTGTCGAAGGACGGCGGCCGAACCTGGCGGCACGGCACCATGCCCGACCTCGGCGGCAGCCCGCAGGTCCACGCGCTCGTCCACGACGGCAAGCGGTTCGTCGCCCTCGGCGGCACCGACGGCGACATCCGAGGGCCGGCTCTGGTGCTCACCTCGACCGACGGGCGCACCTGGCAGCAGGACGACGCCGGCGCCGACACCCGCATGATCACGGCCGCGACCGTGCTGCCGGGCGAGGGCCTGCTCGCGGTCAGCAGCACCGGTGAGGAGCGCGAGAGCGACGAGTCCGGCGGGACCCGCGAGTGCGCGCCGCCTGGCTGGCCACCCGCGACGGCACGTGGACCGGCGAGGACCTCGGCTGCCACGGCGTGCCGACCTCACTGGCCGTCCTGGCCGACGGCCGGGTAGCCGCCGTCCACTGGACGACCCTGTTCCTACGGCAAGACCTAGGTTCGAACAGAGTTAGCGCGTCAGCGGTCCGGTCGACTCGCGTACGGTCAGGTAGGTCGGCAGCACCACGGCCCGGCGCTGGGGCTGCGGCGCCCGGTGGTCGAGGCCGGACGAGCAGCAGCGACACCGCGACCCGGCCGGCCTGCTCGATCGGGGCGGTCAGCGTGGTCAGCGGCGGGTTGCAGAAGTCGGCGCCGAAGATGTCGTCGCAGCCGACCACGCTCAGGTCGGCCGGCACCCGCACGCCGCGCTCGCGCAGCCGGGTCAGCATGCCGATCGCGAGCAGGTCGTTGAACGCCACGCAGGCGGTCGCGCCGCTGTTGAGCACCGCGTCGGCGGCCGCGGTGCCGGAGCCGCGACCCGGCGGGAACGGCCCGACCCGCTGCGCGCCCAGCCCGTGCCGCTCCAGCGCCGCCTTCATCGCCTGCCAGCGGGCCTGGTTGGACCACGACTGCTGCCGGGCCCGGAGACGTAGACGATGTCGCGGTGGCCCGAGTGAGACCAGGTGCTCGACGGCCTGGCGCGATGCCGGCCGGGCGTGTCGATGACGACGCTCGGCACGCCGCGCACGTTGCGGTTGACGGTGACCAGCGGGATCTCGCCGGCCAGCGCGACCAGCGCCCGCGCCGGCAGCCGGGAGGCGCCGAGGATCGCGCCGTCGAGGGAGCGGCGCATCGTGTGCAGCATCTCGATCTCGTGCTCGCCCGAGTCCTCGGTGTCGATCAGCAGCTGGGCGTAGCCCGGCCGCCTTGAGCTGCTGCTGCGTGCCGCGGATCATGCCGAAGTAGAACGGGTTGGTGACGTCGGAGACGAGCACGCGCGACGGTCCCGGTGCGCCCGGACGCCAGCGCCCGGGCCGGCGGGTTGCGGCACGTAGTCGAGCTCGCGGGCGGCGGCCTGGATCCGCTCCCGGGTCGCGGCGCTGACCCGGCCGGGCCGGGTCAGCGCGCGGGACACCGTCGACGCCGCCACGCCGGTCACCGCGGCGATGTCGGCGATGGTGACCGGCCGCCGCCGTCCGTCCGTCCACGGGCGCCAGCAAACCATCGATGGCAACACATGGCAAACGGTTGTCACCGCCGAATCGCCGCTGACTAGCGTCGGCCAACACGAACCATCGACTGATCCCCGCTCCTCGCCGCCCAGAGGAGTTCACGATGACACAGACGCATCATTCGCCGCGCTGGCCAGCGCGCTGTCTGTTGTGGCTCGACGCTGACCGCCTGCGGTTCCGACGACGACGGCAGCGGCGCCACCGGCGACAACTCCGGCGTCGACGCCTCACGATGCTCATGGGCGTCAACACCATCTACCCCGAGCAGCAGCGCGCAGTGGTTCACCGAGGTCTCCGACAAGTTCAAGGCAGGAGACCGGCGCCAGCGTGCGGTTCGAGACGTTCGCCTCCGCCAACGACGAGCTCACCAAGATCCAGACCTCGGTGCTCTCCGGCCAGGGCCCCGACGTCTACGCGCTCGGCACCACGTTCACCCCGACCGCGTACGCCACCGGCGCGTTCGTCGAGCTCACGACGGACGACTGGGACAAGGTCGGCGGCCGGGACCGGTTCCTGCCGGCGACGCTGGGCATCTCCGGGCCCGACCAGGAGCACGAGGTCGGCATCCCGTTCGCCAGCCGCCCGTTCGTGATGGCCTACAACAAGGACCTGCTCACGGCCGCCGGCATCGACAAGCCGGCCGACAGCTGGGACGGCCTGCGCGCCCAGGCCAAGCAGCTCACCAAGGACGGCACGTACGGTCTGGCCATCGGCTACGCCGACGGGTTCGACCCGTGGAAGTTCATCTGGGCGATGAGCCATCCAGGCGGGCAACCCGCTCGTCAAGGACGGCAAGGCCGCGCTCGACGGCCCCAACACGCTAAGACGGCCTACCAGACCTACCTCGGCTGGCTGGCCACCGACAAGGTGGTCGACCCGGCCGCGGTCGGCTGGAAGAACGCCCAGGCGATCGCCGCGTTCGGCGACGGCAAGGCGGCGTTCCTGCCGATGGTCTCGGCGAGCTCCAAGGTGACCCTCGACAAGTCGACGGTCGCCGGCAAATACGCGTACGCGGTGATGCCGACGATCCCGCCCGGTGCGACCAGCCTGCCCGCGGGCGGGGTCGGCGCGACCAGCATCCTCTCCGGCGACAACGTCGTGGTCGCCAAGTACAGCAAGAACAAGGATCTGGCGCTCGCCCTGGTCAAGCTGCTGACCAGCGAGCAGATGCAGGACCAGCTACTACAAGACGTTCGGTGAGCTGCCGACCAACCAGGCCGCCGCGACCGCGCTGGGCAGCGACCCGGCCCTCGCCGCGATCGTCGAGTCGGCCGGCAAGTCGGAGAACACGCCGTTCACCGGCGCCTGGGGCCAGGTGCAGCTCGCACTGACCAACGTGGTCGTGCAGTCGATCCCGGACCTGTCCGCCGGCCAGGTCGACGACGGCAAGCTGACCGGCCTGCTCGGCCAGGCGCAGACCAACGGCACAAGCAGCGCTCGACAAGGCCAAGTGACCTCGCCGCCGCCGCACCGCCACCCGGCAGGGACGTCCACTCTGGATGTTCCTGCCGGGTGGCGTGCTCACCCTGCTCGTCATCGTCGTCCCGCTGGCGCTCGCGCTCTACATCTCGCTGCTCGACCTCGACCAGTACTCGATCCGGCGAGTGGGTCGGCGCCGACGTTCATCGGGTTCGACAACTACGTCGAGGCGGTCCGCGACTCGAACCTGGTGCACGCGATCGGCATCAGCATCGGCTACTCGGCCCTGGTCACGGTCGGCTGCCTGCCGATCGGGCTGGCCGCGGCGATCGCCACCCAGGACCGGTTCCAGGGCCGCGGCCTGGTGCGCTCGATCCTGCTCGTCCCGTACGTGCTGCCGGCCTTCGTGGTCGGCAGCACCTGGCGGATCATCTTCCAGCCGGACGGCATCGCCAACGGGCTGCTCGGCACCGAGCGGGCTGTGGCTCAACGGCCCGCGGAGCTTCTGGGCGCTGGTCATCGTGCAGCTCTGGGCCGGCTGGCCGCTGGTCTACCTGCTCGCCGCTGGCCGGCCTGCAGTCGGTGGACGCGACCGTGCACGAGGCGGCCGCGCTGGACGGCGCCGGCTGGTGGGCCAAGCTGCGCTACGTCGTGCTGCCCGCAGCTGCGCGGCCCGGTCGTCGCTCGCGCTCGTCATCTCGTTCCTGCACAACGTCAACAGCTTCACGCTGCCGTTCGTGCTGTTCGGCGTGCCCAGCCCGCTACGACGTGGAGGTGCTGCCGGTGCTGACCTATGTGGAGAGCTTCCAGAACTTCCGAGTTCGGGCTCAGCGTCGCGATGGCGGTGGTCTCGCTGATCCTGGTGGCCATCCCGATGGCGGTCTACCTGCGCGCGGTGCGGCTCGACACGGGTCGGAGGCCCGCGATGAAGTCCCGTTCGGAGGAGGTCGCCCGGCTGCTGCCCGGGCCGCTGCGCGTGGTCGTGCTCACCGTGCTCCTGCTGATCGTGCTCGGCCCGCTGGCGTACATGGCTACTCGCGAGTCGTCAGCTCCGACCTCGCCGTGGCCGCGCGGCGCGCTCTGGCCCGACGGCTTCCACATCGACAACTACGCCAAGATCTGGTCGACCACGAACCTGGGCCGGGGCCTGGTCAACAGCGTGCTGGTGGCGGGCGCGGTGGCCGTGGTGAGCGCGTTCGTCGCGCTGCTGTCCGCGTACGTCCTCGTGCGCTATGCCTTCCGCGGCCGGATCGCCGTGCTGCGCGGCCTGCTGGCGCTGCAGAGCATCCCCGGCACGCTGCTGCTGCTCCCGGTCTTCGTGCTGTTCGCCAGCGCCGCGACCGCCCTCGGCGTCACCATCATCGGCACTCGTTGGGCGCGTGCTGATCACCTACCTGACGTTCGCGCTGCCGTTCTCGACCTGGGTGATGGTCACCTACCTGCGCGAGCTGCCGCCGGAGCTCGACGAGGCGGCCCGCGTCGACGGTGCCTCGCCGTGGCGGGTGCTGACCCGGGTGATCGCGCCGCTGAGCTGGCCCGGTCTGGTGGTCAGCGGCGTGTTCGCGTTCCTGCTCGGCTGGAACGACGTGCTGTTCGCCTCCGTGCTGACCAACCCGGACACCCGCACCGCCGCGGTCGAGCTGCAGATCTTCGGCGCCAGCCAGGAGGGCGGCGCGTTGCCGGTGTACGGGCAGCTGATGGCGGCCGCGCTGGTCTGCGCCGTCCCGGTGGTGGCGCTCTACCTGGTCTTCCAGCGCTATCTGGTAGCCGGCCTGACCACGGGAGGCGTGCGATGACGGTGTGGAACCTGTCCGGCTTCGGCGACGAGATCGACCCGGACCCGGTGGTGCAGCTCGCCGTGCTGTCCGCCGCTCGGCGCCCGGCACCTGGAGCTGCGCAGCGCCTGGGACGTCAACGTGGTCGACCTCGACGCCGGCCAGCTCGACCGGATCGCCGCGTTGCTCGCGGAGCGTGAGATGGCGGTGTCCGCGATCGCCTCACCGATCGGCAAGGTGCTGATCACCGAGGATCCGGCCGGCGAACGCGAGCGGCTGGACCGGGCCATCGCGGCGGCGCACCGGCTCGAGTGCCGCTACATCCGGCTGTTCTCCTTCTACCGGCCGCCGGACGCATCCCCGGAAGGGATCCGCGACGAGGTGCTGGGCCGGATGCGGGAGTGGGCGACCACCGCCGAGCGCGCCCATGTGGTGCTGGTGCACGAGAACGAGAAGGAGATCTACGGCGACACACCCGACCGGGTACGCGACCTGGTCGAGTCGGTCGGCTCCCCCGCGCTGCGGGTCGCCTGGGACAACGCCAACTTCGTCCAGGTCGGCGTCAAGCCGTTCACGGACGGCTACGCCATGCTCCGCCCGTACCTCGAATATCTCCAGGTCAAGGACGCCATCGCGGAGACCGGCGAGGTGGTGCCGGCCGGGCACGGCGATGGCGAGCTGCGCGCGACGCTGACCGCGCTGCGCGACGACGGCTACGCGGGCTTCGCCTCGCTCGAACCACATCTCGCCCTGCAGACCGCGACCGGCGGCTTCTCCGGCCCAGCGGCCTTCGGCCGGGCCGCCCGCGCCTTCGCCGCCCTCACCAACGAGATCGGAGTCGAGATTCGATGACCACCATCCCCGTGACCGTGGTCGGCGCCGGCATCATCGGCGAGACCCATGCCGACGCCGTGCTCCGCCATCCACGGCTGCGCGTCGCCGCGGTCGTCGACCCCGACGAGGCCGCCCGGGACGCGCTGGCCGCCCGGGTCGTCGCCGCCGGTGCCCCGGCCCCGGCGGGGTTCGCCGGCCTGGCCGGTGCGGTCGCGCCGGGCGGCCTGGTCACGGTCTGCGCCCCGACCGGGTTGCACGTCGCGCTCGCCGAGGAGGCGCTGGGCCTCGGCGCCCACGTGCTCGTCGAGAAGCCGCTGGACGTGTCTCCAGCGGTCGCCCGGCGGCTCGCCGACCGCGCCGACGCCCTCGCCGCGCAGGGCCTGGTCGCGTCCGTCGTCAGCCAGCACCGGTTCGACCCGGCCAGCGTCGCGGTCGCGGCGGCCGCGCACGGCGGCGGTCTCGGCCGGCTCACCTCCGCGGTCGCCACGGTGCCGTGGTGGCGCGCGCAGGCCTACTACGACCTCGGCCGACTGGCGGGGCACCTGGCGGCTCGACGGCGGCGGCGCGCTGATGAACCAGGGCGTGCACACCGTCGACCTGCTGATCTGGCTGCTCGGCGAGCCGGTCGAGGTGTTCGCGTACACCGCCCGGCTGGCCCACGACGACATCGAGGTCGAGGACGTCGCCGTCGCCACGCTGCGGTTCGCGTCCGGCGCGCTGGCCACGCTGCACGCCACCACCGCCGGGCACCCCGGCATCGGGGTGCGGGTCCAGCTGCACGGCACGGCCGGCTCGGCGGTCATCCACGACGACCAGCTCGAGTTCCTGCAGACGAGAACGGCCGAACAGGCCGCCGACGTGGTGCCCGCCGCCGAGCTGCTCGGCGCGCCGAAACCGGAGGACAGCTTCGTGCTGGGCCACCTGCGCCAGTACGACGACGTGGTGGCCGCCATCGACGGGGGGCGGCCACCCAGTGTCGGGTTGCGCGACGGTCTGCTCGCCGTCGCGGTGGTGCACGCGGTGTACGCGTCGGCCACGCTCGGCCGCCCGGTGCTGGTCGACGACGTGCTGCGCGGACGACCTGGCGGAGGTGTCCTGATGCGGTTCTCGGTGTTCACCGCGTCCACACCACAGTGGACCCCGGCGGAGGCGGCCCAGGAGCTGGCCGCGCAGGGCTGGGACGGCGTCGAGTGGCGGGTGACCGACCAGGACGACGCGGAGGTGCCCGGCTTCTGGGCCGGCAACCGGGCCACCTGGCCGCTGCGCGGGCTCGAGGAGAGCCTGCCCGAGATCGACCGGATCACCCGGGGCGCGGGCCTCGACTACTCGGGCATCGGCGCGTACGTGGGCAGTGGCCAGCACGACGACGTCGAGCGCGTGCTCGCGGCCACCGCGACCCTCGGCGCGGGCCGGGTCCGGGTCACCATGCCCAAGCTCGGCACGGCGCCCTACCCGGAGCTGTTCGCGGCGACCCGCGCCGACCTGGAGTGGGCCGCCGAGCGGGCGGCCGCGCACGGCGTCACCGCGCTGGTCGAGCTGCACCACGGCACCATCGCCGCGTCCGCGTCGGCCGCGCTGCGCCTGGTCGACGGGCTCGACCCGGCCCGGGTCGCCGTCATCCACGACATCGGCAACCTGGTCATCGAGGGCCACGAGGACCACCGGGCGGCGTTCGAGCTGCTCGGGCCGTACCTCGCGCACGTGCACGTCAAGAACGTCGCCTGGCGGCTGGTCGGCACCAGGCGCGACGGCTCGACCGCGTGGGCGCCGGACTGGGCGCCGCTGCGCGCGGGGCAGGCCGACATCGGCGCCTACCTCACCGCGCTGCGGGAGGTCGGTTACGACGGCTGGGTGACCGTGGAAGACTTCTCGACGGCGCTACCGCTGGTGGAGCGCACCCGGGACAACCTGGCTTACCTGCGTACGCTCGCGGGTTGACCTACCTTCGGAGGCCGCCGTGAAGATCGTCGACGCGCGGGTGATCGTCACCTGCCCCGGTCGCAACTTCGTCACCCTCAAGGTGGTCACGGACGACGGCCTGACCGGCGTCGGCGACGCCACCCTCAACGGGCGCGAGCTGGCCGTCGCCAGCTACCTGCGCGACCACGTGGTGCCGGCGCTGATCGGGCGCGACGCGTCGCGGATCGAGGACACCTGGAACTACCTCTACAAGGGTGCCTACTGGCGGCGCGGCCCGGTGACGATGACGGCGATCGCCGCGGTCGACACGGCGCTGTGGGACATCAAGGGCAAGGCGGCCGGCATGCCGGTCTACCAGCTGCTCGGCGGTCGCAGCCGGGAGGGCGTGACGGTGTACGGGCACGCCAACGCCGAGACGGTCGAGGGCGTGCTGGCCGAGGTGGCCCGCTATGTGGACCTGGGCTACAAGGCGGTCCGGGTGCAGACCGGCGTGCCGGGGCTGGCCACCACGTACGGGGTCAGCGGCGACAAGATGTTCTACGAGCCGGCCGACGCGGCCGTGCCGAGCGAGGCGGTCTGGTCGACCGAGCGCTACCTGGCCCACACCCCGGGCGTCTTCGCCCAGGTGCGCGACGAGTTCGGGCCGAGCCTGCGACTGCTGCACGACGTGCACCACCGGCTCACCCCGATCGAGGCCGGCCGGCTCGGCAAGAGCCTCGAGCCGTACGCGCTGACCTGGATGGAAGACCCGACGCCGGCCGAGCTCCAGGACAGCCTGCGGCTGATCCGCCAGCACACCACGACCCCGATCGCCATCGGCGAGATCTTCAGCGGCATCTGGGACTGCCAGCAGCTGATCACCGAGCAGCTGATCGACTACATCCGGGCCACCGTCGTGCACGCCGGCGGCATCACCCACCTCCGGCGGATCTTCGACCTGGCCGCGCTCTACCAGGTACGCAGCGGCTCGCACGGCGCGACGGACCTGTCGCCGGTGTGCATGTCCGCCGCGCTGCACCTGGACGTCGCGATCCCCAACTTCGGCCTGCAGGAATACATGCGACACACGGCCGAGACCGACGCGGTGTTCCCCCATGGCTACCACTTCGCCGACGGCTACCTGCACCCGTCCGAAGAGCCGGGCCTGGGCGTCGACATCGACGAGGACCTGGCCGCCCGCTACCCGTACCGCCCGGCCGCCCTCCCGGTCAACCGCCTCGAAGACGGCACCCTGCACAGCTGGTAGATCAGCGGAACCCGAGCTGCCGCGCCATGTCCTGATGCACCGACACGAGCTCGGCCAGCGGGATCGGCTTGCGCGAGACCGCCGAGAGGTCCTTGCCATCCCTCGTCCACAGCAGGTTGTCGGCGCCGAAGTAGTGCACCGTCGGTCGGGCGCCGGGTTTCAGCTGGGTCCAGGCGAACTGCCCACCCAGCACGTCGAACGCGACGACCAGCCGGCCGGCTCGTGATCTCGAGCTTGGCCCGGCAGTTCGCGGATCGCGCCGGGTCGGCGGGCAGCCCGTCCACGTGTTCGCTATGCGAACAGTTTGCTTCAACGCAAACAACCTTGACGAGCTGCGTAAATATTCACTAACGTGAGTTCGTTGGCGAGGCGGTCGTACTTTCTGCTGATCGTGCAAAAGTTACGGCAATCCACTAAGAACTTTCGTTCGCAACCATCTATCTTTTGCCAGCGCTCGACATTATCGTCGGCGTAACACACAGGACACACACACCACGGGTCGTCCGGCCATCCCAGGGCCGGTCGCCCACCGCGGATGGCACCGCGGCACCCTGCCCCCTATCGGCTCTGATCTCGCATTGCCGGGCGTTTCGGCGGCGCCTGAATCGATTCACCCTCATCCACCGCGACGGGTTCACCATGCTGTCGCGCAGTTGGCGGCGCACTGCCGCCGAGAGGACGGACGACGATGACCGAAACCCCCATGGACCCCGCCGAGCGCCGCCGCTTGACCCGGCGCAACATCTTGAAGGCCTCGGCCGCCGCGGGCGCCGTGATCGGTGCCGCCGGCCTGCCGGTGCTGTCGACCAGCGCACCGGCGATCGGCACCCGGGGCCTGCACCCGGAGGAGCTGCATCCCCGCGAACCGTCGCGGCATCATCCTCTACAGCGTGCGCGACCGGATCTCCGCCGCGCCGGACGACAGCGGCGTCCCGTACGGCTTCGAGCGGGTGCTCGCCCGGCTCGCCGAGATCGGCTACAAGGAGGTCGAGTTCGCCGGCTACAACCAGCACACCTCGATCCTCGGCCGGCAGATCACGCCCGACGGAGATCCGCAAGATCCTCGACGACAACGGGCTGGTCGCCAACGGCACCCACGCCTCGATCAACCCGGCCACCTTCGACGCAGCAGATGGACATCGCCCAGACGCTGGGCATGAAGCAACATCGGCACCGGCAGCGACCCGACGAACATCGCAACTACAAGTCGGACTGGGACGCGGCCGCCGACGTCTGGAACGAGCTCGGCCGGCAGGCCCGCAAGCGCGGCCTGCGGCTGTACACGCACAACCACGACGCCGCGTACTCGTTCCTGCTCGACGCCGGCCCGCTCGACGCCAACGGCAAGCCGACCCGCTCGTCGGGCATGCGCCGGCTCGAGTACTTCTTCGGCAAGGCCGACCCGAAGTACGTGTTCTTCGAGCTGGACATCTTCTGGGCCTACGTGGCCCGGTTCAAGCACCAGACCTACACCGACAAGCGCGGCGACGAGCGCACCGACCTGTTCGACCCGATCCTCACCGTGGCGCCGCGCGCCGACCCGGTTCCCGCTGTTCCACGCCAAGGACGGCAACAAGAACAGCGCGCCGTGCCCAACGGGTACGACATGGTGCCGCTCGGCGAGGGCGACATCAACTTCCAGCAGTTCTTCCAGACCATCGGCGAGCCGACTTCCACCACGCCAACTGGGAGCAGGACACCGCGCCCGGCGGCGCGGCCAACCCCGGCCAGTCGCTGGACTTCGCCGACGCTCAGCTACACGAACATGTCCGAGCTGACGATCTACAAGCGCGGCCACTGAGCCGCCGCACCACCCGATTTCCGGCTGCACCCGGACGGGCCGATCGCAGCGGCGCGAGACCGGCCGGTGGCTCACCGTCCCGGCGGACTATGCCATCCACCCTCGTCGACGGCTGGCTGCGCTGGCCGCGGCGACCATCGGCGCCGCTCGCGGCACGGCGCCGGCCAGCGCCCAGCGGACCCCGCCCACCGAGCCGCACCGACGCTGGCGCGGCCGAGAACGGCCCGGCCGCACTGCGTTCCGACGCCCGGGCGCCCGAAGAGCTACAAGGTGCTGGTCTTCACCAAGACCGCCGGCGTCCGCCGACCGTCCATCAGGACGGTGTGCGCGACCATCCGGGACCTGGCCCAGGACAACGGCTTCACCGTCACCGCCACCCAGGACGCCGGCCGCGTTCACCGCCGACAACCTGGCCAGGTTCCGCGCCGTGGTGTTCCTCAACACCACCGGCAACGTGCTCAACGCCGGCCCAGGAGGCCGCGTTCGAGGGCTACATCAAGGCCGGCGGCGGCTACGTCGGCGTGCACGCGGCCGCCGAGACCGAGCCGGACTGGCCGTTCTACCAGAGCCTGGTCGGCGCGAAGGTCGCCAGCGCGACCGGCGTCGAGGCCGGGCAACGTCGACGTCGCCGACCGGGCCCACCCGTCGACCGAGACGGTGCCGCGCACGCTGACGCTGACCGAGGAGTGGTACAACTTCACGGCCAACGTGCGCGGCAAGTCAGCACGTGCTCGCGCACCGTCGACGAGAAGAGCGTTCACCGGCGGCACCATGGGCTTCGACCACCCGGTCGCCTGGTGCAAGGACCACCAGGGCGGCCGCTCCTGGTACACCGGCCTCGGCCACTCGATCGAGTCCTACCGCAACAACAACTGCAGCAAGCACCTGCTCGGCGGCATCGAGTGGGCGGCCGGCGTGGTCGAGGGCGACTGCGGCGCGACCGTGCTCGGCAACTACGAGAAGGTCACGCTCAACGACGAGCCGGGCGAGCCGATGTCGCTCGCCGTGCTGCCCGACGGCCGGGTGCTGCACAACACCCGCGGCGGCGAGATCCGGCTCTACGACCCGGCGACCGGCGCCAGCCCGGTGATCACCACCGATCCCGGTCTACAGCCACGACGAGGACGGCCTGCAGACGCTGTCGATCGACCCCGACTTCGCGACCAACAAGTGGGTCTACGTCTACTACTCGCCGCGGCTGAACACCCCGGTCGACAACCCGGCCACCCCGGGCGTCAACGAGGGCGACGCGCCGGCTGACCAGCACCGACCCGACGGTGTGGGACAAGTTCAAGGGCTACAACCAGCTGTCCCGGGTCAAGTTCGTCGAGACGCCGACCCCGCACCTCGACCTGGCCACCGAGCAGCAGATCCTGCGGGTCGACGTCGACCGCGGCATCTGCTGCCACGTCGCCGGCAAGGTGAAGTTCGACGGCAAGGGCAACCTGTTCCTGATCACCGGTGACGACACCAACGCCGGCGGCTCGGACGGCTTCACCCCGATCAACGACGTCGCCGACGCAGGGCCCGGGCTACGACGCGCGGCGCTCCGCCGGCAACACCAACGACCTGCGCGGCAAGCTGCTGCGGATCAAGGTGAAGGCCGAACGGGACGTACACCGATCCCGAACGGCAACCTGTTCCCGGAGGCGCGAGGACTACGACGACAAGACCCGTCCGGAGATCTTCCTGATGGGCCTGCGCAACCCGTTCCGGTTCGACGTGGACGCGTCCGGCCGGGTGTACGTCGGCGACTACTCCCCCGACTCGCGGGTGTCGAACCCGACGCGCGGGCCGGAGGGCACCGGCCGGTGGTTCACGCACCAACAAGGCCGGCAACTACGGCTGGCCGTTCTGCGTGCTCGCCGAGCCTGCCGTACATCGACTTCGACTTCGCGACCCGCACCTCGGGGCAGCCGTTCAACTGCGGCGCGCCGGTCAACGACTCGCCGCACAACACCGGCCTGCGCGTGCTGCCGGCGGTGCAGCAGCCGCAGTTCTGGTACACCTACGAGGCCCGCACCCCGTGCGCCGGCGCGTACCTGCAGAACCCGCCGACCGCGTGTGACTTCAAGTGGCCGGTGATCGGCACCGGTGGCGTCGGCCCGCACGGCGGCCCGATCTACAACGTACGACAGCGAGTCAGCACGTCGGAGACGAAGTTCCCGGAGTACTACAACGACTCGGTCGTGTTCGGCGAGTTCACCCGGGACAAGCTGTTCATGATGCGCACCGACGGCAAGGGCAACCTGATCGGCGTCGAGCAGTTCCTGCCCGGCGTCGTCGTTCGACAACCCGATGGAGATGGAGTTCGGCCCGGACGGCAGCCTCTACGTGCTGGAGTACGGCGACGGCTTCTTCCGCGCCGAACCCGGACGCGCAGCTCTCGGTCATCCGGTACGTGAAGGGCACCCGGTCGCCGGTGGCGGTCCTGACCGCGACGCCGACCTCCGGGCAGGCACCGCTGACCGTGCGTTCTCGTCAGCCGGGCACCTACGACCCGGACCCGGGCGAGTCCATCTCGTTCGCGTGGGACTTCACCAACGACGGCACGGTCGACTCGGCCGACCCGAACCCGTCGTTCACGTACACCACGAACGGCGACCTACACGGCCAAGCTGACGGTGACCGACTCCAGCGGCAAGACGGCGGTGCTGACGCGCGGTCATCACGGTCGGCAACACCGCGCCGACGGTGACGGTGACGTCGCCGGTCGGCGGGCACGTTCTTCAACTGGGGCGACCACGATCCCGTTCACGGTCGACGGTCACCGACCCGGAGGACGGCACGATCGACTGCTCGCGGGTGACGGTGACGTTCGTGCTCGGCCACGACACGCACGGCCACGGCGCACGGCTCCACCACCGGCTGCACCGGCACGCTGCCGACCCCGGCGGACGGCGCCGACCACGCCGGCGGCTACCTGTACGGCGGGATCAGCGCGTCGTACACCGACCTGGGCGGCGGCGGCCAGCCGGCGCTGACCACGATCGGCCAGGCGGTCATCCAGACGCCGCGGCAGCAGGCGGAGTTCGCCCAGGTGCAGACCAGGGCGTGACGATCGCCACCACCTCGCGACACCGGCGGCGGCCAGCACGTCAACGGCATCGACCCGGGCGACCACATCGCCTTCGACCCGATCAACCTGGGCGGCGTGTCGACGGTGACGCTGCGGTACTCGGGCGGTTCGGCGGCCACGGTCGGCACGCCGCGGGCGACGGTCGAGCTGCGCGCTCGACTCCCCGACCGGCCCGGTGGTGGCGACGGCGACGCTCGCGCGACGACCGGCAACAACGCCTTCGTCGACACAGCGGTCCCGGTCACCCACCCGGCCGGAACGCACAGGCTCTACCTGGTGTTCGGCGCCGTCACCGGCGGCCCGACGACCGGCCTGGTCAACCTGAACTGGGTCGAGTTCGGCTGACCCATCCGTACGGCCCGGCGGCCCGTCACCCTCGTGGTGGCGGGCCGCTCGGTGTTCAGGCGGTCAGTGCGCCGTCGATCGCGATGGCGGCGCCGCTGATGAACGCGGCCTCGTCGCTGATCAGGAACGCGGTGAGCGCGGCGACCTCGTCCGGGGTGCCGGCCCGGCCGGTGGGCTGCATCGCCAGGTAGCGCTGCGCCGCCGCCGGGTCCCGCTCTGACGACGCCCTGCCACAGCGGGGTGTCGATGAGGCCGGTGACGAGGGCGTTGACCCGCACACCGGAGCTGGCCACGTCGAGCGCCGCCGAGCGGGTGAGGCCGATGACGCCGTGCTTCGCGGCGTTGTAGGCGGCCTGTGTCGGGTCGCCCTTCACACCGGAGACCGAGGCGTTGTTGACGACCGCGCCGCCGCCGGCCGCGACGATGGCTGGAAGCTCGTGCTTGAGGGCGTAGAAGACGCTGGTCAGGTTGAGGTCGAGGGACTGGTGCCAGAGGTCGCTGTCGGCCTCGCGGACGCTGGCCATCGGTCCGCCGCCGGCGTTGTTGAACGCGCCGTCGAGCCGCCCGTACTCCGACACCGCGGTGTCGACCAGCCTGGCCATCTCCTCCTCGACGGTCACGTCGGTCGGCACGAACAGGGCGGTGCCGCCCGCGCTCCTGATCTCCTCGACGACCTGGTCGCCCCGCTCCTTGTCGCGGGCGCCGATGACCACGCGGGCGCCTTCGGCGGCCGCCCGCCGCGCGAACGCCAGGCCCATGCCCTGCGTGCCGCCGGTCACGACCAGCACCTTCGAATCCAACATCTCGTCCTCACATCCCTATACGACTGGGGTACGGGCGAGACGCTAACCTTTTCTGGAACGATCGACAAAGTAACAAGGCCCACAGGCTCTGCGAAACGGACACCAACCTCACTAGTTGGCTCCATCCACGGGTCTTACGTTGGGCGTACGTTCCAGAAAGTTGTAGCGTTCGGGGATGGCACGCACTCGGGAGTTCGACCTCAACGCCGCGGTGGACGCCGCGATGGGAGTGTTCCGGGCCAAGGGCTACGAAGGTGCCTCGATGCGCGACCTGGCCGAGGCGACCCACCTGGGCAGCGGTTCGCTGTATGCCGCGTTCGGCAGCAAGGAGGGCCTCTACCTGGCCGCCCTCGACCGCTACCGGCAGCACTACGCGACGCCGCTGGTCGACATCCTGCACTCCACCGCCGACTTCCGGGAGCTCGATCCGCGAGGTCTTCGTCGCCGTGATCGACGACATCGTCGGTGACGGCCAGCGGATGGCCTGCCTCATCGTCGGGGCCGCGGTGGAGCGGGCGCACTTCGACGAACGCGTGGTCGACCGGCTGCGCTCGACCACCCACGGCCTGGAGCTGGCGCTCTACGACGTGCTCGCCGAGGCCCAGGTGCGTGGTCAGATCCCGGCCGACGCGCAGCGCCCGCGACCTGGCCGGATTCCTGGTCACCCACCTGCAGGGCCTGCGGGTGATGGGCTCCATCAACTCGGACCGGGCGGCGCTGATGCGCTCCGCCGAGGTCGCGCTGAGCTGCCTGGGCTGACCACCGCGCGTAATCAGCAGCACATTCTTTGTTGAACGTTCCATAATCTGGCTAGCGTGGCCGGCATGTCTGCTCGCCACTCACCCACCGACGCCCAGCGGTGGAAAGCCCTGCTGTTCATCTCCATCGCCCAGTTGATGGTCATCCTCGACGGTGCCGTCATGAACATCGCGCTCCCCTCGGCGCAGGAGGCGCTGCACTTCACCGACGGCAGCCGGCAGTGGGTGATCACCGCGTACGGGCTGGCCTTCGGTGGTCTCCTGCTGGTCGGCGGCCGGATCGGCGACATGGTGGGGCGCAAGCGCGTCTTCCTGATCGCGCTGGCCGGCTTCGCGGTCGCCTCGGCGATCGGCGGCCTGGCGGTCAACGCCCCGATGCTGCTGATCGCCCGCGCGCTGCAGGGCGTCTTCGCGGCCCTGCTGGCGCCGGCCGCGCTCTCGCTGATCTCCCTGTCGTTCACCCGGCCACGGGAACGGGCGACGGCCTTCGGCGTGTTCGCCGCGGTCTCGGTCGCCGGTGGCGCCGTCGGCCTGATCGCCGGCGGTCTGCTCACCCAGTACCTGAACTGGCGGTTCTCGCATGTTCGTCCTGGTGCCCATCGCGGTGATCGGCATCCTGGGCGCGATTCCCACCGTGCACGACACCGGCGAGCGGCACCGCTCCCGGCTCGACCTGCCCGGCGTGCTGCTGGCCAGCCTCGGCCTCGTCGGCGTGGTCTACGGGTTCAGCACCGCCGAGAGCCACGGCTGGACGGCCGGCCTGACCATCGGGTCCTTCGCTCGCCGGCGTGCTGCTGCTGGTGGCCTTCGTCGTCGTGCAGTCGCGGGTCAGGTCACCGCTGCTGCCGCTGCGGGTGCTGACCGACCGCAACCGGGCGGCCGCGTACCTGTCGGTGGCTCTCGCGATCGTCAGCATGTTCGGGATGTTCCTGCTGCTCAGCTACTACTTCCAGCAGGTCAAGGGATGGTCGCCGGTGCATGGCCGGACTGGCGTTCATGCCGATGGCGGTGCTGCAGGTCGTCGGGGCCACCCAGATCGGCGCCCGGCTCGCGCACCGGATCGCGCCGCGGCCGATCATGGTCGGCGGCTACCTCGTCACGGCGGTCGGTCTCGTGCTGCTCGCCCTGCTCGACGCCGGCAGCGGCTTCCTTGAGATCGCGATCGCCGAGGCGGTCGTCGGGCTCGGCATCGGCACCGCGTTCATGCCCGCGATGAGCATGGCCACCCATGGCGTCGAGCCCGCGGGACGCCGGTGTCGCCTCCGCGATGATCAGCTCCTCGCAGCAGGTCGGCGGCTCGATCGGCACCGCGCTGCTCAACACGGTCGCGACCGGCTCGGCCGCCGCCTACCTGGTGTCCCACGGCGGCCCGGCCAGCACCCAGGCGCCAACACCAGGCGTTGGTGCACGGCTACTCGGTCGCGTACTGGCTGGCCACCGTCTTCGTGGTCGCGGCGGCGCTGGTCTCGGCGTGCTGGTGAACGCCGGCGCCCCGAAGCACGCGCCGTCTCAGCCGTGGACGAGGCTCCTGACGCCGTCCCGGTCGCCGCCCACTAGGCGAGCTGGCCGACGGCGGCCCACATACCGCTGCGGCGGGTGTCGTCGGCGAAGTCCGTCGGGTCGTCCTCGGCGGGCCGCCACTCCGGCGCCCAGGTCACCCCGGTTCGACGACGGGGACAGCGCGTGCCGAAGAACCGCTCGACCTCCGCGCGGGTCCGTGGCTTGCCCGCCGTGCTCGTTTGTTTCGTGTAGACCGCCCGGGCGGCCGCGGTGCGCTCGTCGCCGAGCATGAACGTCTCGGCCGCGCCGTGCGAGATGACGAGATGGCTGCCCGCCGGCAGCACCGCCAGCAGGTGGTCGACCAGCCCGTACGCCTGGTCGTCGTCCGGCACGAAATGCAGGACGGCGGCCAGCACCACCGCGACGGGCCGGGTGAGGTCGAGCATCCCGCGGACCCCGGGGTCGTCGAGGATCGCCGCCGGGTCGCGCAGGTCGCCGTGGATCGCGGTCGCCGCGTCGTTGCCGGCGAGGATGTCGAGGCTCTCCGCCACCGCGACCGGGTCGATGTCGACGTAGACGACCCGCGCGTCCGGCGCGACCCGCTGGGCGATCTCGTGCACGTTGCCGGACGTCGGGATCCCGGAACCGATGTCGAGGAACTGGCGCACGCCGGCCTCGGCGAGGAACCGGACCGACCGGCCCAGGAAGGCCCGGTTCGTGCGGGCCACCGCGGGCACCGCGGGGTACTGCTCGATGACTTTCATCGCGGCGCGCCGGTCCGCCGCGAAGTTGTGCGCGCCGCCCAGGTAGAAGTCGTACATCCTGGCCGACGTGGCCGGCTTCCGCCCTGTGTCGTTCGGACCGTCCACGTTGCCGCGCCCCCCGCCGTCGAGATCTGATCTTACCGAGCGCACGCAATTCGATGGCCAACGCCGGCGGCCGCTGGTTGGGTTGGTGAGCATGAGTAGATTCGGCGATCCGGCGTTCTTCGGCGACCGCTACGCGCACGAGTACGACGGCCACAACGAGCTCGACCCCACCGCCGCCGTCGCGTTCCTGGCCGGCCTGGCGCCGGTCGGCGGGCGAGTGCTGGAGTTGGCCACCGGCACCGGGCGGGTGGCGATCCCGCTGGCCGCGACTGGCGTCACGGTCGAGGGCATCGAGGGCTCCGCCGCGATGGTGGAACGGATGCGGGCCAAGCCGGGCGGCGCGATGATTCCCGCCGTGGTCGGCGACATGGCCGACCTGGCGGGCCTCGACGGCCCGTACGACCTCGCTTATCTGGTCTACAACACGCTCTTCAACCTGACCACGCAGGAGCGGCAGATCGACTGCTTCCGCAACGTCGCACGCGTGCTGGCACCGGGCGGGCGGTTCGTGATCGAGTGTTTCGTTCCGGACGTGACCGTGTTCGACCATGGCCAGCGGGTCCTCACCCGGGCGCTGACCGAGGACAGCGTCAACATGGCGTACGAGATACACGACGCGGTCGCGCAGACCGTCACCTTCCAGCGGGTGCGGATCGACGCCGGCGGCGTGCGGCTCAGCCCGCTGCTGCTGCGCTACTGCTGGCCGAGCGAGCTGGACCTGATGGCCCGGCTGGCCGGGCTGCGGTTGGTCGACCGCTACGACGGCTGGGACCGGCGCCCGTTCACCGCCGCGAGCCGCCAGCACGTCTCGGTGTACGCGACGTAGGAACGGCCCGGCGCCCCGGGATGCGGGGTGCCGGGCCGATCGGTTCAGCCGACGGAGGTCAGCAGCTCGCCTTGTAGGCGGCCGCCTGGCCCTCGGCGCTGGTCAGGTTGTCCTTGGTGATGATGGTCGAGCCGGTCTGGATGTTGGCCTCGTTCGACTCGCCCTTGAGGGCCTTGATCGCCTGCTGCACGCCCTGGACGCCGATGTCGCCCGGCTGCTGGGCGATCAGCGCCTGCACGGTGCCGTCCTGCAGCGCCTTGATCTGCTCCGGGCCGGCGTCGAAGCCGACCACGTTGACCTTGCCCTGCTTGCCCGCCTGGCGGATACCGGTCGCCGAGCCCTGCGCCGAGAAGAGGTTCGAGGCGAAGATGCCGACGATGTCGGGGTCCTTCTGCAGTGCGGCGCTCACGATCGACGCGGCCTTCGCCGGGTCGTTCTGCGAGTACTGCACGCCCAGGTAGGTGAACTTCGAGTCGGCCTTGGCAGCGTCGCCGAAGCCCTTGTCGCGGGCGTCGGTGGTGCTGATGCCGGGCTGCACGCCGACGCCGAGCACCTTGCCGCCGTTGGGGGCGAGCTTCTGGATCGCCTCGAACGCCGCCTTGCCGCCCGCGGTGTTGTCGGACGAGATCGCCGACACCGCGACCGACGGGTCGTTGAGCGTGGTGTCGACCAGCACGATCTTGATGCCCTGGGCCTTGGCCTGGGCGATCGGCTGCTGCATCGCCGACACGTCGGTCGGGGCGATCAGGATCGCGTCGGGCTTGGAGGCGATGACCGACTGCAGCACGGGGGTCTGCAGGGTCGGGGTCGAACTTCTGGGCACCCTGGGTGGTGACGGTGGCGCCTTCCTTGGCCGCCTCCTCCTTGATGCCGCACTCCATGGTGATGTAGAACGCGTCGCCGGCGACGCCCTGGACGAACGCCAGCTTGTAGCCGTCCTTCGCGCCGCCGGCGGTCGAGCCGCCACCGTCGCTGTCGGAGCCACAGGCGGCCGCGCCGAGCGCGACGGCGGCCAACGCGGCGACTATGGCGGTTGACTTGCGCTTCATGCTGATCCCTTTCTCGATGCGCTTCCTGTTCGGGACAGGAATGGCAGGCGTGTTTTCGTTCCTCTTACTGCCGCGGCACGGCGGAGCTGGTCGACGTAGACGGCGGCGACGAGCACCGCGCCGACGACGACCTGCTGCCAGAACGGCTGTACGCCGGTCTGGATGAACCCGTTCTGCAGCACGATGGGGATGAACAGTCCGATGACGGTGCCGAACACCGAACCGATGCCACCGAACAGGCTGGTGCCGCCGATCACGACACCGGCGATGACGTTCAGCGGCGTGTTGGACTGGCCGCCGATCGTCGTGGACTGGAAGAAGCCGAGGTTGAGCAGGCCGGCGAACCCGGCCAGCAGCCCCGCGAACGCGTACACCTTGATCAGGTGTCGGTCGACCTTGACGCCGGCGCGGCGGCCCGCCTCGGCGTTGGAGCCGATGGCGTAGGTGTGCAGGCCGAACCGGGTGCGGTGCAGCAGCACGATGCCGATGACCACGACCACCGCGGAGATCACCGACGATGGTCGGCACCTGGCCCGACGATGTTGCCGAAGCCGATGTTGTCGACCAGCGTCTTCGGGCGCGTCCCGCAGGTCGAGGCCCTTCGTGATGATCTGCGCGAAGCCCAGTGCGGCGCTCAGCGAACCGAGCGTGACGACGAGGGGCGGCACCTTCGCCTTGGCCACCAGGACGCCGTTGAGCAGCCCCCAGGCCAGGCCGGAGGCGAGGGCGGCGACGAGTCCGACGAGGACGGCGCCCCAGCCCTGCCCGCCGGACGCCGACCATCATCTTGTCGGCGACCACGCCGCTGAACACCAGCACGCTGCCGACCGACAGGTCGATGCCGCCGGTGATGATGACGAACGTCATGCCGACGCCGAGCACCGCGAGGATCGGCCGTGTTCTGCACGATGCCGCGGATGTTGAACCCGGTCAGGAACGTGTCCGGCCGCAGCGCGGTGAACACCGCGATCGTGACCACCAGCAGGATCAGGATCTGCAGCGCCTGCAGGCGGAGACCCGGGACAGCCGGCTGGTCGGAGCGTCCTCAGTGGCCACCGGCGGCGCGGTCTTCATCGTGCTCATGCCGCCGCCTCCCTTCGGTCGGCGGAGCACGAGCACCGGTCACTGAGTTGACTACGCTCGCTTCGCTCGCTCACGACGCCTCCTGTGCCACAGAGCCGGTCATCGCGACGACCAGCTGCTCCATCGAGGTGTCCGCCTTGCTGTAGGTGGCCACCCGGCGGCCCCGCCACATCACCTGGATGCGGTCGGCGACCTCCATCACGTGCGGCATCGAGTGGCTGATGAACACCACGCCGATGCCCTCGCCGCTGACCCGCCGGACCAGGTCCAGCACGTTCTGGGTCTGCACCACGCCCAGCGCCGCCGTCGGCTCGTCCAGGAAGATCACCTTCTGGCCCAGGCGGCCGCCCGGGCGACCGCGATGCCCTGCTTCTGGCCGCCGGACATCCCGCCGACCGGGCCGTTGAGGTCGCGCACGGTCGCGCCGAGGCTGGTCGAACGCGCTGCGGCTGCCGTCGCGCATCGCCTTGGAGTCCATGAAGCCGAGCTTGCCGAGCAGGCCCTTGCGCATCACCTCACGGCCCAGGTACATGTTCTGCACCGGGGACAGGTGCGGTGCCAGCGCGAGGTCCTGGAAGACCGTCTCGATGCCGAGCTCGCGGGCGTCGGTCGGCGAGGTCAGCTGCACCGGCTTGCCGTCGAACAGGACCTCGCCGGAGTCCGGCGGCTCGGCGCCGGACAGGATCCGCACCAGCGTGCTCTTGCCGGCACCGTTGTCACCGATCAGGGCGACCACCTCGCCGGCGCTGCGACGTCGAAGTTCGCGTCGGTCAACGCTTCGACGTGCCCGTAGTGCTTGGTGATGCCGCGCGCCTCGAGGACCGCTGTCATCGCGCTCACCGCCTCCGTCCAGGGCCGGGCCCGGCCCGCTACCGTGTCGAGGCAGGTCTGCAACCGTTGGCGGGCGACGGTGTCCAGGAACTCCTGCCGCGCCGGCCCGTCCAGGCCGATCGCCTCCTTCCAGATCGAGCGGCCGGCGATGAAGCCGGACGCGCCGCCCTCGTCGCAGCAGACCCGCAGCACGTTCTGGAACTCGTCGAAGCCGACGCCGGCCGAGAGCACCGCCCACGGTGCCTTGACCGTCTCGGCGACCCGCCGGCAGCCCTTGGCCGAGCCCGGGTACTCGATCTTCACCAGGTCGACGCCGGTGTCCGCGATCTGCACGGCCGCCTCGACGATCAGGTCCTCGCGCTGCTGCGTCGGTCAGTTGCTCGCCCGGCAGCGCGTAGATCAGGTTCTCCACCACCGACGGGATGCCGGCCGCTTCGCAGTCGGCGGCCACCTCGCGGACGATGTCGAGCACCTCGGCCGAGATGTCCGGGCCGTCGCCGACCGGCCGGCCGGGGCGAAGCTGCACGAGGAACTTGACCGCGTCGCCGCCCTGGGCCTTGACCCACTCGGCGTCCTGCTTCGGGTCCGCGGTGCGTACGCGGCTCGCCGTTGTAGTTCCCGCGGATCGGCCGGCTCGGCCGCGACCAGCAGGCCGCAGCTGGCCGCCCGGGCGCCGGCCTCGGTCGTCGCCGGGACGCCGAACGTCGGGTCGAGCAGGATCGCGCTGGCCAACGGCGTGAGGGCACCGGCGACGTCGATCTTCGCCTGCCACATGTCCGCGTCGGTGGCCTCCTGGCCGACCGCGGCGAACATCCGGCGCAATGTGTTGCGTTGGTCCATCGCGACGATCGAGAACACGCCGTTGGCGTCCGCGATCGCCCCGAGGCCGCTATTTCGGGCCGACATGTGTGGTCCTTTCCGTGGCGGCGGCCGTGTCGAGGAACTGCCGCGTCACCTTGTCGAACGGGACGTCGTAGGCGGCCCAGGCGGCGAACATCGCCGCGCCGCGCGCGCCTGGTTGTTCGAGCGCGGAGATCCGCAGCCGCGGGATCACCGCCGCTTTGGCTTTTCGTACGCTTTCCATCCGGGTCCAGCCGCCGGCGGCGACCGCCGTGCGGTGCTCACCGACGACCGAGTTGACCGCGGCCAGCAGCGCCGCGGTCTGCTCGCCGAGGTGCGCGAGGGTCGCCGCCCAGAGCTGGTCGGGACTGGCGCCGTCGCGCAACCGGAGCGTCACGTCGTTGTCGTGCGGCGGCGGCCGGCAGTACCGCGACGCCGTCGCTCGTCACGGTGTGTCCGGCCGCCAGCGCCGGTCGAGCTCGTCGCGCCGCGCCGGCTCGTCGGCGCCGACCAGCGCGAGCACGCGGCGCATCACCAGCCCGGACCGCATCCCGCCGATCAGCACGCCGTGGCCGGGCAGCACGTGCCGGCCCGCGTCGATGCCGAGGCCGACCAGGGTGGCCCGCTCGTCGTCGGTGAGGATCCGGGGCACCGACCGCAGCAGCACCTCGGCGGTGCCGCACGAGTTGAAGAGGTCCTCGGGGCCGGTCGCGCCGGCTCCGATCGCGGCGACCGGGTGGTCGTGCCCGGCGACGGTGACCGCCGCGCCAACCAGCGCGGTCGGCCCGGACCGGACCGCGCCGGCCGGTTGCCCGGCGGCCCGCAGCTCCGGGAGGAACGCCGCGCCGACGCCGATCCGGTCGAGTGCCTCCGGCCACGGCTGGCCGGTCGCCTGGTCGAGCAGCCCGGTGCGGGAGGCCAGCGACGGTTCGCTGACCCGTTCCGCCGGTCAGCGCGTACGCGACGAACTCCGGCATGTTGAGCCAGCGCGACGTGCGGTCGAGCCGGATGCCGGCGCTCTTCATCCAGAGCAGCTTGGGCAGGCTCCATTGTGTCCCGAACGGGAGGCCGGTGCGGCGCGGGAACTCCGCGACGAACTCGGGACCCTGCGCGGTGAGCTCGGCCAGCGCCGCGCTCGTCGAACCAGGCGATCACCGGCGAGGTCTCGCGGCGCGTGCTCGTCGAGGATGACGCCGCTCTCGGCCAGGCCGGCGATGCCGATGCCGGTCACCCGGACCGGCCCGCCGAGCTGGTGCTCGGCCTCGGCGACCGCGTCCGCGAGGGTACGCAGCACGTCCCTCGCACAGGGCCGCGCCGGTGGTCTCGAGCCGGCCGTCGACGTCTGAGTCCAGGTGGTCGGATTGCGGGCGAACGCGACGGTCTCGCCGTCCGGGCGGGTCAGCACGGCCTTGGTGTCGGTGGTGCCGAGGTCGACCCCGGCCACGAGTTCAGTCATGGTCACGGGCGCCAGCTCTCCGCTGCCGCGGGGCACGACCCGCAGCGGCGCCAGGATGGTCTCCACCGGAGGTTCGTCGCCGGCCAGCCGGCTGAACAGCCGCTCCGCCGCGAGCCGGCCGATCAGCTCCGGCGAGTGGTCGACGATGGTGATCGCCGGGGTCAGCGTGTCGGCCATCGCGAAGTCGCCGAACGAGACGAACCCGACGTCGGTGCGCCGCAGCCGGTGGACGGTCGGCAGCGAGCCCAGCGAGCAGCGGGTGTTGGCGCTGAAGATGGCCGTCGGCGGGTCGGGCAGGCGCAGCAGGGTCTCGGCCGCGACACCGGCGTCCCCCTTGGTGGGCTCGACCTCGGCGACGAGATCCTCGTCGTAGGCGATGCCGGCGGCCGCCAGCGCGTCCTGGTAGCCGGCGAGCCGGTAGCGGGCGGTCGCCGTGTGCAGCCGGTCGCCGATGTAGGCGATCCGCCGGTGGCCGTGCCGCATCAGGTGCTCGACGGCCATCCGGGCTCCGCCGCGGTCGTCGACCACGACGGCGTCGGCCGCGAGGTCTTCGGCGGCGCGGTCGATGAAGACCAACGGGCAGGGTGAGGTACGCAGGTACGCGTGGTTGTCCGAAATGGACGCGATGATCAGCCCGGCGACCCGGCGCTGGAGCAGGCCGTCCAGCACGATCCGCTCGCGCTCCGCGAGGCGGCGGGTGCTGGCGATGATCACCGAGACGCCGCGGTCCAGCGCCATCCGCTCGATCTCGCCGATCACGCTGGCGAAGAACGGGTCGCCGACCTCGTCGACCACCACGCCGATGGTCTCGTCCTGCCCGAGCCGCAGCGACCGGGCCAGCGGGTCCGGCCGGTAGCCGAGCTCCAGGACCGCCTGCTCCACCCGGGCCCGGGTGCTCGCCGAAACCCGCACGTCACCGTTGATCACCCGGGACGCGGTCTTGGTGCTCGTCTGCGCGGCCTGCGCGACGTCCCGCAGCCGGGGCCGAGGCCGCTTCACGCCATCCTCCGCGATGCGCTGCCGGCGCTCTGTCCGCGTGATCGGCGCGACGTCGTGACGGCGCTGACCGCGGCGGCTCATGCCAGCCTCCGAGCCGGCTCGGTCGGCAGCTTGCGGAGTTGGGCGAGCAGTTCCGCCGCTCGGTCCGGGTCGACGCCGCCGGCCCGTAGCTGTTCGCAGGAGGCGCTGGCGGTGGCCGAGCCGCGCAGCATCGCGGCGGCCCAGTCGACGGTGTCGGCGGCTTCGAGCTCCAGCAGGACGCCGCCCAGGAACGAGTCGCCGGCGCCGACCGCGCTGACCACCTGGACCTTCAGCGCAGGGAACCAGCGCACCTGGCCGGCGTCGCCTTCCGCGAGGGCGACACCGTGCGCGCCGGCGGTGACCGCGGCGTTGTGGGCGCCGAGCGAGCACAGGGTGGCGGCCGCGTCCATCGCGCGTTCCCGCACATCGCTGTCGGCGTCGGTGAGGACCAGGCCGGAGGTGCCGGAGATGGCCGCCTCGGCCTCCTGCAGGTTGGGCTTGACCAGGTCGGGCCGGCTGGTCAGGCTGGCGCGCAGCGCACCGGGCGCGGTGTCGACGACGGCGAGCACGCCCGGCCGCGTGCGCGAGCGTGACGAGCTGGCCGTAGCCGTCCTCGGGCGCGCCGGGCGGCAGACTGCCCGAACAGGACAATGTCCGGTGCGCGGGCAGATTGGCGGCCACCGCGTCCCGGTAGCGCTCCCAGATCTCGGCGTCGATCGTCGAGCCCTGCTCGTTGACGATCGTGGTCCGGCCGCTGGGCTGCTCGATCATGATGACCGCGTTGCGGGTGTCGCCGGGCATCGGCACGTCGACGACGTCGGCGCCTTCCTCGGCGAGCAGCCGCAGCAGGCGTTCCCGGTCGCGGTCGGCGACCAGGCCCACGACGGTGGCTTTTCGCTGGTGGGCCCGGGCGACCCGGGCGATGTTGACGCCCTTGCCGCCGGCCGTGACCTCCACCGACCGGGCACGCATCACCCCGCCGAGCACCAGCTCGGGAACGAGCTGTGTCCGATCCAGACACAGGTTGGGCGTAGCGATGAGCACTGACCGATCCCCTCTTCGGGCTCGTCAGGTAATCGTTGTCACGAGACGAGGTAATCGATGTCACAGCCGTGTTCGCACTATGTGCACTCGGCTTCATGACTGTCAAGATGACGAGGAGTTTTCAGGGACGTTTCGTAACGCGATCGTTTCCTTGAACGGCCTCGCGATATGGAGAGTCACCGATCCGTCACGCTGTGTCGCTGCGAGAGGGGCGTGTTTGCTGATGGGTTTGTCCACATTGCTAGTCGCCGGACCGCCGGCCAGCGGCAAGACCGTGCTCGGCGCCGCATTGGCCCGCCGGCTCGGCGCGACCCTGCTCGACCAGGACGTGCTGACCCACCCGCTGACCTCGGTAGTTGCCGATCTGCTGGGCACCGACGACCTCGACGACACCCGGCTCGCGGCCGCCACCCGGCTCGCCCGGTACGAGACGCTTTATGCCGCCGCGATCGACAACCTCGCGACCGGCAACCCGGTCGTCCTCGTCGCACCGTTCACTGGCGAACGCCGGGACCCGGCGTGCCTGGCAAGCGGTGGCCGACCGCCTCACCGCGGCCGGCGGGCGGCCGCTGCTGGTCTGGTTGCAGGTCACCCCCGCTCTACTCCGCGCGCGCATGGGCGACCGCGCCGCCGACCGCGACCGCGGCAAACTCGCCGACTTCGCGGCCTTCCTCGACCGGGTCGACCTCGACCCGCCCGCGGCCCCGCACCTCGCGGTCGACGCCGCCGCCTCCCCCGCATGCGCAGGTCCGAGCCGTGCTCGAAGGCCTTGACGCGCCGGAGCATCCGCGCCAATGATCACCGTCAGGGCGTGTCTCGTGGATCAGGGTGGTGCGCCGTCGAGGTCCAGGCGGCGTCCGGGCGACCGAGGGCAGGGCCGCATCCGACCCGGTCGGTCGCCGTCGGCCCGGCGGAGCGCCGCCCTGATCCACGAGACACGCCCCACCATCAGCCCGCCAGCACGACACCCAGGCCGCGACCGGAAGCCAGCCGGGGGTGGGCGAGGTCGCCGTGGTCGGCCGGATCGTCGAGAGCCTGGCCCCCGTACGCCGGAGGAGAACCCATGACCGTCATCGTGCTTCCCGCCAACCAGCCGGCCGACCGGTTCTACCTCGGCGGCGACCGGATCGCCGCGTTCCGTGGCACCGCTCCCACCGGCGACCACGTGCCGGAGGACTGGGTGGGTTCGACCACCACCGTCGCGGGCTTCGACTCGCTCGGGCTCACGGTGCTCGACGACGGCCGGCCGCTGCGGGCCGCGATCGCCGACGACCCGGTGCGCTGGCTCGGCGCCGCGCACGTCGACCGCTTCGGCGCCGACCCGGCCCTGCTGGTCAAGCTCCTCGACGCCGGCGAACGGCTGCCGGTGCACGCGCACCCGGACGACGCGTTCGCCCAGTCGCACCTGGGCTGCCGCAACGGCAAGACCGAGTCGTGGATCATCCTGAGCGCCGAGCCCGGCGCGAAGGTCCACCTGGGCTTCCGCGACGACGTCCCGCCGGAGACCCTGGCCGACTGGGTAGCACGCCAGGACCGCCCGGCGATGCTCGACGCCCTGCACGGCGTCGAGGTCACCGCCGGCGACACGATCTTCGTGCCGGCCGGCTACGCACACGCCATCGGCGCCGGCATCCTGCTGCTGGAGCTACAGCAGGCCGCCGACCTGTCGCTGCTCCTGGAGTACGACGGCTTCGCCATCGACGGCCCGCGCGACGGCCACCTGGGCATCGGCTTCGACGCCGCCCTTCCCTGCGTCCGCCGCCAGGCCGTCCCAGCGGAAACGCTCAAAGAACTGATCGGCCGAATCGACGATCCCCGCATCTTCCCGGCGTACGCCGACGACTTCTTCCGCGCGGACCACCACAGTGGACCGTCCACCTGGGAGGCCAGCTTCTCGATCGCCGCCGTCCTCTCCGGCACGGGCCGGATGGCCTGGGGCAACGACGAATCGCTGCCGCTGCGCGCCGGCATGACGGTCCTGGTCGCGCACGAAGCCGGCCCGGTCAATGTGGACGGCGACGTCGAACTGGTCCGCTGCCGCCCACCGGCTCTCTAAAGGCGCCCGAAGCGGAGGGTCGCGCGGCGTCAGAAGACCCAGCGAAGCGCGGTTACCAGACCGAGGCCGGCCAGACCACACAGCACGAAGATGGGCGCCGCGACCGCCAGCGCCCACCAGGCGTCGCGCCGCGGCTGAGCGGGATCGGCAGGCGCGGGGCCGGCTGCCGTCCAGACCACCGGGCCCGGCGGTTCGCCGGCGGCCTGCGTGGTCAGCCGGTTCAACCGGGCCCTGGCCGCCGGCCCGATCCGGTCCGTCGGGTCCGCGACGAGCCGCAGCGCGCGCAACCGCGCCCAGGCCGCCGGATAGGCGCGGTCGAACGCGGCGAGCTCCGATCCGCTGGCGTCCTCGGTGAGGAAGCCCCACCTGCCGGCCTCGACGACGTTGCCGACCTGCCGATAGAGGGCCGCCCGGGCCGCGCGCACGTCAAGGTCGTCCGGATAGGCGGCCGTGAGGCTCGCCAGGCGCTGCATCGCCGGATGCGAGTGCCCGCGACGCAGGTCGGCCTCGACCCGGGCGAGCACGTCTTCCTTCGTCACAGCGGTCAGTATCAGCGGTCAGCCGTCGGCGATCCATCAATTAGTAGCAAGACTCAGCGGTTCTCGGCGAGCCGCCGGATGGCCGCGGCGGACGCGCCGCGGGCCCAGTCCTCGAAGGTGTGCGGGCGGGTGACGATCTGGCAGCGGCCCGCCGCGCCGAAGGCGTGTTCGGCGAAGGAGGCGCGTAGGTGGGTCTCGAACAGGTCGAAGTTGCTGACCGCCTCGCCCCCGATGATGACCAGTTCGGGCCCGGTGAGGTTGACCAGCGTCGCGATCGCCGTGCCGATGACCGTGGCCGCGTGTTCGAAGGTCTGGACAGCCGCCGGGTCACCGCGGTGCGCCAGCTCCACGATCTCGCCGATCGACAGATCCCGGCCGTGCGCGCGGGAGACCTCGGCGACGATCGCGGGCGTTCCGGCGACCGCCTCGACGCAGCCGCGGCGGCCGCACGGGCAGATGTGGTCGGGTGAGGTCAGCGGGAGGTGGCCGATCTCGCCGGCCACGCCGTAGGCGCCCTCGACGACCTCGCCGTTGACGTGCAGGCCGCTGCCGATGCCGCGGCCGATGGTGACGATCGCGAACAGGTCCGTGCCGACGCCCACGCCGAACCAGTGTTCGCCGATCGTCAGCGCGCGGACGTCGTTCTCGACCAACACCTCGCGGCCCAACCGCGACGCGAGCAGCGCCCCGAGGGGCACGTCGGTCCAGCCCATGATGGCCGACTCGCGGACCACGCCGCGATGCGTGTCGACGTCGCCGGACACGCTCACCCCGACGGCGCACACCCGTCGGAGCCCGCGACGCCGAGCGCGGCCACGAGGTCCGCGACGGTCGCCGCGATGGCGTCGACGGTCGCCTCCGGCGTGGTGGCCGGCAGTGGGCGCCGGTCGGCGGCGAGGACGGTCGTGCGCAGGTCGGTGGCCACGCCGACGATCTCGTCGGCGTTCACCTTGACGCCGATCGAGACCAGCGCGTCGGCGACGACCATCAGCGGGTTGGCCGGGCGGCCCGGCTGGCCGTCGCGCGGCAGCTCGAGCTCGTCGGAGACGAGGCCGACCTCGAGCAGCGGCCCGACCGCCTTGGTGACCGCCGCCTGCGAGAGGCCCAGGAGCCGCGCGATGTCGATCCGGCTGATCGGCCCCCGGGTGAGGATGGCTCGGAAGACGTCGGCGGCGGCCGCGGACGCTCCCTTGAGGAGCGCGATGGCGGCGCCTGGTTCATGCATTGCGGGATCCTTCGGTCGGAAGCCGGCCAGGCGTGGGTCGCACATGGACGATACGGCAGCCGGCGCGCCGGGGCGGTCGCGTGTCCCGCCCCGGCACCGGGTGCTGCTACTGCTTGGCGAGGATCTCCTGCGTCTTCGCGGCCAGCTCGGGGAACACGCTCTTGTCCTTCTCACCGCTGAAGTACGCCTCGAACAGCGGCTGGATCGTGTCGACGAGCTGCTGGCCGTTGGCGGTCGGCGGTGCCGGGTACAGCTCGCCGTTGTTCAGCGCGTTGACGAAGCCCGAGATGTCGAGGCCGTCCTTCTTCTGCGCGTCGACCGCGACCTGCAGCGACTTGGCGATCGACGGCAGGAACGTGGCGTCCGCGCCGGCGGTCGACTGGCAGGCCTCGGAACCCATGTAGGTGACCCACTTCCACGTGGAGTCGAGGTTCTTCGTACCCGCGTAGATGTTGTTGGCGTTCGAGTTGCTGATCATCGAGCGGCCCTGGGGACCCTTGACGGTCGGTGCGACGCCGACCTTGACGCCGGGGATCTTCGTGATCGAGGTCGCGTCCCACGTGCCGCCCTGCACCATGGCGACCTGGCCGGAACCGATCTGCTGGCTGCCGGCCACGGTCAGCTGCCCGAACTTGGGCATCAGACCGCGGTCGCCGAGGCCCTTGATGTACTCCATCGTCTTGACGAAGTTCGGGTCGTCGTACGGGAACTTGGTCGGCCAGGCCGGCTTGTCACCGAGGCGCCAGCCGAGCGTGGAGACGAACGGGTTCCACGTGGTCTGCCCGTTGAAGTCGCCGGCGGTCAGGCTGTTGATGCCGTACGTGGCGACCTTGGTCTTGTCGAAACCGGGCTGGTCGGCGCGCTTGCCGTTCTTGTCGACGGTGAGCTTGGTGACGATGTCGTCGAACGTGCCGCCGTCGTCCGGGTTCCACGTCATGTTCGCGATGTCGTCCGCGGTGACGCCGGCCTTGGTGGCCTTGTCCTCGTTGAAGTAGATGGCCGCGCCGGCCCAGTCCAGCGGGATGCCGTACTGCTTGCCGTCGGTGTACTTCCACGACTCGACGCCGATGTCGAAGACCGACATGTCGTAGTTGGTCTTCTTGATCTGGTCGTCGAGCGCCATGATCTGCTTCTGACCGGCGTACGCGCCCAGCAGGGGCACGCTGTTCTGGAAGGCGTCGGGGGCCGCACCGGAGACGAACCCGGCGGTGAGCTTGGTGAAGTAGTCGTCGACCGCGTACTGCGAGATCTTCACGGTGATGCCCGGGTTGGCCTGTTCGAAGCCCGGCAGGCACTTCTTGTACGAGGCGGCCTGCCGCTCGTCCCAGGTCCACCAGTTCACCGTCTTGCCGCCGGCGGAGTCGGCGCTGTCGGTGTCACTGCCGCAGGCGGTGAGCGCGGCGGTGGCGGCCAGGGCAAGCGCGAGCGCGGACGCGATTCGCTTCGCTTTCATCGGTTCCTCACTGTTGGTGTGGGGGTGTGGTGGGTCCAAGGGGTTCGCCGGGCGTGTTTCATCCACATCGGACGCCGAGGCGGCCGATGTCCGGCGGGTGTTCGGTTGTCAGATGGGCAGGGAGACCTCGCCGTGGGACGGCACGTCGAGCTCGGTCAGTTCGCCGCCGTGCCCGACGACGATGTGTTGCGGTGCGCCGCGGAACACCGCGCTGTCGACGACGCCGTCGGTCCAGCTGACGTCGACCGACAACCCGCCGCGGACCCGCAGGCCGGTCACCCGGCCGTGGTTCCATTGCGCTGGGAGTGCGGGCAGCAGCCGGATGCGGCCGCCGTGGCTCTGCACGAGCATCTCGGCGATCGCCGCCGTGAACCCGTAGTTGCCGTCCAGCTGCACCGGTGGGTGGGTGCTGAACAGGTTCGGCAGGAGCCCGCCCCAGTGCGATCCGTCGACCGGGGCGTGTTGGCTGTGGTCGCGGTCGTACGGCGTCATCGCCTCCAGCAGCAGGGCCCGCGCCTCGGCGGCGTCACCGAGCCGGGCCCGCAGCGCGATCTTCCATGCCCACGACCAGCCCATCGCACCGGGGCCGCGGGCGTCGAGGAACCGGCGCGCCGCCTCGGCGAGCTCCGGCGTCGCGACGAGGTCGAGCGGGTAGAGCGCGACCATCGGCGACAGGTGCCGGTGCCGCGGGTCCTCGTCGACCAGGTCCGTCGACCACTCGCGCAGCCGGCCGTCGGGGCCGACGGTGAGGCCGGGCAGCCGATCGAGGGCCTCGGCGAGCTCGGCGTCCAGCGGGTCGTCCACGCCCGAGCGTGGCGATCGCCGTGCCGGGACCGCTCGAACAGCGCCCGGATCAGTGCGATGTCCGCCGTCGTGGAGACGCTCGAGCGCCTCCGGGCGACCGTACGGGCCCGACGTACAGGTTCTCCGGCGAGGTCGACGGGATGGTCCGCAGCCGGCCGGTCGCCGGGATCGTCGACGAGCCAGTCCAGGCAGAACAACGCGGCGCCGCGCATCAACGGCCAGACGGTCTCTTCGAGCAGGGCCCGGTCGCCGCGTGAACTCGTAGCGGTCCCACAGGTTGTGGGTGAGCCAGACGCCGCCCATCATCCAGATCGCCCAGCTCGGCGCGCCGTGGCCCATGCCGACCGGCAGGCTCCAGCCCCAGAGGTCGCTGTTGTGGTGCGCCACCCAGCCGCGCGCGCCGTAGAGGCGGTCCGCCACGTCCGGTGCCGGTGTGCGCCAGCCGCCGGACCAGTCCGGTCAGCGGCTCGGCCGAGTCGTCCAGGCCGACCAGCGGTGCCGGCCAGTAGTTCATCTGCGTGTTGATGTTGATCGTGTAGTTGGACGACCAGGGCGGCCGCAGGTCGGCGTTCCAGATGCCCTGCAGGTTCGCGGCGGGGTTGCCCGCGCGGGACGAGGCGCCGAGCAGGTAACGGCCGTACTCGGCGATGACGGTGGCCCGCAGGCCCTCGTCGGCGCCCCGCCGGACGTCGCGCTCGACGTCCCAGGTGCCGGCGCGCCGGCCGCCGATCGCGAAGCGCGCTCCCGAGACGTGGTCACGGATGTCGGCCACGTGCTCGGCGAACCGCTCGGGCGCGGTCTGCCGCGAGGGCAGCCCGCGCGGTCGAGCGCGCACGCTCCCGGATCTCCTCGCGGGAGGAGGTCCGCCAGCCGGCGCCGTCCGGGTCGCCCCACCACAGTGCGGCCCGGCTCGACGTCGACAGGGCGATCAGCAGCCGGCTCGCCCCACGGATCCACAGGAAGTCGCCGTCCCGACCCTGGGTTCCGTCGCTGTGCACCGCGAGCGCCGCGGTCGCGAAGTGGTCGAAGCCGTCCGTCTCGTAGCGATGGGCCGGCACGGTCGGCTCGTGCAGGGGCGCGCCGTCGACGGGCGCCAGCACGTCCAGGGTGAGCTCGCCCGCGCCGGCGACCCGGCCGACCTCGCGCAGCGGCGTCGACAGGCCCAGGTCGACGTCGAGCACCGGCGCGTCGGCGGCGTACTCGACGAACAGGCAACCGGCCGGCGCGGAGACGAAGGTGCGTCGGGTGACGGCGATGCCGCCGATGTCCAGCCGCTCGGTCACGTGCGACTCGTCCAGGTCGAGAACGCGGGCCGGCCGACCCGTTCACGCCGCGGGTACGCAGCGTCAGGTCGACGAACGGCAGGAACTCCTGGGAGTACGGGCCTTCGAAGCTCATCAGCAGCGCCTCGGCCCGGCGGAGGTCGCCGGTGTCGATGGCCGCCCGGACCTCGGCGAGGCGCTCGGGGCCGGCGCCGCCGGCGACCAGCGCGTCGAGCGCCTCGGCCGGCCCGTCCGGGTGGCCCGACCAGATGGTCGCGTCGTTGACCTGGATGCGGGCGGCCGGTCCGCCGCCGAAGACCATGGCGCCGATGCGGCCGTTGCCGAGCGGGACGGCCTCGACCCAGTCGCCGGCCGGGCGCGGCCCAGGAAAGGCGCAGGCTCATTTGATCCCCGAGAAGCCGATGGAGTTGACGATGCGCCGGCCGAACACCATGAACAGCGCGAGCATCGGCAGGGCCGCGACGAGCGTCGCCGCCATCAGGCCGGCCCAGTCCGGTTGCGCCTGCGGCGACGACTGCTTGAACACCGCGAGCGCGAGCGTCAGCGGCTGCACCGAGTCGTCGCTGGTGACCAGCAGCGGCCAGAAGTAGTCGTTCCACATCCCGATGAAGCCCAGGATCGACAGCGTGATGATCGGCCCGCTGGTCATCGGCAGCGTGATGCCGAACAGCACCCGCAGCCGGCCGGCGCCGTCGAGCAGCGCGGCCTCCTCGGTCTCGGTCGACAGGCCGAGCATGAACTGGCGCAGGAAGAAGATGTTGAACGCCGAGAACAGCGCACCGGGCAGGATCATGCCGGCGAACGTGTTGAGCAGCCCGAGTTCCTTCACCAGCACGAAGTTCGGCAGCAGGGTGAGGATGCCCGGCACCATCAGCGCGGTCAGGAAGAGGCTGAACATGAAGTCCCGGCCCCGCCAGTGCAGCCGGGCGAAGGCGTACGCGGCGAGGGTCGAGAAGAACACGATCAGCACCGTCGAGACCGTGGCGTAGACGACCGAGTTCAGCAGGAAGTGGCCGATCTCGATCGACGCGCCCGAGCCGCCCTCGGCGATCGACTCCTCGGTGGTCGCGAGGCCGAGCACCCGCTCGAACGGGCCCCAGGTGAAGCCGACCGGCAGGATCGAGGACGGGTCCGCGCTCAGCGCGTAGTTGTCGGACAGCGCGGTGCGCAGGATCCAGTAGAACGGGAAGATCGTCACGACGAGCACGCCGACGAGGTACGCCCAGGCGAAGCCGCGTCCGACGCTGAACTGGCGACGGCGGCGTGGCGGTGGCGGTCATTGGTTGGTGTCCGATTCGCTCGCCCGCAGCAGCCGCATCTGCAGGAAGGTGATGGCGATGAGGATGACGAAGAGGGCCAGCGACATCGCCGCCGCGTACCCGAAGTCGAACTGCCCGAACGCCTTGCTGTAGATGTACATCTGCAGCACGTTGGAGGCGTTGGCCGGGCCGCCCTTGGTGGTCACCTGGACGATGTCGAACACCTGGAACGCGCCGATGATGTTGAGGACGACGACCAGGGCGAGGATCGGGCGCAGCAGCGGGAGCGTCAGCTTGCGGAACATCCGCAGTTCGCTGGCGCCGTCGACGCGGCCGGCCTCGTAGATCGTCGGCGGGATGGTCTGCAGCCCGGCGAAGATGATGATCGCGGTGTAGCCCATCTGCTTCCACACGCTGATCAGCGCGACCGACGGGATCGCCCAGGTGCGCGAGGTCAGGAACTGCACGCCGTCGCCGCCGAGCGCCTTGATGACGACGTTGACGATGCCGAGCTGGCTGTCGAGCATCCACCACCACACCGTGCCCGCCACGACGGCGGAGATGAGGAACGGCAGGATGATCAGGCCGCGGATGACCGTCGAGGAGGTGAGCCGGTGCAGCACGGCCGCGGTGACGATCGATACGACGAGGCTGAGGCTCACCGACAACACGACGAAGTAGACGGTGACGCCGAGCGACGACCAGAAGACCTCGTCGTGCAGCGAGCTGCCGGTAGTTGTCGAAGCCGATCCACTCGGGCGGCGATGAGCACCGCGAAGTCGGTGAAGCTCGAGGTAGATCCCCCGCAGCGTCGGGTAGGCCGCGAAAACGACGAATCCGACCAGCGCCGGGGCGATGAGCACCCACGCCAGTCGCGCGTCGCCGCGGTGCGCGGGCGAGTACGGGTTCATCGAACGGCGGACGTCCTTCCGCCGCCGTTTCGCCTCGCCCGTTGCCCGCTGATCACGAGCCGTTGATTCCAGGACCGCCATTGGTCTGCCTGCTCCCGCACGTTGTGGCTTACGCCCCGGCGCTTGCGGCGACAGACTAAGCATGGTTAATTAACGCCGTCAAGTAACCTCGTCGTAACGTCCACGGAGGCTGTTACACATGCTTTCCGGCGCCGAAGCCGTACTCGCCCTGCGAGCCGGAGGGACCGCCTTCGTCGTGGAGGTGTGCCATCCCGTCCCCCGGGTGCTGCACTGGGGAGCCGATCTCGGACGCACCGGACGAGGACCTTCGGCTCACCGCCGGACCCGCGGTCCTCAACAACTCCCCCGACGTGCCCAGGGTGCTCTCCGTGTGGCCGAGCGAGCGGGACGGCTGGTCCGGCACCCCCGCGCAGTCGGGCAACGCAGCCGGCTACGGCACGACGCCGCGGCCGGAACTTGAGTCACATTGGACGGACGTGCCGGCGGACGGGGTCGGCGGGCGGATCTCCTTCCAGTTCCTCGATCGCGCGGCGGGTGTGCGGTCGACGGTCGGCTACGAGCTGGACCGGTTCGGCGTGCTCGCGGTCTCGATGAGCGTGACCGCGGGACTGGCGCGGGCCGGCGCGAAGGCGTACACATTGGATGGTCTGGTCGCTCTTCTGCCCGTGCCCGAGCGGGCTGTCGAGCTGCTCGACTTCACCGGGAAGTGGTGCCGGGAACGGGCTCCGCAGCGGGCGCCGTTCGGGTTCGGCACGCACCTGCGCGACGACCCGGCGCGGCAAGCCCGGGCACGACTCGCCCTATCTGCTGGTCGCCGGCACCGCCGCGTTCGGCTTCGGCCACGGCGAGGTCTGGGCCGCCCACCTGGCCTGGAGCGGCGAGCAGCGCTACCTCGCCGAACGGCTGCCCGAAGGCGCCGGCACGTTCTCCGCCGTCATCGGCGCGGGCGAGTCGCTGCGCTCCGGTGAGGTCATCCTGGCCGAGGGCGAGCGCTACGACGCGCCGACCGTGCTGTTCGTCTGGTCGGACGCCGGGACGGACGGGGTCGCGGACCGTCTGCACCGCCGGCTGCGCGCCCGGCCGGGCCACCCCCGTTCGACCCGCGCCGCTCGTGCTCAACACCTGGGAGGCGGTGTACTTCGACCACGATCTCGACCGGCTCACCGACCTGGTCGAGCGGGCCGCCGCCGTGGGTGTCGAGCGGATCGTGCTCGACGACGGCTGGTTCCGCGGCCGGCGGGAGGCGGACGCCGGGCTCGGCGACTGGTTCGTCGACCGCGACGTCTGGCCCGACGGCCTCGACCCGTTCGTCAAGGTGGTGCGCGCGCAGGGCATGCAGTTCGGGCTGTGGTTCGAGCCGGAGATGGTCAACCTCGACTCGGACCTCGCCCGCGCGCACCCGGACTGGATGCTCGGGCCGCGGGCCGGGCTCGGGCCGAGCGCACGCCGGCAGTACGTGCTGGACATCGCGCGGCCGGAAGCCTACGACTATCTGCTGGCGCGGCTCGACGAGCTGGTGACCGCCTACGCGATCGACTACCTGAAGTGGGACCACAACCGCGACCTGCTCGAGGCGGTCAGCCGGTCGGCGGGTGGGGAACGGCCGAGCGTGCGCCGGCAGACGCTCGCGCTGTACCGCCTGCTCGACGAGCTGCGGGCGCGGCACCCGGGCCTGGAGATCGAGACGTGCTCCGGCGGCGGCGGACGGGTCGACCTCGGCATCCTCGACCGCACCGACCGGGTGTGGGCGTCCGACTGCAACGATCCGGTCGAACGGGCCCAGATCGAGCGGTGGACGCGCGTGCTCGTACCGCCGGAGCTCGTCGGGTCGCACCTCGGCTCGGCCCGGGCGCACACCACGTCGCGGACGACCGACCTGTCGTTCCGGCTCGTCGCCTCGCTGACGGCGCACGCGGGCATCGAGCAGGACCTCACCGCGGCCGGCCCGGCCGAGCTCGCGGCCATCACGGCCTGGTCGGCGCTGTACCGCGAGTTCCGGCCGCTGCTGCACACGGGCCGGGTGGTCAACGCCGACGTCGCCGACGACGCGACCGCGCTCTACGGCACCGTCGCTCACGACGGGTCGCGGGCGCTGTTCACCTGGATCCGCTTCGCAGACCTCGGCGGCGGGCCAGACCGGCCGGGTCCGCTTCCCCGGGCTCGACGCGTCCGCCCGCTACCGGGTGGCCATCCGCGAGGAGCTCGGCGCGGCGAGTCGGCACCAGGCCGGCGACCCGTCATGGGTGGCCGCCGCGGTCAGCCGGCCGGTCGAGCTGTCGGGCGCGGTGCTGACCGTTGCGGGCGTACCCCTGCCGACCCTCAACCCCCAGCAGGCCATGCTGATCGACATCGAGAGGATCCCATGAACACCATCGTCTTCGCCGGCGACAGCATCACCGACTGCGAGCGGCGCACCGACCCGGCCGGCCTCGGCGACGGCTACGTACGCCGCATCGCGTCGACCCTCGACGGTGCTTTCCGTGTGGTCAACGTCGGGATCAGCGGCAACAGCAGCCAGGACCTGCGCGACCGTTGGGAGACCGATGTGCTGGCGGAGCGGCCGGCCCTGGTGAGCATCCTGGTCGGCGTCAACGACACGTGGCGCCGCTACGACAGCGGCTCGGTCACCACCGTGGAGGCGTTCGAGTCGAACTACCGGGCTCTGCTCGACCCGCTGGCCGGCGTGCCGCTCGTGCTCATCGAGCCGTTCCTGCTGCCGATCAACGAGGAGCAGGTCACCTGGCGCGCAGACCTCGACCCGAAGCTGGCGGTCGTCCGCGCGCTGGCGGCGGAGTACGGCGCGATCCTCGTGCCCGCCGACACCGCCCTGGCCGCGGCGGGCAGCCCCGCCGAGATGGCACCGGACGGCGTTCACCCGAGCGACCGCGGCCACGACCTGCTCGCGGCCCTCTGGCTGGACCACGCGAAACCCAACGTGACTTAGGACTTGAAACGGAAGGATCCGTTCCGTTAGACTCAACCATAGCGGAACGGTTCAGTCCGTTCCCCCTTTGATCGGGAGTTGGTCATGAGCGAGCACATCACCATCAGCGGCTGGGACCTCATGGACGAGGCACACCGCGTGCTGCGCGCGACGGTCGCGGGTGTCGCCGCCGGCGACTGGGGCCGGCCGACGCCGTGCTCGGAGTGGACCGCCACCCAGGTCCTGCAGCACGCGGCCGGCGACCAGCTCGGTTATGCCGCGGCGATCACCGGCGAGGGCGGGCCGACCGAGAACCCGTTCGCGCCCTCCGGCCACCTCACGCAGGACCCGATGGCCTTCCTGAACCCGCACCTCAACGCCGCGGCGGCCGCCTGGGCGACGGTCGGCAAGGACGTCGAGACGGCGTTGACCCCGCTGCCCCTCGGTCCCCTGCCGACCTGGGTCGGATCGGGTGCCGCCGCGCTCGACGCCGCCGTCCACGCGTGGGACATCGCCGTCGCCACCGGGCAGCCGTCGCCGCTGACCCAGGACCTCGCCCGGTCACTGATGAAGGTCGCCATCGAGTTCGTGGAGCCGCTGCGCGCCTTCGCCTTCGCACCGGCGATCGAGGCGCTGCCGACCGACGACGACGTCACCGCCCTGCTGAAGTATCTCGGCCGCCGCGCCGACTGGACCGCCTGACCGGGCCTGGAACTGAGGTGCCTGGCAGCGGCCAGGCACCTCAGAGCAGGTCCACCGCCGTCTCGATTCTGGTGGCCAGCACCAGGCCCATCGTGCCCTCGACGCGGACCACCACGACCGAGCTGCCCGGAGACCGGGCCAGGAAGACCGTCAGTGCGGGCTGGCCGGCCAACGGATAGTCGAACCAGCGGTCGGTCTCGTCGTCCGTGTCGTCGAGCGCGCCGGTGAGCGCGGCCTCGTCCAGGTCGTCGTACGAGTAGCCGATGTAGGCGCTGATCTGCTCGAGCAGGCGCACGACGTGGTCTTCGTGCACCCAGCCTGCCACCGTGGACGCACCGTCGAGGCTGTCCGTGCCGTGCGCGACCGCCAGTGTCCCCGCCTGCGGGTCGTAGCAGTCGAGCCGATAGGCGTGGGCCAGCACCGGGAGGGCGTTGGTGGCGGGCCAGTCGAAGGGAAGGGTGAGCCCGACGAACCGGTCGGCGAGATCGGTGCGCCCCCACGGTTGGCGCGACCCGAGGTCGTCGTGCCACGGAGCGATCCGGTCGGCGAGCACCGGCCAGCGGCGCAGCAGGTCGGCGCGGAACGCCAGGACCCGCTCGTCCGGCACGAGTCCGCGGGTGTTCTCGTCGGCGAGCCGCGCCGCCAGCTTCCCCGGGCGCTTCGCCGCCCTGGAAGGCCAGAAGTAAAGGTCGTAACTCACGTGCGGAAGACTAGCCGCGAGGTACGACAATGGCTGGCGTGACAGACTTCGATATCAGTTTGCGGGGCTATGACCGGTCCACCGTGGACGCCCTGGTGCGCGACGTCAGTGCCGCGGCGGGTGACCCGGCCCGGATCGACGCTGTGATCGCGGATGTGGGTCCGCCGCTGGTCGTACTGCGTGGTTACGACCGGGCGCAGGTCGACGCCTGGCTGGCCCGCAGCCGGGCGGCGGCGGGCCCGACGGCAGGACCGGCCGCGGAGGCGGCTGTACAGCCGTTGATCGTGCTGCGCGGCTACCGCATCGCGGAGACCGACGCGTTGCTTGCCACCGTCGGCGACGCGCTCGGGCAGGACGATCCCTTCCGCCGGGCGGCGGCGTTGCGGGCGATCGCCGAGGCACGGCTGCCGGTGGCGTTCCGCGGCTACGACCGCGGCCAGGTCGACGCCTACCTCCGGCACGCCACGCAGGCCCTGGCCTAACGCGACAGTCAGCCGGCGGTGAGTCGCATGCGGGCCTCGGAGACCCAGCCGGCTACCGCGTGGGCCCCCGACTCCGTGGCGAGGGTGGCGGCCTCGTCGAGCAGCGCGGACGCCTCGCCCGGGGCACCGTCGGCGGCCAGATAGGCCTCGGCCACCAGGTTGGCCGCCACGCCAGCGGTGAAGCCGAGGTCGCGGCGCAGCCGGGTGGACTCCGTCAGGGCCGCGTGGGCGTCCGCGATGCGGCCGGCGTGCTGGGCGGCGAAAGCCAGGTGGCGCAGGGCGTACGAGCGGGTCAGGTTGTCGCCGGCCGCTTCGGCCAGGTCGCGGGAGCGGGCGAACATCGCCTCGGTGGTGTCCATGTCGCCGCGGACCACCTGGTGGTAGCAGCCGACCAGGAACTGGGCCTCGGCCGCGCCCCGGGTGTCGCCGAGGTCTTCGTAGAGGGCGAGCGCGCGTTCGAACAGGGCCAGCTCGGTCGGGTCCTCCGCCGGCTGCTCCCCCGCCGCCCGCGCGGACAGATAGCGGGCGTGCCGGATGCGGCCGCGGGCCAGCACCGTGTCGGCCTCGACACCGTCGAGCGCCCGGTCGGCGAGGTCCAGGCCGGAGTCGGCACCGCCGAAGACCGCCGCCTGGTACAGCTCCCGCGCCTCGGTTAGTCGATCATCCACAAGGCTGAGTGTATGCCGGCGGAGAGCCCCGACGTCGCGGCCCTCCGCCGACGTTGTCAGTTCCGGAACCGCTACGTCGCGGCCGCGTGGGCCGTGCGCCGGCTTCCAGTTGGCGGCGAGGTTCGGATCGCCGTGACCGTCTTAGGGCCTAAAGCTGGTACGGGTAGACCGGACGCTCCATTGTGATCACGTCGCCGTTGCAGCGGTAGACACCCGGCAGCAGGAACAGCCGGGCGAACTGCCGCGTGCGGCCCAGCGAGCCGTACCGCTCCATCAACCGGCCACTCCGCGCTCCCGCAGCGCCGCCAGCTCCTCCGCCGACAGGCCGAGCTCGTCGCCGAGCACGCTGTCGGTGTCGGCGCCCGGTGCCCGCCCGGTGAACCGGATCCGGCCCGGGGTGCGCGACATCCGCCAGAGCAGATTCTGCATCCGCATCGGACCCAGGTCCGGATCCTCCACAGTGGTCACCAGCTCGAGCGCCTTCACCTGCGGGTCCTCGAGCAGCTCGCTCGGCTTGTAGACCGGGCCCACCGCGGCACCCGCCTCGGCGAACGCCCGCAGCACCTCGGCGCGGCTGCGCGCCCCGATCCACGCGCCCACGTAATCGTCGAGCAGGTCGGCATGGGCCGCCCGCTGCCGCCCGGTCGCGAACCACGGCTCCTCCAGAACCTCCGGATGGCCGACCAGCGTCAGCACCCGCCGGGCGATGCTGTCCGCGCTGGTCGAGATGGCCACCCAGTGCCCGTCGGCGGTGCGGTAGGTGTTGCGCGGTGCGTTGTTGGCCGACCGGTTGCCGGTGCGCTCCTGGTCGATGCCGAGCTGGTCGGCGTAGAGGACACCGGGGCCGACGGCGGTCATGATGGGGCTGAGCAGGTCGAGGTCGATCTCCTGCCCGTGACCGTCCTTCTCCCGCTGGAAGAGCGCCATCGAGACCGCCGCGGCCCCGGCCATGCCCGCGATCGAGTCGGCCAGCCCGAACGCGGGAAGTGTCGGCGGGCCGTTCGGCTCGCCGGTGAGATGCGCGAAACCACTCATCGACTCGACCAGCGTGCCGAAGGCCGGTCGCGACGCGTACGGGCCGGTCTGCCCGAAGCCGGTGACCCGCAACAGGATCAGCCCGGGGTTGTCAGCGGAGAGCACGTCGTAGCCGAGCCCCCAGCGCTCCAGCGTGCCCGGCCGGAAGTTCTCGATCACCACGTCGGCGGTCGCGGCCAGCTTGCGGAAGATCTCCGCACCCTCGGGATCTCCGAGGTAGAGCCCGACCGTCCGCTTGTTGCGGGCGATCATCTTCCACCACAAGGGCTGGTCACCCTTGGCCAGCCCGTGGCCGCGCATCCCGTCACCGCGCGCCGGATGCTCGATCTTGATGACCTCCGCGCCGAAGTCGCCGAGGATCTGCGCCACCAGCGGGCCCGCCAGGATGGTAGACACGTCGAGCACCCGCAGGCCCGCCAGCGGACCGTCGTTCACTGTGGACACGCTCACCCCTGGTACGGACGGTGGACGTAACGGCCGGCCGGCGAGCCGACCACGTTGCCGCTCTCCAGCACACGCTGGCCCCGGACCCAGGTGTCGGTCACCCGGGCACCGAGCTCGAAGCCCTCGAACGGGGTGTACTCCTGGGTCGACTGCGAGTCGGCGGCGTGCACGGTCCAGGACGCGTTCTCCACCAGGCACAGGTCGGCGTCGAAGCCGACCCCGATGGTGCCCTTGCCGGGCAGGCCGTAGCGGCGGGCCGGGTTCAGCGCGACGAGCTGGGCGATCCGCTGGTGCGACAGGCCCCGCTCGCGGCCCTCGGAGACCAGGCCGGGCAGCAGGTACTCGGCGCCACCGAAGCCGGACTTGGCGGCGAAGATGTCGTCGCGCGGGTCGCCGAACTTCTGCTCGTCCTTACAGCACGCGTGGTCGCTGACCACCCAGTCGACGTCGCCGGCGAGCACGTGCTCCCACAGCGCCTCGACGTCCTCCTGGGGCCGCAGCGGCGGGTTCACCTTGCCGCCCAGCCCGTGCGCGGTGTCCACCGACGCCAGCAGGTGCCCGATGGTCACCTCGCGGCGGAAGTCGACGTGCGGGAAGGTGTTCGCCATGGCCATCGCGGCCTTGAGGGCCTTGCGCGACGAGAGGTGCAGCAGGTTGATGTTCGGCAGTCCCGTCTCGTCCGCGAGGAAGGCGGCGATGGTCACCGCGAGCCCCTCCGAGTGCGGTGGCCGCGACGCGCTGTAGGCGGCCAGGCCGGACAACGAGCCGTCCTGCTCGACCAGCTTCGTGTACGCGGTCATGATCTCGGCGGTCTCGCAGTGCAGCGACAGCGACACGTGCGGCGCCGCGTCGACCAGCTTCTCCCGGGCCGCCTGCACGCCACGCATCACGAACTCGAAGTGGGCCAGGTCGTAGCGCTCGTCAGGCGGAATCATCAGGAACGAGCTCTGGTCGGACGAGCGCCCGTGCAGCCCGTGGCTGCCGTAGAACATGAAGATCTTGAACGAGGTGACGCCGAAGTTCTCGACGATCGACGGGATCTCGTCGATGTGCTCCTTGCTCATCGGCGCCAGGTGGAACCCGTAGTCGATGTAGGAACGCCCTTCGGACGCCGACAGCACGTGCGGGAAGAAGTCCGCGTACGAGCCGCCACGGTTGAGGTAGTACTGCCCGGTGCGCATGTAGGTCAGCCCGGTCGTCACACCGCCCTGCGCGCTGGCCCGGCTCTCGGTGGCGGTGTCGGCGTCCAGCGGGTTGTAGATGCCCCAGTGCTGGTGTGCGTCGACCGCACCCGGGTACGCGAACCGACCGCGACCGTCGATGACCGCTTCGGCGTCGGACGCCGGGATATCAGCCTCCAGCCGCACCACCTTGCCGCCGGCGATGCCGATGTCGAGCTGGTCGCCGTCGGGCGAGCCGGCGTCGGGCCGTACCACGGTGACGTTCTTGATCAGGGTCTGCAGCGGTTTCATGTGGTTCCTTCCGTGGTTGCTGCCAGGTGGTTGGCGGCGAGATAGGCGAGGCCGAGGGCGGGCAGCAAACCGTTGCCGGCGAGATAGCCCGCCGCGCCGTGCCCGGAGATGCCCGAAGCGGCACCGCCCGAGGCGTAGAGCCCGGGTATCGGCGCGCCGCCCGGGCGCAGCACCCGGGCCTGCTCGTCGACCACCAGGCCGCCCTGGGTGTGGAAAAGCGCGGGCACCACCCGAGCAACGAGATATGGCTGCTCCAGTGGCGCTTCGAAGAAGGTGCGACCGAACCGGTCGGCCCGCTCGCCGCGCGCGACGGCGGCGGTCTCGGCCAGTTCGGCGGCCACCGCCTCGGCCGGCAGCCCGGCGAGGGAGGCGAGCTCGGCGGCGGACTCGGCGGTCAGCAGCGCGCCCGACTCGACGCTCTGCCGGAAGTCGGTGAACGCCAGGCAGGCGTCGTGGATCCGGCGGTCGAGGACGAGCCAACCGAACGCGTCCGGGCGGGCGGCGAGAGCGGCGGCGTACTCCGAGTAGCCGGTGGTCTCGTCGCCGAAGCGGCGGCCGGTGGTGTCGAGCACGAAGCCACCGTGCATCACGGTCGCCCAGCCGACCAGCGTCGCGGAACGGGCGGCGAGGGCGGCGTGCCCCTGGTACGCGTCGAGGAAGGCGCTCTCCGCACCCAGCGCGGCACCGATCCGCAGTGCGTCGCCACGGGACGTCTCGCTGCCGTGGTAGACGGCCTTCGCGATCTCCGGCAGGTGCTCGGCGACCAGCGCCCGGTCGGCGCCGTAGCCGTTGGTGGCCAGCAGCACCGCCCGGGTCGGGATCTCCTCGCGGGAACCGTCCGGACGCTCGACGACCGCGGCCCGCACCGCTCCCCCGGCATCGAGGAGCACGTCGACGAGCCGGGCCGGCACCAGCAGGTCGATGCCGGCCTGCCCCACCCGCTCGACGAGATGGTCGAGCAGCACGGTGCCGTGCCGGCCGTCGACGGTGTGGCACCGGTCGACCGAGTGGCCCGGGTAGTGGAAGTCGGTGACCAGCGAGAGGTCCAGCCCGATGTCGTCGGCCAGCCACTCGACCAGCGGGGCGCTCACCTCACCGAGGGCCCGCGCGAGCCGCTGGTCGCCCTGGCCCTTGGTCTTGCGGGCGACGTCGGAGGCGAACAGGTCACCCGAGTCCTCTATGCCCGCCTCCCGCTGCCAGCGCGAGCCGGCACCGGGGATCATCGCCGTGGACATCGAGGTGTTGTTGCCGCGGCGGAAGTGCTCGCTCGCCTCGACCACCAGCACCTCGAGGCCGAGCTGGGCGGCGCGCAGGGCGGCCACCAGCCCGCCCCCGGCGCCGGCGACGACCAGGTCCAGGGTCATCGCCCGGCTCCGATCAACCGCAGCGCGAGGGCGGTCGGGTCGACTACGCGCGCGGGCAGGTCGAGCTCGTCCGACACGTCGACCGCCGAGCAGCCGTTGATGACGTCGCGGGCCCCGGTCGTGGCCAGCGTGCCGACCGCGCCGCCGAGCGCGGCGGCCCAGCGGGCGTCGTCGGCGATGGCGTGCACGTCGAGGTCGAGCACCTCGACGCCGAGCAGTTCCTGGGACCAGCCGTACGCGTCGGCCCGTGCCACGATCTCGTCGGCGATCGCCTTGTTGCGGGCCACCGCGGCGGATTTGCGGCCGGTCAGCACCGACCAGCCGAGGCTGAGCCGCAACAGGCCGAAGACCGGCACCGGCAGGGTGCCGGCGAGGTCCGCGACGCCCGGGTCCAGCACGCAGTCGGGCAGCAGTGCGTCGAAACCGTCCGGCGCGCCCCGCAGGGCGGCGGTGACGAGCGCCTCGCTCTCCCGCACCTGCGCATCGGTGTCCAGCGCGCGCGGCGCGTCCGGGCCGATGTCGTGCAGCAGGACCTCGACGCCCGGCGGTGACAGGGCGGCGTAACGCGCCTGGCGGCGGGCCAGTTCTTCGACGTCGACGTGGATCGGGGTCACGGCGTAGATCCGCACAAGGGTTCCTTTCAGATCTCGGCGAGCCGCCGCAAGCCCGGTCCGACATCGGCGGCGGCGGCCAGACCGGTCGCGACCTCGTGCACGGTCCGGACGGCGCCCGCGTCGAGCAGGCGGCCGAGCAGCGCGAGCACGTCGCCCTCGGCCATGGGGTGGTGGGCGGCGTCGCCGATGGGATTGGGCACCTCGACGACGAGCGCGCCCGCGCCGGCCAGGCGGACGGTGACGCGGGCCGCCCGCTCGTCGGGCAGCCGTGCGTCGAGGTCGGGCGCGACCCGCACCGCCACCTTGGCCGCGAGCGCCCGGACCCGCGGATCGTCGCGCCGGTCGTCGGCGGAGACGGTGGGGTCCACGACGCCGTGCACCAGGGCGGCGGCGACCACGAAGGGTGTCGAGAACAGGGCCCCGAGCCGGCTGTCCCAGCTCGTGCGACTCAGCCCGCCGCCCAGCGAGTGGGTCTCGACGAGGATCTCCTCGACGGCATCGAGGTCGAGATCGGGCATCGCCAGCGCCGCGTCGGCCGCCGGATGGGTGAACGAGCAGGACGCGTGCCGCTTGAAGTAGCCGAGCTCCACGTCCCAGCGCTCACCCAGCGCGTCGGTCAACGGTGCCGGGTCGAACTGGCCGAGCACGTCGCCCAGGGACAGCGCCGGCGTGCCGGTGTTGCGCGCGGCACCCGCGGCCGCCATCCGGGCCGCCGCGAGACCGGACACATTGGAGGCCCCGAGCCAGGCGTCGCGGACGGGGTTGCCGTCCAGCGCGCTGGCGAAGTGGCCGGCGACCGGCAGCCCGGCGCCGGCGTCGATCGCGGCGGCGACGCGCGCGGCGGGCAGCCCGAGCAGCTTCGCGCAGCCGGCCGCCGCGCCGGCCACGCCCCAACTGCCGTGCGGGTGCATGCCGGCGCGCAGGCTCGTCGCCCGGCCGAAGCGGGCCGCCACCTCGTACGCGGCGAGCAGTGCGGTCATCGTGTCGGCGCCGGACGCGCCCAGGTCGCAGGCGAGTGCCAGCACCGCCGGCAGCCCGTGCGCGGCGGGATGACCCTTGGCGTACTTGTGTCCTTCGTCGAGCTCCAGGCGGGACAGCGCGGTCGCGTTGAGCCACGCGGCCGCCTCGACGGCGGTGGTCAGCCCGCCACCGACGAGCGGGGCAGGCCCCGTGCTCGGCCGCCACGCCTGCGCCAGGGCACGCTGCTCGGGCTGGCGGGCGCCAACCACGGTCACGCCGAGCGAGTCGAGCAGCACCAGGTCGAGCCGGGCCCGGACGGGCGCCGGGACGTCGGCCCAGCGCAGCCCGGCGACCCAGTCGCCGAGCCGCGCCACGGCTTCCACAGTAGACATCACAGTCCCAGGTACGCGGCCCGGACCCGGTCGTCGCGGGCCAGCTCGGGGCCCGGTCCGTCGAGCACCAGGCTGCCGCTTTCCAACACGTACGCCCGGTCGGCCAGGTTGAGCGCGTGCGCGGCGTTCTGCTCGACCAGCAGCACCGACACGCCCTTGTCCCGGATGGCCTTGATCGCGTCGAGCACCGTCCAGGTCAGCTTCGGCGAGAGGCCGGTGGACGGCTCGTCGAGCAGCAGCAGCCGCGGCGCGGCCATCAGCGCTCTGCCGATCGCCAGCATCTGCTGTTGGCCTCCGCTGAGCGTCTCGGCGGCCTGGGTGCGCCGCTCGGCGAGGATCGGGAACAGCTCGAAGACCTCGCGCAGCGGCTCGTCCAGCGGTTTGCGGCCGCGGGTCCACCCGCCCATCCGCAGGTTCTCCTCGACGCTGAGCGGGCCGAACAGCGCCCGCCCCTCCGGCACGTGCAGCAGGCCGCGGGCGACGAGCTCGCTCGGGCGTACCCCGTCGGCGCGTTTGCCGTCGAAGGTGATCGTGCCGGCGGTCGCCTTCACCAGACCGGAGATCGCCTTGAGCGTGGTGGTCTTGCCGGCGCCGTTCGCGCCCACGATCGCCACGATCTCGCCCTCGTCGACCCGCAGGTCGAGCTCGTGCAGGATCTGCAGGCCGTGGTAGCCGGCGCTGAGCCCCTCAAGCTTGAGCATGCGGGTCCTCCCCGAGGTAGGCCTCGATGACCCGGGGGTCCCGGGTCACCTCCTCCGGCGCGCCCGAGGTGAGCACCCGGCCCAGGTCGAGCACCAGCACCGAGTCCGACAGCCGCATGACGGCCGCCATGATGTGCTCGACGAAGACGAGCGTCACGCCGTCCTCGGTGCGCAGCCGCTCCAGCAGTTCCATCACCGGCGTCCGCTCAGCGGGCACCAGACCCGCGAGCACCTCGTCGAGCAGCAGCACCCGCGGCTTGCTCGCCAGGGCCCGGGCCAACTCCAGCCGCTTGAGCGCGGCGGTGGGCAGGCCCTCGGTCGGCGAGTCGCGCCACTTGTCGAGGCCGACGCGCTCGATCACCTCGGCGGCCGCGTTCCGGGCGGTGCGCTTGGCGGCGCCGCCGGCCAGCACCGCGACCGTGACGTTCTCCAGCACGGTCATCGAGTAGAACGGCCGCATGAGCTGGAACGTCCGGGTCATGCCGGCGGCGGTGATCCGGTGCGGTGCGTGCCCGGTGATCTCCTTGCCGCCCAGGTGCACGCGGCCGGTGTCGGGCCGCATCGCGCCGGCCACCAGGTTGAACATCGTCGTCTTGCCGGCGCCGTTGGGCCCGATGACGCCGAGGATGCTGCCCTCGGTGACCTCGAAGCTGACGTCGTCGACCGCCCGCAGCCCTTTGAAGGACTTGGCCAGGTTCTCCACTCGCAGCAAGGTCATCGCCGGGACCACCTCTTGCGCAGCGCTCCGTAGATGCCTTGCGGCAGGAGCAGGACGATAATGATCAGCAGCGCGCCGTAGACGATCACGTCGAGACCGCCCCGGCCCTGCAGGAACTCCAGCGCCGGCGGGGGGTTGCGCAGGATCGTCGCCGTCACGTCGTTGAGCGGGCCCATCACCACGGCACCGATCACCGGACCCCAGATGGTCGCCACGCCGCCGATCACCGCGGGCAGGATCGCCTGGATCGAGACGCTCGACCCGAACGCCAGGTCGGGGTCGATGAACAGGAAGTACTGCACGTAGAAGACGCCGGCGACCGCGGTGATCGCGGCCGAGAGCGCCATCGTCAGCAGCTTGTAGCGCATCACCGGGATCCCGACCGCGGCCGCCGCGTCCTCGTCGTCCCGGGCGGCCTTGGCGAACTGGCCGGCCCGCGACCGGACGAACTGGACGCTGACCACGAGTGCGATCACGGTGAGCCCGAGCGCGATCCAGAAGTAGTTCGGTGAGGACGGCTCGAACTGGATCCACCGCCAGGAGGTGTCGGCCCGCAGCGGCACGTGGTAGCCCGACCGCGCGGTTGACGAACTCGCTGTTGGTCGCCCACAGCCGCAGCATCTCCGCGAACGCGAAGGTGGCCAGCGCGAAGTAGGCGCCGCGCAGCTTGTAGCGCAGCGCGAGGAAGCCGATCAGCGTCGCGAACAGCCGCCGCGAGGACCATGCCGGCGAGCATCCCGATCCACGGCGAGACGTTGTGTTCGACCAACAGCCAGCACGCGGTGTACGCGCCGATGCCGAAGTAGGCCGCGTGGCCGAAGCTGAACATGCCGCCGAAACCGCTCATCATGTTCCAGCCGATGCTCATCAGCGCGAAGATGAGCACCCGCACCGCGACCGACGCCTGTGCGGGCGGCAGGATCAGCGGCAACGGAATCAGCAGCACGGTGAGCACGCCGATGGCACAGCAGGTGCCGGTTCCACGGCAGCTTCGGCAGCGGCTTTCCGGCCGAGGTCGCGGGTGCCGGCGCGGTGGTGGTCGTCATGCCGACCTCCGGAAGAGTCCCTGTGGGCGCAGGAAGAGCACGAGCACGAAGACGATGAACACCGACAGCAGCGGCGACTGCCCGGGCAGGTAGATCCCGCCGAGCTGCTCGGCCAGGCCGATGATCAGACCACCGATGAGCGCGCCGACCACGTTGCCCATGCCACCCAGCACGACCACCACGAACGCCACGATGTTGAACAGTGAGCCGGTGGTCGGCTCGATGGTGACGAGCGGGGCCACCAGCGTGCCGGCGGCGCCGGCGCAGGCGGTGCCGAGCGCGAAGGTGACCGCGTAGATCACGCCGGGTGTCGATGCCGACGAGCTGCGCGCCGGTGTCGTTGGCGGCCACCGCGCGGATGGCGGTGCCGAGGCGGGTGCGCTGCAGCAGCAGGTAGAGCAGGCCGGCGAGGAGCAGCGCGCCGACGAAGGCGAGGATGCCGGGACAGGTTGGCCACGGCCTCGAAGATCGGCACACCGCGGTCGCCGGACAGCGCCACCGAGCGCGGGTTGGCGCCGAAGAACAGCAGCAGCGCGTTCTCGATGATCAGCGAGATGCCGAGCGTGATGAGGAGCTGGTTCTCCAGTGGCTTGCCCATCGCGCCGGCCAGGATGCCGCGCTGCACCAGCACGCCGAGCAGGAACATGGCCGGCACGCTGACCGCCAGCGCCAGATAGACGTGCAGGCCGGCCTGGGTCAGGCCGAACGTGAGGAACAGGGCCAGCGCAAGGAAGCTGCCGTGCGCGAAGTTGACGATGTCGAGGACGCCGAAGATCAACGTCAGGCCCATCGCGACCAGGCCGTAGACGCCACCGATGAGGATGCCGGTGGTGACCGCCTGCACGACGACCACACCGCTGCCGGCGCGGAGATAGGCGAGCACGATCGCGACCACGATCAGCGCCGCGATCACGCCGATCCGCAGCCACGGCACCGTGCGCGGTGCGGCCGTGGGTAGCTCGTCGGGGTCCAGGGTGGCCACGCCGCCGCCGTTGCCGGCGGCGACGTGGTCCTGGTCGGGTGACGAGGTCACTGGCTCTTGAAGGCGGGGTAGACGGGCTGGGCCTCCGCCTTGTCGGCCGGGAACACCTGCTTCGGTGCGCCGCTCTGGACCTGCATGAGGATCGGCGTGGCGTTCAGGTTCTCGCCGGTCGGGCCGAACTTGATCGTGCCGGGGCCGGCGATCAGGGTCGGCACCTCGCCGCTGGCGATCGCGTCCCGCACCTTGGCCGGCTCGGCGCTGCCGGCCTTCTCCAGCGCGGCGGCGATCACGTTGACCGAGTCGTACGCGAGCACCGCGCCGGTCCGGATCGCGTCGTTGTACTTCTCCTGGTAGAGCTTCGCCAGCGCCTGCATGTCCGGCTTGGTCATGTCGGCGTGGTAGTTGGCGTCGAAGTAGCCCTCGGCCGCCGCGCCCACCTCCTTGGGGAACTGCGGGAGGTCGAAGGCGCCGTTGGCCACGCCGTAGACGGCGTTGAGCGCCGGCGGCTTGACCGTGTCGACCGCCTTCGCGGCCAGCACACCGTCGCGGTAGTAGCCGGCGACCATCAGCACGTCGGCGCCGCTGGCCTTGACCTGGGTGATCTGGGTGGTCAGGTCGGAGACGCTGGCCGCGTCGTAGGCGATCGCCGGGCCGACCGTCGATGCCCGCCTTCTCGGCCTCGGCCTTGAACGCGTCCCGCACGGCGGTGCCGAACGGGCCCTGCTCGTGCAGGACCGCGACGGTCTTGACCGGCTTGCCGCCCGCCTTCGCCACCTGGTCGAGGAACTGCGCGCCCGAGGTGCCGAGCACGGTGGAGCTGGGCTGCACGCCGGAACGTGTACTTGTAGCCCTGCGCCAGGATCGAGTCGGCGCTGGAGACGTCGATGACGAACGGAACCTTGTTGCGTTCCGACACCGTGGACACGTTGGCGCTGACGGCACTCTGGTAGGTGCCGACGAGGCCGACCGCGCCCTCCTGGATGAGGCGCTGGGCCTCGCTCTGACCGACCTCGGGCTTGCCCTGGGTGTCGGCGCTGACCAGCTCGAGCTTCTTGCCGCCCTGCGACTTGATGCCGCCGGCGTTGTTGATGGCCTCGACGGCCAGCTTGGCTCCGTTGTCCATCTGCTGCCCGTCAGCCGCGGACGATCCGCTCAGCGGGTGCAAGGAACCGATCTTTATGGTGCCGCCGGACTGTTCGCCGCCGCCGGTGGTTGTGCCGGCCGGAGCGGACCCGCCGCAGGCGGCGAGCGCCAGCGGCACAGCTAAGGCAAGGCTCAGGGTCCAGGTCTTCCTCATGTCAGCTCCTGGGGGTGACTGTGTTCCGCCGCACGGAACGTCGCATGACGCCTGACTCTGGCACTGCCGCTTCGAGCGGTCAAGGGTCCGTTGCAGAATCTTCTTCAACGCAGCCCAGAGCCCTATTGAGGGGTTGACCCTTTGGGCGGGTCGGTGTTGCAATCGTGTTCCGCTGGCTGAAACACCGTACTGAGGGATGTGGACGTGGCAGAAGGTCAGGGCACGGAGGCGGCGACACGCGTGGCCGACGTCCTCCTGCTGTTCACCGACGGACCGGACTTCCTCGGGGTCACCGCGATCGCGCGCAGCCTCGACCTGTCCAAGGCCGTGGTGCACCGGATCCTGCAGACCCTCGTCGAGCGCCGGCTCCTGGTCAGCGACCCGGCCAGCCGCGGCTACCAGCTCGGTCCGGCGGCCGCGGCCCTCGGCGCCCGTGCGCTGCGCGAGTCGCAGCTGCGCACCGTCGCCATGCCGGTGCTGCGCGAGCTTCAGCTGACCACCGGCGAGACCACCACCGTCTCCGCGCGGGTGCACAGCGGCCGGGTCTACCTGGACCAGGTCGAGTGCACCCGGGAAATCAAGATGACCGTCGAGGTGGGTCGCCGCTATCCCCTGCACGCGGGCAGCTCCAGCACCTGCATCCTGGCGTTCCTGCCGGACAACGAACGCGAGGCCGTGCTCGGCGCCGGCCTGCCGTCGCTGACCACCCGCACCGTGACCGACAACGACCTGCTCCGCGCGCGACTCACCCAGATCCGCGAGACCGGGATCGCCGGCTCCGACGGCGAGCGACAGGAGGGCGCCGGCTCGGTGGCCGCGCCGGTGTTCGGCATCGACGGCACGGTCATCGGCGCCATCTCGGTCTGCGGGCCGGCACACCGGGTCGACGCGGCGGCCCGCGAACGGTTCGGGCCGCTGGTGAGCGCGGCGGCCGACCGGATCTCCCGGGCGCTGGGCTGGTCCGGCGGGCTGCCCAAGTGACCCCGCGTTCCTGGCTCTACGTGCCCGGGCACCGCGCCGACCGGGTCGCCAAGGCGCTGGCCGCCGGCGCCGACGCGGTCGTGGTCGACCTCGAGGACGCCGTGCCGCCCGACCAGAAGCAGGCCGCCCGGGACACCGCGCTGCGGCTGGCCGCCGAGGGTGGCCACGACCGTCCATTGTGGGTACGGGTGAACGACCCCGCCGGCCCGTGGGGCGAGGCGGACGTGGACGCGCTCGCCGGACTGAGCCTGACCGGCCTGCGCCTGCCCCGCAGCGAGGACCCGGCCGTGGTCCGCGAGGTCGGCGACCGGGCCGGGCTCCCGATGCAGCTGCTGGTGGAAAGCGCCGCCGGGCTGGCCCGGGCGGCCGACCTGGCCACCGCGCACCCCCTGGTCGCCGGGCTCGGGCTCGGCGAGGCCGACCTGTCGGCGGACCTGCGGGTGACCGGTGACGAAGGGCTGGCCTGGGCCCGGGGCTGGGTGGTGGTCGCGGCCCGCGCCGCCGGCCTGCCCTCGCCCGTGCAGAGCGTCTACACCGACGTCGCCGACCTCGCGGGCCTGCGCGCCGAGCACCGAGCGCGCCCGGGCGACCGGTTTCGTCGGCCGGTCGGTGGTGCATCCGCGCCAGATCCCCGTGGTGCACGACGTCTTCACGCCGGGCCTGGCCGAGGTCGCCGCCGCCCGGGCGGTGCTGGCCGCCTCGGCCGCTGCCCAGGAACGCGGCGAGGTCGCGGTGCTCGACGCCGACGGCCGGTTCGTCGACCCCGCGGTGGTGCGCCGCGCCCGACTCGTCCTCGACTTGACCGAAACGCCCTCTGGAGGAACGCATTGAGCACCGAGCCGCAGGCCCGCCCGGCGTCCGACGCCCTACTCGCCGCGGTGGCCGCGGGAGTACGGCTCGTCGAGCTCGGGCACCCGCACTTCACGGGCATGCCGTGCTCGCCGAACCACCCCGGTTTCCGGATGAGCCTGATCCGCCGCCACGGCGACATGGTGCGCCCCGACGGCGGTTCGGCGGCCAACGAGATGATCGTGACCGGTGGCCACGTCGGCACGCACGTCGACGCCCTCTCGCATGTCAGCCACGACGGCAAGCTGCACGGCGGTGTCGACGCCGCGGCCGCGCAGACCGGCGGCCGGTTCACCGCGCTCGGTGCCGAGCACACCCCCTCCCTGCTCAACCGCGGCGTGCTGCTCGACGTGGCCGCCGTACACGGTGTCGACGCCCTGCCCGCCGGCTACGGCGTGACCGCCGACGACCTGACCGCCGCCGCCAAGCGGGCCGGCGTCGAGGTCGGCCGCGGCGACGTGGCGCTGGTCCGCACCGGCTGGGCCCGGCACTTCGACGACGCGCCGACCTACCTCGGTCAGGCCGCCGGCGTTCCGGGCGCCGCCACCGACGCCGCCGCAATGGTTCGCCGCCGCGCGGAGTCGTCGCCACGGGCTCGGACACCACGGCGTACGAACAGATCCGGCCCGGCGCCGGGCACAGTGTGCTGCCGGTGCACCGGGTGCTGCTGGTCGACGCCGGCATCTACATCATCGAACACCTCAACCTGGAGCACGCGGCCGCCGAAGGGCTGACCGCGTTCGTCTTCGCGATGGCGCCGCTGCGCATCGTCGGCGGCACCGGCTCGCCGATCCGTCCGTTCGCGGCGGTGTCCGGCATGACCGATCGCCGACGAGTCGTGTCAGCGGCTCGCCGCCGTCGCCGAGGACGTGCGCCGGGACGGGCTTCCGGGCGACCTCCGCCAGGACGTGGCCCGCCGGGTGCTCGACCTGATCGGCAACTGCCTCGCCGCCACCGGGCTGCCCCCCGCGCCGCGCCGTTACCGCCGTAGTCCGGGAGTCCGGCGGCACGCCGGAGGCGACCGCGATCGGCACCGGGCTGCGCGTTCCCGGCCGCGAACGCCGCGCTGGTCAACGGCACCCTCGCGCATTCCCTCGACTCCGACGACACCCACCTGCCGTCGGTACTGCACCCCTCCTCGCCGGTGGTCCCCGCCGCGCTGGCGATGGCGGAGGCCCGCGGTGCGTCCGGCACCGCGCTGCTCGACGCCGCCGGCATGGGTATCGAGGTCGCGGTACGGCTCGGAATGGGCGGCTACGACGACGCACTCGGCAACTCCGAGTTCTTCGAGCGCGGCCAGCACGCCACCTCCATCTGCGGCGCGGTCGGCGCGGCGGCCGCGGCGGCGATGGTCGGCGGCGCTCGACGCCGAGGGCATCGCCGCACGCGGCCGGCATCGCCGCCAGTATGGGCGCCGGTCTACTGGAAGCCAACCGCACCGGCGGCACGGTCAAGCGGGCGCACTGCGGCTGGGCCGCGCATGCCGGCGTGGTCGCCGCGGAGTTCGCCCGGCACGGGCTGACCGGCCCGCCCACCGTGATCGAGGGCCGCTTCGGCTTCCTGCACGCGTTCTGCGGCGACCGCGCCGAACGTCGACGCGGTCGTCGACCGGCTCGGCGACGCACTGGGAACTGCCCGGGCATCTTCTTCAAGCCGTATCCGTGCAACCACTTCACCCACGCCGGCATCGATGCCGCGCTCGCGCTGCGCGCCGCAGGGCGTCGACCCGGCCGCGATCGAGTCGATCGAGCTCGGCGTACCGTCGCCGGTACTGCGCACGATCGCCGAGCCGCCGGAGGACAAGGCGCGGCCGAAGTCCGGCTACCACGCGGCGTTCTGCGGCCCGTACACCGTGGCCGCCGCACTGCTCGGCGGCGGCGGGCTGGGCCTGGGCCATGACGACTTCACCGACGCAGCCGCGGCCGACGGACCCGGCTGGCGCTGGCCGCGAAGGTCACGCTGCGTGGCGGACGCCCGCTGCGACGAGATCTTCCCGCACCAGTTCCCGGCCGTGCTGCGGGTCCGGATGCGCGACGGCAACGGCACGAGGTGCGGGTCGACCACAACCGGGGCGGGCCGGGCAACCCGCTCAGCTCGGCGGAGCTGGCCGCGAAGTTCGCTGTCAACGCCGCCGCAGTGCCGGACCGCGACGCGATCGCCGCAGCCGTGCTCGACCTTGCGGCCGCGCCGAACGTGGCCGGTCTGATGTCCCGGGTGCTCGGATGATCGAACGGCTGGCCGCGGCGGCCGCGGCCACCGACTGGTCCACGGCACCGGCACGGGTGCGCGAGCGCGTCGTCGACCTGGTCGCCGACACCGTCGCCGTCGCCGCCCTCGGCGGCGGACGGCCCGAGTTGCGGGCCTTCGCCGCGGCGCACTTCCACGGGCGGCGCCGCGGCGGTGCCCGGCTCGCCGCGGGGCTGGACGGCGCCGACCGCGGCCCGCTGGCCGGCGCGCGGTCGCGGCCGACCAGCTGCAGGACGGGCACCGGCCGCGCGCGGGCACCCGGCCTCGCACGCCGCCACGGCCGTGCTCGCGCTCGCCAGGAGCGGGGCGCTGCCCGGCGACCGCGTGCTGTCCGCGGTGCTGGCCGGCTACGAGGTCGGCGCGCGCCTCGGCCGCGCGATGGGCGGCACCCCGTCCGGCGTCCACGACATCGGCACCTGGGGCGAGGTCGGCCGCCGCCGCCGCCGCGGCCCACCTGCTCGCGCCCGACGACGCCGCGGCGCTGCGCCCGCGCCGTCGGGCTGGCCGGCGTCGGCGGTGCTGCTCACCGACGCGACCACCGTCTTCGACGGACTGACCGGCGGTCGCACGCGTTCCTGGGCGCGTCGGTGCAGACCGGCGCGTGCCGTCGGCGCGCGCCGCGGTGGCCGGCCTGGCCGCCGGCTCCCGGCGCGCTCGACCGGCACCTCGGCGCCGTGCGGCCGCCGGGCGCGACTGCCTCGCTCGCCGTCAGGGCCTCGGGTCGGCGGCTGGGCTCGAGTACGAGGTGCTGCGGCGGCTACATCAAGTCCCACCCGACCTGCGCCCACCTGCACGGCGTCAACGACGCCGTCGCCGACCTGCTCGCCGCACGGGCTGATTGGCGCGATGTGGCGGCGGTCGGGTCCGGCGCGTTCGCCGACGCCGCCCGCTTCGACGCGGTCGCCGGCGGCGAGCTGGCAGCCCGGTTCAGCGTGCCGACCTCGGTCGCGGTCGCCCTGCTCTTCGGGCGGCTCGACGAGACCACGCTGACCGACGAGCTCGTCCGGCTCGCGGCGGTCCGCGACCTCGCCGCCCGGGTCAGGTCGCGCACGACCCGGCGCTCGACGCCGGCTACCCGCGCCGGCCGGCCCGCCCGCGTCGGGTCGTGCGGGCCGACGGCAGCGAGCTGACGGCGCCGCAGACCGTGCCGCGCGGCGACGCGTTCGCGCGCGCTCGACCGGGAAGCCCTGCGGGCCAAGGCCCGCCGGCTGCTCGCCCACCGCTTCCGGCGCACGCCGGCGCCGGTGCTCGACGGCCGTGCACGGCCTCGCCGCCGGCGGCAGCCGCCCGCCACCTCGGGCGACCGCGCCGCGGCGCGGGAGGCGGCGCGTGATCGTCACCCGCGCGCGACGGCGCGCTGCGCCTGGTCGAGCAGGTCGAGCACGGCCGGCTGGCCGGTGAGCTCGCGGCCGCCTGGGGCAACGAGCGGTTCGACCGCCCCGACGCCCGGACGAGCCGGTGCGCACCGCCGCCGCCCGGCACGACGAGGGCTGGCGGCGCCGCGACGCCCGGCTGCTGTTCGACGCGGACGCCCGGCGCCCGCTGCACTTCCTCGAGTCGCCGCCGGCGAGCACGTCCGGCTCTACCGCGACGGCGTCGCACCGGGTCGCGCCGCCGACGCCTACGCGGGCCTGCTGGTCGGCATGCACTGGACCGGCCTCTACCGCGGCCGCTGGTCCGCGCCCGGCGCGCGCGGCGGCGCGCCTCGGCGCCGACAGGCCGGGCCGCTGCAGGACCGCGCCGTGCGCGCCGAGCAGCGCCGCTGGATCGAGGCCACGCGAGCTGGCCTGGACCGAGGACGAGCCGCGGGCCGCGCGTTCGAGACCCGGCTCTGGCACAACTACGAGCTGCTGCAGCTGTGGGACCTGCTGTCGCTTCTACCTGTCGCGTACGCCGCCGCGAGCCGTCGCCGGCCGGCGCCGGCTCGTCCCGTGGGGGCCGCAGCTGGCGGCGCTCGACCACGAGCCGCCGCCGGTCGTGCTGCTGCCCCGGTGCGCGGCGACCCGGCCGGCGCCGACGAGGCGGAGTCACCGTCGCTGTCGCGCACCCGGGCGTGCTGCTGGCTCGACCCGTTCCGTTCGCCGCGGCCCGGATCACGGTCGACGTGGAGCACGCGCCGCTGCCCGACCGCGCCGTGGTCCACGCCGAGGCTGCGCTCGGCTGGGTCGGCCGCGCGCCGCGCCGACGACCACGACCTGGCGCGCTCGTGCCCGGGAGCGGCTGGCGGACCCGCCGCCGGCCGCGTGCTCGCCGCGCGCGCGCTTCGTGCTCGCCGAGGCCGGCTTCGCCCAGGTGACCACCATCGACCAGCGCGGCTTCCCGGTCGGCCGCACGATGACCGCGTTCCTCGCCGACCGGACTGGTCGGTCGCCTGGTGCAGCGGCGCCGCCACCGCCGGCTCGACCAGGTGGCGACGCGACCCGCACACCCTGGTCACCTGGGTCGGCACGCCGGCACCGACGGCGCCACCAACGAGCGCCCGCACGTCTTCGACCTCGGCCTGCTGCCGCCGCGGATGGTCGCTGTCCGCGGCACGGCGCGAGCCGCATGCCGACGGACTGGACCGTGGCGGTCTACCGGCGCGAGCGCGGCCCGGCAGCGCGCCGCCGGCAGCACCAGGGCGCCATTGCGCGACCCCGAGCAGGTCGTGGCCGAGCTGGTCGGGCGTGCGGTCGTCCCGACGGCGGGTGCGGCTGGAGGGGTTCGGCGACGGGCGCGCGAGTCCCAGCATACTGGACGACGTACCGAGGCAGAGAACCACGGAGCGCCATGACCGTCAAGACCATCCTCGGGTACGAGATCGCAGAGGGCGTCAGCCCCGAGGAGTACGAGCGCTGGCTCTTCGAGGTGCACGCGCCCGACCTGCTGGCCAACCCGCACCTGGACCGGATCGTGTTCAACAAGGTGCTGCGCCCGGTGCGCCAGGCGTCCGGCGGCACCGCGGCGTGCCGGAGGGCTACACGTTCTACCGGATCGCCGAGATGCACTACGCCGACGAGGAGGCCTACGCGCAACTACCTGCGACTGGTTCGAGGAGAACCCGATCCCGGCGGAGCGCGGGCCGGCCGGCCGCACCGACTTCAAGTTCTACCTGGTCACCGAGAGCACCGAGGTGACCCGCGAATGACTCTCCGACGGTGCTGGCCGCGTTGCGCCGCGGCTGCCGAGCCGGACGCCGACCTGGCCGCCTGGGCCGCCCGGGTCGGCACGCCGGACGGTGACTTCCCGCTGCTCGGTGCCGGCACCCGGGCGGAGACCTACGTCGCGCTGCTGTGGAACGGCGAGCGGCTGTGCCCGGGCCGGGCTCGGCCCCGAAAGCGCGCTGACCCTGGTCGGTCTCGCGGTCGGCGCGGAGCACGGGCGGTCGGCCGAGGAGCTCTCCGCGGCCGTCGCCGCCGGTCTCGCGGCGCAGTCCACGCCGCCGCGGACCGCTGAGCACCGGCGTGCTGGCGGCGACGGTCTGCGCGGCCCGGCTGGCCGGCGTGCCGGACGACGAGGTGCCGGCGCTGCTGGACCTGGCCGCGAGCCTCATGGTGATCGGGCCGCCGGGCGTCGCGCCCGGGCACGACCCGGCCGCCGCCTGGCTCGCCCTGCGGGCCCGGGACGCCGGCATCGTCGGCATGCCCGGCGGCCTCGCGCACACGGTCTCCCTCCTACCGGACCGACCACCGTCCGATGTGGACGTCGTCGACCTGGTCCGGGCGCTCGGATGATCCTGCTCAACGTCGCCCGGCCCATCGGCACGGCGCGACCCGGTGGAGCTGGCCGGCGCCGCGCTGGCCGCCGGCTTCGACGGCGTCGCGCTGGCCGACAGCCCCCGGCTGTTTCCGGACTGCCTGGTCGAGACCGAGCGGGTGCTGGGCGGCACCGCGGCCCGGCTCGCCGGACCGTGCGTGCTCAGCCTCGGCCTGCGCCACCCGGCCGCGGTCGCCGGCGCGGTGCGCACGCTCGACGCGCACCATCCCGGGCGGGTGCTCGCGGTGGTCGGGCGGGGCGAGAGCTCGGTGCGCAACGAAGGTCTGCGCGCCGCCGTCGCTGCCGCGCTTACGAACAGTCCCTGCGCACGCCTGCGCGAGCTGGCTGCCGACGCGTCGGCCCGGGCTGCTCGGCGCCGCCTCCGGCCCGCGCACCATCGCCTCCACCGCCGGCCTGCTGGGCGGCGTGCTGGTCGACGTCGGCGCCGACCCCGCGCATCGTCGGCAAGGCCGTCGCGCTGGCCCGCTCGGCCCGCCCGGACGCGACCGTCTGGATGTTCGTCCGCGCGGTCGTGACCGACGGCCGAGGCCGCGGCGGACGCGGCGGCCGCGCCGGTGCTCGGGTCGTGCGCGGCCCGGCTGGTCGCCGCGCCCGACTGGTTCGGCGTCGCCGCGCCGACCTGCGCTCGGCGGTCGCGCGCGGTCGCCGACGCGCACGACTACCGCGCGGCACGGCACCGCCGACGCCGCGCCAGGGCGCCGACGTCGCCGGCTGGGGCCGACCGGTTCGTCCGCGACCGCTTCGTCGTCACCGGTGACCCGCGGACGGTCGCGGACCGGTTCGCCGCCTTCGGCGCGCTCGGCGTCGACGGCGTCGTGCTGGCCGGCGCGCTCGACGGCGTGCTGGACCGCCTCGACGACCTTGGCCACGCGCGTCCGACACAGGACTGAACGCGTCGAAGGACTGATCCATGGCACAGCACCGATCGACACCGCGCGGATCGGCGCGTTCGCCGCACGATGCGCGGCTCGACGACGCGCCCGACGACGTGGTCGGCTTCGCCCGGCCTCCTGCTGCTCGACACCCTCGGCGCGCTGCTCGGCGGGCTGCGCTACCCGCCGGTGCGGCGTTCGGCGACAGCCTGCGCGGGCCGGAGCCGACCGGGCCCGGCGACCTCCCGTTCGGCCGGCTGGTCACCCTCGGCACCGCGGCCACCTGGCTGGACGCCGACTCCGGCGGCTCGTTCCACCCGCAGGGCCACCGCCTGCCGCCGGTCCCGACCGCGCACCCGGCGCCGCACTCGCTGCCGGTGCTCCTGCACGCCGCCGCCGCGACGGCGTCGACGACCGCCGCCTGCTGGAGATCTTCCTGATCGCCAACGAGGTCGGCATGCGCTGCGGCGCCGGCACCGTCGCTGCGGCCCGGCCTGCACCCGCACGGCGTCCACGGGCCGGGCGCCGCCGCGCTCGCGACCGCGCTGCTGCGCGGCCTGTCCGCGCCGACCGCCACCGCGACGCGTCACCTGCTCGGGTCCTGCCTGCCGCTCGCGGCGACGCTCGGCCGTGCCGGTGCGCGGCGGCACGGTCCGCAACGCTGTGGACCGGGCTCGGCGCCTACTACGGCGCCGCGGCCGCCGGCGCGGGCCGCCGACGGCGCGATCGGCGACCGCGGCGCTGCTCGCCGACCTGCTCGACGGCGCGGTCTGCACCGACCTCGACGCACGACGGAGCTGATCGGCGAGCTGGGCGAGCGCTGGCGGTTGGCGGACAGCTACCTCAAGCCGTACGCCTGTGCCCGCTGGGTGCACCCGGCCCTCGACGCGTTCCGGCTCGCCGTCGCCGGCCGTGCCGGACCCGGTGCGGGACCGCGGCGGTCTGGCCGCGATCGAGGTCGACACGTTCGCCTTCGCCGCGTCGCTGACGCCGCCGAGCGTCACCTCGGACATGCACGCCCGGTTCTCGCTGCCCGTCAGCCTGGCCACCTTCGCCGCTCGACGGCGAGCTCGCCGCGGCCGGGTTCCTGCCCGACCGGCTGGCCCGCGCCGAGGTGGGCGAGCTGGCCGCCCGGGTGCGGCTGCGCGAGGAGCCGGCGTTCACCGCGGCCCTGCCGCACGAACGCCCGACCGCGGTACGGTCCGCTGGCGCGACGGCTCGGCGGAGACGGCGACGGTCCGCAACGCCCGCGGCAACCCGACCGACCCGCTGACGCCGGACGAGGTGGCGGCGAAGTTCCGCCGCAATGCCGAGGACGTACTCACCCCGGCGACCGCGGACGCCGTCGTTGCCGGCCTACTCAACACCGCCACCGGCAACACCCTGCGCACGGTGGCCAACGAGGTGCTCGGGCGGTTCACGCCCTAGACCGGGATGGTGACCAGCGGGCTCGTCTCGCCGTCGGGTTCGATCACCTGCACCTGTACGGCCCGCACGTCCTCGAGCGCGGACGCGGTGGCCGACTGCAGGCGCAGTGGTTCGGGACGCTCCGCGGTGCCGTAGCCCTCGGGCGGCACCCGCCAGCTCGACACCACCTCGGCGGCGCCGTCCTTGGTCAGCACCACCAGGCGGCAGGTCGCCGGGCCGTTCAGCTTGCTGAGTGCGAACGAGATCCGGGTGCCGAACGGCCGGGAGTCGACGGCGAGGTCCGCGTGCACCCCGGTGGCCGGATCGGTGGCGCTGTGCGGCACTCCGGGGCCGACGGCGGGACTCCCGTCAGGCCGCGCCGAGGCCGAGGGTCCGGCGACCACCTGCGGGTCGGCCACCCATCGGGCGCCCGCGAAGAGCGCCAGCCCGCCGACCAGAGCGATCAGCACCACGCCGGCGGCGAGGCTGAGCACGCGGCGCCGGCGGACCCGGCGGCGGTCGTCGCCCACCGCTGTCAGCACCCGGCCGAGCAGCGCGCCGTCCTGGTCGACCTGCTCGGTCACCGCGAGGTGACCGCCGTTCACCTCGGCCAGCGAGTCCACCACGGGCAGGAACGACTCGAGCTCACCGGCGCAGACCCAGCAGGTGGCGAGGTGCTCCTCGAACCGCTCGCTGTCGACCTCGTCGAGGACGCCCAACGCGTACGACGCGACGTCCCAGTGCTGCTCGCGGCTCATGCCTCGGTCACCTCGCGCTCCTCGAGCGCCTCGCGCAGGGCGCGCAGGGCGTAGTAGACGCGGGACTTCGCCGTGCCCAGCGGAACACCCAGCTCCTCGGCCGCCTCCGGGACCGTTCTGCCCCGGAAGTAGGTCGCCATGATGATCTCGCGGTGGACCGGGCTCAGCGTCTTGAAGGCCGCGGTGATCGTCATCCGGCGGAGGACCTGCTCGGTGTCGTCCGACTGGGCGAACCGGGTGAGGTCCTGGTCGTACGCCTCCTGCGGCCGGGCCTGCACGCCGCGGTGCTCGTCGATCACGATCCGGCGGGCCACCGTCACGAGCCAGGGCCGCAACGAGGGCTGCCCGGAGTTCGTGAGCCGGTCCGCGTTGCGCCAGGCGCGCAGCAACGTCTCCTGCACCACGTCTTCGGCCCGCTGGCGGTCGCCGGCGGTCAGGCGGAGCACGAACATCAGCAACGGGCCCGCATGCTCCTGGTACAGGAGCCGCATGAGCTCGTCGGAGTCACCGGGGGTGGCAGGCCCGGATGGGGGTCGGCCGGAACCCGAACGTGGCAGCACCCGGTCATTCTGTCGTGCGTCTCGGACGGTGGCGGAAGCCGCCCCAGGGAGCGCGCGCGAGCTGGGCGGTTTCGCCCAGTTCGGCCGCAGACCGACACCGGGCGTCACGGCGGCGACCGCGCTCATGCCGACCCTCCCTCGTCCTCGACCGGCGGCACACTCCCCCGGCCAACTGTCGGTACGCACGCGGACGCCAGTCGGATCAATCAACCGTCGGACGACAGTCGGCTCGGACAATTGCCGAGAATCGGCCTAAAGCAGGCGGTAGCAGCCAGCCGGAGTGCGTTCGGGGGCCGGACGCACGTCGACGACGAGGGCGATCACGGACCCGCCGAACGAACCCTCCGCGACGACCGTGCCGATAGCCGCCACGTCGGCGCGCAACGCGGCACCGGTCGCGGCCGGCTGGCCCGGCTTGAGGTACCCGTAGATCAGCACGCGCCGGTAGCCGGCGGCGACCGCGCCCAGGTCGGTGCCCCGGCAGGGCTGACCGGCCCCCGGTGGCACGAACACCGGCTCCCGGCGCGGGCTGCAGGGAGTCGGCGTACCAGCCGACGGCGTGCCGGCTCGACGACAGCACCAGCGTCAGGTCGCCGGGTCGGTGCAGCGCCGGCCAGCCAACGGGTCGCGGCGCGCTCGTCGTTGGTGGCCGCGGGCATCGGGCCCGCGCGGGCGACGGCCAGCGGCGCGACCAGCGCGCCCACCAGCACCAGGGCGAACGCTCCGGCCAGACCGCCGGCGAGGGCGACGTCGAGCCGCCGGGCCCGCACGGCCGCCACCACCAACCGGGCGGCGGCGTCGGCGGCGAACCCGACGGCCACGTACACGGCGGGCAGGATCCAGATCGCCATTCGCATGTAGAGCGGAACGATCTCGGCGACGGCGAGCACGTACGCGAAGACCAGGACACCGGCCAGCAGCACGCCGAACGGCCGGCGGCGCCGGGCGGCGGCCAGGCAGCCGAGCAGGCACCAGCAGCCAGAAGAGCGGCGCGACCGTCTCCAGGTAGTGCGTGCCCTGGCCCGGGCGGGACGAGCCCCAGCGGGTCGCGACCCAGCACCGCGAGCCGGTCCCATGCCCAGCCGGCGAGGCGCACCGGCCGCCGCGTCGGCGGGCGGGTAGCCGCGCTGGCCCCAGAACGTCTCCATGTAGTCGCTGCCCACCACGTAGCGCAGCGACGCCAGGTAGTGGACGACGAACGCGGCGAGCCAGATCAGAAACGGCGCCGCGGCCCGAAACCGGCACGCCAGCCCGTACGCAGGCCGACGGTCAGCGACGACGACGGTCGCGAACACCGGCGTCGCGAGCATCGCGCCCATGCTGAACAGGCAGGCCAACGCGGCCAGCGACCACCAGAGCAGGTAGGGCCGCACGGTCGGGCGCGGCCTGTCCAGCAGCACCATCGTCGCGACCAGCAGCAGCATCGTCCAGAACAGATCGCCCGAGTACTGCTTGACCTCGGCCGAATACCGCATCGCGGCCGCGCTCGTGGCCACGAACGCGACCAGCGTGACCGCGCCGACCGGGCCCAGCAACCGGCGGCCGGCCAGCCAGGCCAGCACCAGCGTGCCGATCGCGGCCAGCAACGGCAGCAGCCGCAGCACGTACTCGTCGGTGCCGAACAGCGAGACCAGCGCGTGCTCGCCCAGAGCCAGCCGAGCGGGGCGCTCTGGTTGTTGCCCAGCCGGCCGACCAGCTCGCCGAAGCCGCGGTCGCGGATGTTGCGGGCGATCATCTGCTCGTCGAGCCAGAGCGGGGTGTGGTAGCGCGTACCGCCGGACGAACAGCACCACCCCGAAGACCAACGGCACCAGCGCGAGATCGGACCAGGTGAACCAACGCCACCAGGAACGGGCGCGCGGCGGTACGGAGTCGGCGGGGTCGGGCGGATGGCGGTCGGCGCGGGACGCATCGTCATCGAGGGTAACCGAACGTAGCCACGTCGGTTCAGATAGTGAACATCACCAATCTGTCCATTCCGGCCACTGCGGTGTGGACCTGGTTCCGGGAGGATGCCGGGATGATGCCGCCCGCGGTTCTCGACCATGTTTCCCTCGCCGTGCCCGCCGCGGCGCCCGCGTGGTCGTTGCTGCGCACCCGCCTCGGCGGCGAGTGGGCGATCGGCGGCACGGCGCCCGGGTTCCGGTTCAGCACGCTGCGCTACGCCAACAACATGTGCCTCGAACTGCTGGAGCCGGGCCGGGAACCGGCGGACCCGTTCGTCGCGCGTTTCCTCGACCACGCGGGGCCCGGGATGCACCACCTGACGTTCACGGTGCCCGACCTGTTGGCGGCCGCCGCCGCGGCGGACGCGGCCGGCTATCCGTGCTTCGGCATCCACACCGACGAACCCGCGTGGCAGGAGGCGTTCATTCACCCGCGCGTGGCCGGCGGCACGCTGGTCCAGATCGCGCGGTCACGACCGGGAGAGCTCCCGCCGCCGCCCGCGGACCTGCCGCCGGCCGGCGTCACCCGGGCGGCGCTGCGGGCGGTCGAGTGGACCGCCACCGACCCGGCCCGGGCGGTCGGGTTGCTACGCCTGCTCGGCGGTCAGGTCACCGGCCCGGCCGGCGACGGCGTGGAGATCACATTCCGCGCCACCCGGATCAAGGTTCGCGGACCGGGCGGCCGCACGCCGGCCCGGCTGGAGTTCGACGGCGTCGACCCGGTGACCCGGGTCAGCTACGCCGGCCGCGGCGGCGTCCCGTTCCACGAGCCGTCCCTGGGCGTCGACATCGTGCTGCGTTAGTCGTCGTCCCACGAGAAGGTGACCCGGCTGCCCGGTGGGAGCCAGGCCAGGTCCGCGAGGCGGTACATCATCCAGTGCTGGATGAAGAAGAAGCCGACGCGGACCGCCTTGCTGAACACGAGCTCGCCGTCGGCCAAGGCGGCCCGGGGCACGGCGATCTCAGCGCGCTTGCGGATGTTCTCGTTGGTGATCTCGACGGTGGCGCCGCCGCCGGTCGGGATGGTGATCCCTTTCCACCACGAGACCTCGGGCCCGGACA